>JAAESX010000249.1 GCA_024228935.1 Pseudomonadota bacterium
GTTTCGACGTTGACTCCCAAAAATAGAAACACCGGAGGTCGCTGACCTCCGGTGTCACGTGCAGTTAGAGGGAGCGGCCCTGGGCGGCCAGGGGGCGTGCACCGCCCTCGGAAATGTCTCGGCAGTGCCAGATTCCCATGATTGCAGGCATCTAGGGGCCACTGTCACAGCCCTTAATTATTGTTGTAGGTGAATTAACTGTTGTACGAGTACGAGAGAGAGCAGCAATGAACGACAATCCGGCCACTGAGATCCAACCCGCCAATTGGTGGCGGCGCCTTTGCGAGGTGACCGACCGCCTGTTCGTCTGTGGCGACCTCCCGCACCTGCAGTCGGATCCTGACGGATTCCACCGGGTGCTCGACGAGTGGGTGGTAGCCGGCATCACCCACATCGTCGACCTTCGCGGCGAGGCCTGCGACGCCGATGACGTCGCCAAGCACGCGCCCCACATCACCTACACCTGGCTTGGTACCCACGATTCAGGCGGCAACCAGGACTTCTCCTGGTTCGACGAAGGCGTCACCGCCATCACGAGGGCGTTGGAGGATCCTGATGCTCAGGTCGTGGTGCATTGCCACATGGGCGTCAACAGGGCACCGTCGATGGCCTATGCAGCGTTGCTACAGCTCGGCTACGGGATCGAGGACGGGCTCCACGCCATCCGCGACGCCCGCCCGATAGCGAAGATCCTGTACGCGGACAGTGCGGTCCGTTGGTTCGCCGACCGCGACGGCTGGGCAGAGGCCTTCCGCATCGATGCCGAGTCGAGGGTCCGTGCCTGGCACAGGGACAACGACGTCGACGTCCGTTGGATCATCAGCCGGATCCGGCGAGCCGGTGACGAGCAGATCGTCGAGGTGGCCGCCTGATGGGTTACGAGCAGATCGACCCGGGGTTTCCGGATCCCGACGACATCGACTGGGACGCCGAGTTCCGGGACCTGCCACAACAGCAGATCCTCATCGAGTACGCCCACAGGCGGGTCATGCGCCTCGTCGACCAGTGGTACGACCTGCGCGCAGGTAATGCCATCGGGTTCGAGGACATGCCGGTCGAGCTACAGCTCGACCCCGACGCCAGGATCGGGATGATCGTGGTCGACCAGTTCGCCGAGGCGATCTGCGAGGTCTTCGGGGCGGATTACGCCGAGATCGACGCCGA
>JAAESX010000250.1 GCA_024228935.1 Pseudomonadota bacterium
CGAGGAGTCGAGGAGTCGAGGAGTCGAGGAGTCGAGGAGTCGAGGAGTCGAGGAGTCGAGGAGTCGAGGAGTCGAGGAGTCGAGGAGTCGAGGAATCGGGCAGGCGGTGCCTTGCGGGCGGCCTGCGGGGCCCTCGGCGCGGCCCCCGACTGCGTCTTGAGGGGGCCGCGCCTCGAACCCTGCGGCCGCCCGGAGGCACCTCATGTTCGACTACGTCTTCCCCCACGAGACACTCCACCTCAACGGCCACGCCCTGGACCTGGCTCGCGAATGCGACCGACTCAGTCGACGCCTACCTCGGGGCTACGGCCACATCGCCGACCAGCTCCGACGCAGCAGCACGAGCGTCGCGCTGAACATCGGCGAAGCCGCCAGCCAGTGGCCTGGCAAGCGCAAGACCGCGACGTACCGCGTGGCCTACGCCGAGTGCGGCGAGACGGCGGTCGCGCTCAAGCTCATCGAGACGCTGGGACTCGCCGACGTCGACGAGGCGATGGCGGCATGCATCCAGGCACACCGGATGCTGCGCCCACTGGCTCGCTGAGCCCTCATCTGAGGAGTCCAGCGAGCATCGCGTCGATCCGCCGCAGGTCGTCCTACAGGTCGGACCGACGCATCAGCGTCATCGCGGTGAAGACCTCGGCCCCGCTGCCCTTCGCGATCCGGAAGTGGTTCTTCCCGGCGTTCGTCTTGCGGCCCCGCTCCCAGCCTTCGACCAGGTTCAGGACCATGCTGTCGGCTGCCCGAACGGCCTGGTCCTTCAGGTGAGCCCGGCCGCGGGGCCAGGTCATGTCGATGACGGCCTCGTTCACGCGAAGCGCGAGCTTGAAGACGTCGAGGTTCTCGAAGTTGAAGTAGTGACTGCGCATCTGAAGGTCTCTCCGTAGGGACCGAGGAGCCGGCCCGTCACGAGGCAGTCGGGGCCGGAACCGAGGCCCGAAGGAGAGACCGCCAGCGGCAGGCCCCGAGACTCGAACCTCGAACCTCGAA
>JAAESX010000251.1 GCA_024228935.1 Pseudomonadota bacterium
ATCGGGCTCGCTCATGGCCAGACAGTCGACCCGCTCGCCACGGATGGTGGGTAGCAGGTACTCCTCGATCTGGTCACCTACGCACGCCTGGAGGATGTTGGACGGCCGGGCCACCACGTAGTGCAGCGCGTACTGGGTCCAGCCGAATGCCCGATCCACGAGTGCCATGGTGAGGTTGTCGAGGCCACCTCCGCCAAGGTCGGCCGGCATGTTGGCCGCGTAGATCCCGGCATCCAGGGCCCGATCGCGGATCTGGACGACGAGTTCCGGCCGAACGTCGCCGAGACGCTCGACCTCCTCCTCGTGGGGTACCAACTCGCGCTCGGTGAAGGCTCGGACGGTGTCGACCACCATCTCCTGTTCATCGGTCAGGGCGAAGTCCATGGGGGCTCCCTACGCAGCGGGGTCGGACGGTTCTTGTCGGATCGGGGGTCAGGCGGGGATCCGCATAACGCGACCCACCTGGGGCGGAACGGGCAGGTCGGCGTGGACTCTGGCAACGGCAGCCAAGGCGGCGGCGGGACCATCGAGGATGGGTGCCGTCGAACCGGTCTCGGTGTTGACGTGTAGCAGCATCTGTTCGGTCGTGCACAACAGGTCGCCGACGGCCCCAGCCTCATCCACCAGATACATCGCGTGGAAGAAATGCAGCCGCTTGGAATCCACACCGAGTACCTGAGTGGTGAATCGCAACGGTTCGCCGAGCGA
>JAAESX010000252.1 GCA_024228935.1 Pseudomonadota bacterium
ACCCATGGATCGCCCAGGAGGTTCCATGAGCATCTTCGTCCCGATCGTCCTCGCCGCCGCTTGCACGTCCGACTTCGGCATCGAAGCCCTCCCCCAGGACTCCGAGGGTGCAGACGAGGCCGTGGGTGGTGGGCGTCCGGTGGACGACGAGGAGACCGAGGAGGTCGAGGAGGACGACGAGCCTACGCCGCCCGAACAGGACGAGCCGGAGCCGCCGGAGCAGGAAGAGCCCGAGCCGGATGAGGAGGAGGAGGAGGACGAGCCCTACGAGGAAGAGCCTCCCGAGGACGACTGCGCGTACACGAGCGACCTCATCTACGTGGTCGAGCGCGACAACGCGGAGCTGTACCTCTTCGACCCAGCGACCCTGGCCGTCGACTTCGTCGGCAAGCTGAACTGCGCCGGCGGGACGAGCCCGAACTCGATGGGTGTGGCGCGGGATGGCGTGGCGTACGTGCGCTACTCCGACGACCGGGTGTTCGAGGTCGACCTCGAGACGCTGGCGTGCACGAACACGACCTACAACGAGCCGGGCTTCGGCAGCTTCGGCATGGGCTACGCGACCGACGACGCCGAGACCTGGCAGGACCAGCTCTACGTGGCGAACGAGCGCCAGATCGCCCGCCTCGACACGAGCACCTGGTCGCTGACGACGGTAGGGACGCTGCCCAGCCAGTCCGAGCTGACCGGCAACGCCGACGGCGAGCTGTGGGCCTTCCTGCCGCTCGAGCGTCCCGCGCAGCTGCGGCGCGTCGACCAGGTGTCCGGCTCCGCGCTGGAGACCGTGAACGTGCAGGGCTTCCCCGACCCGGGCAACATCGACGCCTTCGCCTTCGCGACCTGGGACGGGGACTTCTTCCTCTTCGTCCGCGAGTACGGCATGGGCAACTCGACCGACATCTACCAGGTCGCCCCCGACGGCTCCTCCACCAAGGTCGTCAGCCGAATGGGCTTCGACATCGTCGGAGCCGGCGTGTCGACCTGCGCCCCGAGCTG
>JAAESX010000253.1 GCA_024228935.1 Pseudomonadota bacterium
AAGCTCGGGGACCCTCGTACCTCGAGTTTGTGCTCGCCTCCGGCGGCCTTCGGCCGGTTGCACAGACCCTTGGTTGGTTCCTCAGGGCAGCATGTTCGGGCCCGTGCTCGGACACATTGGCTCGTGCCTCGCCAACGTCGGTAATCCCCTGGCGTTATGCGGCATCAGTTTCCGCTGAAATTGCGTAGGGGCGCGGCGTGGTCGAGGGAAGTTGGATGCGTGTCCGGGCCGAATCGGCCACACTGACGTCGATGGACGCGCCCGAGTCGACCCAGCTCCTTTCGTACTGCCCGTGCTTCCCTTGTGCGGGAGGGAGCGGCGACCCGCACGGTTGGCGGGCCTCCGGCTTCTCCCTTGGTGAGCAGTGATTCTCGCCCTCTTGGCATGCCACGACAAGCCAGCTACCAGCTGGCCCGTCGATAGCGGCGAGTGCGTCGAGTCCGCCTGGTACCCGGACCTCGACAGCGACGGCTTCGGGGCCGGATTGCCGGTCGAGTCCTGCCGCGCCCCACACGACCACGTCGCGAGCTCAACCGATTGCGATGACGCGGACGCATCGGTGTTCCCGGGAGCCGAAGAAGCGGCGTACGACGGCATCGACCAGGACTGCGATGGTTCGGACCTGGATGATGTAGACGGAGATGGCTCGCCCCTTGACGCTGACTGTGACGACGACGACCCGGACCGGAGCCCTGGCTTTGACGAGATCTGCGACGACGCGATCGACAACGACTGCGATGACGAGGTCGACGACGACTGCCAGTTCTTCGGCGGAGTCGCCCCCGGCGGACCGGCCGCGGTGATCTACGGCGAAGTCGAGACCGTCGAATGCTGCGGCTCGGAAGCCGGCTACTTTCTCCACGGCGATGACTTCAACCAAGACGGGGTCGGGGACCTCGTGATGTGGAGCGAGTCCGATGGGACTGAGTTCAAGTTGATGTATGGGCCGTTCTCAGGCGAGTCCGACACCTCAGCGGCTCAAGGGTCGTTCAACGACCACGCCGTCTATCGCGACCTCGTCAAGTTCGTGTCGGGTGGTGTGGACGGGGGCGCGCTGCCCCTGTTCATAGGGGAGCCGTACGGCGCAGGTGAGCGAAACTCTGGGTTGGTCGTGGGCTACAACGACGTCGAGGGCTGGCACGGGACGGACGGGTACGACTTCGCCCTGTCGGGGAGAAACCTTGACGCGTTCGGGGCACATATTGTGCTTGGCGACATAGACGGCGACGGAGTCAGCGACCTGGTCGGTGGTTCTCCTCACGCTGGTTTGTCGGAGGACACACTGCGCGGCGAGATCGCGGTCGCCTTCGGACCCGTTGACGGCGATGCCGTTGTTTCCTGCGGCGATAGCCCCGGCCTTCGCCAAGGCGAGTATGGAGACTTGGGAGAGGCGTTCGCTATACGAGACCTCGATGCTGATGGTCAGGTAGACTTGGTCGCGCTGGCTGGCCAGTCGCAAAACGCCGACGGGTCGGGGAACCCACACTTGTACGTGGCTACGGGGCCGGTGACGGAGTGCGTTCTTGTCGAGGACGCCGACTCGATGGTGGCGTTCGAAGATATCAGTTCCTTTGAGTCGGAGTACTTGGAGAAGCCTACTGCTGTGCAGGTTGTTGACCACAACTCTGACGGCGCCCCGGACGTGCTCGTGAGCGGGCAGGTCGGCTTTGAGGGCGGTGGCAGTGGCGCTGAAGTGCGCGCGTACGTCTTCGACGGCCCCCTTGCCGATGCTAGCACGTCAGGCCACGCGGCGGCGACGATCGGGACCGTAGGTGATGGGTGGGAACGACTGGTTGCCGAGCCACTGGGTGACATAGACGGAGATGGAATGGACGACATTGCGTTTGGCGTCACGGAGTACCGCGAGTCCGATACCGCTGGGGCGGTCTATTTGATCTTCGGACCCCTCTCAGGTACGTACCAACTGGAAGAAGACGCGTTTGGCATTCTCCGAGGCGATGTGGAGCCGTTCGAGTCGTGTGAGACCGAGGGGTGTGAGCATCCGGGCTCGCTGTTCGGCTGGTCCCTCGTTGGCGGGGACGACTACACCGGTGACGGGCATCCTGACCTTGTCATCGGTTCACCCGGCTTCGAATACGACCTTGGGACCAACGACAAGGGTCCTGGTGCCGTTTACGTGTACTCAGGCCGGTGATGGCCGCGGTGAGTCGCCAGGCCGCCGCGCGGCGGTGCTACCCCAATGGGGCGGAACCTGACGCCGCATAACGAGGGATCTACCGCTCGGCCTACGGCCGGGTCCTGCGCGCGGGCCCCTTGGGACTCTGGGGTTTCGGAGGGAGGTAGAGATGGGGCAGGCGGGATCTGTTCTCCCTGCGCCTGCGCGGCTCGCACAACAAGCCCCTCCGCAAGCTCCGGGGACCCTCCTTCGTCGGGTTTGTGCTCGCCCTCCGGCGGCCTTCGGCCGGT
>JAAESX010000254.1 GCA_024228935.1 Pseudomonadota bacterium
GGGCTGGCTTCCGCTGGCCGGACTGGCGTTGGTCCGGGTGGTCGACAAGCCCACCGCTCCCCGAGCCCTGCTCGCCGGCCTGGCGATGGCGGCCTGTGCCGTCTCGGGCTGGTACGCCGGCATCGGGGCCTGGTGTCTGCTGGCCGGACTGCTGGTCTGGCGACGGACGCCGATGCTGGCGCTCACGGCGGTGCTCGCGTTGGCGCTGACCGCGCCATGGGCGAACACGGTCCGGGACGTGGCCCGCGCCGACGACGGCCTGGTGCAGATCAAGAACGACCAGGACATGGCTCGGCTGCGACGCACGCTGGGCGCGGCCGACCCACGCACGCTCGTGACGCCGGGGCCGTTCCGCTCGCCGGACTTCCAGAGCGTCGAGGGGCGGCCCGGGGACTACGTGCACACGGCGTATCTGGGCTGGGCCCTGCTGCTGCTGGCCCTGGTCGCGACCTGGCGGCGCCGCGAGGTGGGCCCCTGGTGGATCGCGTTCGGGCTGGCGGTCGTGCTGTCGCTCGGGCCTGTCGTGGTGCTGGACGGGATGCCGGCCCAGCTGAAGGGGCGCGCGATCCCGCTGCCCTACTTGCTGCTGGAACAGCTCCCGGGCTTCGACGCGCTGACCCTGCTGTACCGGGTGTCGGGTGCCGCGGTGCTGGCCCTTGCCGCGATGGCCGAGCGGCTGGTGCGCGACGAGCGGTGGGGCGCCACGGTCGCTGGGGTCGTCGCGATGGAGCTGGCGCTGGTCGGGCCCACGGCGGGGCTGCCGGACATCACCCCGGTCCCGGTCTCGCCGGCGCTCTCGACGCTGGCCGAGCAGCCCGACGGTGCGGTGGTGAACCTTCCCGTCAGCGGGGGCCGCGCCTACCTGTACGAGCAGACGCTCCACGCCCATCCGCTGGCGGCTGCGCTCAACACGGGCGCCAACCGGTCGGCGCTCGAGGTGCTGGCTGCGGCTCGTCGGGTGGGTGACGGCGATCTGGATGTCGCCGCCCTGGACGCCATCGCCCGGGCCGAGGGGGTCCGGTTCGTGGTGGTCCATCGCGACCAGCTGATCAGCGAGTCGTTCATCCGCTCGGTGCGGGTCGTGCGCGAGAACTTCCCGCTGGTCGCCGAGGACGACCGCGTGAGGATCTACCGGTTGTATTAGCTACTCGACGGCGTCGTGGACGACCGCCGCGGCCTCCTCGAACTTCAGCAGATCGAGCTCCTCGCCCTGCTCGACCAGCTGACGTGCCTGGGCGAGCTCGAGGCGCGCCTCAGCGGCCTCCAGGTTCTCCTCGGCCAGGTCGCGCTCGGCCTTCAGCGTGGAGAGGTCCTGCTTCGCCTCGGCGACCTCATCCTTGGCGTCGGACCGGTCGTCCTTGGCCGCCTGCAGCTCGGCGTCAGCGGCGCCCTCAGCTTGCTTGGCGTCTCCCTTGGCGTCCGCCACCTCGGCCCTCGCGCGGTCCTTGCCGGCTTTGGCGTTCTTGACCTCGGCCTTGGCCCGCTTCTTCGCGGCCTTCGCCTCGTCGAGCCTCGCCTTGGCCTCGCCCTTGCCCTCCTTCGCGGCCTTGGCGACCTTGAGCTCGGCCTTGGCGACCTTGACGGCCGCCTTGGCCGCATCGAGCTCGGCCTTGGCGATCTTCACCTCGGCCTTGGCGTCCTTCTTCTCGGCCTTGGCGCGATCGATCTCGGCATCGGCGTCCTTCTCCACGGCATTGGCCTGGTGGCGGGCCTCGCGGACCTCGTCGGTCGCTGTGCCGGCGTCGTCCTTCTCAGCCGCCTTCTCGGCCTTGGCGAGTCGGACCATCTCCTCGGCGACGTCGAGCGCGCCCTTGGCGGTCGCGACCTCGAGGCCGAGCGTCTCGATCTCTTCGGTGGTTTCGAGCCGCGCCAGCTGGTCATCGGAGAGCGATGCGGCCTCGACCGTCGCGAACAGGAACAGAATCAGAGTACTCATGGGTTTACGTTAGCGCCGCCGAGGAGTCCCCATGCTTGCCCTGCTCTTGCCGTTGTTGTCTCCATCCCATGCGGGTGAGATCCAGATCCAGGCGTCGAGCCCGGTGCTCGTCACGGTCGACGGACAGATGGTCGACTTCCCCGAGGGGCAGATCGTCGGCACGGCGCTCGACCTGGCCGGCGGCCGGCACGAGGTGCGCGTGACCACGGTGAAGGGTGAGCTCCTGGCCGAAGAGACCTACGACCTGAAGTTCGACCACCAGCTGCGGCTGAAGTACGCGAACCGCGCCATCCGCGAGATCGGCCGCGGTCGCATGCCGAACATGCCCGAGCCCGCGCTCGTCGAGAGCAGCGTGACGACGACGACCGAGACCGTGGACGTGCACATGGGGATCCCGGGCATGCACGTCGACATCTCGATCAACGAGGGAGGCAACTTCGACCCCGTCGAGGGTCGCGCGCCGCCCGTGACCGATCCGCCTCCGCCGCTGGAGCCCGTCGCGATGGGCCCGCAGGACTTCGGTCGGCTGGCGGCGGCCGTCGAGGGCGAGTCGTTCTCCGACGACCAGCTCGACCTCATCCGCACGGCCGCCAACCACAGCTGGTTCAACATCGACCAGACCGTGGCGCTGCTCGAGCACCTGTCGTTCTCGAGCGACAAGCTGAAGGCGCTGGAGATCCTGCGCCCGCGAATCGTCGACCCGCAGAACAGCCACCAGCTGAACGAGGCGTTCTCGTTCAGCTCGGACAAGGAAGCTGCCCAGGAGATGTTCCGGTGATCTGGCTCCTCGCCCGCACGACCGGGACCGAGGTGGACACCATCCCCGAGGTCCAGGACGTGGGGCACCGACGCCACCTCGATCCGGACGACGCTGGACGAGGGCTTGGTGCCGACCCGCGAGCGCTGGCTCGAGGCCGCCCTCTTCTGGAGCCATGACCTGGACCTGGGCGAGGAGTGCGAGACCGACCTGTGTGCCCAGGTGCTGGTGGTCGTCGACTTCGCCCCGTCGCCGCACGCCGGCACCGTGAACGTCGTCTACGCGGTCGACACCTCGGGCTCGATGGGGCCGGACGCCAGTGACCTCGTGCGCGAGTCGCTCGGGGCCTCGCTCGAGGGCATCGACGCCCAGGACCTGGGTGCGCTGGTGTTGTTCGTCGAGACGGCCAAGGTGGCCGAGAAGACCCGCGCCATGGAGACCTCGGACCGAAGCGGGCTCATCGCCGGGCTGAAGGTCGACAGCCAGGGCGGCACCAACGTCGACGTGGGCCTGGCCGAGGCGCTCTCAGTCGCCGCGGCTGCGCACGGACGCTCGGATCGGACCCACGTGGTCCTGTTCACGGACGAGCCGATCGAAGCCGCCGTCGACCCGGACAGCGTGATCGGACTGGTCCGTCGGCACGCGGTCGCTGGCATCTCCACGACGCTCTTCGGCGTCGACAACCACCTGGGGCGCGACCTGGCCTGGGCGCTGGAGCGCTCGGTGGGGGCCCGCGTCGAGCACCTGGACGACGTGGCCGAGCGCACGCTGGCCGAGCGGATGCCGGCGGCGACCAACGTGCAGCTCACGCTCGAGCCGGTCGAGGGCTGGGCCGTCACGAACAGCTGGCTGTTGGGCGGCAGCACCAGCGAGGAGCCCGACTTCGGACGGGCCTGGATCGGCGGCGTGTACCCCGAGGGGAACCGCGCCGTGGCGTTCGTGCTGGAGCCCGTGGACGCGCCGGTCACCGCGCTGCCGGAGGGCACGCCCCTGGGGGCGCTGCAGCTCGACTGGGCCGGCGGGGACGAGCGCCTGTCCATCACGGCGGGCGACACCACGGCCTACTCGCACACGACCATCGCAGCCGATGCGTTGGGCGCGTACCGGTTCGCGGCGCTGCTCGACGAGGCCGTGGCGCTCGACGACGAGGACGACAGCCTGCACCGCGAGGTCGCCCGCATGGACGACCTGGCAGCGCTGATCGAGGAGGGGGCCGCATGCTTCTGATGCTCCTGGCCTGCATCTCCGACCTGTCGGCGACGTGCAGCAACGACCGGGGCTGTGCTGTCGGCTCGTGCGTGAACAGCATCTGCCAGGGCGCGCCCTGTACAGCCGACGTCGAGTGTCCGACCGGCCAGGAGTGCGCCAGCATCCAGGGGACGAACACCTGCGCCCGCCCGTGCGAGGTCACCGAGGACTGCTTCGGCGAGTCGACCTGCCAGTCGGTGCCGGCGGACACGACAGCTGACGCCGAGTCGGTCGCCTACTGCTTCTGACATTCCGGATGACGGGGCGGCGGCTGTTCTGTATGATCGCGATCTTCGGAGGTCCTGATGGCAGAAGGAAGCAAGAACAAGATCGTCGCGGCGCTGCTGGCGCTGTTCCTCGGTGGACTCGGGATCCACAAGTTCTACCTGGGGCAGACCGTTCAGGGCGTGATCTACCTGATCTTCTGCTGGACTGGAGTCCCGGTCCTGATCGGGTTCGTCGAGGCGGTCCTGTACCTGGTGTCCAGCGACGAGGCGTTCGCGCAGAAGTACGGCTGATCAGCCGCAGCACCCGCCGCTGGTCTTCTCCTGCGCGGCGGGGACGCAGCAGTCCGTCGTGCTGCCCTCGGCGGCGCGGGGAGCGAGCGTGTCGGACTCGCCCGTACGGACCCAGAACTCCCAGGCGTTGCCGTCCGGATCGGCGGCCCAGAACTTGTCGCCCACGGCGTAGCAGCAGCTGATCTGCTCCTCGACGCGCGTGGGGATGCCTGCGGCCTTCACCTGCTCGTGCAGCGTGTCCAGGGCGGCCTTGTCGGCGAGCTCAACCCCGTAGTGCCGGTCGGTCGGGACGACCTCGCCGGGAGCGTGCACGAGCGCCAGGTGCAGACCGGGCTCGTCCAGGCGCCAGTTGGCGTAGTCGTCGCGGGTCTTCGTGGGGGAGCCGAAGAGGCCCTCGTAGAAGGCGAGCGAGGCGTTCAGGTCTGTGGCGGGCAGGTTGATGTGGACGCGCATGGGTCGGTCTCCGGGACGAGGGAGGTGATCGCGGCGGCCAGCTCCTGGAGCACCGCGGGGTTCGTGCAGTAGCAACGACGAGGTCCGTCGACGGTCCCCATGACCAGGCCGGCGTCCTTCAACACCCTCAGGTGCTGGCTGATGGTCGACTGGGCCAGGGGGATCTGATCCACCAGGTCGCCGACGCAGCAGCCTGCGCTCATGAGGGTCTTCAGGATGCGCACACGGACGGGGTGTCCGAGAGCCTTCGTGAGTTCGCCAAGTCGTTCATCGTTCATCGCCGATTTACGATAAGGTTCTGTCTCCAGAGCGTCAACCCCTGGGCTGGATCTGGCGTGCGCCGCCCATCGCGTGTATGCAGTCGGCACCTGGAGGATCCGATGACCCTGCTTCTTCTCGTCGCCTGCGAAGGCAACCTGGCCGTCTCGACCGACACCGGCACCGACACGGGTGACACCGGCGACGTGGTCGTCGACCCTGTCCCGGACATGTCCGGCTACACGTCGGAGCTGTCGTTCACGTACGACACCTGGGGCGAGGACTACGACTGCGAGGACGACGCGCTCGGCACCGCCGTCGAGCTCACCGAGGGCTCGGAGTACGACGCGCTCAAGGAGACCTGCGCGCTCTGTGATCACTTCTACGTGGTGACGCTCGACCACACGAAGATGTGCGACAGCGACTGGCTCGAGGTCCCCCAGGACGACTACCGCGGGCTCGTGCTCGACGACGAGGCCCAGGCCGCACAGGTCTACCGCTTCGACCAGGGCGACGACGGCTCGATGACGGAGATGCTGCTCGATGGCTCGGCGAGCTGGGACGGCTGGGTCCTGACCTTCGGCTCGACCATCGACTGGCTGGGCGGCGACATGCTCGTCGAGGGGACCATCACGTTCGTCGAGTAGGTCGGCTGCGACCGGAATGACCGGGTGGAATCAGGGCTATGCTCCCGAGACCAGCCGAGGTCCCATGCTCGTTCTCCTGACGCTCTTCGCCTGCAACAAGGACAAGGACCCGACCGACACCGTCGCCGAGTCCGGAACCGACTCGACGCTGGACTCTGAGCCGCTCGTCGAGTGGTGCTCGCCCGACGGCCCGGCCCTTCCCTCGGGCGCGACGACGGACGAGTGGTCGGTGGGACCACGGCTCCCTGCAGGCGACATCGTCCAGCTGGTCGAGGCCGACGACGGAACCCTGGTCGCTGGCTCGGCGCTGGCGGGGGTCTTCCGCTCGGACGACGGCGGGAACCGCTGGTGGGAGACCATCGCCAACATCACCCACGTCTACGGCCAGCTGGCGATCCGACCGGACGACAGCGACCACATGGCGTACACGTCCGGCGCCCTGCAGTACAGCTCGGACGGCGGGCGGAGCTACAGCGAGTTCCGGCTCAGCGAGGGGACCGACCCCAAGGAGCAGATCCGGGGCATGGTCTTCGTGGACGACGGCCTGCTTTTCGTCACCGAAGGCGGAGACGTCTTCTCGTACGACGCCGAGGCCGACTCAGCGACCCTGCTCGGCACCATCCCGGATGCCGGCGCCGGCGGTCCGGCGCCGCCCCACACCTCGCACGAGCTGGTCGCCACCGCGTGGATGCACCGCGGCAACGATGCGCTGTTCGCCTACCACGGCGGTCGGGACCTGTATCGGTCGACCGACGGTGGCGTGACGTGGGACCTGTCGGCCAACGGGCAGTTCGCGCCCAACTCCCTGCTCGTGCGCGGGGACAAGGCCTGGATCGTCGACACCCACGAGGAACAGCAGGTCTTCCACACCGACGACGGTGGCGAGACCTGGGACATCGCGGCGACGGTGCCCGTCCCGGTGTTCGGGCTCGCGGTCCTGGACGACGACGAGACCATCGTCGTGGCCGCCGACGAGTCGCTCTACCGCGGCGCATCGGGCACGCTCGCCAGGCTCGATGTGGACGTCGGCCACTACTACACGTCGGTCCATGTGACCGCGGATGGCGGGCTGCTCACGGGACACAGTACGGGCATCGCTCGGAGCGACGACCAGGGCGAGACCTGGACCGAGATCAACGATGGCCTCGAGGACCGCGACGCCGCGATGGTGATGTCGATCGACAAGTGTCCGGGCACGCTGTTCGTCGGGACCCGCTGCCGCTCCGGCATGTTCGTGAGCAGCGACTGGGGCGAGAGCTACGAGCGTGTCGACGAGTACTTCCACTACGTCATGGTCATGGACAACCACGACCGGCGGACCAAGGAGATCTGGGCCACGAGCGACGAGTCCATCCTGCTCTCGAAGGACTTCGGCGCGACCTGGGAGGTCTCCAAGGTCAACGTGAACGAGCACGACGAGTACGGAAAGCACGTCCACGGCATCGCCGCGCATCCGACCGAGCAGTGCACCGCCATCGTCGGATCGGTCGGCTCGGGAATCTGGGAGGACGACGCCGGCCGGGCCTACAAGACGACCGACTGCGGCGCCAACTGGAACGCCACGACGGGCATCCCCGAGAGCATCGCGTCCGTGCACGCCATCCACTACCTGAGCTCGAACCCGGACATCGTCCTGGCCGGCACCTACCGCGGCGGCGACATCGCCCACGACGGTGACCCCGGCATCGGCCTGTACCGGAGCACCGACGCCGGGGACACGTGGTCCAAGGTCGGCGGGGACGAGGTCCGCGACGTGCCGTACATCCGCGAGTGCAACGGCCGTCTGTTCGCGGGGACCGACGTCGGCGTGATCGGGAGCGACGACGACGGGGCCTCCTGGACGGTCCTGGACCCGGCGACCCAGGACACCCAGGTGCTGGCCCTGGACTGCCACGAGGACCTGGTGCTCGGCATGCGCTTCGACCTGAGCCTTCGGCGCTCGGACGATGGCGGCGAGACCTGGACGGACTTCGAGGACGGACTGCCCGAGCCGAAGGCCGGTCCGGGCGGCGCGCTCTACACGAGCTCGCTCGACATCTCGGCCGACGGCACCTACGCCTGGGTCACGCCGGGCGAAGAGGGCGTCTACAACCGGAAGCTGTAGCGGCTAGTACCTCTACACAGGGGTTTTGGTCGAATGCCCGCCG
Organism: Pseudomonadota bacterium; assembly: GCA_024228935.1. Lineage (GTDB taxonomy): Bacteria > Myxococcota_A > UBA796 > UBA796 > CAJQPC01 > JAAESX01. The sequence goes on from JAAESX010000254.1 coordinate 7,965, forward strand.
CACACGAGGCAAGGCAATTCGCTCGCGGGTAGTGCCAAGCGAATGGTCCTGGCCTTGCCCGCGACCTTGGTGATGAGGCCCTTCTTCTCGAGCTGCTTCAC
>JAAESX010000255.1 GCA_024228935.1 Pseudomonadota bacterium
GCGCCGAGGGCTTCCCCGGGAGTGCGGGCCGATAGCCGACGAAGTCGGCCGGCCCACAGCACGAGCGGTAGGGCAGTCCGTGGCTGGAGCAATTCCAGAGACGAAGTCGAGGTAGCGAGCCACGAGCCATCGGCAGCACCAGAGCAGAAGAGCCCGCCGACCAACCGGCCAGCGGGCTCCACTCGTTGAGCGGTGAGCTCAGCCCAGGATGCGCTGCAGCTGCGTCGCGAGGCCCAGGTCCGAAGCCTTGAGCTTGCCCATCATGAACAGCTGCATGGCGAGGCTCGGGTTGTCGAGCATCTTCTCCCAGTCGTCCTTGGAGCAGGTGATGACGCAGTCGCCATCCTCGGCGTCCTTGGTGATCGAGCCGTCGGCCAGGTCGAGCTTCCACTTGCCCGCACCCTCGATGTCGAACAGGAAGCTCTTGCCGATGTCCTTCAGCGAGGGATCGGCGGCGATCTTGTTGGGGAGGTACTCGGCGAAGAAGCCAGCGGTATCGGCCATTGGGGCGCTCCAGGATTGAATGGGTATTCAGTCAGGTGGGCGAATGGCCTAACGGGGCTCCAACACGTCGTCGAGGTAGGCGGTGATCGTCGTGCGCGGACCGAGCTCCAGCTCGTCCCAGGAGTCGGCTCCCGCGAGCTGCTCGGACAGGCGCAGCTGGTCCTCGCGGCGCCAGAACAGCGGCGGCAGGAAGCTCCTGCGAGCACCGGTCCTGGACTCGACCTCGCGCGCCAACGCGTCCAGCGTGGTCACCTCGGGCCCGGCGAGATCGTAGACGCCGGCCAGCAGATCGCCATCGCAAGCCCTCAAGACCGCCGCCACGGCGTCGTCGATGCACAGCGGCGCCACCTGGGTCGAGGGCGACGGCACCTTCAACGCATCTCCCCTCCGAGCCGCCGCGAGCCAGGGGCCGAGCAGGTGCGCCTCGGTCCCGAACAAGGGCGGCACGCGCAGCTCGACGGCGCTCGGCGCCAGGTCCTGCAGCGCCTCGGACGCGGCATACCAGGCCCGCAGCGACCGAGCCGAACCACCCGCCGAGGCCCCGCGCGGCCCGATGACGACCAGCCGGGCGCCCTCCTGCTGGGCGGTGACCGCGGCGTTCCGGACCCCGACGCCGTACAGCTCCTCGATGTCGTCCTGGGCGCCGGCGGCCCAGATCACCACGTCGGCGCCTCGGGCGGTCCGACGCAAGCCGCGACCCGAGATCGCGTCGCCCACCATCCAGAGCCCGGGCAGATCCGAGGGCTTCGGCGAGGTCGCGACGACCACATCGCCCCGTGCAGCCGCAGCCCGCGCGATGTGGCGGGCGAGGACCCCACCACCGACGAGGGCCAGCCTCACGCGGCCAGGACCGCTCGGTGCTGGAGAGCCCGCGCGAACCCGGTGGCCTGCTGACCCTGGACGGCGAAGTCGCCGAGCCGCTGGGGAGACCAGCCGTGGAAGTCCGAGCCGCCGGTCAGGAACAGGTCGTTGTTCCGCGCCAGGCGGGCGATGGTCCGGCGGGTCTTCTTCCCGAGTCCGGGACGCAGCCCCTCGAGCGCGTCCAGGCCGGACGCCGCGAACGGCTTCGTCCACTTGCGAGCGTGCTCGAGGTACGGGTGCGCCCAGCTCGTGATCCCGCCGTGGGCCTTCGCCACCGCGATGGCCTCGAGGAACGTCAGCTCGACGTGCGGCACGTTGCCGTGGCGGTCTCCCGTGAAGCGCATGAACGCGTCCGACAGGTTCTTCGCGTGGCCGTGGTCCACGAGCGAGCGCGACAGGTGGAGCCGCGTGAGCGACCGCTCGCCACGCTGGGCCGCGTCGTCCGCCGCGGGCAGGTCGACGCCCAGGTTCTCGCGGGCCTGTTCGTACCGCTCGGCGCGCTTGGCCGCGAGGGCGGTGCAGAAGTCGCGGAACGCCTGAGGCATCTCGCCGCCGAAGTACACGAGCAGGTGGAGCTCGATGCCCTCGTGCACGCCGCTGATCTCCGCGCCGTGCACGACGTGGATGGGCTTGCCGCCGATGCAAATGCGGCCAGCGGGGGCCTGGGCCGGCAGGTCGTGGTCCGTGAGCGCGATCACGTCGAGCCCACCGTCGACCGCGCGACGCAGGACCTCGTCCACCGAGTAGCGCCCATCCGAGCGGTCGCTGTGCATGTGCAGATCCAGGCGGGTCCAGGGCTGCAGGGGCGGGAGGCTCAAGGCGTCTCCTCGGCCCGGGCCTCGACGGACTCCAGCATCGCGGTGTGCGTGTCCAGGACCGCCTTGATCTCGGCCAGGAGCCGCGCCCGCAGGCCCTTCAGACGGTGCACGTCCTGCATCATCCGGCCGTGCTCGTCGTGGCTGCTGCTGATGACGCGCTGGGCCTCGAGGCGGGCCTCGCCGAGCACGAGATCGGCCTCGCGGCGGCTATTCGTCTCCAGGTCCTCGGAGAGCTTCTTGGCCAGGACCAGGGTGTCCTTGATCTGGCCCTCGTTCTCCTGCATCCGGCGGATCTCCTGATCCTTCTCCCGGAGCTGGTCCTCGAGCTTCATCTTTTCCTTCAGCGTCTCTTCGAGCTCATCGCGGACCCCGTCGAGGAACGTGGCGACCTCGTCGACGTCGTAGCCCTTGCGGACGACCTCGAAGTCCTTGTTGATGATGTCGAGGGGTGTGATCCGCGGCATTTCTCGCCTATAGCCGCCTGTGCAGGAAGATGTCGGCGTCGACGTGGTCGACGAGCAAGCGATCCGCTGCCTGCTCGAGGGCTTCGGGGCCTGCGGCGGCCGCCAGCACCGGTCCGACGTCGTCGAACGGGAGGCTCGAGGTGGCGACGAGCAGCTCGTCCGCCTGGACCGAGAGGTCGAAGTCGCCGGCCCCCGTGGCGTACGTGGCCTTGTCCCAGGTCTCTCCCGAGGCGTGCAGCACCCGCATCTCGGAGCCGGTCCGCGCGAGGACGAGCAGATAGGCGTCGTCCGAGACGTCGAAGCGGGCGTACAGCGAGTCGTCGGTCTCGGCGATCGAGCCGGCGACCGGGAACGCGATGCTCCGGGGAGGCTCACGGAAGCTGAAGACGCCCGCGAGCAGCGCAGCGAGGCAGGCGACGGCGGCACCGGCCCACCAGCGCGAGGCTCCGGGCGGCTCGGGCAGCGGCTCGGGCAGCGTTCCGCAGCTGTCGATCTCACCCCACGGCCGCTCGCGGGTCTTCTCGACCGCTGCCGTGCCGACGGGGCCGATGAGTCCGGCGCGGGTCCAGCGACCCTCGCCGCGGAGCAGGGCGCCCCGGATCTGGTGACGAGCGGGGGTGCCGTCGAGCGCGAGCTGGTGCAGGATCGAGACGTGGTCGGCGACGCGATCCAGGTCGATGAGGAGCGCATCCTCGTCGGCACGGATGGCGGCGGGCTCGAAGGCCTCGGCGACCGCCTTCCGGTGCTTGCGCGCGTCAGGGTGCAGGTGCAGGGCCAGGACACCGACCTGCTCGTACTCGACGGGTCGAGGCTGGAGCTCGCTGGGGGACAGGACACCGGCGCGGATGAGTCGGACTCCGCGGGCACAGCGCGGGCAGCGCTCGGCGTGGACCCGGCCGTCGATGGTCGCGGCCTCGATCCCACCCTGGCAGTCGGCAGCCGGCAGGCGAGCCACGCGCTCGAGCACGCGGTCGAGGGCGGCCTTGTCGAGGTGGGTCGGCTGGTCGTCCGCGGCCATGACGCAGCGCATCGCGCTCCGCACGCCTTCACGCGCGCCGTCCAGGATGACGCGATCCACTCGGGTGAGTCGCTCGACGGCCTGCAGGCTCAGGCCGTCGCCGTACACGAGTCGGAGGACAACCTCGCCGACGGGATCGAGCCCCTCGATGAGTCGCTCGCGCCAGCTCGGGCGGGGCATGACCGGCTCGCTCTCGAGAGGGCGCAGCTGGTACCGGCCCTCCTGGACACGAGCCAGGTACTCGGCGGCGAAGTGCCCAGCGAGCTCCTCGGCCTGAAGCCGCCCGCACGACCGCGGCAGGCTCATCAGCACGTGGGCGCGGGCGTCCTCGAGCAGCGCCGGAGAAGGCCGCAGGCCAGCCCCGTGGAGTTCCCACGCGACGCGGATGGTCACCGCTGCCCAGATGTGGCGGGCGGCGTCCTGAAGACGGCGATGTCCGGGGGGATTCACGGGAACAGCGGGGAGGAGCAGCGGGGAGAGCAGCAGCAGCGGGAGAGAGCCGTGAGGCGTGGCTGATCTTGACACGTAAAGAGCTGTGAGACAAGGCTCTTTTCGGCAGAATGGGCGCGCATGACCACCCTCGACCTCGTCATCGTCGCCGCCTACCTCCTCGCGGCCCTGGGCGTCGGCATCGCCGTGTCCAAGCGGGCCTCGGGCTCGACCGAGGAGTACTTCCTCGCGGGGCGCAGCCTGCCCTGGTGGCTGGCCGGCACCTCGATGGTCGCGACGACGTTCGCGGCCGACACCCCACTCGCCGTCACCGGGCTCGTGGCCAGCGGCGGCATCGCCGGCAACTGGATCTGGTGGACCTGGGGCGTCGCTCACGTGGTCGCCGCCCTGGTGTTCGCGCGCTTCTGGCGCCGGCTGAAGGTGGTGACCGACGCCGAGATCATGGAGCGTCGGTACAGCGGACCCATCGCCGTGACGCTCCGGCTCATCAAGGCCGGGTACGCCGCGCTCTTCCTGAACTGCCTGACCATGGGCTGGGTCATCCTGGCGATGCGCAAGGTGAGCACGCACCTGTTCCCCGAGCTCGACCCCGTCCAGCTCACGTTCGGCCTGATGGCGCTGGCCGTGCTCTACAGCATGCTCGGCGGGATGCGAAGCGTCGTGATCACGGACATCGCGCAGTTCGGCCTGGCGATGTTCGGAGCCGTCCTGCTCGCCTGGTTCGTCATCGACGCCCAGGGCGGGATCTCCGGGCTCCTGGCGGCCCTCGAGACGACCTACCCCGAGGACCACGGCGACCTGTTGGCCTTCTTCCCGAGCGGCGACCTGCCCGGCCTGCCGCTGACCCTGTTCGCGGTCCTGCTGACGGTCGCGTGGTGGAGGCAGGCCGAGGGCGGCGGCTACATCGTCCAGCGGCTGGGCGCCGCCAAGAGCGTCCAGGACGCCGAGCGGGCCAGCATCTGGTTCGCCGTGCTGCACAACGCCATCCGGCCCTGGCCGTGGATCCTGGTCGGCCTGGCCGCGCTGGTCGTCTACCCGCTGGGCACCCTGGACGACCGCGAGGCCGCCTACCCGATGCTGATGGTCGAGCACCTGCCCAGCGGGCTGCTCGGGCTGATGGTCGCGTCGCTGCTCGCCGCGTTCATGTCGACCATCGACACCCACGTGAACTGGGGCAGCAGCTACCTGGTCCGCGACGTGTACGAGCGGTTCGTGGGCGGGGACAAGGGCGTGCTCGTGGGCCGCGTCGGGGTCGTCCTGATGGGCTGCATCGCCGCGGTGGCGAGCCTGTTCATGGACTCGATCACCGACGTCTGGTTGTTCGTGATCATGCTCGGGAGCGGCCTGGGCAGCGTGTCCATCGCCCGATGGCTGTGGTGGCGGGTCAACGCGACCTGCGAGCTCGTGGCGCTCGTGGTCTCGACGCTCCTGTCCATCGCGATGGTCCTGTGGGTCGAGGACCAGGCCACACGCATCGCCATCGTTGCGGTCGGCAGCATGGTCTGCTGGATCCCGGTCGCGTTCCTGACGAAGCCCAGCGCGGCCGTCGAGCTCGACGCCTTCTACGTCGCCGCCCGCCCGTTCGGCCTCTGGGGTCCGGTGGCGGCCCGGAACCCGACCGTGCACACGGCGCTCGGCGGGGTCGTCGTCCTGCGCGTCGCCGCCGGCCTGTTCGCGGTGTTCGGCACCCTGTTCGGGCTCGGAGGCGCGCTGCTCCACGACCCGCTCTGGGGACTCGTGGCGCTCGCTGGCCTGGGCTCGCTCGGCTGGCTCGTCGTCGCCTCGACCACTGAAGACTGACGACGAATCGAACCGCGACCCTCATGTCATGGATCGTGGATTCCGATCCAAGGAAAGAAGAAAGCTCTCGAGACACCCACCACAGGGCCTCGAGAGCTTCTTTCACCCAATCGCCGGGGAGCCTGGTTTCAGCTCTACCCGGGTGCGGAAGTATCCGCCTGGGTGGTCAGGCCGCCTGCTCGACGTCGATGTCGTTCGAGGCGGCGGCGCGCTCGGCGAGGATCTCGTTGATCGTCGCTGCAGCAGCCACAGACGCCATCTCTTCGTCCCCGTAGAGGGCCATGTACTCGTCGTAGAAGAGCGTGATGAGGTCGGCGAGGGAAACGGTGGTCGTCGTCATGATGGCTCCTGGCGTTGGGTGACTAAAGCGTCGTGTCCAGGTCTTGCAAAGGGCATGCCAGCACGGGAGGTGTTGGAAAAACCCTTCAACTTCAACCTGTACACGTTGGACACCGCCGACCACCGTTCGATTCGTCGAACAATGTCAAGAAATCCGGACGCAATGTCTCAGTCGCCGTCCCGCTCTCGTCAGCTCAACGCGTCACACACCGCCAGGACGTAGACGTTCTCGGCCCCTGCGCCGAGCAGGGACTGTGCACAGGAGCTCACCGTGGCCCCGCTCGTGACGACGTCGTCGACCAGCAACACGCGCCTGGGCGCGGGACCACTCGACTCATAGCTGCCATGCGCGTTCACCGCGCGGGCGCTGGGGTCGAGCCCGGCCTGCTGCACGCCTCGGGTGCGCTCCAGGGAGTCCACCAGTGGGACGCCCAGCTCGCGGGCGACGCTCGCGGCGACCGTCCGAACGGGAGAGAAGCCCCGCTGCAGCGTGCTGATGCGCGTCTGGGGCACGGGGACCACCGCGTCCACCGCCGGCACCCGGCCCCGGACCGCCTGCGAGACCATCCCGGCCAGGGCGCGCGCACAGGAGGGGTCGGGCCGGTACTTCGCTCGCCGAGCCATGCCCCCGACGGGGCCGTCGTAGTTGCCGTAGAACCAGGCGGCGTCGCAGCCCTCGAACAGTCGCGCCATCGGCCAGACCGCCCAGGGCAGCGCCTCGTCGCAGTCCTTGCACAGGACGTCCCGACTCGGCAGGCCACAGCCCACACAGTCTCTCGGAGCGAGCGCACCCAGGAGGTCAGCGAACATGATCCAGCTATACGGCCAGATCCCGCGAGAGACCATTTCAGGCCATTACGCGGCTCAGACGAAGACGGCCTGCTCGCGCGTCACGTGGCCGGGCACGTCGATGCGCTCGGCGTCCGCCCAGAGACCATCCAGGTCGTAGAAGCCCCGCATCTCGGCGTCGAACACATGGAACACGACGTCGCCGAAGTCGATCAGCGCCCACTTCCCGTTCTGCGTGCCTTCGCTGGAGAGCGGCGCCACGCCCTCTTCCTTCATCCGAACCGAGACGTGGTTCGCGATGGCGCGGGCCTGACGGCTGTTGCTGGCCGTCACGATCACGAAGTGGCTGCAGTAGGCGAGCAGCGGCTCGACAAAGAGGATGACGGGGTTCAGCGCCTTCTTCTCGAGGGCGTAGCCGGCGATGGTCTTCGCCATGTCGTGGGTGCTCAGGGTGGTTTCCTCGAACGTCATGGAGAGCGTACCGGTCCGGCTGCCGCGTCGGCAAGCCGTGTGATGGGGGCCTCGGGGAGAGGCGTCAATTGGACTCCGGCCGAACGCGGCCGGTGTTGGTGGGGGCGACGAGCTCCGGGACCTGGCCGATCTCGCTGCGCGTCAGGATCACCCGGGTGATCTTGGAGTTCCCCTTGTAGTCGACCTGCGTCCCGGTCACGTCGGCGAGGAGACGAACCGCCGTGCCCTCGTCCACCGTGACGGTCCCAGTCAGCTCGGTGGGGACCGACTTCGCATCGGTCGGCACGTCGGCCTTCATGCTGACCGCGTAGACGAGCGCCGGGCGCCCCTCGACCACGGTCTCGCTCGTCTTCTCCAGCACGACCACGTCCACGAACGGGCGCAGCGCCTCCTCGAAGACGTTCCAGGTCGTGGCCAGCTCGCGGCGGTAGAGTTCGACGTTCTCCGAGGTCCGCATGCGGTTGTCGTCGCCCTGCCAGACCTGACCGTCGAGCAGCAGGACACGGGAGTTGAGCCGGCCGTCGCGGCGCCGCTCGATCTCGTAGTTGTCCCAGTCGGCCCACAGGACGTCGACGGTCTGCGTGCTCGGCCGGTCGAACTGGGTCGTCTCGACGCTCGCCGTGTAGTGGTGCGGACCCAGGAGCGCGGTGCTCTCCCAGGTGACCTCGCCCGAGGCTTCAGCGATCGCGATCTCGGGAGGGGGCTCCGAAGGTCCGCACGCCAACAGCCAGATCACGCGTCCATCTCCGAGAGCTCACGCCAGCACCGATCGAGGAGCGGCTTCACGCCCGTACTCGTCACGCTGGAGAGCCCGACAACCACCACGCCCTCGTCGCGAAAGCGCTGGGACAGATCGGAGAGCGTGACCTCGTCGACGAGATCGACCTTCGTGAGCACGACGATCTGGGGGCGCTGGGCGAGCTCCTCGCTGAACGCGGCGAGCTCGGCGTTGATGGCCCGGTAGCGCTCGACGGGATCCTCGACCGGCTCGCCCCAGGTGCTCGCGCTGACCAGGTGCAGGAAGAACCGGCAGCGCTCGACGTGCTTGAGGAAGCGGTGTCCCAGGCCCACGCCTTCGCTCGCGCCCTGGACGAGTCCGGGGATGTCGGCGATGACGAAGCTGCCCTCCCACCCACGCGAGACGACGCCCAGGTTCGGGACGAGCGTGGTGAACGGGTAGTCGGCGACCTTGGGCTTCGCGTTGCTCACCGTGCTGATGAACGTGCTCTTGCCCGCGTTCGGGAAGCCCAGAAGGCCGACGTCCGCGATGAGCTTGAGCTCGAGCCGCACGTCGCGCTCGATCTTCTCGCCCCCCGGGTCGTGCCGCGTGGGTGTGCGGTTGTTGGGCGTCTTGAAGCGGGCGTTTCCGCGACCACCCTGTCCGCCGCGGCAGACGATGGCCTCGGCCCCGTCCTCGTCCAGGTCCGCGAGCACCACGTCGGTGGCCAGGTCGAGGACGGTCGTCCCGACCGGAACGAGCACGACGTGGTCCTCGCCATGGCGTCCGTGGCTGTTGTTCCCGCTGCCCCGGGTGCCGTCCTTGGCCTCGTAGACCCGGCGCCCACGCAGGTGGTCCAGCGTGTTGGAGCGCTCGGTGGCACGCAGCACGAGGCTTCCGCCGCGTCCGCCGTCCCCCCCATCGGGTCCGCCGTACGGGACGTGCTTCTCTCGCCGAAACGACATGCCACCCGCACCCCCCTTACCGGAGATGCAGGTGATCTCGACTTCGTCTACGAAGCGCACGAGGCGCCCGTGCTACTTCGCGGCAGCTGCGGTCTCGACCGGGTAGACCGCGACGCGGCGCTTGCCGCCCCGGAACTGCTCGAACTTGACCTTGCCGTCGATGAGCGCGAACAACGTCCAGTCCCCGCCCACGCCGACGTTCTTGCCAGCGTGGAACTTGGTGCCGAGCTGACGAACGAGGATGCTGCCTGCAGTGCAGGTCTGACCATCGCCCTTCTTGACGCCGCGGTACTGAGGGTTGGAGTCGCGGCCGTTCCGAGTGGAACCCTGTCCCTTCTTATGAGCCATCTTGTCGCCTCAGCCGTTGATCGCGGTGATCTCGAGAGTCGTCAGGCTGGCGCGGAATCCACGCTTGACCCGGCTCCGATGACGCCGCTTGTACTTGAAGGTGGTGACCTTGTCGCCCTTGAGGTTGTCGACGACCTTGGCCGTGACGGACGCGCCGTCGACGACGGGTGCGCCGACCTTGACCTCGTCCCCGCCCACCAGGAGAACGCGGTCGAGCGTGAGCTCGGAGCCGGCCTCGGCGTTCAGGTTGTCGACCGTGATGGTGTCGCCGATGGCGACGCGGTACTGCTTCGAACCGCTCTCGATGATCGCGTACATCTCAAAAACTCCAGCGGGCCTGACGGAGTCGGGCCCAAAGCCGGCTGCTTTTAGGCGGTCACCCAGGCCGTGTCAAGCTGGAGAGACCTCGCAACGGAAGGTGATCGCATGACCCTGGAGCAGCTCCGAGCCTTCGCTCTCTCCCTGTCCGAGGTCGGCGAGGGCGACAGCTGCGTGAACCGCAAGTTCTTCGCCGGGAAGGAAGAACTTCCTGTTCCTCGGGGAGAAGCCCGACAGCTGGTCGATCCGGCTTCGGCTTCCGCCCGATCGCTTCGACGAGGCGGATCCGTTCGACTGCCGCCCGGGAAGCATCGGCTGGCTGAAGATGGAGCTGTCCGCCGGCGAGGAGGCCCCGCCGATCGCCCGCGACTGGGTGATCGCCAGCTACACGCTGCTGGCGCCGAAAAAGCTGGTGAAGCAGCTCGAGGTATAGAAGCGTGGACGGGTTGCGACGCAGTTCTCCCAGGCTGACCGTCAGCCTCGGGGTTGTGCGCGCCTGACGACGCAGTCCTCCCAGGCTGACCGTCAGCCTCGGACCTCTGCGCACCTCACAACGCCACCGAGCTCAGAGAGCCCGTCGTCCCAGCAACGCCCGCAGCTGGTCGAGCCGCTCCTGCACCTGGTCGACCTCCATCTCCTGGTACCGCTCGGGCAGCATGCGCTTGGCGCTCGCCTCGAAGACGGCCAGCATCTCCATGAACTCGAGCATGCGCGTGTCGCGGCTCGGGAGCGTGTCCTCGGCCGCGCGGACCAGATCGGCCTGCGAGATGACATCCCGGTCCTCGGCCGAGGCGAACCCTGCCGAAGCGAGCAGCACCGCCTCGAGCTCGGCAGCTGAGTAGCCCTGCGTGGCCTCGGCCACCGGGTCCAGGTCGCAGTCGGCGGCCAGCTCGAACTTCTTCTTCCGGATCTGGGCCTTGAGGATGAGGACCCGCTCGCTCTTCTCCTCGGGGAAGAAGAAGGGGATCTTCACGTCGAAGCGGCCCGGGCGCTTCAGGTCGGTGTCCAGCTTGTCGGGGCGGTTCGTCATCATGCAGATGACCACCCGGCCGCGGTGGCTGGTGTCCGACATGAACTCCTTGAGCCGGGCGATGACGCGGGAGCCCGTGCCGCCGTCGCTCTCACCCGAGTTGCCCATCGACCGGTCGGCCTCGTCGATGATGAGGAGCACGTAGCCAAGGGCATCGACGACCTGGAGGATCTTCTCGAGGTTGCCCTCGGTCGAGCCCACCCACTTGTCGCGGAAGTTCTTGAACTTCAGGCAGGTCAGGCCACTCTCGCCGGCGAACGCCTCGGCCAGGAACGTCTTTCCTGTGCCCATCGGGCCGACGAAGATGATGCCCATCGGCACCTGGTTCTTCTTGCCGGCCTTGATGGCGCTGGCCATGCGCATGAGGTCCGTCTTCACGCCCTCCATGCCGCCGACATGGCTGAAGTCGTGGTCGGGATCGACGAACTCGACCAGCCCGTGACACTCCTGCTCGATGATGGCCTTCTTGCGGCGGCTCACCGTCTTGAACGTGATGGGCTGGCCCGACTGCCGCGCGATGCGGAAGATGCCGCGGATCTGGATGAGCGAGAGCCCGGCCGTGTGGCTCGACAGCGCCTCCTCTGGGATCTCCAGCTCGACGTTGCGGGTGTCGATGCGACGGACGAAGTGGTTGCGCTCGGCCTGCTCGGGCAGGGGCACGTTGATCGCCACGAGCTGGGCGCTGGCGAGCACCTTGCGATGGACCTCGTTCAGCGACTCGGTGACGAGGATGACCAGGTTGTCGCTGGCCAGGAGCGCGGGATCGGCGGCCCAGCGCTGGAAGTTGACCAGGTTCGCCTTGTCGGCGTCGCCCATGAAGGACAGGTCACCCGCCGGGACGATGGTCTCGACGTAGTCGACGACGATGCCCGCGTTCGCGGCCGGATCCATGAAGACGGACTCCAGCATCGGGATCGCCTCGCCCGCGCCCTTGGGGAAGCGCTGGACCAGATCGCTGCGCCCCTCGGCCACGAGCTTCAGGTTCACCGCCTTCTTGAAGCGGGACTCCATCTCGGGCTCGGGGAACTCGATTCCCTCGGAGCAGTTGTAGTAGGCGACGATGTCCTTGCTGCGGCTGAGGAACCGCTCCAGGAACTCGCGCAGCGGCACGTAGCGGGTGCCGTCGGCCCCATCCCACGGGAACAGGTCGCGCACGTTGCCGTGCAGCAGGAACATGCTGGCTTCGCCTGCGAGGTAGCGCTGGCGGAGCTCCTGGGCCCAGCTCGGCAGTTCCGGCTGTCGCTTCATCTGCATCTCCACGTCGTCTTCAGGGCGAAAGGCGTAACGCCCGACGAGGAGTACTACAGGACGAGCACCAGGATTTCGCCCGAGCCGTCGAGGTCCTCCATCGCCTTGCCGACGAGGCACCCGACCGTCCGGTCCGGCGAGGCCGCCATGGCGTGACCGGGGACGTCGCTGGGAACGAGCAGATCGCCGATCCGAACGGGGCCGATGACCCGACAGGGAGCCGTCCCACGCAGGGCGACCGGGACCTGCCCTTCGTGTCCGAGCGAGACGCCCGGCGAGGTGCTCACGATGCCGACCACGCGCGTGTCGTACGCCTGATCGGAGAGCACCACCCGACGGCCGCCATCCATGCGGACGAGCAGACCGGGCTCGATCGTGGCGCCGACGAAGCGCTCGGCCAGGTCCTTTCCGGTGGTGCGGACCTCGCCGTGCACGGTCAGGCCCTTCTTCTCGGCCTTGTTCCCGACGGTGACCTCGAAGCCCCCGCGCGAGTTCAGGTGGAGCGGGCCATCCTTCTTCGACGAGCCGTTGCGGCCTTCGACCTTCCGGACCTGGATGGCGCGCTTCGTGTTGTCGGTGGTGAGGTCCCCTCGGATCTCGAGCTGCTCTTCGGCCACGATCCGCGCGGCTCGAACGGCCTGGGACGCGCTGACCGAGAAGACCTTGAGCTGCTTGGCGACCAGGTCCCCGGACGCGACCTCGAGCCCACCCTTCTCGATGGTGAGGGGCCCCGTGAGCGCGCCGCCCTCGATGGGCAGGTGCATGGCCTCGGGCTCGCCGGACATGTCGATCGCCGGGACCTTGGCCACAGCCGTCTCGAGCTTCGTCATGCGCTTCAGCAGGCGGTCCTGCCGGTCCGGCCCGACCTCCAGGTGCTCGAGCACGCGGACCGCACGCTTCTCGATGCTGTCCATGCGGTCGTTCATGTCGATGATGTCGCCGTCGGGCCCGTCCACGTCCCCGAGACGCTCTTCGACCCGGTCCAGCCGCGCGTCGTCCCCATCCAGCTTGTCGAGCCGGTCCAGCAGGCTGTCGATGTCGCGCGACAGCCGGTTCAGCTCTCCGACCTCGACGGTCTCCAACCGCTCGGCCAGGGAAGCGATCTGTGTGCGCAGCTTCTCCTTGCTCGGGCCAGCGCGCAGGATCCGCTGGTTGTCCTCGAGCGTCTCCAGCCGCGTCTCGTGCCGCTCGACGAGCTTCGAGACCTGGAGCGTGACGCCGTGGACCTCGTGCCGGGGGAACACCTCGGCGTCGGTCTCGCCCGAGCGGACCACCCGCGCGCTGATCCAGCGCGTCCGGTTCTCGAAGAGCTTGGGCTCGAAGGGGTTCTCGCGACCGAGGACGACCGAGATGTGACCCGCGACGCCGACGTCGACGTCGGCGTGCACCTCGACCCAGCTGGTGCGCTGCCCGCGCTCGTCGGAGTGCAGCGAGAACCGAACCGCGTGGCGACCGGCTGGAACCGGTGACCCGTCCGGCCGAAGGAGCCGGCCGTGGTATTCGAGGACCCGGAGAATCGTCTTGCTCACGCCGTCGTCAGCCTACGAATCCCTCGCTCGACCAAGCAAGAACGCGGTTCGGCGGGCCATTCCAAGTGGGCGGGTTCCATGAAGATCCTCGTCACGGGCGCAGCGGGACTGCTGGGATCTGCGGTCGCGGTTCGTGGGGCGCACGGACTGTCGCGAGGGGCGCTGGACGTCACCGACACCGTCGCTGTGGAGCGGGCGTTGGCCGCGCTCCAGCCCGATGCGGTGGTGTTCTGTGCGGCCATCGCGGACGTCGACCGCTGCGCCCACGACCCTCTGGCCGAGGCCGTCAACGTCCAGGCCCCCATCGCGATGGCCCAGCGTGTGCCCACGTGGCTGGTCAGCACCAACTACGTGTTCGATGGCCCGGGACCGCACCATCCCGGCGACCCCCGGCGGCCCGTCAACACGTACGGGCGGCAGAAGGCCCGGGCCGAGGACGGCGTGCTGGCGGCCGGGGGCCACGTGGTCCGAACCGGATGGCTGTTCGGTCCGGGAGGCCGGAACTTCCCCTCGCGCCTGCCCGAGCTCTTGGCTGGCGGCCCCGTCACGGCGCTCGAGGACTGGCCCGTCCAGCCGACCTTCGTCGGGGATCTGGCCGAGCGACTGCTGGAGCTGCGTCCTGGCGTGACCCATGCGATCGGCCGGGAGACCACCACCTGGGCGGACTTCGCCCGAGCCGTCGCCCAGCGCGTCGGGGGCACGGTGTTGGGTGTGGAAGCACTCGATCTGGGGCCCCGGCCGACCGATGCCCGGCTCGCCCCCGCCGACCTGGCCGGGTGGTCCGAGCGGCTGGACGACCTGCTCGCCCCCGCCGGTTAGCGCCCACGCATGACCCTCGAACGACTCGTCGGCCCTGTCGGCGTCGACACCTTCCTCAGCGAGTACCTCGGCAAACGGCCGGTCGTCATCCAGGACGCCGGCGACTTCGCGGACTGGTTCTCGTTCGACGCGCTCGACGAGCTCATCTCCAGCCGCGGGCTGCGGCACCCCACTGTCCGGCTGGTGTCCGAGGGCAACGAGATCCCGCCTCACGTCTTCAGCACCGGACCCGTCCCCTGGGGCGCTGGCGCAGTCCCCGGCCTGGGTCGGCCCGAGGTCCTGTACGACCTGATGCAGCGCGGCGCGAGCCTGGTCTTCGACGACCTGGCCACGAACTGGGAGCCCGTGGCGCGAGCTGCCCGCGACCTGGAGGCCAGGCTCCGGGCCACCGCCTCGGCCACCTCGATCTTCACGCCGCCGAAGAGCCAGACGTTCACGCCTCGCTACGAGGTGCACGACACCTTCCTGGTCCAAGCCGAGGGGTCGCAGCACTGGAAGGTGTGGTCGCAGCACGTCGCGAAGCCGCTGCGGCACCAGGTGTGCCCACCGGACGGCAGCCCGACCGAAGCGCTCCTCATCGACCAGGCCCTGCACAAGGGCGACGTCCTGTACGCCCCGCGCGGCTTCGTGCTCGCCGGACAGACCCTCGACTCCGACAGCCTCCACATCGCGTACGGGGTGACACCGTTCACCTGGTTCGACGTGGTCAAGAGCGCGCTCGAGAGCTTCGACGACCCGCTCCTCGACGAGCCCGTGCCGCTGGCCATCCACCGCGAGATCGAGCTCGACGACGCCGCCGACATCGCGTTCGAGGAGATGCTCGACCGCTTCGAGGACGCCACCCAGCCCGCCCAGGCCTTCGATCGACTCGCCCGAGCCTTCGTCCGCGAGCGCCGCCCCCTGGTGCGCGGGCTCAGCGCGCTGGGTGACGTGGTCAAAGCCGACACCTCGGTCCGCCGGACCACCGGCGTCATCGACCGGTGGGTGGACGGCACCCTGACCTTCCACGAGGTCGACGTCGACGTGCCCGCCGAGCACGTCGCCACGATCCGTGGGCGCGCGCCCTTCCCTGCCGGCTCGATCGGCCTCGACCTGTCGCAGCGACTGCATGCCGACGGCTACCTGGAGGTGGCCCGATGAAGGACGCCATCGCTCTCCTGCGCCGCCGCGAGACCGGCCGATTCGACTTCACCCACCGCGACATCGCGCTCTCGGACGTCGACGAGCTGTTGGTCGGCGCGGGGCTCCGCTTCCCCACGTTCCGCATGATCCGGGACGGCAAGGGCTGCTCCATCGACGCCATCTGCACGGACGACCTGGTCCGCCCGCAGCAGGTCTACAGCCACCTGCGCGACGGCTGGACGCTCGTGCTCGACCAGCTCCACAGGCAGTGGGGCCCCATCGGCAAGCTGAACCGTCGCTTCGAGACCGCGCTGGCTGCCCGCTGTCGCGTCGACGTGCTGGTCGTCCCCGATGGCGCCACCCCCCCCGCCCACCCGCACCTGGAGCGGGTGCTCCTGTGCCTCGCCGGCGACGCCGGGGTCCGGGTCGACGGGACCGAGCATCGGCTGGCCGAGGGTCAGGCCCTGGTCCTGCCGAGAGGCACGGTCATGGAGCCGCTCCCCGCCGTCGGACTGACGCTGGTCGCCGTCGCCTCGATCGACCGCGTGACGTGGCGCGAGGTCCTCATCGCCGCGCTCGAGGCCGCGGACGCCCCCGCCTGGCACGACGCCATCGACCTGGACGCAGCGGGCCCGAAGACGCTCTCCGAGAGCGAACAAGCCACCTGGGATCAGTGCGTCGAGGCCGTCCAGGACAAGCTCGACGCCGAAGACGCGCTCGAGGCCATCGCGTCGCGCATCGTTCGGAGCCGCATGCCGGTCCTGCGGGGCCAGCTCGAGATGCAGAAGCGTCCCATCGACGACAACACCCCCCTGCGTCGCCGGCCCGAAATCCTGTACCGGATCGTCGAGGACGAGACGCACACGAACCTGGAGTTCCACACCCACGCCGTCCAGTTCGGCGTCGGCGCACGGAACGTGCTCGAGCTCATCGCCGAGGCACCCCTCTTCCGACCCGGCGACCTGCCCGGCATCCCGGTCGAGCAGCGCGTCCCCCTCTGCGCCGCGCTCATTCGCTACGGCTTCCTGACGCTGGACGTCACGCGGTGAGGATCGTCCAGCCCGTCGTCTCGACCGCCCGCCAGATCACCGGCACCGTCCGGGACATGGCGCGCATGCGCGAGGTCGCCCAGGTCCTGGCCCAGCATGGCTTCGGCGCAGTCGTCGCGAACGTGGACATCCCGGGGCTCTCGACCGCGGACCTGGCCAGCGTCGAGACAACGCCCGAGCGGGCGAACACCGCCCTGCAAGCGCTCGGCCCGACCTTCATCAAGCTCGGCCAGGTGCTGTCGACCCGGCCGGACCTTCTCTCGCCGGCCTACATCGAGGCCTTCCAGCAGCTGCAGGACGACGTGGTCCCCGTGCCGTTCGAGGACGTGCGCGCGACGCTGGTCGCCGAGCTCGGCGAGCAGTGGGAGTCGCTGGTCGACGACTTCGACACCACGCCGCTGGCGACGGCCTCGATCGCGCAGGTCCACCGAGCCCGACTGAAGGACGGCACCGACGTCGTCTTCAAGGTCCAGCGCAGCGGCATCGCCCCCAAGATCCGCTCGGACCTGAACATCCTCCACTTCCTGGCAGACCGGGCCGAGGCCGAGTTCCCCGAGGCGAAGGCGCTCGACGTGAAGGGCGTGCTGAGCGAGTTCGACAACAGCTTGCGCGCGGAGCTCGACTTCACCGCCGAGGCCCGGCACACGCGTCGCTTCCGCGTGGCCTTCGCCGGCAACCCGGAGGTCCGCATCCCCGACATCGTCGAGGAGCTGTCGACCTCGCGCGTCCTGTGCATCGAGTTCCTGGACGGCGTGAAGATCCGCAACGCCCGCGAGCACGGCTCGGACATGACGGTCGTCGGACAGCGCTACCTCGACCTGACCTACACGATGCTGTTCGAGCACGGCTTCTTCCACGGCGACCTGCACCCCGGCAACGTCCTGGTGCTGGACGGGGACGTGCTCGGGGTCCTCGACTTCGGCATGGTCGGACAGCTGACCCGCGAGATGAAGGACGCCATCGTCTCGCTGCTGTTCGCCCTCGAGCGCGCTGACCACCGCGTCATCGCGCGCATCTTCTACGACGTGGCCGTGAAGGAGGAGCGGGTCGACTACGACGCGTTCGAGACCGACGTCATCGGCGTCGTCGAGAAGAACTGGTCCGGCACGAGCGTCGCCGAGATGCAGATCGGCCGCTTCCTGATGGACGTCACCCAGGCCGCGCTGCGCCACAAGGTCCGCGCGCCCCACGGCTACACGATGTTCTTCAAGGCGCTCCTGACCACCGAAGGCCTGGCCAAGGCGCTGATCCCCGAGGTCGACCCGCTGAAGGCCGCGGCCCCCTACGTCCAGCAGATGATCGCCGACCGCTACAGCAAGGAGCGCCTCCAGAACGAGGCGTTCTACAGCCTGGTCGGCCTCGGCACGCTGGGACGACGGCTGCCGGTCACGCTGTCGCAGTTCCTCGACGACCTGGACAAGCAGCGGCTGACCGTCACCGTCAAGGAGGCCACCGATCCCGAGCGCCTGGACGCCGAGGACCGCCGCCAGAACCGCCTGATCATCGCGCTGTTCGCCATCACGGCCGCCGTCTGTGGCGCCATGACCTGGGAGGTCCGCCCCTTCGGCGACGTGCCCGTCATCAGCACCGTGTTCTGGCTCGCCGCCGCCCCGTTGTTCCTGACGACGATGACGATGACGCTACGGAACCGCGGCTGATGAGCCCGCTCTACGTCATCGGCATCACGCTCGCGAGTCTGGTCGGGTTCGTCGGCATGTGATCCGCCATCGTCGCGCTGATCGGAGCCGTCAGCGGCTGGAGGACCCTGGCCCACACCTACGCGAGTGAGCGGCGCACAAGCGAGGAGTGGCGCACGAGCGGCCGGCTGAAGGCGATCCAGGGCTACAGCGGCGTGCTGTACGTCGGCGGCTCCGCGGCCGGACTCCACCTGCGGACGATGTTCGTGTACCGCCCCGGCCACGCACCCCTGGTGGTTCCATGGGACGCGATCCAGGTCACGGGGCCTGCGTTCTCGCTGTGGAGCGAGTGGGTCGAGTCCAGCTCCCAGGCAACACGCTGGCGCTCCCCAAGGCCGTATGGGAGGCCGCCTCGAGCCTGCGCGGCTCAGGGGACTGAGGCCAGGCCGTCTGTCGAGGCATCGCGCGACTCGATCGCGAGGATGGCCCCGGCCGCCTCGACCCGCAGGCCCCGGTCCTCGAGCGCCAGGAACCCGGCGAGCAACCCACGGTCCTCCATCTGACCAGCCCGACCCAGGCCCTGGACCGCCGCCATCACGACGACGGGCTCCGGGTCCCCGAGCATGCTGACCAGCGCCTTGTGCGCCTGCTTGCGCGATCGGCCCGACACATCCGAGGTCTCGAGCCAGCACGACAGGGCCCAGACCGCCTGCTGACGCGCCTCACGGTCCGAGAGCACCAGCGCATCCAGCGCCGCCTGGGGGCTGCGGTCGCCGCGCGCGATGAGCGCCAGCTCGGCCCAGTCCTGGACGACGCCGTTGCCGACAGCCGCCTTCTTCAGCAAGTCGCCCGCGACCTCGCCATCCAACTCGGCCAGGTAGTCCACCGCCTCGAGGCGTCGCTCGATGTCGTCGCTGTTCAGCGCCTTCTTCACGTGAGCCTCGCCCCGCTTGTCGCCGAGCCCGATCTGGGCAGCGGCGATGGGGAGCTCGAGCTCCTCTTCGACCCGCGCGCGGCTGGCCTCGAGCGCATCGGCCACGTCGAGCCCACTGCCGCCCAGGTCCAGGTAGAACTCGATCTCCAGGGGGAAGTCGCCCTGGGCCAGATCCTCGCGCAGCACCTTCAGCGCCTCGGCGTCGCCCTGGATGGCGGCGGGCAGAGCGAGCGGCGCCCGGTGCCAGTGCGCCGAGGTGTCCTTCCAGCCCAGGTCCGGCGCGGTCCGGCCGGTCGCGATGAGCTCGACGGCCGCGTGGCTGCGGACGTAGGGCGAGGCGTCTGAGCGGCTCGCCAGGGACGCCACGAGCTCAGCGGCCGCGGGGTCCGGGTGCACGGCCAGCGCGTCGACGCCGGCTCGCTGGACCCACTCGCTGGGGTCGTAGACCGCTCGGGGTCCCCAGACCTCGACCGTCTCCGAGGTGGTGATCAGGAGCCCGAGCGCTCGAGCCCGGACGCTGACATCGAGCTCAGAGGCGGCGGCCTCCAGCGTCGCGGCGGGGTCTCCCTCGCCGGCGATCACAGCGGCCACGTCGACCGTCTTGGGGGTTGTCCGACAGGCGAGGAGACTAACGAAGTAGAGCATCGATCCGCTGCTGAGCCAGTTTGTGGAGCTCGTGGCTCTTGTCGCCTACGAGCTTCTGTACCTGGCTGTACAGGGACAACGCGCGCTCCACCTGGTTCGCAGCTTCCAACACGCGGGCCTCCTTGAACTTGTCGGAGGCCTCGCTCTCGAGCCGCCCCTGGACCTCGCTCAGCTTCTGCTTCGCCGCCGAGTGGTAGGGGTCGAGACGCAGGGTCTCGCGCAGCTTGGATCGGGCGGTCAGGTTGTCCCCCCGATTCATCGACGTCATCGCTTCCTTGTACGGCGTCGCCGCCGCCCGCCGCATCCGCGACTTGGCGTCGTTGATGCCGTCGGAGGCCTGGTAGTAGTACTCGGTCGACTTCGACGTGTCGGCGGCCATCACGGCCTGGAAGCCCGCGATCGCGTTGACCCAGTCGCCGCGGTCCAGCTGGGCCTTGGCGTTGTCAAACATCGGCCCGATCTCCTCGGACAGCTTCTCGTGCTTGCGCTCGGTCGCGCGGCGACTGATGGCGCCGGCCTTGCGTCCCAGCGCGGTGTCGGCGTCGGAGAGCTCGGCGTCATCGGGGATCAGGCGCAGCGCGGCGCGGACCAGATCGCGGGCGTTGGACACGCTGCCCTTTCCGGCCAGCGCGGCCTCGGTGGCCTCGAGCGCGGCGGACTTCGCCTCGGACTTGTCGGCCTCGCTCGCGGCGGCCTGCTGGACCACCGCGTGCATCGCCCCGATCGAGATGAACTCACAGGCCAGGTAGCCCATGCGCTCGGCGTCCTCGTGGCCCGGGTCGACCTTCAGGACCTGGAGGAACCGCGACGTCGCCGCGTAGTACTCCTCGTCCATGAAGAGCTCCATGCCCTCGTCCATCAGGCCGTCGACCTCGGCCTGATCCTCGGCGTCCACACCGGCGGCTTCGTGCTCGTAGCCGTCGGCGCTCTTGCTCACGACCGTCGGGCCCGAGCTGCTCTCCAGGAACTCGCCGCCCTTCTTGATCCCGACCATGATCACGGTCAGCGCCAGGATCGCGCCGATGGCGAGCCGGATCGGCGTGATGCCGGCGCCCTTGCCCGGAGAAGGAGCGCCACCGCCCAGATCGGCTCCACCGAACGCAGCCGGAGCCGGGCCAGCAGGCGCCTCGCCGAACGGAGCCGGAGCGCCGAAGCCACCCGCGGGCGCGCCGAGAGGCGGGGCCTCGGCCGGAGCACCCCAGGTCGGAGCGGCGAGGCCCCCGTTCATCGGCGGCGGCGGGAGAGCGGTCCCTGGCGGCGGAGGCGGAGGGGCCTCGACGATGCCCGCGAAGGCCTCGGTGTGCTCGGGCTCGGCCGTCTCGAGCACGTCGGTGCCGCGATCCTCGCCGACGCACGTGAACCGGAACTCGGTGGCCCCGATGCGAATGACGTCGCCGTCGCGCAGATGGCGCTCGCGGATGCGCTGCTCGTTCACGAACAGCCCGTTGGCGGCGCCGGTGTCCTTGGCCCAGTACTCCCCGCCGACCTTGACGATCTCGCAGTGCAGGCGGCTCGCGGCCGGGTCCGGGATGATGATGTCGCGCTGCTCGGACCGTCCGAGCGTCAGGCCCTGGGCTCCGATGCCGTAGCTGTTGCGCAAGCCGGCGACCGGGTTGACCAGCTCGAGGTGGGCGGCGACCGGCTCGTCGGTGAACATGCCGGGAGCGTCGGCCAGGAGCCGGGTGTCGTCGGAGTCTTCCTCGTACAGCTCGAACCGCAGCGTGAACGGCTCGATGTTCACCTCGTCGCCGTGCGCGACCATGTGCGTCGTGAGCTTGCGGCCCTGGAACCAGGAGCCGTTTCCGCTGCCCAGGTCCTCGAACGTCACGCCGTGGTCGTCGACGAGGATGCGCGCGTGACGGCGGGAGACGCCCACATCGGCCAGGCAGATCTCGTTGTCCTCGGCTCGGCCGAGACGCGCGACGCCGGCCGCCAACGGCACACGACGGTCGGGAAAGCCCGCTCGAACGACGATCAGTCCAGCGCTCTGGCGCACCGGCACCTCCCTGCGAAGCACCGGATGATAGCCCGCCGAGGGGATCTCAGGCGAGCCGGCGTGTGGCGAGCAGGATCCGACCCTCGACCAGGGCCAGCCGCTCGCGCTCATCGAGGACCGAGAACGTCCGGCGGACCGCCGCGCCCGCAGCGAGTACCACCAGGAACGCGCCGCCGGTCAACACCGCCGAGCCAGCCGCGACGCCACCGCCCACGCCACCGCCGATCCAGGCCAGCGTGGCGCTGGTCTTCGCGGCACCGAACAGCGAGCCGATCGCGGTGCCCGTGGACGCCGTGCCGAACGACTGGGCCGCCAGGAACGCCGCCGGGGTGACCACACCCCCCGCTGCGGCGCCCGTGACGCCGATCGCCGCGAGTCGGTGCGCCTGACCCCAACTGTGCAGGCCGAACAGGGCCCCGCCATAGGCGTACAGGAGCGCGGCGACCCCCGCCGCCGACGACGACCCGAGCACGGCGGCCACCCGCCCCTGCCGCAGGACGCCGAGCGCGGTCCGAGCGAACAGCCTCTGCACCACGCGCCCCTGGACGAGCGAGGTCACATGCGCCCCACCGACGAGCCCAGCCATCGAGGCGCCGAAGGTCAGGGCGGCGACCCCGACGACCCGCTGCCACTCGATCCGCTGGCCGCCGAGCGCCTGGAGGCCCAGCTCGACCGCCCCCGCGAACACCCCGGCAAAGGCCGAGCGAGCCAGGTTCGCCGCGGTCAGCCCGAGCATCCACCAGCGCGCCTTCACCTGGAAGTTCTGCGCGAACCCCGGGTCGTGACAGGCCCGCTCGACCAGGCCCTCGATGTTGGCGTCCGACTGCCCGAGCGCCTCGAAGTAGGCACGGAACGCCTGGCGCAACAGCTTCTGCTGAAACGGACTCAGGTCCTCGAACCGGCCCGAGACGATCAGGACCTTGGCCCCCTTCACGCCCGTGCTCGGGTCCACGTCCCGAACGGTCAGGACGTGCTGATCGCCGGACGTCGTGTACCGGAAGATGCGCGCCCGGTAGCGGATGAGGCGCTCGGCGGCGGCCTCGAGCGTGCGGGAGATCCGAGCGCAGGCCCGACCGACCTTGACCGTGTTCCCATCGGTCTTCCAGACCCCACCCTCCTGCCAGACCCTCGCCGAGCCGTCCCCCAGCGGGACCTCCAGGGCGTGCGCCGGCGCGACCCCACCCCGCTCCAGCGGTCCGACCGAGTAGAGGTCGGCCGTCTCGTGCAGCCAGCGCTCCAGCCAGGCCGGCCCCATCTGCCCGCCCTGCGAGCTGTTCAGGGTCGAGGTGTAGGTCTTGGACTCGGCGACCATCACCCCGAGCACGCGCCCGTCGCGACCGACCCGCACGTACAGCCCGTCGATGCCGTGGTTCGCCCCCGCGGTGGCCAGCGGCGTCCAGCCCGAGCCCCCAAGGACCCCACGGTGGACGAGCGCGTCCGCCATGACCTCGCCCAGGACGCCCTTGCTGACGCTGGTGAAGGGGTCCGCCGAGGTCCCCGCATGCAGCCGCGGGACCAGCGTGTGCACATCGGACAGCGTGCCCACCAGGCTCGTCGCCGACGCGGTCGCCATCGCGACATGACTGCCGGGGCGGGTCAGGAAGCGGCGAGCGGTCTGGGCGCGCATCAGAACTCCGTCGGTTCCTTGCGCTTCGCCGCGCTCATCCGCTTCAAGGCGTAGAGCTTGCGCTGCGGATCGTCGAAGTCCTCGCCCGAGCGCACCTTCTTGAGCTTCGCGAACAGCAGCTCGAAGACCTCGCTCCAGGCCCGATTCGCGGCCTGGCCCAGCCACGCCGGCTCGACCGTGGCGAGCGTCTCGTACAGCGCCTTGCCGATGGCCTCCTCGTCGTCGATGACGCCCATGGCTTCCTTGCCTTCGTCGAGGGCCTTCTGGATGCGCTTCAGAGCCCACGCCTCGAGCTGCCGCTGCTGGGCGCTCGAAGCGATCTTCAGCTGGGCGTCGAGCTCGGCGAGCATCGCCGTGGCTTCCTCGCGCGGCTGGCCGACGAGCTGGAGTCCGAGCAGCGCGTTCCGCACCCCGTGCACCTGGGTCAGCCGCGCCTGACACCGCCCCTTGCGACCTCGCCCGGGGGACGACGGCTTCCACTTCGGCAGCTTGTGGGCAGCCCGAAACTCGTCCCATGCTGCCTGGGAGCGCGCCTCGGTCTGGGCCAGGGCAGCCCGCTCGGCCGAGGCCTCGACTGCGTCCAGTGCACGCAGTGCTCGCTCGGGATCGAGCAGCACGAGCTGGCGGACCAGGCCATCCGCCGCCTGGAGCAGGTGACCGCGGGCGCGAACGGGGGCCTGTTCGGTGCGCTCCAACAGCGCGTCGACCTGGGCCTCGACCAGCTCGAACGGGTCGGGCTCAGGCTCGGGCTCGGCGGGCGGCGGCGACGGAATGGCAGCCCGTGCCTCGCGGATCTCCGCCACAAGGGCCAGGACGCGCGGGACGTCCGGCGCCTCGACATGGGCGATCCGCTCGTGCAGGAAGCCCTCGAGCCAGATCAGCTGTTCGGCGTCCTGGGCGGACGCCATGGCGTGGGCGAAGTCCGTCAGGATCCGGACGTCGCCCGGGTGACGGGCCAGCGCGTTCAGGAACCAGGGATCGGCGCTCTCGAGGTCACCCGCCTCGACAAACGCGAGCGCGCGGGCATGGGCGACATCCACGGGACCTCCTCAGTACTGACGAGCGATCTTCGCCTTGGCCTCGTCCAGGTACTCGCGGGTCTGCTGGTGGATCGCAGACGTCTCGTCCGGCTCCAGGAGCAACACCGTCTCCCAGGCGTTCACCGCCTGCTGGTACTGCAGCGCGTCGAAGTACCGCATGCCCGCGTCGAAGTTCTCGGCGATCTTCTCGTCGATCTCGATGGTCAGCCGCTCGATGCGGATGGCGCAGATCTCGCAGTCCTTGTCGAGCTTGAGGCCCATCTGGTACTGCTCGACGGCCTGGGGCAGGCGGCCCGCGTTGTAGTGCTTGTGGCCCATCTCCACGAGTTCGGCGGCGGTCGCGCCCTCGGGCGGGTCGGGCCACTCGTCCTGCTTCGTCAGGGGACTCCCGCTCGCGA
This sequence comes from Pseudomonadota bacterium, assembly GCA_024228935.1. GTDB lineage: Bacteria > Myxococcota_A > UBA796 > UBA796 > CAJQPC01 > JAAESX01. The sequence continues at coordinate 24,938 of JAAESX010000255.1, forward strand.
CGGCAAGGGCCTCTTCGAGGTTCGGTCCATCAGCGGGCTGCTCGTCGCCCTTCTTCATCGCCGCAGCCAGTCCGTACTTCGGCGCGTCGGCCTCGGCCTCGCCGGTCGGCTCGCCCCCGCTGTTGCCAGCGAGCGCGATGATGGCCACGAACACGACGACGATCCCGAGCGCGACAGCGAACGGCCAGATCTTCCAGCCGCCCTTCTTCTTGGGCTCGGCGATGCCTTCGAGGTTCACGCTGACCGAGTGCTCGTTGTCCGCGTCCTGCATCTCGACGGTGAAGCGGTGCTTGCCGACGGCCAGCTCGTCGCCCACGCCGAGCGTCTTGTGCTCGGGGATGCGGCTGTCGTTCACGAACACGCCGTTGCGGCTGCCAGCGTCCTGGACCCAGACGGCGCCGTTGTGCAGCACCACGCGGGCGTGGAAGCGACTGACGTCGTTGTCCGGCAGGTACAGCTCGTTGCCCGGGTCGCGCCCGATGCGCAGGCCGGCCTGGGTCACCTCGAAGCTGTGCCCGGTGAAGTGCCCGGCGGTGCCGATCAGCATCGGGACGCTCATGCCTGCACCACCAGGACCATGTGCTCGACCTTCGCGTCGGCGGCCAGCGTCACGCCACGCTCCGCCCCACCCAGGACGAACCGATCGGCCAACACCGGCGCCTGCTTGCTCTCGACGCCCTGGATCATGGCGGCGATCCTATCCGAGGCGCCCGCGTCTGCGAACAGCCCGGCGACCCGCTGGCCGATGACCTGCTCCTGGGGACGGCCAGCCAGATGGGCTCCCCAGTCGTTCGTGGCGACCACCTGGCAGTTCCGATCCAGCACGTACACGGGGAACGTGCAGGCCGCGAACAGCGTGCCGAAGTGGTCGTCGACGACCTCGCCCTTCGCCCGGGACAGCGCCCGGTTGATGGTGTGCACGAGCATGCGAGCCTCGGGCCAGCCCGCCGGAGGGACGACCTTGCCGCCGTTCTTCATCGCCAGCTCGGTCTCATCGGCCAGCACCGCGAGCGGGCGAGCAGCGATGAGCCAGACCCCGCCGAACACCACGGCCAGGGCGACGAGCATCCACAGGATCGAGGCGAGCACGCGCAGGGAGAACCGGGCCTGCTGGTGCGCGATGGTCGTCGCGTCGTAGGTCAGCACCGCGTACCCGACGTGAGTCTTGGGCGCGCCGCTGGTCACCTCGCCGCGGACGGGCACGATGATCCGGAAGTAGCCGTCCTCGGGGTCGTAGACAGGGGCCCGCTCGGACTCGGCGCGCTCGAACAGCTCGTCGTTCCGAAGCGAGGTGTTGACCTTGTTGGCCGGCGCGACCACGTCACCCTGGGTGTCGAGGAGCAGCGCCTGCTTCACGCCGGGCTCGTCGAGCACGAACTCGGCGTCCAGCGCCAGGTGCTGGCGGCTGCCGATGGCGTGCGCGTTCCGATGGCCGAGTCCCTGGGCCAGCAGCACTCCCTGCTGGAGCGCCATGTCCTCGACGGTCTCGTCCGCGCCCCAGCCCATCCAGGCGAACCCGCCGATGGGGCCGCAGAACAGCACCAGAGCGGCGACGAGCAGCAGGGCGCCCAGACGAGCGAGCCACGGGACGCTCTCGGGGATGGTCAGGCCTCCGGGGAGGGGGGCCGGGCGAGCCGCAGCGGGCTCGGACGGAGGAGGCGGACCCTGGTGGATCGCGGGCGAGGTCGCTTCGCCGGCCGGTGACGGACCCGGCGAGGGACCCGCGGGTGCGGGCCCGGTGGGCTCGGGGCCGGGCTCGTCCACGGGCTGGCCGAAGCCGCCTCCTCCTCCTCCTCCGAACGGGGCCGGCTCGACTTCGGGCGCTCCGAAGGCGCCACCGCCGAAGGGTGAGGGACCGCCGAACGGGGCCTCCTCGGCCGGCTCCTGCAGGTCCGCCATCTCGAAGCCCATCGTCTTGCCACCCGCGACGCCGGGTGTCGGCGAGGGGGCGAGCGGCTCGGGCTGCGCAGGCATGTCGCGGCACTGGTAGACGATCAGGACGTCGCCGAGCTGGACGCGGGTCCCATCGACCAGCTCGCAGGCGTCCATCTTGTGCCCGTTGACGAGCATGCCGTTGGCGCTGCCCATGTCCTGGACGACGCACCGGTCCGGCTCGACGATGAACCGAGCGTGCTTCCGGCTCACCCGGCGCGAGGGCATGTAGACGCCGCACTCCGGCTCGCGTCCCGCGACGTACGTGCCCGGCTCGAGGGGGTACCGCGACCCCTTCCCGGGGCCATCGAGGATGACGAGCCGCTTCTCGATCATGCGAGCTCCAGGCGGTGTCCCGCCGCCGTGCCGGTCGAGGCGATGACGCCGGCAGGAAGCTCCACCACATAGCGCGCGCCCGACACGATGGGCGAGAACCGCCAGGGCACCAGGGCTTCGACGCAGCGCAGCACCTCGTGCTCACCCGAGGCGAACACCAGGTCGAGCTCATCCGACATGAAGAGCGTGTGCACGCTGTTGCACGGCTCGATGACCATGCCGGGGCCGACCTCGCGGCCCAGCAGCCCCTGCATGCGCTCGAAGAAGCCGGTGGCGTGCAGGGCCGCGTCGGCCAGCACGACGTCTCGTGTGCGGTTGTGGACAGTCACGCGCTTCACAGACCGATCGTCTGGTCCCCGTAGATGAAGTTCAACGCGATGGGGCCGAAGATGATGACGAAGACCGCCGGCATGATGCAGAGGATCAGCGGGAACAGGATCTTCTGGCTCGCATACGCGCCCTGGCGCTCGGCCTCCTGGAAGCGCTGGGTGCGCAACAGGTCCGACTGGGCGCGCAGGACCGGGCCGACGCTCGCGCCCAGGACATCGGCCTGGATGAGCATCGCCGAGAAGCTGCGGACCTCGCGCATGTCGATGCGGATCGCCAGGTTGCGCAGGGCCTGCTGGCGGGTGGCGCCGACCTGCAGCTCGCCGAGGAAGAACGACAGCTCGTCGACCAGCGGCCCGGCCTTGGACTTCTCGCAGACCTTGTGGATGCCGGCGACGAAGTCGAGCCCGGCCTCGACGCTGAGCGTCAACAGATCGAGCACGTAGGGGAGCGTCCGGCGGATCCGGTCCTGCCTTTCCTTGACCAGGCCCGTGAGCCAGATGTCCGGGAAGAAGCTGCCGATCACCACGATCGCCAGGTCCGCGAGGATCGGCTCCTCCCAGCCCACGATGATGCGGGCGAAGAGCACGACGAACAGCCCCCAGAAGGCGAACGCCATCACGATCTTGTAGGCAAAGAACTCGTTCGTCGTCATCGCCTCGGTCATACCGGCGTTCACGAACTTCTGTTCGATCCAGGCCCGGTACCGCTTGGCGTTGATCCAGCCGACGAGCGGGGTCATCATCACCAGGAGCGGGCGCAAGAGCTGCACCATCGGCGACAGCGACTCGGTCTCGACCCCAGCCAGACCGAGGCGGGCGTTGACCTCCTCGTTCTCGCCGACCGGCCACGCGCTCATGATCACGAAGAACACCGAGGCCGCGAACAGCAGCATCAGGACAACGGAGATGACTGGCGGAAACGGCACGGCGGGGAGTCTACTCCTTCGACTCGACGATCTCGCGTAGCTCGGCCGCATCGACCGGATGACCCGTGAACAGTTCGAAGGACAGCGCCCCTTGGTGCACGAGCATTCCCAGCCCGGTCGAGGTGCGCAGGCCGCGGGCGGCGCACGCGTCGAGCCGCGGTGGGTTCTTCATCCAATAGTTGGCGTCGACCCAGACCGCGGTGTCGGGCAGCTGGTCGATGGCGAGCGCCTCGACGGCGGCCTCGGCGCCCCCACCGAGGCAGTTCACGACCAGGTCCACCTCACCCAGATCCGCGAGCCCCGCAGCCCCCAAGACCGGCGCTCCGATCTGCTCGATCGCGGCCTCGGCCCGAGCCACCGTGCGGTTGTGCAGCGTCACCTGCGCGGCCCCGTTGGCGGCCAGCGAGGCGGCCACCGCGCGTCCAGCTCCCCCGGCCCCGAGCACCGCGCACCGCATGCCGGCGGGCGTCCAGTCGTGCTCCTCGACCAGCGCCGCCAGCAGCCCGGCGCCATCGGTGTTGTACCCGGACAGGTGCCCGTCGACCTGGATGACGACGTTCACCGCGCCCGCCTCCCGAGCCGCAAGGGTCACGTGGTCCAGGTGCGGCAGCACGCGCTCCTTGAAGGGCACCGTCAGGTTCACGCCGACCAGATCGAGCGTTCGGATAGCGTCAGCGACCTGGTCCGCGCGGCGCGGATCGACGTCGAACGCCACGTAGACCGCGTCCAGCCCCAGCCGCTGGAACAGCGCCGTGTGCATCGCCGGGGACAGGCTGTGTCGGACCGGGTGGCCGACCAGCCCGAAGATGCGTGTGCGGCCGGAGATGCCCCCGGTCACAGGATCTCGCGAGCCGCGGTGATGTCCTGGGCGATCTGGGCCTTCAGCGCGTCCGGGCCCCCGAACCGCACCTCGCCGCGCAGCCGGGCGATGAAGTGCAGCGACAGCTCGGTCCCGTAGAGGTCGCCCGAGAAGTCCAGCAGGTGGGCCTCGATCGTCATCCGCCGGGTGTCGAAGGTCGGCCGGATGCCGATGTTGACCACGGCGGGTCGGTCGTCCCCGGTCCGAACGGCGTAGACGCCGGGGGCTGGCAGGAGCTCGCTCGTCCGCGTCAGGTTCGCGGTCGGGAAGCCCAGCAGCCGACCGCGCTGGTCCCCCTGCTCCACGACGCCGACCAGGTGGAACGGACGCCCGAGCAGGCTGGCCGCGCGGACCATGTCGCCGCTGGCCACGGCCTCGCGGATCCGGGAGCTGGAGACCGTGGTGCCGTCGCCGAGCTCGCGGGCTTCGACGGCCTCGACGGGCAGCCCGGGCCGGTGCTCCCTCAGGGTGTCGATGTTGCCCCGGCGGCCTCGGCCGTACCGGAAATCGTAGCCGACGACCATCGCCTGGGGATCGAGCCGACCCAGGATCTCGCTGGCGAACCACTCGGGCGGGTGGCTGCCGAACTCGCGCGAAAACGCCTCGACGACGACGATGTCGACCCCGGCGGCCTCGAGCAGACGCAGGTTCTCGGCCAGGGTGTGCACGCGAGGCGGGCAGGTCTCGGGCTGCAGGACCTTCCGCGGCGGCGGGTCGAAGGTGTAGACGAGAGCGGGCGCTTCGAGCTCCCCGGCCCGCTCGATCAGCCGGTCCAGCAGCACCCGATGGCCCAGGTGGACCCCGTCGAAGTTGCCGATGGTCGCGACCGGCCGGACGTCGTCGTCTGCGCTCTCGGCGAGGTAGGTCTTCGAGCCGTGGACGACGCGCATGGCGCGACCTATCCCATGCTGCGCCCTGGAGGCCAACCGTGCTGACACTCCTGCTCGCCTGTTCGTCCGACCCGACCCCCGACGCCCCCACGACCGGGCCGGCCGACGCGCCCGCTTCGACGGGTCCCGTCGACGGCGACACGCTGGTGATGACAGCCCCGTTCGACCCCGGGAACCTGAACCCGGTCGTCGCTCCCTACCAGCTCTCCGGGTACTACATCGGGGCCACGCAGCTGGGCCTGATCGAGCGCCGGACCGACGAGAACGGCCTGCTGCACGTGCCCTCGCTGGCCGAGTCCTGGGAGTGGTCCAAGGACGGCACGCAGCTCACGTTCCACATGCTGCAGGACGTGGTCTGGAGCGACGGAACGCCCGTCACCAGCGCCGATGCGCTCTTCACGTTCGAGCTGATCCTCGACCCCGAGGTCGCCAGCAACTGGCACGCCGCCCACAAGAAGATCGCGAACATCGAGGCCCCCGACGACCACACCGTCGTGTTCACGTTCAAGCAGGCGGGCCTGAAGCCCTTCCTCCTGGACGAGGTCCGCCACGGGCTGCTCCCGAAGCACGTCCTCGAGGACGCCGACCGGGCCTCGATCCGAGGCCACGAGTACAGCCGGATGCCGATGAGCACCGGGCCGTGGAAGGTCACCGCCTGGGAGAAGGAGGCCAAGCTCGTCCTCGAGCCGAACGAGCTGGTGACGGCTCGCCCGAAGGCCCGCCTCGACCGCGTCATCACCAAGATCATCCCCGAGTACGCCACCCAGCTCATCGAGTTCGAGAACGGCTCGGTCGACCTGCTGATGACCGTCCAGCTGGCCGACATCCCCGCGCTCGAGGCCGAGCACCCCGAGCTCGACCTGCTGGTGACCCGCGCCAGCGGCATGGAGTACATCGGCTGGAACAACGGCGACCCGGTCTTCGAGGACATCCGTGTCCGGACCGCGATGACGCACGCCATCGACGTCGACAAGCTGATCGCGGACATCTACACCGTCGAGGGCGAGGTCTACGCGAGCCGCTGCACGGGCACCGTCGGACCCGACACAGGCGGCTGGTACAAGGAGCTCCACGCGCTGGCGTTCGACCAGGAGATGGCGCGCTCGCTCTTGACCGAGGCCGGCTGGGTGGACGCCGATGGCGACGGCATCCGCGACAAGGACGGGAAGCCCATGCGGGTGGACCTGATGATCCAGAACAGCGTGCCCAAGAGCGAGAAGATCGCCATCCGCGTGCAGGCGATGCTGCGCGAGGTCGGCGTCGACCTGCAGATCCAGGCGCTCGAGCCGAACCTGTTCTCCACCACCGCCAGGAACCACGAGTTCCAGGCCATCCTGTGGGGCTTCGGCAACAACCCCAAGGTCGACCCGACGATCCAGTGGCACTCGACCGGGCAGTACAACTGGATGCAGTTCAGCGACCCCGACGTCGACCGGCTGCTGGACGAGGCGATGAGCACGACCGACCTCGCCGAGGCCCAGGCCAAGGTGCAGGAGGCGTCGCTGCGGGTCTACGCGGCCCAGCCTGCCACGTTCCTGGTCTGGCAGGACGACGTCGCCGGCATCCACAGCCGGTTCCGGGACGTGAAGACCAACACGTTCACCATCATCCAGGAGCTGGAGACCTGGTACGTGCCGCTGGACGAGCAGAAGTACCCCTAGTCGACCTCGGCCAGGAAGACCTGTGCTCCCAGACTGATCGGGGGGATGCCCACGGGCCCCGCCGCGACGTGGTTCGGCTGGTGGTCAGCGTCCAAGGCGTTCGGCCGCAGGATCCCGAGCTGCATACGCCCCCGATGGGACGTGACCGCCATCAGGCTCGGGACCGGCGGCGGCGCCGTCAAAGAACAAGTCGCCCCAGCTGTGCTCGTCGGTCATTACGGCGCCGATCAGCTCGGCCGCGAAGACATCGCTCTGGATGTCCTCCCCTTCGCTCCACGTCGCGACCACCACGTCCTGCCCGGGCACCTTGGACCACGCGACCTGACGGCCCAGCGAGGTCTCCCCGAGCACCTTGGGGAAGTCGAACGCCTCGACGCCGATCAGGACGGCTGGCGCGCTGTCGGGCACGAACCGGTCCGAGAACAACGACGCGAACTTGACCGGCAGGAACCGGGAGAGCTCGTCGTAGCTGGTTCGGCGCCCGCCTCCTCCGAACCCGTCGAAGCGGGAGAACACCAGCAGCGCGTGCTTTCCACGCTGCTCGTGACCGGCAGCCTCGGCGGCGTCGACCAGGTCGCAGTCCGCGTTCACCACGAGGATCACGAGCTCGACGTCGGTCGCGGCGTAGTCGTGCAGCGGGATGATCCCGGTCTCGGCGTCGAGGAAGTCCTGGAACGGCTCGATCTCGCGGGACACCTGGCGGCGCAGCCCGCGCACGAGGGCCTCCTGGACAGCGCGACCGGCGCCGGCGACGTCGACCTCGGCCACGCGCGACGGCGTGTGAGCCAGGTAGTGGGCGGACGTCCGCTCGATGCGCCCCTCGCTCTCGATCTCGCGGTAGCCCGCCAGCCAACACGGCCCTTCGTGCACACGCAGGACCTTCCGGGTGCCCTCCTCGACCTCCAACAACACCTTCTCGGAGAGCGCAACGGCCGTCTCCGCCTTCCGCACGAGCGGCCCGCCGCCCGCACCCAACATCCGCCAGTTGAGCCCCAGTTGCTCGAACATCACCCCTCCCTGCTGATCTTCACTCCGTGCCACCCGGCCCGCTCTCGCCGTCCATCCAGTAGACGTCGCCCCCCGACGACGTGTCCACCCCCAGGACGCGATGCGGCAGTGCCTGGATCACGGGGAACTGTAGCGAGCGTCCGCGGAACGGCCGCTCTTCGACAGCCGGGGTCAGACGCACACGCCGCTGGGTGAGCTCGCCATCGGGGCCCATCATCCAGGAGCCGAGCTCCCGCCTCGCCGGCACGTGGAAGATGGCGAAGCGGTCCGGTCCGTGGAAAGGAGCATCCACGACGTCCCCTTCGACCGCGCGAAGGGTGCGCACCCCGCCCTGGTCTTCGACCATCGGCGAGACATGGACGGGCGCCCTCTCCACGCGAGCCGGAGGCAGCGCCTCGGACCGCTCGGATGTGACCAGACGGAGATCCACCCGCAGCCGCCAACCCGCAGCCGCGTCCCTTCCGTCGTGGCGGACCCCCTGGAGGGCTCGGGACGCGCGCGCCCCCTCGGCGATCATCTCCGCGCGCCCCCCCTCCCGGGAACCGCAGATGGATGGGCACCGACGGGTCCAGCCAGCGGTAGATGGTGCTCATGGGGAGCCGCTCGGCCAGCGCCTCGGCGACATTCGGCGCGTCGCCGAGTCCCAGCAACGCTGCGGCGACCTGCACGCCGGTGATGTCCAGCTCCTGGGGGTTCTCCCTGTCCCACGTGGTCACGGCGACGACGCGATGGTCTCGGACCGTCCAGGCCGCTCGCTGACCCAGCCTCGAGGCGCCGAACCCTTCGGGAACCCGAACAGCTCGCGCCCGACGAGCACCCCCGCCGCGCTGCTCAGGACGAGCTCGTCACAGAAGAGGACGCCCTCGCGACACGGCAGGAAGTGGGTCAGCTCGTCGTACGAGGTCGAGCGACCCAGGGCGCCGAAGTCGTGCCAGCCCGAGACGCAGAGCAGCGCGTCGTGCCCGAGAGGATGCAGCCCCTCGGCGATTGCCCCCGCGACGAGCTCGTCCGGTGCCGGAATCTGCACGAGCACCAGATCCACGTCGTCCCCGCGTAGTCCGCTCGCGGAATGCCTCCTGTCTCCGGATCGAGAAAGTCCTGGAGCGACTCGATGTTGCGCGCGACGTCCTGTCGCAGCTGGACGAGGCGCGCTCGATGCCGAGCCACACGGTCCCGTAGGGGCAACGCCCGCAATCGGATGTCCGTCTCCGCGACCACCTGGCCACCACGAAACGGCTTGAACTGGGGGTTCGGGATCCGGTCCAGGTGCATCCCCGGCTCCATGAGCCCGCCCCGTGTCGGCAGCCACGCGGGACCCTCGACGACCTCGACGACACGACCCGCGATCCGCACCGAGGCGACGTCACGGTCCAGGAACGCACCCGATGCGCGCTCCAAGGAATGCGTTCCCCCTGCGGAGAGCTCGATGACCGTCCCGGGCTCCATGGAGCCCAGGCTACGTCAGCTGGCCTTCCGCAGGTGCAGGCTGGGATCGAAGATCTCGGGCCGACCCAGGTGGTAGCCCTGCAGCAGATGGATGCCGCACTCGCGAAGGGTCTGGGCCTCGGCCGCGGTCTCGACACCCTCGCCGAGCACGCGGGCGCCGGTGGCGTCCCCGAACTTCACGAGCAGGTCGACCAGCCGCTGCTTGCGCGGTTCCTTGTCGCAGTTCCGCACGATCGACATGTCGATCTTGATGTACGTCGGCTGCAGGTCGGCCAGCACCGAGAGCGAGTTGTACCCGGCACCCAGGTCGTCGACCGCGATGGCGAAGCCGTGTGCCTGGAGCTCCTCGACGGACTTCTCCCAGCCGCCGATGCCCTGGAGCCGGCTGCGCTCGGTGATCTCGATGGCGCAGCGCTCCGAGTGCGGGAGCACCGGGGCGAGGCCGGACATCAGCGTGTCCATGTCGCCGAGCTGGGTCGGGGCGAGGTTGATGAACAGGTGCACCTCGGGGTGCAGGACGTCCAGGATCTCACCGGCCCGTCGGCAGACCTCGGCGCCGAGCTCATGCATCATGTCGTGCCGATCGGCGACCCGGAGCACCGGCATGGGGCCGTCCAGGATGCAGTGGCTCGAGCGCAGGAGCGCCTCGTACGCGAAGATCGAGCCGTCGTCAGCGTTGATGATGGGCTGCAGGGCCATGCGGATGAAGCCCTCGCGCAGGCACGCCTCGAGCATGCTGCGCTCGCTCTCCTCGACCGCCTTCTGCTGGGCCTGTCGGACCGAGGCCATGCGACGGACCGAGGCGTAGGCCTCGCCCAGATGTCGCAGGAAGTCGCGGGCCGCGAACGGCTTCTCGACCACACGCAGGACCTCGCCGCGGTTCACCGCCTCGACGATCATCGGGAAGTCGGTGCTGCCGGTCATCAGCATGCGGATGCAGCCCGGCTGGGCCTCGCGGATCTGACTGAGCACGCGCAGGCCGTCGAGGCCCGGCATGTCGTAGTCCACGACCGCCACGTCGAAGGCGTGCTCCTGCAATCGCCGCAGCGCCTCGTGGCCATCCGACGCCGTCACCACACGCAGCCCTTCGCTCACGAGGACGCGGCGCAGGCTTCGGCAGATGATCGGGTCGTCGTCGACGATGAGAATGTGGTTCATGACGGACTGTCTCCCCTGGATGTCGGTCTCCTCGGATCACAGGTAGGGTTGGTTGATGCTCGGCCTGTTCTTCGTCACCGCGAGTCATGCCGATCGGCTCGTCGTCGACGCGTCGGACGCAGGGGATCACCTGGAGATCCAGGACGCGATCGATGTCGCGATCCCCGGCGATCACATCGTCGTTCGAGCCGGCACGTACGAGACCGTCCAGATCACGGGCACCGCCGTCCCCATCGTCGGACTGGCCGCCGCCGAGGACGTCTGGATCGAGACCGCGGACTACTGGGGCGTCTACACCTCGAGCGCCGATCCGCTGCGGCTCGAGGGCATCAGCGTGACCGCGTCCAACAGCGGGGTCTACGGCAACCGCGCCGGGCCGGTCCACCTGCGGGACGTCCGGGCCTTCGACGCCATCTACGGCCTGTACGCCTACCAGGGCGATGCCTGGACGGTCGAGTCGGTCATCGTCGGCGGCTCCACCACGTACGGGCTGTACCTGTACAACAACAGCGCGACCGTCGACCAGGCCACGTTCGTGGGCAACACGACGCACATCAACACCCGCTACGGCACGGTCGAGATCGACGGCGTCATCGGCACGGACGGCATCCCGATCCTGTCGTGCACCAGCGGCACGATCCAGCTGACGGACGCGCTCTTCGGCGACGTGTCCGGGACGCTCCCCAGCTGCGTGAGCGCCTCGGGCCTTCTGTGGGGCTTCGACCCCCTGCTCGACTGGACCGACGACGACGTCTGGGACGACAGCTTCGAGCTCGACGAGGACAGCCCGGCGCTGGACTTCATCAGCGGCTGCACCGATCAGGACGGCACCGACTGCGATCTCGGCGCGCTGGGCGGCGAATGGGGCTCGGACACCGACAGCGACGCCGACGGCCTGCCGGACACGTGGGAGCTCGCCCAGGGGCTCAGCGACGCGCTGGACGACGGGGTGGACGACGAGGACGGGGACGGCCTCGACAACCTGGGCGAGTACCTCTACGGCACTGACCTGTGGGACGCCGACACCGACGGAGATGGCATCGACGACCTGGACGAGCTCCAGGGCGGCTTCGACCCGCTCGACGCCGCCGACCAGCTCCCGACCGCCCGACTCGCTGCGCCGGAGACCGGGCTCGTCGGACAGCTCGTGGTCCTGAACGCCTCGACGAGCTCGGACCCGGTGGGCCAGGCGCTGACCACCACCTGGCGCGTCACGGACCAGCCCGCCGGCAGCGCGACGGTCTCCATCCCGGACGGCTCGTTCGGCCTCGTCACCCCCGATGTGGCCGGCAACTGGATCTTCGAGGTCACGGTCGACGACGGCACGAACACCTCGACGGCGTCCGCCACGGTCCGGGTCTTCGAGGGCAGCACCATCCGCGTGCCCGAGGACTACCCGACGCTGGACGAGGTCATCGACTTCCTGCCGCACGGCACGACCCTGCTCCTGGGAGCGGGCGAGCACGAGATCTCGAGCGCGCACAGCCTGACCTCCCCCCTGACGATCCAGGGCGTCGGGCGCGACGAGACGGTCATCACCCTCGGCGGGCGCCTGGACTCCACGAGCGACCTGCGGCTGTTGGACCTGACCATCGAGGGCGACACGCTCCAGGTGCGGGACCTGCTCGAGCTGTCGTCCGTCACCGTGCGGTACCCGGAAGGGACCGCGCTCGACGTCCGCGGGGCTCTAATCGCCTGGGACGTCCTCATCGAAGGGGCCATCGGGCTCCTGGCGCTCGACTCCTTCGTCCACGTCGGCCACGGCCGGTTCGAGACGGACACGGGCCGCGCCGTCTTCGCCTCGAACTCGAGCGTGCGCCTGGAAGGGCTGGCCATCGACACGGACATGGGCGTGGAGCTGACGGGCGGCGACGCGCTGCTCGCGAACCTGAGCCTGTCCGGCGGGCGCGGGCTCTACACGAACGGCACGACGCTCGAGGGGAGCCACCTCTACTTCCACGCCCTGGACACCAGCTTCGACTGCGACGGCTCGGCCACAGCGCGGCTGGACTTCGTGGTGTTCCACGACGCGCAGGACGCGCAGAACGTGCAGGACTGCGGGATCCTGCGCCGGTACGAGGACAGCGACGGGCTGGACGCCGACCTGGTGCCGCTCGTGACCAGCGACGCATGGGACGGGGGCGACTGGCGCAAGACCGACCCGGACGGGACCCCGCTCGACATCGGGATGACCGGCGGCCGCTTCGGCAACAAGTACGACCATGGGCTGGCCGATCCCTACGCCGATGCCGACGCCGACGGCCTGATCGCGGTGAGCGAGTGGGTGCTGGGGACCTCGGACGACATGGCCGACAGCGACGGCGACGGTGTGCCCGATCCCCAGGAGCTCCAGGTCGGCGAGGACCCCGCGGACCCCACCGACCGGCTCCCGGCGACCGTCACGCCCGCCCGCCGCGCCTCGGTCGACGACCCCGTCACCCTGGTGCTCTCCGAGCTCGCGGCCTGCGAGGTGGAGTGGGACGACGGAACGGCTGGCGTGGCCCGCAGCGTCGACACCTCGGCTCCAGGCCAGGAGGACATCACCTGGTCAGCGACCTGTGGAGACGGCGTGCTCAGCGGCACCTGGACCGTCCTCGTCGAGCAGGAGGTCGCCGTGCCCGGAGACGTGGCGGACCTGGAGACCGCGCTGGCCCAGGCCGAGCCCTGGCACCGGTTGCTGCTGGCGTCGGGCGAGCACGTCGGCGACGTCACCGAGTCCCTGGCCATCGTCGGCGAGGGTCCCGACACCGTCCTGGTCGGCGACGTCGACATGGACGTCGCGGGCCTGCTGTCCGACCTCGCCGTCGTCGGCGAGGTCCGGATGGACGCCGGCTCGCTCGGACCGCTCGCCGTCCAGGGCGACCTGTGGACCGGCTCGGCCGGTGGTCGCGCGGTCCTCGTCGAAGGCGACCTGCACATCGTGGATGGCGCCAGCCTGCGCAACCTGACCGTCGATGGCGACCTCATCGGCTACACCGCCGGTCTGGGTGCCGCGGCCGTGACCGGCTCGGTGCGCGTCGACGAAGGCGCTCCCCTGGCGTACGTGAAGTCCTTGGACAACCTGGGTTTTCTCCCGTTCATCAGCGACGAGATCCTGGAACCCTGGCCGGGCTCTGAGCTGTGGGACGCGGGCAGCGAGCGCGAACAGGAGGCCGACGTCGACGGCTCGCTCGAGGACATCGGCTACACCGGCGGCCCCGAGGCGTGGCCCCCCGACGCCGACGAGGACGGCATGAACGACCGGTGGGAGGCGCTGTACGGCATCGACGGCCCCGGCGTCGACACCGACGGTGACGGGCTGTTCAACATCCAGGAGTTCGAGCTCCTGACCGATCCGACGAGCGTCGACACCGACGGCGACCGCATCCCGGACGGCGAGGACGACGACCCCCTCGTCCCGCGCGGCGACGGGCTCGTGACCCGACTGGCGATCGATGACCACCACCCCTGGCCCGGCCAGACGGTGACCGTCTCGGCGGCCGGCACCTGGGACCCGCTGGGGAGCGACCTGGCCGCCCACTGGACCATCTCCGGCCCTCCCGGTCAGGACCTGATCGAGGGCGACGGCACCACGCTGTCCTTCGTCGCCGAGCACCCCGGCCGCTACGCCATCGTGCTGACGGTCGAGACCGCCGACGGGCTGGTCGCCGAGCTGACCGACGACGTCTACGCGCGGATGGAGGTCTCCGCGGGCAACGGCGACGAGCTCATCTCGGTCATCGACGAGGCCCTGCCCGGCTCGATGATCGTCATCGAGGACGGCAGCCTGGCGACGAACCTGGTCATCGACAAGGACCTGGTGATCAGCCACCGGGAGGGCAGCCGCGGCGGCGTGATCGACGGCCTGCTCGAGACCCCGGTCATCACGATCCTGGGCGGCGCCCACGTGCTGCTCGAGGACGTCAGCGTGCGCTCGACCGACGGCGCCTACGTCGTCCAGGTCCTGGACGGCACGCTGGGGATGCGGCGCGCCCGGCTGCACGGCGGTCTGGCCTCGTTCGCGGTGACCGACGGCCGCGTGGACGCCCACAACAGCGTGTTCGTCGCCGGGGACATGGTCGCGGTCGCGAGCAACAGCGTGGTCTCGCTCCAGAACTGCGTGCTCGGCTACCCCGAGGACATCGAGACCACGACCGCGCCGATCTTCCTGCAGGCCAGCGATCTGCGCGTGGACGGCTCGGTGTTCGTCTGGACCGCGCCGCACCTCCAGGCGGTCAACTGCGGTGTCTGCACGGCCTCGTTCGCGAACTCCATCGTGCCGGACGCGACGTTCCTCGACGCCAGCGCGCACGTCACGAGCTCGAACATCCTCGACGCCGAGCCGATGTTCCTTCTCCGCCCGGATCAGGCCGAGCGACCCGGCCTCGCCGATCTGCGCTTGTCCGGCGACAGCCCCGGAAAGGACGCGCTGGACTGGGAGCTCGATCTGGACGGCTCGCCAGGCGACATCGGCGTGCACGGCGGCCGCTACGGCGACTGGCCGGACGTGGACGACGACCGCGACGGCTACACGAACCTCGACGGGGACTGCGACGACGCGGACCGGAACGTCATCCCGGACCTGTGGACCGGCGCCTGTCCGGCCGGCGAGGGCTGCTCGACGGCGCCGGTGCCCCCGGCCCTGCTGGCCGTTCTCCTCGTGGCTGTCACCACACGGAGGCGAAGGCTCGGTTAGCGCGCGCCCATGATTCGTGTGCTCATCGCCGACAAGCTGTCCGACTCCGCCCGGACCCGGCTCCAGGAAGCCCAGATCGAGGTCCTCTTCGAGCCGACGCTCAAGGGCGAGACGCTCGTCGCCGCCCTGGCCGAGCACGACCCCGACGTGCTGGTGGTCCGCTCGACCAAGGTCCAGGCCGAGCACTTCGCCGCCGCCAGCGCGCTGCAGCTCGTCGTGCGAGCCGGAGCCGGCGTCAACACGATCGACCTGGCCGTCGCCTCGAGCAAGGGCGTCTACGTCAGCAACTGCCCGGGGATGAACGCGGTCGCAGTAGCCGAGCTGGCCTTCGCCCACATCCTCAACGCCGACCGCCGGGTCGCGGACGCGGTCGCCGATCTGCGCGCCGGCACCTGGAAGAAGAAGGAGTACGCCAAGGCCCGGGGGCTCAAGGGGCGGACGCTCGGCGTCATCGGCGTCGGCAGCATCGGGCGCGAGCTCATCCGCCGCGGCCTGGCGTTCGAGATGGACGTGGTGGCGTGGAGCCCCTCGCTGACCGACGACAAGGCCGACGCCCTGGGGGTCCGCCGGGCCGAGCACGTGCAGGACCTGGCTCGCCAGTCCGACGTCGTGAGCGTGCACCTGGCTCTGAACCCCGCCACCCGGAACTTCGTCGGCAAGTCCGTGTTCGACGCGCTGAAGCCCGGCGCGATCTTCGTGAACACCAGCCGGGGCCAGGTCGTCGACGAGGCCGCCCTGGCCGAGGCGGTGGGTCGAGGACTGCGCGCCGGACTCGACGTCTTCTGCGGCGAGCCGGCCACCGATGGGGACTGGACGACGCCTCTCGCGGCGCTCCCCGGCGTGTACGGGACCCACCACGTGGGCGCCTCGACCGAGCAGGCCCAGGAGGCCGTGGCCGAGGAGGCCGCCCGCGTCATCGTCGAGTGGAACCACACCGGCGAGGCCCCGAACTGCGTGAACCTGGCCAAGGTCACCGCCGCCACGCACCTGCTCGTCGTCCGCCACGTGGACCGGGTGGGGGTGCTCGCCGCGGTGCTCGGCCTGCTGCGCGAGTACGACATCAACGTCCAGCAGATGGAGAACGTCATCTTCAGCGGAGGCGCGGCAGCGCTGGCTCGGATCCAGCTCGCCTCGGCCCCGCCGATGGCCGCGACCCAGGCGCTGAAGGCGATGGATCCCATCTACGACGCGAAGCTCCTGGAGATCTGATGCGCATCCACAACTTCTCCGCAGGGCCCGCCGTCCTGCCGGTCCCCGTCCTCGAGGAGCTCCGCGAGAACCTGCTCGAGCTGAACGGCTCGGGCATCGGCCTCATGGAGTGCAGCCACCGGAGCGCGGTCTTCCAGGCCGTCATCGACGGGGCGATGGAGCGGGTCCGCCGCGTGCTGGCGCTCCCCGAGAGCCACACCGTGCTGTTCCTCCAGGGCGGCGCCTCGATGCAGTTCCTGATGCTCGCCCAGAACCTGCTCCAGGGCGGGACGGCGGACTACATCGACACGGGCACGTGGTCGGCGAAGGCCGTGAAGGAAGCGAAGCGGTTCGGCACGGTCAACGTGCCGTACTCGGGCGCGGACAGCGCGTACGTCTCGGTCCCCCGTGATTGGGCCCACTCCGACGACGTCGTCTACACGCACTACACCTCGAACAACACCGTCCGCGGGACCCAGTTCCAGTCGGTCCCGAGCTCGCCCGGCCTGCTCGTCTGTGACGCCAGCAGCGACGTCGCCAGCAAGCCGATGGACGGCTCGCGGTTCGACCTGCTGTACGCCGGCGCCCAGAAGAACCTCGGCCCCAGCGGCGTGACCCTGGTCTGCCTGTCCGAGCGCGCGCTGGAGCGGGCTCGGTCGGCGGATACCCCGACGATGCTCGACTACGGCGTGCACGCGGCGAAGGGCTCGATGTTCAACACGCCCAACACGCTCGGCATCTTCGTCATCGAGCGGATGCTGGCCTGGGTCGAGGCCCAGGGGCTCGACGCCGTCGGCGCCACGAACGCGCGCAAGGCGAGCTCGCTCTACGACCTGTTCGACAGCTCGGACTTCTGGCAGGGCTGCGCGGACGTCGACAGCCGCTCGCAGATGAACGTCACCTGGCGCCTGCGCGATGACTCCCTGACCGCGCCGCTGGTCGAGCAGGCCCTGTCCGCGGGCTTCTCCGGCCTGAAGGGCCATCGCTCGGTGGGCGGCCTTCGTGCGAGCATCTACAACGCCTGTCCCGAGGCCAGCGTCACCGCGCTGGTCGACTTCCTGAAGGAGTTCGAGAGAACCCATGGCTGACACCGACACCACTGAACATGATGTGATCGTCCTCGAAGACGCCGACGGCAACGAGGTCGAGTTCGCGATGCTCGGCATCGTGGAGCTCGAGGGCGAGGGCCAGTTCGCCCTGCTCGCTCCCACCTGGCAGCTCGAGCTCGACGAAGACGCCCAGCTCGAGGTCTACATCTTCCGCTACCTCTACAACGACGAGGACGGGAGCGAGGACTTCGGCGCGGTCGAGGACGACGGCCTGGTCGAGCGGGTCGGCGCGATCGCCGAGGCCCAGCTCTTCACGGTCGAGGAAGGCGAGACCGAGCCCGAGGCGGAGGCCTAGAAGCCCGAGGCTGACGGTCACCCGGCGCGTTGTGCGTCGCTGGGTGCGCAGAAGCCCGAGGCTGACGGTCACCCGGCGAGAACTGCGTCGGCTATCGGCCCGCACTCACCAGGACGCCCTCGGCTCGTGGTCACCCCGCGACCAGCAGGCGGCGGCGACCGAGAATCCGAGTAGTCGAGCTAGTCCTTCACGACATGCACGGTCTGCGTCGGGAACGCGAACTCGACGCCCTGCTGCTCGGCGACCCGCATGAACGACAGGAAGATCTCGTGCTTCGCCACGAGCTCGTCGTTCCATCCAGGCACGTCGACGTAGAACCAGACCATCACATCCAGGCTCGACGCGCTGAAGTCCTTGAAGTGCACCTGGATGCCCTCCTTGCGGGTGGCCGGGTGCTCCTCGATGGCCGCCCGGATGCCCTCGACGAAGGCCTGGAGCTTGTCGGGCGAGGTCCCGTACGTCACGCCCAGCGTCGTCGTGACCCGGCGGAAGGTGCGGACGCCGAGGTTGTCGATCGTGGCGTTCGCCGCGGTGGCGTTCGGCACCGTCACCACCGATGTCGCCGAGGTCCGGATGCGCGTGCTGCGGAAGCCGACCTCCTCGACCGTGCCGGACACACCGCCGACCTCGACGAAGTCGCCCACCTGGAAGGGCCGGTCGAAGAAGATCGTGAGGCTGCCGAACAGGTGCTTGAGCGTGTCCTGGGCGCCCAGCGCGAGCGCCAGTCCACCGATGCCGAGGCCGGCGATCAGCGAGGCCACGTCGACGCCCATGTTCTGGAGCACGAACACCAGCCCCATCGCGACGGCGATGACCTGGGCTCCCCGCCGCAAGAGCGGGATGCTCTGGTCGTCCATGCGCGACGAGGTCGTGTCGGCCCGCTGCGTGGCCAGCCCGGCGAACACATCGATCCACCGAAGCGTGATCCACACGACCGAGACGCTCACGAGCACGCGCGCGACGAACAGGAGGACCTGGCTGGGCTGGATGCCGAGCTGCAGCTCGGGCGCTCCCCAGAGCAGCACCGCGCCGAACGTCAGGAGACGCATCGGGGCCCGGGTGCGCTCGAAGGCGACCGGGTCGAGCGGCAGCCCCATCCGCTTCACGAGCGCGTGGAGCCGGCCCTTCAAGAGCCAGTTCGCGAGCAGCGAGGCCCCCGCGCCGATGAGCAGGAGCAGCGCCAGGAGCACGAGCTGCCAGGGCGTGATGCCCGCCACGCGAGACGTCGTGAACGAAGCCGGCAGCTTGTTCTGCACGAACGCGCCGAACCCATTGAACGTCTCGGCGTACAGCGACGGGGTGTTGCGCACCGTGTCCTGCGACCACAGCCACTGGTCGCCCACCTTCTCCAGGTAGACGACGGGCAGCGCCTCGACGAGGACGACCTTGTTCCCCGACTCGGGCATCCAGTGGGGATCGTCGGACAGGTCCGGGACCGGGATGAAGTGACCCCGAGCGTCCAGGACCTGCTTCAGCTGGACGCCGAGCGACGACCCGCGCCCTGCCATCTCCGACGGAACGTCCAGACAAGTGGCCGCAGCCTCTGGCCGGTAGTCCTCGGGCTGGAGCAGCGCCAGGAGCGTGTTCGCGGCGCTCTGAGGCGTCGAACAGTCCGGTAGATCCTGGGCGATGGCGGTGGAGAGCAGGAGCCAGGCGAACAGTGCAGACATGGCGCCCGACTAACCCGTCTCTTGCATTGTCTTGTGGACCGGTCGCGATTGAAGTATCCAACGGTCGGGGGGAAATGTATGAGCAGTTCCCCCGCATGACGCACAAGAGTGCCCACGAAGAGCCCTGGTGGGACGAGTTCGTCGCCGCCTACGGTGAGACCCCCCTCAGGGAGCTCGCCCGCCGGTTCACCACGAACCCCAGACGCCTCCGTCGAGCTGCGCAGCGCGCCGGCCTGGCCGACGAGCCGATGGCGATCCGGAAGTCCACGTCGCTCCTGGGGACCATCCCCGACGCGTCGCTGGCCGACAAGCTGGAGGTCACGGTCGACCAGGTCGCCGGAGCCCGAAAGCGCCGCGGGATCGCCGCCTTCCAGAAGTTCGGACCGCCGAAGAAGGCCCCGCCAGCAGCAGCCGCCCAAGCGGTCCCCGCGACGCCCGCCCAGCCCCCGGTCCAGACCGCACCCAAGGCCCCGACCAGTCCCGTCGTCGTCTCCCGCGCCCCGATCGCGCGCTCCGACAGCAGCGGGGACCTGCCCGGCGGCCGAGGCCTGACCCGACGCCTCAAGAAGATCGACACCCGCACGCCCGAGGTCGTCGTCACGCGTCGGACCAGCCGACGTCGGGTCGTCTCCGCCGATCGCATGGAAGAGGTCCGCGACAAGAAAGAAGAACGACCGCCGCCGACGCCTGCACCGGTGCGTCGGCGGCCGAAGGCTCCCAAGCCCGCTCCGGTGCGGATCATCTTCAAGAAGCCGGGGACCCCGGTCACGCCCGAGCCCACACCCGCCGCGAAGCCCGTGACACCGCCCCAGCCCGTCGCACCGCCCCAGCCCGTCGCACCGCCCGAGCCCATGCCTGTCGAGGTCCCCCTCGAGATCGCGCTCGAAGCGCCCGCCCTCTACTGGCAGGCGACGCTCGAGGACGGCCGCACCCTCGTCATCCTTGCGCCGGACCTGGCCAGCGCCGCCAAGCTCGCCCAGAAGCGCGGGCCGATCACGAAGATCGGACCGGCGAGGCTGCTCAGCCCAGCAGGTTGACCAGCACGCCGCCGGCCAGCTTGGGCTCGAACCAGGTCGACTTGGGCGGCATCACCCGATCGGCGTCCGCGACCCGGAACAGCTGATCGAGCCCGGTCGGCACCATGTGGAAGCCGATCGCCGCCCGCTTTCCGTCCACGGCATCCGACAGGAAGCCCGCACCGCGGATGCCTCCGACGAACTCGACCCTGGTGTCGCGACGCGGGTCGTCGATGCCCAGGTGCTGGGCCAGGACCCGGTCCTGAAGCACCGCGACGTCCAGGCTCGCGACGGGGTCGCCCTCGGGCACGACGCCCGGCAGGGGGCGCAGGAGCGTCCAGGTGCCCTCGAGGTACATCGTGAACGTCCCCCGCTCGGTCGGCACCGGGGCCACCCCGTCGACCAGCTCGAACTCTCGGGCCAGGACCTTGCGGAGCGCGCCGGGCGTGAAGCCGTTCAGGTCCCGCACCAGGCGGTTGTACGCCATGCAGTACAGCGACTCGTCCGGGAAGATCCCGCAAAGGAACCACTTCGCCTCGCCCCCACGCTCGGCGGCCACACGGCTCGCGGCGGCGCTGCGGTGGTGGCCGTCGGCGATGTACAGCGCCTCGAGCTGCTCGAAGGCGGCACCGATCCGCGCGATGTCGCTCGCACCGCCGACCCGGGACAGGCTGTGCTCGACGCCGTCCTCGCTCGTGATGGTGAACAGCGGCTCGGCCACGGCGCTGGACAGGGCCTCGGCCACGCCGGCGTTCGCGCGGTGGGCCAGGAAGACGAGCCCGGTCTGGGCGCCGACCCCCAGCATGTGGTCCACCCGGTCCTGCTCCTTGTCCGGACGCGTGAACTCGTGCTTCTTGATCGTGCCGGCGTCGTACTCGTCGGTCGAGCAGAGGGCCATCAGCGCGACCTGACGGTGATCGCCCATCTTCTGGGCATACAGGTAGAAGCAGTCACTCGCGTCCTGCTCGAGCGTGCCCTCGGCGATGAGGCTCTGGAGCGCCAGGCCGGCAGCGGCGTACGCCTCGCGACCGTGCGCGTCGACCCCGGCCGGCAGGTTCACCTCGGGGCGGGTCACCTGGATGAAGCTCCGGGGCAGCCTCGCGAAGATGTCGCGGGCCTCGGCCTCGGACAGCACATCGTACGGAGGCGCCACCACCTGCTCGGCGATCTCGGAGCGCGGGCGGAGCCCTTGGAAGGGACGGATCGTGGCCATGGGGACTCCCCTGCTGGGTCTGTTCGAGGCCCGGCCGCGTATCCGCCCAGGTCGCAGTTGGCCCCATCAGGGCGCTCCGTTAGGCTTTGTTCGGCACCTTGTGACCCAGGAAAGACCCCCGGATGATCGACTGGATCAACCGCCTGTTCTCAGGAGGCTCCGCCAAGGGGCTGTCCGGAACGGCCGAGAGCGAGTCCCTCGACGACGCCAGCTTCTACGCCGCCCGGATGCGGAAGCACTCGACGCAGGGCGATCTCGTCGACGATCCCTACCTGTTGTGGTCCGCCGGGTTGAAGGCCCACCTCATCGCCCGGGCGGAAGAGGGCCTGGACTTCACCGATGTGCTGGTCCTGGTCAACGAGGCCGACTTCAGCCGCACTCGGAGCCGCGTCAGCGAGCCCTGGACGGACGCGGTCAGCCGCCTGCTCGGCCAGGAGCTCGAGCAGTGGTGCACCAGCAACGCGGTCGAGCTGCCGTACCCCAGCCGCGGCGTGCAGCTGCGTGTCCTGGCGGATGGTGCCGCCGAGCTCGGGGGCGAGGACTACGGCCTGCAGCAGGGCGAGTTCATCACGGGCCTGCTGCCCAACGTCTACGCCGGCCACGGGCCGCGCTCCCGGCCGGTCATCGCCATCCACCTGAACCTGCCCGACGTGTGGGAGGGCTACCGCGAGGTCGGCCGCCTGAACAGCGACCAGGTCAGCTTCACGCTCGGCAACCACTGGCTCGACAACTTCAGCCACTTCACGCTGCAGGAGCCGGCGATCTACCGCCTCCAGCAGTTCAACGACGGCAACTTCGTCCACATCATCGACCCCGACCTGCGCGACCGGTACAGCGTCGTCAGCAACGACGAAGGCGGGGCCAACGTCCTGTCGATCCGGGACGAGAACGGCGACGCGGTGGCCCACATGGTGCTCGCGCTGCTGGACTCGATGGTCCCCGAGGTCGCCGAGCTGCCGGCCGCGACGCCCGACCTGACCGCGGGCCCGGCGATCGAGCTGCCCTCGATCTCGCCGCCGAAGAAGGCCACGGACAGCCTCATCAGCCTGGGCCACGGCAGCAAGACCATCGTCCCGGAGAGCGTCCAGGACCGCATCTTCACGCTGCGCGAGCGCGGCGCCCTGCTGCAGAAGGTCCACTTCCGGAAGTTCATGCAGGGCTACGACGTCTACGTCGACAAGACCGGCGCCCTGAGCACCACCGCGAAGACGCCGGCGGCCACGTTCCAGGTCCGCGCCAAGAGCGTCCAGCTCGTCGTGCACGACCCCACCGTCAAGGTCGACGCCCGGCAGGTCGCGCTCGACAAGCCCATCCCGCTCAAGGGCAGCACGCGCCTGCAGATCGGTCCCCACGAGCTGCAGTACAACGCGCTGTCCGGCCACGCCGCCCACCCGGGCTGGCCCTACCTCGGCGAGATCCTGCGCCCGGCGTCCAGCACCCACATGGTGTTCGGCGGGACCTACCGCGTCGGCCGAGACCGCCGCTGCAAGGTCCAGCTCCCGGACGAGCCACAGAACGACAACATCGCCTGGCTGCCCTCGCTCGAGCACGGCGCCACCATCCGCGCCCGGTCCGGCGACATCCCCAAGAGCCGCTTCTACACGGACTCGATCATGGTGGCCTCGGAGCACGCCGAGATCGACCTGTCCGCCGAGCCGAAGCTCGCTTGCGTCGCCCGCCACTGCTTCGCGTACGTGCGCCGCGACGACCAGATCCACGCGCTCGTGCCCAGCAAGCAGCAGGGAAACCGCGAGATCGATCTGCGGCCCGGCGATGACCTGCTCATCGGGAACTGCCTCTTCCAGGTCGGCTTCCCGCCAGGTGACGACGCCGGCCACGCGCCGATGGCCCCACCGCCGGCGCCCCCGCCCAAGCTGACCGCCGAGTCGCTGGCCAAGGTCGTCTCCGACACGAACGAGGTCCCCAGCCTGACCGACGCGACCCGGGACGAGGAGCTCCGCCGCGCTGAGAGGGTCGCCGCACGCAACGAGCGTGGTCCGAACCTGATCGACGAGATCCTGAGCCGCCCCGGCGGCAAGGACAAGAAGGACGGTCGGGGCAGCCTGGACGAGCTGCTCGAGTCTCGAACCGACGACCGGGCGAGCGGCCTGGATGCGCTGCTGAACACCCGCAGCGAAGACAACAGCATGTCGTCCAACTTCGACGCACTGCTGGGCGACCGTGGGGCCGACGTGCCCGCCGCCGGTGGCCTGGGCGAGGACGGCACCGAGCCCCCGAAGCCCGACCTGGGCCCGCCCGTCAGCTACGACTCGCTGCTGGGAGACGAGCCCGGCCCCGAGCTGGTCGAGGGCGACGACGTCGACGACCTGCCCGAGGACTCGACGGACCTGCCCAGCATCCTCCCGCGCATCGACCAGATCGAGGCCGAGGAGAAGATGGACGACGGCGGCGAGGTCTACGGCCTGCCGTCTCCGGACAGCCCGCGCGCCGGCGGGGAGTTCGACGTCATCGAGGGTGGCGCCGACAACGGCACCGACCGGGTCGTGCCGATGAAGGTGCTGCCGCAGGAGTCCCTGCCGCCGCCCAAGCCCGTCACGCCGCCGGTCCTGCCCGAGGCCATCTCCGAGGCGATCCCCGAGGCCCCGACCGAGGTCCGACCCAGCCAGCCCATCACCCCCACCGCTGACGGCGAGGTCGTCTGGATCGACGACGAGGACGGCGGCGTCGAGCTCGCCCGTCCCGCACGCCTGACCCTGGTCGGCTGGGCGCTCTCCGGCGACGCCATCCTGGGCAACCACCGCGGCTGCGCGGGGGTCATCCCCGAGACCCGCTACGACGAGGGCCAGGTCTTCCAGCCCACGGACTACTTCAAGCTGAAGATCCGGGGCCGACGCGTGAAGGTCTCGAGCCTGTCCGAGGACGGCCGCATCCACCAGGGCGACGACGTCGTTAGCGAGGCCAAGTCGCTCGACGGCGTGCGCCTCGAGGTGCAGAAGCGAGACGACGACGGTGACGAGGACTTCTCGGTCTTCATCACGCTCGACGCCGAGACCGCGCTGCCCGACCCGCGGGCCAAGCTGCTGCTCATCGACCAGTCCGAGGCCGTGGTCGACGCGATCTGTGTCCGCGGACTGCCGCTGGGCGCCGATCACGACGTCGAGCTGGGCCCGATCCGCGCCACGGCGCGCTTCGACGGCTCGGCGGTGACGCTGTCCGGCTACCTCGACAGCTACAAGACCTCGAAGGGCCGGTACCGCCCCTTCCTGGTGAAGACGGGCACCGGCCGATTCCGGACGGCCCCCGAGGACGGGCGCGACATCGCGCTCGCGCCCGGAGACTTCCTGATCGCCGGCGCGGCCGCGTACCGCTTCGAGATCGTCTAGCCAGCCGCGAGCCAGCGCCTCGGCAGGACCAGGTCGCGCGTGCGCTGCCAGTCCTGGACGACCCGCTCGCGCAGGAGCGCCGAGACCGGGTCGACCACGCGGACCGAGTCCAGGTCGAGGTGCGCCTCGGCCACACCCTGGAAGACGGCGACGTCCCCACCCGTGTGACCCGGCAGGATGCCGGCCAGCGACATGCCGTGACCCTTCCACTCCATCGCGGCGTCCGCGGTCAGCGCGGTGTCCATCGGGCTGTGAACGGTGACGTGGCGGATCTGTCCGCCCATCAGCCAGCGGAACCGCTCCAGCACCCGGTCGGCCAGGTCCGGACCCGCACGCATGACGTGGATCCGGCCGACCTGCCGCGCCGGATCGAAGTGCACGCGCACGTCGGTCGCCGCGCCCAGACGGGGCCGGCTCGCCGCCGTGGCGAAGGTTCGACGCTCGGCCAGGTGGTCGTAGATGGTCTCGTAGACGTCCTGGTCCGGCCGCGGCAGGAACACGGTCTGCTCGGGGCTGTCCTGGAGCGCCAGGTAGCTGCACAGGACGCTCAGTGGCCGCCCGTCTCGGCCTTGCGGCACACTCCCCAGAAGCAGGGCCGTGGGCACTGCGCCCAGCGCACGAGCCAGCCGCTGGACCTCGACGGTGTCGGTCGGGCAGCGGAACACCAGGCCCGCCAGGTCCTGGGTGGTCGCCCAGCCGTACAGCGCGGTCATCAGCTGCTGCCGGACCCCGTGGCTCTTGACCTCGGGGTGCACGATGTCCAGCCCGACGACCCGATTGGCCTTGCCGACCAGGGTCTCGGCCTCGTCGAAGTGCGGCGCGATCGCCGCGACGTGCCCGACGCACCGTGGGCCGACCATCGCCAGGAACGAGCGCACGGTGCCCGCCCGGTTCTGGGCCAGCACCTCGTCCGGCTTGTACAGCCAGGCCCGGTGGTGGGTCAGCCCGGTCTTCTCATACACCAGCTTCGAGAGCGCCTCCGCCTGTGTGCGGTTCTCCAACAGCTGGACGCGAATATTTGGCGCCATCGGCTCCTCCTCATCTCGTTCGTCTCCCCCCCGGAAGCGGATCGATGGCCACGGCCCATGAGGGCTGCGCATACCATCGCCGCATGCCGCTCTTCCATGTGCCCGGACACACGACCTACACCGACGCTGCGCTGATGATCTCGACGCCGTTCGGCCCCCTGCGAATGGTGATCCGACTCGACGAT
This sequence comes from Pseudomonadota bacterium, assembly GCA_024228935.1. GTDB lineage: Bacteria > Myxococcota_A > UBA796 > UBA796 > CAJQPC01 > JAAESX01. The sequence goes on from JAAESX010000255.1 coordinate 51,206, forward strand.
CAGCAGCTGCCGATCGCCGACACCGCCCGAATGGCGGGGAACGACGACCGCTACCTGGTCTGGGAGCTCGACGGCGGCGAGGTCGGCGCGAAGTTCCTCGAGCCTCGCCCCGAGATCAGCCGGGACCGCACGCTCACCGCCGTACGCGCCGCGGTCTTCCGGTTCGAGCTGACCGCCCCGGTCACACGGCTCACGCTCTTCGCGCGGTACCTCGGGGGCCTGACGCTCGAGGGGGTCGAGGACGGTGTCTGGACCGACGACACCGTCGCGCTCTCACTTGGGGGAGCCGGACCCGAGGGCGCCAAGGTCGAGCACCTGTCCGACGGGCTCCGGATCGACGTCGACGACGCCTCGGGCACCCTGGAGCTGCACGTGGCCGCCGCGTGGGCTCCGAACGACCCCGACCTGCGGGACGGCCCGCGGAACCCCGCTGCCGAGGAAGCGATCGCCGCTCTGGATCCGAGCGAGTTCGACTGACTCAGAGGAGAACGAGCTCCACCTCGGGCCCCACCCGGAGCTCCAGCCGCTGACCCCCGCGATGGAAGTCGCCGTCGATCATGTACGTGAGCGGCTCGTCGGCCTCGATGATCATCTCGCGGGCAACACCCTCGATGATCCGTGGATGCTGCGTCCCCAGCGACCGGTAGATCCGCCACAGCTGCGGAACGAGCTGGACCGGGGTGCAGCCGACGCCCAGGGCGTGCAGGTGCCCGGGGTGCTGCAGCGACCGGTAGAACGGGCGGAAGCCGAGCCCGATGTCGTCGGTCGTTCCGGCCGCCAGCGCCATCCACGGCATGTCCTGCCAGGGGCGTCCGTCGAGGGAGACGCGAGCGTTCACGGGGCGAGCCAGCCGCTGGATGAGCTGCCCCTGGACGAACGCGCTCCCGACCGCCTTGGCGAGCACCCAGGCGGCCTTCACGGGCGTGGGCTCGCTGCCCTCGTAGTAGGCCTCGAGGAAGTTGCTGATGATGCCGTTGCCGAACAGGAATCCGGCCTTGCCATCGACCAGCAGCAGGCTCCGACGAGCCAGGCGCAGCGGGGTCTCCCGGTGGTACGCCGTCGTCAGCGCGCCCAGCAGCTCGTGCGGCTCGCCCCGGACTCCGAGCCCGCTCGCCACGGTGTTCATGGTGCCGCCACGCAACAGCGCGATGCGGGGCAGCGGTCGGTCGCCATACGCCCGCACGAGCGCCGAGATCACGACGTGCGAGGTCCCGTCGCCGCCGTTGATGGCGACGATCTCGATCTCGTGCTCGAGGAAGTGCTGGGCGACCTCGTCGAGGGCCTCGTGCGAGGTGGGCGAGGCCAGCCGGCCCTTCTCGCCGAGCACATACGCCAGCCGCTCGGCCAGCTGCGGGTTCCGGCGGTTCTGGCGGGAGCGAGGGTTCGTGATGACGCCGATGCCCGCCATGACCCGATGGTAGCGTCCGGGCGATGCGGGTGCTCGTGACCACCGATCGGCAGGACGGCGAGGGGTTCTCGGACTCGCCTCGGATCCGGCCCCGACGCAACGCGGTTCACCTCAAGGAGGCCGTCATCGACGCCATCCGCGCGGCCGGCGGCGTCCCCCTGCTCCTGCCTCCGGGGGAGACCGACCTGGTCGGGGCCCTGGAGATCGCCGACGCGCTGGTCGTGACCGGCGGGGACTTCGACATCCACCCCCGCCACTTCGGCGAGGCCGCCGTCCCGGAGCTCGGCCGGGTCGACGACAAGCGCACGAACACCGAGCTCGCCGTCTGTCGCCTGGCCATCGACACCGACCTGCCGGTGCTCGGCCTGTGCGGCGGCATGCAGGCGCTGGCCGTGGTCGCAGGCGGAACCCTGGTCCAGGACATCGACACCCAGGTCCCAGGCGCCTCGGAGCACCAGCAGCCCACGGACCCAGCCGAGGGCTGGCACGCGCTGAACGTCGAGCCCGGTCAGCTCCGGAACTGGCTGGGCGCCCATCCGGTCGTGAACTCGACCCACCACCAGGCTGTCCGCGATGCCGGCGATCTGCGCGTATCCGCGCGCGCCGAGGACGGTGTCATCGAGGCCGTCGAGCTCCCGAACCACCGGTTCTGCATCGGCGTGCAGTGGCATCCGGAGCTGTTGGCCTCCGGTGCGGTCCTGTTCCGAGCGCTGATCCGCGCCGGATAGGGACTCGACACCACTCGACGGCGGGGGACAGCTTACGGAGGATCTGGACGATGAGGGAGAGGGGTCGATGATCTGGTTGGCAATCCTGGCTTGTGGCGACAAGGACCCCGGCGACTCGGCTCCCCCGACCGACAGCCACACCGGCTCGCCGACGGTCGACAGCCCCGCCGACAGCCCGGTCGACTCGGACCCGATCGACAGCGGCGAGATCGACACACCGGAGTGCACGCTGCTCGGACCGCTCACCCGCACCCAGGCCGCGCTGGACGTCGCCGACGTGGACCTGGCGCTCGACTGCATCGGGATGTTCACCGACGAGGCGGGCTTCGAGCTGCGCGTCGGGGACGAGACGTACCCCTGCTCGACGCCGGACGGCGAAGGCGTGGTCACCGTCACCTGTGCCGACGTGCTGCTGGGCTCGGTCGGGCACCATGACGCGACGTTCGGCGAAGACGGGCCCCGTACATCCTGGGACTGACCGGCTCGGCCGGCAACATGAACGCGTCGCTGTGGAAGGGCGACACCGAGATCGACCCCGGAGGCCTGGGCGACAGCGCGGCGCTGCAGGGCGTCTTCGACGACGACGGGACCCAGACCGCCGTGTTCCAGGTGTCGTCCGCGTCCAGCACCGGGTTGGCGTTCGAGGTCGTCACCGTTGCCGCGAGCGGCGTCGGGTCCTCGAGCAGCGCCTTCATCGAACTGGGTGGAGGCGCCTTCGACACCCTGATCGACCACGGCGTCCACGCCGTCTCGACCGCACGCGGGACGAGCGTCGAGGCCTGGGTGCTGGCGCTCGGCACCGAACGCGGTACCGACATGCTCGGCTGGTCGGACACGCTGACGAGGGCCCAGAACCGCTGGCCCGACATCGGTTCCGCAACGGCCACGGACATCCGCGACGGAACGGCTCAGGCGGGCATCACGCCCGCAGGCACGGTCTGGGCCGTCGAGATCAGCGGCGACACGTTGGTGTTCAGCACCTGCAACGAGCTGCCGGACTGTGCAGACCGCACCACACACGAACTGTCCGGCGACGTCGTGCTGCACGACCTGGTCGAGGCCGACGGGCAGCTGTTCGCGGTGGTCGACGACGGCGTCGACCTGACGCTCCTGAGCGGCGACGACCTGGACACCGCCAGCCGACTCGGCCCGTCCGATGGGTTCGGTGGCCTGCCGAGCAGCATCTCGCTGGACACGTTCGGACAGGCCGGCGCGGACACCCTCGTCTCCCTCACGGTCGATGTCCTGGACGACGACGACGACTGCATCGCCTGCGACGCCGTGCAGATCTTCGAGGTGGACGCCGCCGGGATCGTCCCGCCAGATGACGGGCTGGTCAGCGGCACCGTCTTGTCGATCGGTGTGGATGAGCGGGACGAGCTCGACACCGGCGTCTACGGCGCCTTCGGTCCGGTCGTGATCGGCGGCGGGTCGGTCTCCTTCCCAGCGGACGCCAGCGAGGTCGGGCTGTACCAGGGCGACATCGCGATGGTCGCGAGCATCACCGACGACACGACCGTGGTGACTCGGCCGGTCCATCCGGACGCCTGCGCCGACCTGGGCGTGTGCGGCTGGCTGCTCGCGAGCGCGGGCCACGACGACGGCCGCTGGTTCGTCGAGAAAGGCCCGACAGGGGGCGTCTTCGTCTTCTGCGCCGACGACATGGCGAACGACCGAGGGGACGAGGTCGCCACGGACGACAGCCTGCTCATCGGCACCGTCGACCTGGACGACGCATCGGCGCTGGTGTGGCACGACCCCGACCTCGGGGTGGTGATCGTCACGGTCCTGTCCAAGGACGCCGTCCTGGGCGAGGTCCACCTGACGGACGACACGTTCGGCGACCCGGACGTGACCACGACGATCGTCCCCAACGCCTTCGGCCAGGTCCTGATCCTTCAGGGAAGCGTGGACGCCGGACTGACCTACCAGGGCATCCCGATCTCCACGCTGGAAGCGGCGATCGACAGCTCGATCCCACTCGGCGACGTGACGTGGGCCGACCCGATGGTGCTGGACGAGGAGTGGACCGTCGAGACCGAGCTCCTGTCGATGTCGCTTCAAGGAGACGTCGAAGTGGAGCGCCCCTACCTCGAGGGTGTGACCGTCATGTCGGCGTTCACCCCGACCGACGACGGCGTGATCCTCGTCCGATGGTCCACGGGCTCGGCCCACTTCCCGCCCGACGCCTCGTGGACGGCTCCGCTCGACGGCGACCTGGAGCCCCTGCTCGCCGCCGACCTGCTGGGCTTCGGCGATCGGCAGGGCCTGGGGCGCGACGGCGACCAGCTGTCCGCGTTGTTCCTGACGGACGAGGGGCTGGTGAAGCTCGCGCTCGGCGCCGGGCCGCGCGACGACACCCTGCTCACGGCGGGGGACCGGAACGGCGACGGGCTGGATGACGTGTGGTCTGCGGGCGACTGGGGCCACGGCTACCTGCTGAGCCAGGGCACGGCAGAGACGCCCTGGACCGGTGGTGGAGCTTCGCGACTGACCGGCTTCGGACAGGGCGTTACGCGTCTGCCGGAGGTCCCCCGATGATCCAGTTCGCCCCGCTCCTGCTCGCCCTCGGCTGCCCGAAGCCCCAGCCCGCTGACCAGGTCCTGGCGCTGTCCGCGCCCACCTCGATCTACCCCGAGACCCGGACCGAGGACGTCGTCGACGACTTCCACGGGACCCAGGTCGCGGACCCCTACCGCTGGCTCGAGGACGTCGACGACACCGAAGTCCACGACTGGATCGCCGCGCAGAACCGCCTGACCCAGGGCTACCTCGGCCAGATCGAGGAGCGCGAGGCCATCCGCGCCCGCATGACCGAGCTGTGGGACTACGAGCGCTACTCAACGCCCAGCAAGAAGGGCGACCACTACTTCTGGTCCTACAACAACGGCCTGCAGAACCAGTCCGTGATGTACGTGGCCGACGGCCCCAAGGACGAGGGCCGGGTCCTGCTCGACCCGAACACGCTGTCCGAGGACGGAACGGTCGCGCTGTCCGGTACGTGGCTGAGCAAGGACGGCACGAAGATGGCGTATGGCGTCTCGGATGCCGGCTCGGACTGGAAGACCATCCGCGTCATGGACGTCGAGACCGGCGAGCAGCTGAGCGACGAGCTGAGCTGGGTCAAGTTCTCCGGGGCCAGCTGGGACCACACCGGCGACGGCTTCTACTACAGCCGCTACGACGAGCCCGCCGACCCGGACGACTTCGAGGCCATCAACTACTTCCAGAAGGTCTACTACCACCAGCTCGGCGCCGAGCAGTCGGCCGACACGCTCGTCTACGAGCGCCCGGACCAGAAGGAGTGGGGCTTCGGGGCCAGCGTCACGCACGATGGCCGCTACCTTCTCGTGTACAACCGGGTCGGGACCGACAACAACAACCGGGTCTACTACAAGGACCTGAAGAAGAACGGCGCGGTCACCGATCTGTTCGTCGACTTCGACGCCGGCTACTCGGTCATCGGAAACGACAAGACCGTGTTCTATGTCGAGACCGACAAGGATGCGCCGAACAGCAAGCTCATGAAGGTGGACATCCGGAAGCCCAGCGTCCAGACCGACCTGATCCCCGAGTCCGAGGACGCGCTCAAGGGCTGCAACCTGCTGAACGAGCAGTTCGTGTGCCGCTACCTGCACAACGCACAGACCCAGGTCAAGATCTTCGAGCTGGACGGCACGCACGTCCGGGACGTCGAGCTCCCCGGCATCGGCAGCGCTGGCGGCTGGGGCGGCGAGCGCGAGGACTCCGAGACGTTCTACAGCTTCACCAGCTTCACGACCCCCGGCACCGTCTACCGCTACGACATGAAGACGGGGGAGAGCGAGCTGTTCCGCGCGCCGGCCGTCTCGATGGACCCCGAGGCCTTCGAGGTCAAGCAGACCTGGTACGAGAGCAAGGACGGGACCCAGGTCCCCATGTTCGTCGTGCACAAGGCGGGCCTGGAGCTCGACGGCACCAACCCGACCTACCTGTACGGCTACGGCGGGTTCAACATCTCGCTGACGCCCTACTACAGCACCACCAACCGGGTCTGGCTCGAGATGGGCGGCGTCATCGCCATCGCCAACCTGCGCGGGGGCGGCGAGTTCGGCAACGCCTGGCACGACGCTGGAAAGCTCGAGAACAAGCAGAACGTCTTCGACGACTTCCACGCGGCCGCCGAGTACCTGACGGCCGAGGGCTACACCTCGCAGCCGCACCTGGGCATCGCGGGCGGCAGCAACGGCGGCCTGCTCGTCGGCGCCGCCATCACGCAGCGCCCCGAGCTGTACGGCGCCGCGCTCCCGAACGTGGGTGTGCTCGACATGCTGCGCTTCAACAAGTTCACCATCGGGTGGGCCTGGGAGAGCGACTACGGGAGCCCCGAGGACCCCGAGATGTTCCCCACGCTGTACGCGTACAGTCCGTACCACAACGTCAAGGAGGGGACGGCCTACCCCCCGACGATGGTGACGACGGGTGACCACGACGACCGCGTCGTCCCGGGACACAGCTTCAAGTTCGCCGCGGCCCTGCAAGCCGCACAGACCGGCCCCAACCCCGTGCTCATCCGGATCAACACGCGAGCCGGCCACGGCGCGGGCAAGCCCACCGCAATGATCATCGACGAGCACACCGACCGGTGGGCGTTCCTGGCCCGGAACCTGGACATGACCGTGCCGGATGGCTTTGGCGCCACCGCCGAGCCCACCGAGCCCGCCGAGGCTCCCGCCGACACCCCTGCCGAGTAGCGGACCTCCCCCACACGGGTGTCTAATCCCGACATGACCACCCGTCGCACCACGCTGAAGTCGCTGTTCGCGCTCCCCTTCCTGGGGTGCGTGCCGCCCGTCCAGTCGACGGACCCGTCGCCCGATGACCCCGAGGCCGAGCCCGGCACGCCCCGCGAGGCCGGCTTCCGCCTGCCCGCGGAGTGGGAGGACCACGAGTCCTGCCTGATGGCGTTCCCGACGGCAGCGACGGGCCTGACCAGCCGGCAGCTCGAGCGCTACCGGGCCGAGTGGATCGAGATCAGCCACGCCATCGCGGCGTTCGAGCCCGTGCTCGTCATCGCTCATCCCGACGAGGTGGACGAGGCCACCGCGGCCGCGCCGACGGGCTCCGAGATCGTGCCCATCGCGATCAACGACATCTGGATGCGGGACACCGGCCCGCTCGTCCTGGTCGACGACGCGGGGAACCGGGCCGCGGCCAACTTCGGCTTCAACGGCTGGGGCGAGAAGTACCCGTACGCCGACGACGCCGCGATGAAGGCCATCCTGTGCGACCACCTGGGGCTGGACCGCTGGGTCGCCGACATGGTGCTCGAGGGTGGCGCCATCAGCCAGGACGGCACCGGGCGCTGCATCACGACCGAGCGCTGCCTGCTGCACGAGGACCGGGGCAGCCTGACCAAGGAGCAGATCGCCACGTTCCTGTCGGACTTCCTGGCCATCGACGAGATCATCTGGCTGCCCGACGGTCTGGTGCCCGACCCCATCACGGACGGCCACGTCGACGGCATCGCCCAGTTCATCGGGCCGAACACCGCCGCCGTCCACACCATCGACGACGAGCGCGACGACAACTTCGAGATCTGCGCGGCCGCCGTCGAGATCCTCGAGGCCGCCGGGGTCGAGGTCGTGCAGGTCCCGCTGGACTCGTGGACCATCAGCCACCTGAACTTCTACCTGGCGAACGGCGCCTGCATCGTCCCCATCGCCGGCAAGGAGAACGAGGACCGGCGCCCGCTCGCCGCTCTCGCCGAGGCGATGCCCGACCGCGAGCTCGTGCCCATCGAGTCCGGACAGCTGGCCCAGCTCGGTGGCGGCATCCACTGCATCACCCAGCAGCTGCCGAGCTGAGCGACCGCTGAGTCGGTGGCGCGCCGACGCCATCCAGCTCAACATCCGGGTGGGCCGACCGAAGGGAACCCGCATGTTCCCGTGGCTCCTGGCCTGTGTGGCCCCCGTCCAGTCCGGACTGGAAGACATCCCCCAGATCGACCTCTCCGATGTGCCCCGAAACCACATCGACGAGCTCGACGTCCATGGCCTGTTCGACGCGTGGTTCACCGAGCCCGGCGTCGAGGTGGACACCGAGGCCGAGACGCTGCTCGACGACGCCATCATCGCGCTCATCGAGGCCTCGACCACCAGCCTGGACCTGAGTCTGTACGAGCTCGGCGAGCAGCCGCTCATCGACGCGGTGCTCGAGGCCCACGACCGCGGCGTGACCGTGCGCATGGCCGGAGACGGCGATGAAGGGCACGACGCTGGCTACGAGGCGCTGATCGCCGCCGGCATCCCCATCTCCATGCGCAAGCCGGGGGACCGCATCATGCACGACAAGTACATCATCGCGGACAGCCAGGTCGTGTGGACGGGGAGCACGAACTTCTCCCACAACGGCATCCACCGGAACAACAACAACGGCGTGATGATCGAGTCGAGCGAGCTGGCGAGCCACTTCCAGAAGGACTTCGACCAGATGTTCGTCGACGGCCTGTTCGGGCGGAAGAAGGACGACACCAACCTGAACAACGTCATCGACTTCCGCGGCCAGGACCTGGACTTCTACTTCAGCCCCCAGCACGACCCCATCGACCACCTGGTGGACGAGGTCGACGCGGCCGAGCGCAGCGTGCGCTTCATGATCTTCAGCTTCACCCATCCGGACCTGACGGCCGCCCTTCTGCGCGCCCAGGAACGCGGGGTCGAGATCTACGGCATCTACGACGAGAGCCAGGGTCGCGGCCGCTACAGCACCGACGAGACCATCGCCGGGGCCGGCATCCCCAGCTGGATCGACGGCAACCACAACTCCACCGGGTTCTCTGGCGGAAAGATGCACCACAAGGCCATGGTCATCGACTCGGAGCTCCCCACGGGCCGGGTCGTGATGGGCTCGTTCAACTGGAGCAAGAGCGCCACCGACTACAACGACGAGAACCTGCTCGTGCTGCGGGACGGCGGCATCGTCCGGCTCTTCGAGGACGAGTTCTGTGCGCGCGTCGTCGAGGCCACACTCCACCCCAGCTACGTGGGCGAGCTGCCCGAGGCCTGCCCGCCCATCGTGGCCGGCGTGTTCATCAACGAGTTCCTGCCGAACCCCGACGGCACCGACCGCGGGAGCGAGTTCGTCGAGCTCGTCAACGGCGCCCCGACGCCGGTCGATCTCACCGGATGGACCTTCGGCGACGCCATCAAGGACGTCCGTCACACCTTCGACGGTGTCGTCCTGGCACCCGGCGAGGCCCTGGTCCTGTGGGACTCGGGTGAGCACGAAGGGGACGAGGTCAGCGCGACCGGGAGCCTGTCCCTGAACAACACCGGCGACACGCTGACCCTGCGCGACGCCGACGGCCTGGTCGTCGACGAGGTCGAGTACGGCGACAGCGAGACCGACGTCAGCTGGAACCGCTCGCCGGACTTCGACGGCAGCGGGGACTGGGCGCTGCACGACACGCTGGGCGACGCCACCAGGCTGAACTCTCCCGGCATCCGGGCCAACGCGCCCGCCAGCCAGCCCGGTGTGCGGCTCGTCATCAACGAGCTGCTCCCCGACCCGACGGGGACCGACCGTGGCGCCGAGTACATCGAGCTCGTGAACGTCGGCGACGTCGAGGCCGACCTGACCGGCTGGCTCATCGGCGACCTGGTCGACAGCCACCGCCACGAGTTCGACGCCGTCATCCTGGCCCCGGGAGACGCGCTCACGCTCTACGACGAGGGCGACCACGCCGGGATCCATGGCGCCGTCCTCTCGACCAGCGGCTGGCTTTCCCTGAACAACTCGGGCGACGTCGTCACCCTGTACGACGACGCGTTCGAGGTGCACGACCAGGTGGCCTGGACCCGCTCGAGCGAGGGCGTCAGCCTGAACCGGGCAACCGACGCGACCGCCGGCACCGAGCTCGTCGACCACGACGAGGTCTCCGACGCGGACACATCACCCGGCACCCGCGCCGATGGGACGTCCTGGCTCGAGTGAGTCAGGGCTGAGGGGCCGCCTCGGACGCACAGCGGGCCTCGGTGGCCTTGCAGACGGCGAAGGCCTCGCTGCAGCGCACCGTGACCTCCTCGCCCGAGCGCACCTCGACCAGGCCGGTCAGCTCGGGCTTGCCATCGTGCTGCCAGGCCGCCCAGATCCGCCAGGTACCCGGAGGCACCTCGCCGGGTCCGTGTGACCTCTCACCTCGCACGAACACGATGGTCGACGCGTCGCCTTCGACGCGGACCGTGCTGGGTCCCTCGGGGCACATCTGTGCGCCTTCCCAGCCCTCTTCTGGAGCGCTGACAGGCAGGCAGATCGCGAACGAAGCGTCACAGCGAAGCGTGATGGCCTGGCCCGCGCCCACCGTCAGCCGACCCGCCACGAACGGACGACCGTCCGCCCAGGTGGCCAGCACCAGGTAGCGACCCGCGGGGACCTCGCCCGGCGGCTCGAACTCGCCCTCGGCGCCCAGGAGCTCGACCTTGCGCACCTCGCCCTCGATCAGCACGTGGCCGACAGCAGCCGGCGCCGGTTCGACCGCCCAAGCCAGTGCACACAGACTCAGAAGCACGCTTCGACCGGCTCGGTGAAGTCCGTACCCTGACCGTGCTCGTAGGGCTGGCACTCCTCGGTCAAGTCGACACAGTTGTAGGCGTCGCCCGAGTCACCCGCTATCTCGCACAGTTCGTGGCAGGTCTGGTCCCCGGTCGCATCGGTACAGACGCGGCGGCCGTTCTTCTCGACACAGGTCCACGTGTTCCAACAGAACGCGGTCGAAGGGCAGTCGGCGTCGTAGCAACACTCGGCGGTGCCGGCGGTCGCGCAGGTCTCGCCTGGGTCGGGGTCGTCCTCGCCGGTGCAGGCGAGCAGGATCAGGAGCGTCGTCATCACTTCCTCTGGGCGTCGTCGGGCGTCCACGTGCCCGCGGGGCCGTGGTCGACCACCATCACCATGTGGCGGCTGCTGCGCGGGTGGATGCACGCGCCGCCGGCCCAGTCGAACGGCGGGAGCAGGCAGCCGGCGATGCCTCCGCGCAGTGGCTGGACGGCGTAGCGCCACACCCGCATGTCCGGACCGATGGACGTCACGACCGGTCGGTGCCCGGGGAGCTGGACCCGCAGCCGGTAACGGCGCGCCCCGTTGCCCACGTGCGGCGTCCACACGGTCGTGAACTCGACCGGGGTCACCCCGCGCTTCTGCCCGCGGAAGAACACGGCCGCCCCGGGGGGGTCGGACGTCACGGAGACCTTGTGGGCACACCCGAGGATCAGCGAGGCGAGGACGAGCCACATGGGCGAATCGTATCCAACGCGCTAGGCTCTTGCTCATGTGGTGGCTCCTCCCGTTCCTGTCGACCGACGCCGAAGCCGGCTCGGAAGAGCGCGCGGCACGCCGAGACGCTCGCCAGGTGCGGAAGCACATGGGGTCCCTGGGCCAGCTCACGGACGACTACTGGCGCGCGCTGCGCTGGGGCGACGTCACGGGCGCCGCCATCTACCTGGAGAGCGCCGAGCGGCGCACCCAGTGGGTCGCGTCCGAGGTGAACGACGCCTCGTTCCGCGTGCAGCACATCGAGATCCTGCGCATCGACGTGGCCGAGCCCGCTGTGGACGAGGCCTGGGCTCGCGAGGCCTACGTGCTGTTCCAGGTCGAGGGCTACGCGCCGAGCTCGCAGAAGCTCGAGAAGACGACCCGGATCCAGACCTGGCGGCTGTACCCGGCGGGCTGGTTCGTCGAGTCCGGTGACGAGTACGGCCACCTGCTCGAGACGACCGAGTAGAGCGCTACAGGCGCGGATCTGGCGGCCCCGCGACAGGCTGCACCGCGACCCCGTGCTGGTGCAGGTACATCACGCCGTTCTCACCGGCGTAGCCCCCCTCGACGATCAGCACGCGCTGGATGCCGGCGTGGTGGATGAGCTTGGCGCACAGGATGCACGGCTCGCCGGTCACGATGAGCCAGGCTCCGCGCGTCGGGACGCCGTTGGCCGCGGCGTTGCACACCACGTTCATCTCGGCGTGGTGGCAGCCGATCTCCATGCGGGTGCCCGAGGTGACGTTCTGGCTGTCGCGAAGGCACTGGTCCCCGCCGCAGAGCGAGCCGCCGCCGCGCGGACCGCCGTTGTAGCCGTCCATCAGGATGACGTTCCGCTCGGGGTCGACGAGCAGCGCGCCGAACTTGCGACGCGGGCAGTTGCTGGCCTTGGCGAGCGCCAGGCACTGCTCGACGCGAATGGAGATGTGCTTCGGCTTCATCGCCGTGCCGGTATCACGCCGGGCGACGCTTCCGCCGGAGAACCCCTGCGAGGAGGAACACGCCGAAAGCCTGGGCCATCGAGCCGCAGAGAAGACAGCTGCTGCCGGACTCGCTGGGGTCGGGCTGCGGCTCGGGCTCGGGCACGTCGGAGTCCCAGCCCGTGTCGAGACCACAGCTCCCCGGGTCCTCGCTCCAGCCCTCCTGGCACACCGGCCAGCGCGACTCCAGCTCGTGCTCCCTCTGGATGTACCTCTGCTGGGTCGAGGACACGATGCCCGAGTGGTAGAGCGCCAGGTCCTCGCTCACGGCCGACGGCGCATAGCGCAGGTGCAGCCTCGTGAAGAACGCGTCGGTGGCGAGGCCGTCGTAGCCCACGGCCTGGACCAGGCTGTCGGTCAGGCTCGGAACCTCGGCGGGACAGGGGTCGCACTTGCCGGCGCCCCATGCGAACTCGACCACGTACGAGGCCTCGGCCGTGTCCGTCGGCACGAGATCCGAATAGAACTCCCCGAAGTCCTGGGCCGCGACGTCCGCCAGGCACTCGTCCTGGACGTGCGCCTCCGGGTGGTTCGAGATGTGGGTCTGCCCACTCGCGAAGTCGACCACGGTGAACAGGACCAGGTCCTGCTCACCATCGCTCGACGCGGCGCCCAGGCGAATCGGGAGAGAGAACGCCTCGCTGTCGTAGGCAATCTGGATCGCCGGGAGCCACCGGGCCTCGTCCAGCGGCGCCTCGGTGCTGACGGTCAGCGCCAGGAACCAGATGCCGGCGTAGTCCTCGAGCGCATCCGAGGTGTCCTCGTCGATGACGAAGTCACGGTCCACGAGCCACTGCTCGAGCCCGCCCGCCTCGGTGCCGCGCAGCACGGTCGCGGTGTAGTCCCCGACCGGGAACACGCGGGCGACGTCCACCGCCGCGCTGTCCATCGTGACGCCTCCGGCCGACACCGAGGGGGGCGCGTCCTCGGCGGTGTCCTGCGGCGGCGGGGTGCCGCCACACCCGACCGCGCCGCCGCCGGTGGAGCCGATGCCCTCGTCGATGATCTGCTCGCAGGTGTAGGTGACCAGGCGAGGGGCGGAGTAGGCGTCCAGGGCCTCGAGCGCCGAGGTGTCGACCTGCACCACGTCCTCGGCGTCGAGGTCCGCGCCGACGGGAATCAACAGGCCGAAGTGGTCCGTGGGTCCCTGGGCGTCGTTCAGGAGCGTCAGGACGGTGCGGTCACCCTGACGCACCATCGCCATGCGCGTGGCGCCGTTGGTCACGTCGACCTCGGCACCGCCTACGTACGCTCCACAGAACGCCCAGCTCGGGGCCCCATCAGTCCGATGAGCCACATGTCGCCTCCCACGTCTGCTCTGACCGGAAGCCCACCAACCGTAGCCGCCGAGCGATAGGGTCGCTGCATGGACACGATCGAAGCCTGGATCCGCGCGCTGACGCTCCCCTCGGACGAGCACGTCGAGGCCGCCTGCACCGCCGACGTCGTGGTTGTCCGGTACGGCATCTTCGAGGGCCGCGACGCCATCGCCGAGCGGATAGAGGGCCGCGACGCCGTGACCGCGTGGCTGCGTCGCTCGCCGGAAGGGGTGACCTGGTCGGCCTCGCCGCAGGACGGCCGGTGGCGCTATCGCATCGAGATCGACGGCTTCGTGAACCACGGCTGGTGGGACATCGTCGAGCGCGACGGCCAGGTCGCCGAAGTCCACCACCGAGCGGACGCCATCGATCAGACCCCACCCGACCGGGACCAGGTGCTCGCCGAGCACGCCGCGCGTCACTCCAAGGATCACTCTGGCGAGACGTAGATCCGGCGGAGCACGCGGAACTGGACGCAGCCGTCGTCCGTGTCGGCGGCGAACAGGCGCTCGTGCACGACCCCCTGGAACTCCAAACCCGTGATGATGGCCAGCGGGTCGATCATCTCGGCGTCTGCGGTGAACTCGCCGGCCGACTCGTTGGCGACGCAGCGCGTGAACGTCGGCTCGCCATAGGCGTGGTGGTTGATGTCGATCCACGTGGTCACGCTCGCGCCTTCGCCAGCATCGGTCCACGTCGCGGTCAGCTCGCCGGGGGCGGAGTAGTCACCGGCCGTGGAGACCGACGGCCGGATGTCGCCGCTCGGAGTCGTGACCGCGGGCATCTCCGCCGACCCGAGCGTCGCGCCGAACTCGGTCCCCTCGTCGATCCGCGCCCAGAAGTACCCGGCGTTGTCCTCGTCCAGGGTCTGCTCGACCCCGTCGACCGTGATGGTGAAGTCGGGCCGAACCACCTGCTGGTCGTCGGCGCAGCCCCAGCGCCCGCAGACCTGGTCGCCGCAGTCGCCGCACGGCTCGATGCGATGGAAGTCGCAGCTGTCGTTGGAGAGCTCGGGCGCGCCCCAGCGCGGGTTGGGCTTGTCCCAGGCCCGGACCGAGGCCGTCGGGGCCTGGCCGTCGTACCCCTCGATCTCGACCAGCGCGATCTGCTCGGACAGGTCGCACACCCCGGCGCGTGCGGGGCCAGGCGGGTTCGAGTCGCCCGTCCTGGAGTCGGCCGGGGAGTCGGGCGGGACGTCGCTGCCCGTGCAGGCCAACAGGAGGATCATGGCGGAAACGTAGCCGAGCGCCCGGACAGCCGCGCGGCGTACCAGGCAGACCGCTCGTCCGCGGGATCGCAAGCCGTCGCGGCGTCGAGCTCATCGCCCGCGGCCGGATGCCCAACGGCGAAGTAGAGCCGCCCCAGGTTGGCGTGGGCCACGCAGAACGTCGGGTCGACCTCGAGCGCCCGCTCGAACGCGGTGACCGCATCATCGAAGCAGGGGTTCCGCCCCTCGACGCAGCTGCCGTCGTGGGTGTTCCAGGCCAGCAGGCCCTGATGGTTCCAGTCCGCGGCCGTCGTCTTCTCGGCGGAGACCGAGGCGAGCCACCACTCGACGCGCTCGGTCTCCGGGTCCAGCGGCCACGGCTCGGGGCCGGTCCAGCCATCGACGTGTCCGTCCGGCGGCGTGGGTGGAGGGAGCGTGGGCCGGTTGATGGCGGCCGCGAACGCCTCGGCCAGGGCATCGTGTCCCTGGGGCGTGGGGTGGCAGTGGTCGTAGACCTGGTCCCAGCCGATGAGGCCGTCCGCGCTCAGCTCCTCGAGCGCGCCCTTCCCGTCGACGAGCGTGATGCCACCGAGCTCCTCGACGATCTGGACCAGGTACGGCGGGGCCCGGTTCGGCGAGGCGTCCAGGAGCATCGCTCGCTCGAGCCAGGTCCGCGCCAGCTCGGTCTCGCCATGTCGACGGAGCGCCTCGCCCCAGAGCCACGCCTGCTTCGACTCCGGGCAGGCCTCGAACGCCTCGTCCGCAAGCGCGAGCGCCTCGTCCACTCGCCCGTCCTGCAGCGCGCGGTCGGCGGCGCCCGTCCGCTCGGATTGCTCCGGCACACAGGCGGCGTCGGTCTCCGAGGGCTGGTATGCGAGGTTCGTTCCGGGCGTGGCGACGAACACCGGCACGCCATCGGCCAGCTCGACGAGCCGCTGCAGGTTCAGGCGGAAGGCCGTCTCGCCGAACTGTCGGTCGTCAGCCGTCATGGGCGCGCGCTCGACGTCCGGGATGGGCTCGACCTGGCGGAAGTCCACCTGGCCGTACACCCCGGGCTGCTCCGACAGGAACGACGCCAGCAGCCGGTAGGTCCGGAAGCCACGCAGTCGGCGCGCCATGGTGACGCCGGACACCCACCGACGGAACTCGGGCTCGGGCAGGTAGCGACGGGCTCCCGCCCACTCGAGGAACTCGTTGTTGCCCGCGTAGACCAGGACGCCGTCCGGCTCCAGCTCGCGCGCCTCCTTCATCAGCATGACGAGCTGCTGGCTCGAGTAGGCGATGGCGCCCAGGTTCAGGACCTCGACGTCCCCGCCCGGGATGGCGACGCGCTCCTCGAGCTTGTCGGGCCAGCTGGCGCTCCGGAAGAAGCCGTAGCCGTGCACCGCGCTCCCACCCAGGGCGATGAAGCGGTGGACGCCGGCCGGCTTCTGCTCGGCCCACGGGTGCGGCTGCGAGGGCGTGCGGGCGGCCCGATACGGGTGGCCGTCGTCCAGGGTGAGGACCGGGAAGAACGGCGGCTCGGGCGGGGTGTGTTCCGGGCTCCAGGACACGGTGCGGTCGGGCTCGCCCTGGTAGCCGACGACCCGGAGGCCCCCCTCGAACACCGCGAACACACCCAGGGTTGCGGCGAGCGAGAACAGCGACAGCAGCAGGCGGCGGCGCAAGGCCGAGAGGATACGTCGCCCCCATGACGCTCGATGACTTCCCTGTCCGCCTCGAGATGCCCGTCGCCTGGGGGCAGCTCGACGCCTTCGGCCACGTGAACAACACCCAGTTCTTCCGGTTCTTCGAGGACGCTCGGATCGCGTGCTTCGCCCAGGTCGGCATCGCCGAGCACATGGAGACCCACGGCGTGGGCCCCATCCTGGCGAAGACCGACTGCGTGTTCCGGCAGCCGCTGGGCTTCCCCGACACCGTCACGTGCTGCACGCGCATCACGGACCTGGGGTCCGACCGGTTCACGATGGAGTACGCCGTGTTCAGCGAAGCCAAGGGGCTCGTAGCCCACGGCAGCGGGCGCATCGTGATGCTCGACTACTCGACGGGCACGAAGACCGAGATCCCCGCGGGCATCCGCGAGAGCCTGGCTCAGCTCTCCTCGTAGGCCAGCTCGACGACGGTGTTCGGCAGCAGGTCGTGGAGCTTCTCGAGCTCGACCGGCTCGATCTCCATGAAGCCGATGGCCAGGTGCGGCAGGTCCACGAGCCCGGCCAGCAGCGGCAGGTCCTCGGCGGTCAGGTCGGTCCGCGACAGCCGCAGCGACGACAGCGTGCCCAGCGCGCCCAGCCCGGCCCGGTCCGCCTGCGACAGCCGGCAGCGCGTCAGGTCCACGTCCTGCAGCCCGCCCAGCGCCCACGTCCCCGCCGCGTTCAGCTCACAGCGGTAGCAGGTGAGCTGCTGCAGGCCCGGGGGCAGACGCGTCAGCGAGTCCGGCTCGAGCGTCGCGTCGACGACCGCCAGGCTCTCCAGCGTCGTCGGCAGGTCGTGCGCCGAGAACAGCCCGCGACCGGTACGCAGGCCTTGGAGTTCCGGCGGGTAGGGCCCTGTCGCGCGCGTGCCGGACAGGTCGAGCGCGCGCAGCGACGAGCCCGTCGGCGCCTGGGTGATCGCCGTCCCCGCCAGGTTCAGGAGCTGGAGATCCGGCAGCCGGTCGAGGTGCTCGAGCTCGGCGTCCGCGACCGGCGTGTCCAGCAGCTGGAGCACGCGGAGGGTCCTCGGCAGGGACCCGAGCCCCGTCAGCGGCCCGTGGAGCGCGCGCAGGTCCAGGTCGTACAGCTCGCTGGCCTGCAAGAGCGCCGCCATGCGCTCGTGGTCCGGGACCTCCACGGCCACCAGGTCCTCCTCGCCCAAGGCCTCGATGGGGTCGTCGTCGACCTGCGGGATGTCCGCCGGATCGTCGTCCTCGATGTAGAAGTCGCCGTACCCACCTTCCTCGGGGGAGCGGGCCCAGCGGAACTCGTACCGCTCGGCCCAGACCTCGGCGATGACCATCCGGGCGGTCATGTCGTCCGGGCGAGCCTCGAGCGCTCGACGGATGGGCTCGAGCGCGACCAGCGAGGTCCGGGACAGGTCAAGGTGCACCAGCGGGCAGCCCGCCAGGTTCCGGAGCTCCGTGTGCTCGATCGGGGAGCCGGCCAGGGACAGCCAGGTGATCGGGCGCCCGGCCAGCACCGACAGATCCGTCGCATCGGGGACCACGAGGCGAGTCGCGCCGGCCTGCAGGGCGGCTTCGAGGTCGGCCGCCAGGACCGTGACAGGTTCGACGGTCTCTTTCATGAAATGCCCTGACATCCCCTGAAATGGTCCGAACGTCCTGTTCGGACGAAGAGTGTATCCAGGAACAGGGAGCAGCTCATGACGAACGAAGCCCACAGCACGACGACCAACCTCTGCACCTTCCGTCCGGAGCCGGCTCCGACCGCGACGGCGCGGGACATCATGGATCGGGTCGAGCGCCGCTGGACCCGCCCGCAGACGATGCCGGCCCTCACGCCGGGCATCGCTCGCCAGGTCCGGACGCTGGCCGCCCGCCCGAGCGTCACCTGGAACGACGCCTTCACGCTGTTCGGTCAGGACCCGGCCCTGGCCGCCCTGGCGATCCGCGAGGCGAACACCCATCGCAAGGCGGTGTCCCTGGCCGAGGCACTGGACGTGCTCGGCCTCCCGGGCATCCGCCGGCTGCTGAAGCGGATGGCCCAGGCCGGTGCGCTCATCCTGGATCCCGCCGTGAACGCGGCCATGACGGCCGTGCAGCACCACTCGTGGCGGGTCTCTCGGGCGGTTCGTACGGTGGCGATGTACACGACGCTGGACAGCGCCCGCGTGGCGACCGCCGCGCTGCTGGCCGAGCTCGGCATGGCGGCCGGACTGATGGCGCTGTGCGACATCCCCGAGGATCAGATCGTCCCGGAGGTCGCACCGATGATGGACATGCTGAGCGCTGGCCAGAACACCCTGGGGTGGTTCGTGGCCGACAGCTGGGCCCTGCCGACCGAGCTCCAGACGACCATCGCCAACGGCGGCGCGCTGGAGATCTCAGGGCACGAACACCCTGTGCTGGCCGCGATCCTCATCGCCCGCGCCGTGGTCGCCGAGCTGGGCCTCGAGCTCGACCTGCCCGGCCTCGACGTTCGCCCTCCCCACCCCGCGATGCTGGTGGACGCCCTGTCCGCTCTCGGTCTCTCCGACCGGCAGTTCCTGCTCATCCGTCGTCAGGTCCGCGAATCCCTCATGGGGTGAGCGGCATCTTCGGCGAGTCGGCTGATACACCCCGGGACAGTTCACGCTCGAACACCGCCGTACTGATTGGAAGACCCCAATCACGAGGTGTGTGTGTTCTTGCTTCTTCTCTCGACGGTCCAGGCTCAGGACGAGATCGTCTTCGAGCCCTACGGCGCTGACGCGTACACCAACGCGTTCACGATCGACCCGACCACCGGCCTGGCCCAGCTCGACCACGGAAACCTGAACCAGGTCCTGAACGGCTCGGACCCAGCCACCGAGGAGGCCTGGCTCGGGCGTGAGGACGTCGTCTTCTTCGACATCGACGCCGAGCCCGTCTTCAGCGATCGGTGCCACACGGATCGGTCGAAGACGGGCTGTGCGGATGTGAGCGCCTCGAACAGCACCGACAGCTCGCTGCCTTACTTCGACGGGGACGACCGATACGCCGCCAACGCCTACGCCGTCCTCACCCATGCGATCGACACCTACTTCCATGAGTACTCGAACGTGGACTTCAGCGCGGTCGACTACGAAGCTCACGGGCTGACGGTCTGGATCGGCACCGACTCCGGCAACGGGAACACGGGCCCTGGGCCCTGCGGAGGCTCGTGCATGCGGCCGAACCCCGGGAACCAGCACGCGCTCATGGTGGGCGCCCTGCCCGGCGGCTCGGTCGCGGACGACACCACCGCGGGTCTGTACTGGAACCGGCCCTACATCCAGCTCTCCAACGACTACATGGACGGCTCCGGCAAGCCCAGGAAGCTGGCCCACACGATGGTCCACGAGTACGGCCACTACTACAACCGGGTCATCGCGTACGAATACACGGACGGCGGCGTGGAGTACGAAGACCGCAGCATGGACACCAGGGCGCTCGGCGAGGCTCTGGGGTACTGGTGGTCGAGCGACTGGGAGGGCGAGGAGTTCCTCTCCCGATTCAACGACATGGACGCCAACCCGACCTGGGCGGAGTACGGCCGGATGAACCAGGACCACCACTGGGGCGAGGTCCTCACCGACGCGATGTGGGAGACGCGCGAGATCTGTGCGGCGAGCAGCGACCGGGTCGACACGAACCCGATGAGCTACGCCGTGTTCGACCTCGTGGACAACACCGAGCTCGACGCCTTCGGGCCGTACGACCCGTTCACAGGAACACCGAGCAACGTGCGGGGGTTCGCCTACGCCCTGTACGTGGAGCTGGAGAGCATCGGCTTCTGCACCGGCGACGAGCTGGTCGAGGTCGCAGACCTGTACCGACAGCGCGGCCTGTTCCCCCACACCATCCAGGAGACCGCGGGCAACGCGAGCCAGACCGACGACGCGTTCGGGAGCGTGCTGGCCACCGGAGACTTCAACGGCGACGGCGAGCTCGACCTGGTGGCCGCGGCCCCCGACAACAGCAACCGCCGTGGCGCCGCCTGGGTGTTCTACGGCCCGCGCGCCCTGGACTGGGCCTCGACCGACACCCTGACCCAGAGCGATGCGAGCGCGACCGTCGAGGACGGCGACCGGTTCGGTGAGGCGCTGGCCGTGGGCGACTTCAACGGTGACGGCTTCGACGACCTGGCCGTCGGCTCGCCCGGCGAGGACGGAGGCTCGACCGACGACGGCGTCGTCCATGTGTTCTTTGGCGGCACCTCGCCGCTGGCCAAGAGCGTCGAGCTCGACCAGAAGGTCCTGGGCTCCAGCCGCGAGAACGGTGACTTCTTCGGCTTCGCGCTGGCCGCCGGCGACTTCGACGGCAACGGCATCGACGACCTGGCGATCGGAAGCCCCGGCGAGGACCTGGGCTCGGCGATCGAAGCCGGGTACATCCACGTCGTCTCGGGGACGAGCAAGGGCCTGGACACCGGCAAGCCGATGGGGATGTCCCAGGCCAGCCTCGGCGCGACGAGCCAGAGCAGCGACAACCTGGGCTACAGCCTGATCGCCGGCGACTTCGACGCCGACCGCTACGACGACCTGGCCATGGGGGCGCCCGGCAAGGCTGTCGCCTCGGAGAAGGGCGGTGACGGCACCGTCTTCGTGATGCACGGAGACGACGGCGGCCTGGACAAGAACCAGCTCCAGCAGCTGGATCAAGGCGACTTCAGCACCCCGGTCGAGGCCGGCGACGGCTTCGGCACCACGCTCGCCACCGGAGACTTCGACGGCGACCGATACGACGACCTCGCCATCGGCGCCCCGTTCGAGGACAGCCCCTCGGCCGACGACGTCGGTCAGGTCCACGTCGCGTACGGCACCTCGGGTTCGCTGTCGCCGGACAGCGCGTTCACCCAGACGTCCGCGGGCCAGGACCACGCCGACGAGGACCACTTCGCTGCCGGACTCCATGCTGGGGACCTCGACGGCGACGGGCTCGACGAGCTCCTGGTCGGCGCACCGGGGCGGTACTTCGCCTACACCGAGCTCGATGCCACGGGGACCGAGGTGATCCTGCGTGACTGGGACGGGGCCGGAAACGTCCACGTCTTCTGGGGCCAGGCGGTCGCACTTCCGGGCAACAGCACGTCGGTGACCGCGCACGATCTGGGCACCGCGTTCAGTGCCACGGCGGCGTTCGGGGCGGCGGTCTCCAGCGGTGACCTGGACGGCGACGGCCAGGACGAGCTCGTGCTCGGCGTGCCTGGGCACCCGGTCGACGGCGACGCGGCGGCCGGCCAGTTCGTCACCGGGCGCGTCGAGCCGTAGTCAGGGCACCTTGAAGAACGTGATCGACGTCGTGGACTCCGCGGCGTCGATCACGTTCCAGCTGTCCTCGGACTCCAGACCAAAGGCGTCGATGCGACCCGCGCCGCCGACGAGCACCTGGTCGTGGTCCCCGTCATACCCGCAGCCCTGGACGCCCGAGAGTCCGGTCTCCGCGACCGCCGACCCGTCCAGCTTCCAGATCTGGCCTCCGGAGCCACAGGCCCAGACCACCGCGTCCGCCCAGAACATATCGACCGCCGAGCTGGGCGCCGAGACGCTCGTCCCCGGCAGCGTCGAGTCCGCGTCCAGCGTGGTGAGCGTCTGCGAGCCGGCGTCGAAGAACGAGACGCCACCGGCCTCGTCGAGCACCAGGGCCCGGCCGTCGAAGATGTCGACCTCCTCGAACACCGCGCCCTGTTCGACGTAGCGCCAGAGCGCGGTCTCGGTGAGCGCCCAGGCACGCCCGTCCGCTGCAGCCACCGCGCGGACCTGACCGATGTCCGGGATGAAGAGCCCGATGTCCTTGTCCGAGGCGCCGTAGCCCTTGACCGAGAAGTCCCCCGAGTCGGTCAGCCACCACAGCTCCTCGCGCACCGGGTCGTAGAAGACCGCTGCCGACCCGGCGGTCACGCGCTCCTCGTGCACCGGCCCGTCGACGGTGCGGACCTTGATCCGCTGATCTCCACCCGAGGCCGCCGCCCACGCCCAACCGGTCCCGAGTTCGTGACCTGTGTGACCGGAGTCGCCCGGCTCGCCCGTGTCGAAATCGGCCGCGAGCTCGTCGTAGAGATCGTGGTTCACGAGACAGCCGGTCAGCAGCAGCAGCACGATCGCACTCTATCCGCCGGTGCGTTCGCGCACCCCTGGGGTGCGGATCCGGGCGATTGTCCAGCCCGGTCCTGGGACTACGGTCCGTGCATGCCGTCGCGGCCCCCGAGCACCTTGACCCACCCTCGCAGCGGAGCTACCTACCGGTCGGTATACGGCAGGATCCGGTGGGCACACCCGACGGCAGCACCCGAGATCGCATCGTCTTCGAGGCGACGCGTCTGTTCGCGGAGCAAGGCTACGCCGGCACCAGTGTGCGCGAGATCGTCGAGGCCTCGGGCGTGACCAAGCCGACCCTCTACTACTGGTTCGGCAACAAGGAAGGGCTGTTCACCCAGCTCGTCGACGTGCACCTGGACAGCTGGAACACCCGGCTGGCCGCCAAGATGCGCGAGGACATCCCGGTCACCGACCGAATCCGCGCCTACATCCGGACGGTCATCCAGGACGCGATGGAGAAGCCCGAGGTCGTGGCCTTCCTCGCCCAGGCGTTCCACCAGGCCGGCCAGGGTGCGCCCGCGGTCGACTGCAACCGGTTCCTCATCGTCGAGGCCCGGCTCCTGACCGAGCTGGCCGCCGAGGGCATCGCCAGCGGCGAGCTCCGGGCTGGCCTCGATCCTTCCAGCGTCGCCCTGGTCCTGATGGGCGCCGCGCATACACGTATCGGCGCCAGCGTGCACGCCGGGGTTCCCCTGACCCTGGAAGCCGCCGAGGCGACCCTCGAGATCCTGCTGAGTGGAGTGATGGCATGACGCTGTTGTTGTTGAGCGCGCTGACCGGATGCGGCGGCGAGGGGGCCGAGGTGGCCACCCAGGAGGCCATCGCGCTCCCGGACGCCCCCGGTGTTCGCATCGAGGAGGCCGTCGTCCAGGCCCAGACCGCCCGCATCGAGCTGTCGCTCCCCGCGCAGGTCGAGGCCAGCTCGGACGCCACGCTCGCCGCCCCGATGGGTGGCTACGTCGAGTACGTCGGCGTCGCGCCCGGCGACCACGTGAAGAAGGGCCAGGCGCTCGCCCGCATCGACGCCCGCTCGCGCAAGGCGCAGCACGAGATCGCCTCGGCCCAGTCTGAACAGGCGGACGCCGAGCTCGCCCGTGTCCAGGCCCTCGGGGACGCCGTCAGCGCCCAGCAGCTCCTGGCCGCCGAGACCCAGGCCAGGATCGCCCGGGCCAACGCGGACCTGGCCAAGGTGAACCTCAACCGCAGCGCCATCGTCTCGCCGTTCGCGGGTCGCGTGGCCGACGTCTTCATCGAGGTCGGCGAGGTCGCCGGCCCCGGAACCGCCACCGTCCGCGTCGTCCGCAACGACACCGTCACCCTGGACGTGAGCGTCAACGACCGCGAGATCGCCCAGCTGGCGACGGGCCAGTCGGTCGAGTTCCGCACCCAGTCGCTGCCGGACGTGTACACCGGCCGCATCACCAGCATCGGCGCCGCCGCCGACACCCGGACCCGGACCTTCTCAGCCGAGGTCGAGGTGCCGAACCCCGACCGCGACCTGCTGCCCGGGATGATCGGGCGCGTCGCGCTCGAGAAGACCGTGGCCGAGGACGCCATCGTCATCCCCCAGGACTGGGTCATCACCGGCCTGTCCCAGACCGGCGTGTTCGTCGACGTCGACGAGACCGCGGTCTGGACCCCCATCGAGATCTCGGACTTCGTGGGCGACCAGGCGGTCGTCAGCGCCGGCCTGACCGCTGGCGACGCCGTCATCACCAAGGGGGGCCGAGACCTGGCCGACGGCGACCCGCTCATCGTGGTCCGGAGCGGCGTCTGCTGCGACGACGGCCAGGTGGCCTGGTAGTCCGATGAAGTGGGCACGCTGGCTGGTCGACCATCCGACCACCGTCCTCGTCGCTGTCATCGCGATGCTGATCTTCGGGATCAGCGCCTACGCGACGCTCCCGCGCGAGTCGACACCTGACATCACCATCCCCGTCGTCGTCGTGACGACCCCGTACATCGGGGTCTCGCCCGAGGACATCGAGACGCTCGTCACGATCCCCATGGAGCGCCAGCTCAAGGATCTGAAGGACGTCGACAAGATGACGAGCACCTCGTACGAGGGCGCCAGCTCGGTCATCCTGGAGTTCAACCCGGACAAGGACGTCGACGACGCGCTGCAGAAGGTGCGCGAGAAGGTCGACGCCGCCGAGAACGACCTGCCCGAGGACGCCGAGGACGCCATCGTCTCGGAGATCAGCTTCTCGGACATCCCGGTGCTCATCGTCAGCATGACCGGGCCCCAGGACGAGGAGGAGCTGAAGGGCCTCGCCGACGACCTGGCCGACGATCTCGAGGCCATCCCCGGCGTGCTGGACGTGAAGGTCTCGGGCGGGCTCACCCGCGAGATCCAGGTCCTGGCCGACCCGGACCGCATGACGCTGTACGACGTCAGCTTCAACGACATCCTGTTCGCGATGCGGAACGAGAACGTCAACGTGCCCGGTGGCAACGTCGACGCCGACGCCGTGAACTACCTGCTGCGCATCCCGGGCGAGTTCGAAGAGGCCGGCGACATCGCCGAGGTCCCCATCAAGAACGTGGGCGGCCAGACCGTCTTCGTCCGCGACGTCGCCCGAGTGGTCGATGGCTACGCCGATCGGGCCACCTACGCCCGGATGAACGGCACCCCGTCGATCTCGCTGTCGATCCAGAAGCGGGTCGGCGAGAACATCATCGAGGTCGCCGACGAGTCCCGGATCGTGGTCGAGGCCGCGGCCGCGGACTGGCCCGAGGGCGTCGAGCACGCCTTCCTCGCGGACCAGTCTCGCGAGATCAACGCCATGGTCGGCGAGCTCGAGAACAACATCCTGAGCGGCCTGATCCTGGTCGTCGGGGTCCTGCTGTTCTTCATGGGCTTCCGGAACAGCTGGTTCGTCGGGCTGGCGATCCCGGGCTCGATGCTCGTGAGCTTCATGGTGCTCCAGGCCCTGGGCATCACGCTCAACATGGTCGTGCTGTTCAGCCTGATCCTGGCGCTCGGCATGCTCGTCGACAACGCCATCGTCATCGTCGAGAACATCTACAGACACGTCGAGCTGGGGAAGACGCTGAAGGAGGCCTCGATCGTCGGGGTCTCCGAGGTCGCCATCCCGGTGACGACCTCGACGCTCACGACCGTGCTGGCGTTCGCGCCCATGCTGGTCTGGACCGGCATCATGGGCGAGTTCATGGGGTACCTCCCCAAGACGCTCATCATCGTGCTGAGCTCGAGCCTGCTGGTCGCGCTGGTCATCATCCCGACGGCCACGAGCCGGTGGATGAAGGCCCAGACGGTCGCGGTCGATCTGTCCGATGGGGACGTCCCGACCGAGGGGCTCTACGGCAAGTTCCTGGGCATCTACAAGAAGGTCTTGGAGTGGTCGATCGACCACCGCTACCTGAGCTTCTTCGGGGTCGGAATCCCCTCGCTGATCGGCACGTTCGTCATCTACGGCGTGTTCAACCACGGGACCGAGTTCTTCCCCCAGACCGAGCCCGCTCGCGCCATCGTCCAGGTCACGGCCCCGCACGGGACCGAGATCGAGGTGACCGACAAGATCAGTCGGCAGCTCGAGATGGTGCTGGACACCGAGGCCGACGTCGACACCTACATCACCGAGGTCGGCGTGGCCGCCGGTGGCGACGGGTTCGGCTTCGGCAGCAGCAGCGTGCCGCACAGCGCGCGCATCACGGTCGACTTCAAGCCCACCGCCGGCAAGGCTCGCGAGGGCGAGGAGATCCGCGAGGGCAGCAGCTTCGACGCCATCGAGCGCGTTCGGCAGACCGCGACCGAGGTCGTGGGCGCCAACGTGCTCGTCGACAAGATCCAGGAGGGCCCGCCCGTCGGGCTTCCCATCTCGATCGAGATCAAGGGCGACGACCAGGAGGTCCTGGGCGAGGCCGCCGCCGACGTGAAGCGGCAGCTGGCTGGCATCGAGGGCGTGGTCGACATCAGCGACGACTACAAGGTCGGCCGTCCTGAGCTGCGCTTCGACGTCGACCGAGCCGCGGCCAAGCGGGTCGGCGCCAACACCGTCGGGGTGGCCAACACCATCCGAACGGCAGTGGCTGGGAGCAAGGCCTCGGTCCTGCGCCAGGGCGACGAGGAGTACGACATCATCGTCAGCCTGGATGAGCGCTACACCCAGGACATCCCGTCCATCTTGGCCCTTCGGGTGCCGGGCAAGGACAACGTGATGGTGCCGCTCAGCACGCTCGCGAGCGTCGAGACCCGCGGCGGCTCGGGCAGCATCAAGCACAAGGACCAGGAGACCGTCGTGACCATCACGGCGGACGTGGCCGACGGCTACCGCGTGGACCTGTTGCAGGCCGAGGCCGCCGAGCTGATGGCCAACTACGACGCCCCGGAAGGGGTCCGTCTCGGGGCCGGCGGCGCCAACGAGGAAGAGGCCAAGGCGGCCGCGTTCCTGCTGCGCAGCTTCGGCATCGCGCTGGCGCTCATCTTCATGGTGCTCGTCACCCAGTTCGACTCGGTCACGCGCCCGTTCATCATCATGATGAGCGTCATGCTGTCGCTCATCGGCGTGCTGTGGGGCCTGCTGCTCACCGGCACGCCGTTCGGCATCATGATGACGGGGGTCGGCGTCATCTCGCTGGCCGGCGTCGTCGTGAACAACGCCATCGTGCTCTTGGACTACGTCCAGGTCATGCGAGAGCGTGGCAACGACGTGCGAACCGCGCTGGTCAACGCCGGCCTGGTGCGCTTCCGTCCGGTCATCCTGACGGCCATCACCACGGTGCTCGGCCTGTTCCCGATGGCCACCGGCATCAGCTTCGACTTCCGGAAGTTCTCGCTCATCGTCGGCGGTGACAGCGCCCAGTTCTGGGGGCCGATGGCCGTCGCGGTCAGCTTCGGTCTGATCGTCGCGACCATCCTGACGCTGGTCATGGTGCCGACGATGTACTCGATCACCGAGGACATCGTGAACCTCATCCGCCGCATCTTCGGGCTCGACAAGAAGAAGGTCGTGGCGGCCGCAGCGGCGAGCTCGGTCGTGGTGCTGCTGGCGCTGGTCCCGGGCGTCGCGAACGCCCAGACCGTGACGCTGGACGACGCCCTGTCGGCCGCCCAGCAGAACAACCTCGACCTGAAGATCCTCGCGGAGAACCAGGTCCAGGCCAACGCCCAGATGGGCCAGGCGCTGAGCACGCTGTCGCCGAAGCTCAGCACCGGCGGGAACTACACGTACAACAAGGACGAGATCGCGTTCACGATGGACATCACCGAGTCCATCCCCGACGAGTTCGCCGAGTTCTTCGAGGACGTCGAGCCCACCGAGCCGACCATCATCCAGAAGCAGCAGTACTGGGACGCCAACGTCTCGGTCATCCAGCCGCTGTTCAACGCGCCGGCGCTCCCGCTCCTGCGCGGCGCCAAGGCCCAGAAGGCCAGCGTCGGCCTGTCCATCGAGCACCAGACGGCCCTCGTCGAGCTCAGCGTGACCCAGAGCTACTACATGCTCGTGGTCTCGCGCGATGGGTACGGGCTCGCGCTCGACGCCGTCGACAACAGCAAGGCGCACCTGGACCTGGCGCAGAAGCAGGTCTCGGTCGGCGCCGCGCCCCCGCTCGCCGCCATGCAGGCCGAGGTCGCGGTCTACCAGGCCGAGCGGACCCTGGCGGACGCCAAGGTGCAGCTCGAGCAGGCCGAGGAGCAGTTCGCGCTGGTCACCGGCCTGTCCCGGGACTCGCAGGTCCAGATGCCGCCCATGCCCACCGTCGTCATCGGCTCGCTCGACGAGGGACTCGACGCCGTCGGCACCCGCTCGGACATCCAGGCCAGCCAGCTCCAGGCCGACATGGCTCGGTACCAGCAGCGCGCCGACCAGCTGGGGTGGCTGCCCAAGGTGGACGGCCGCTTCACGTACTCGTGGACCGAGAACACGGGCTTCTCCGGCGACCCCGAGTGGTGGATGGTCACGGTCGGCGCGACGTGGATGCCGTGGGACGGCGGCTACCGCCTGAACACGAACAAGCAGTACGCCAGCCAGGCCCGACAGGCCGACTTCATGCGGCAGAAGACCGAGCTCGAGGCCAGCCAAGAGGTCCGCGTCGCCTGGGAGAGCTGGCAGAAGGCCGAGACGAGCTACGCACTGGTCGAGCGGCAGCTGGCCCTGGCCGAGGAGTCGCTGGTCCTGGCCACGCGAGGCTTCAAGGCCGGCGCCAACAGCTGGCTCGAGGTCCAGGACGCCGAGCTGATGGTCAACCAGGCCAAGCTGGGGATGCTGAGCGAGCGGATGGCGCGGGATCTCGCGGCTGCCCAGCTCGAGGTCGCTGTGGGGGCGTACTGATGTGGTTTCTCACCCTGGCCTGTACCGCCGGCGACGGCGTCCTCCCAGACACCGGCACGCCCGAGGACTCCGGGACGCTCCCCGTCGATCCGGACGTGTACCGCTTCACTTCGGCGCTCACGGGCGAGGACTCGGTCGACTACCGCGACCAGGTCCTGGGGCACCTGTTGATCGACGACATGCACCGGACCATCGGGGACCTGACCGACGCGATCGATCTGGGGGACCAGGCTCCGGCCGACGGCGACGTCGAGGCGATGCTGACGTTCTACCTGGACTTCGACGGGAGCACCGACGGCCAGGTGCCGCATGACTCGGACACCGAGCTGGCGACCACGAGCACGGTCTACGACGACATCTCGACCACGGGCAGCCTGGCCCCCTGGATCGCCGGCAACGACGCCGACGGCCAGACGAACGACTGGACGACCGGGCTGGTCGGGGCCAACGCCACGAGCCCGGAAGCGCTCGTGCGGGACTGGATCGGCGAGCTCGACGACCTGGCTGCGGCCCGGGCCGCCGGCGAGATCCCGACCACGCCGGACGGACGACCGATCGCGCTCGTCCACGTCACCGCGGACGGGCGGGACCTGCAGGTGCTCCTGCAGACGTTCCTCCGCGGCTCGATCGCGTACAGCCAGGCGATGGACGACCAGCTCGACCACGACTGGGACGAGCTGGGGCTGCTGGCGGACCACACCGGGCTGGCCGACGGCGAGGCGTACACCGACCTCGAGCACGCCTGGGACGAGGCGTTCGGCCACTTCGGGGCCAGTCGAGGCTACGGCGGCTGGACGGACGAGCAGATCGTGGGGCGGGCCCTGGACGTCGACGAGGACGGCGCCATCGACCTGACGAGCGAGCACTGCTCGGGCCACAGCGTCCACGCGGCCGAGCGGGACCTCGTCGCCGCGTCGGACTTCACCGCCCAGGCGTTCGACGGCTTCTTCGCCGGCCGCTGGCTGCTGGCCCGAAGCGCAGGCGGCTGGCTCCAGGACTTCGAGCTCCAGGAGCTGATGGGCTACCGCGACGACGTCGTCGCGGGCTGGGAGGGCGCCATCGGCGCGACCCTGATCCACGAGCTGAACGCCACTCTGCAGGACACGACGGCGCTCGGCACACCGGACCACGTCTTCGAGGACCACGCCCGGCACTGGTCCGCCGCCAAGGGCCACGCCCTGACCCTGCAGTTCAACCCGCGGTCGTCCGTCTCGGACGAGGACCTCGCGACGCTTCACGAGCTGCTCGGGGACGCGCCGGAGCTCGACGACGTCGACGCCGCCAAGGCTGATCTGTTGGCGGCTCGCACGCTGGTCGCGGACGCCTACGGGTTCGAGGACGTCGGAGACGACGCCGGCGAGGACGGCTGGTAGCCGGCGCTCGGGTCAGCCCCGGCCGAGCCGCCGTCGGAGCAGAGGGTCCTCGACCTGGCGTCCCGCGAAGGCATCCGCGATAGCGCCCGTGGCCAGGGGCCGGGTCTCCTCGACGATGCGACGCACCTGCTCGGGATCGTCCAGGATCCGCGACAGGATCAGTCCGGCCGCGGCCACCGTCGGGTCGTCCCGCCCACGCGTCGCCAGGTCCAGCGCCTGCCGGGCGAACCGGCGCCGGGACTCGGGGAGCAACCAGGCCAGCTCGACCAGGGCCCGCGCCGCCCAGCCCGGCTCGTCGAGCTGCAGGAATCCCTCGTGTGCCCGTCGGGCCAGGTCGGTGGCCTCGGAGCCGCGATCCAGCGCCGCAGCGACACGCGCCAGGTGGAGGCAGGTGGCCAGTGCAACCCGCTCATTGGTGTGCTCGCCGAGCCGGTCCTCAGCCTCGAACCAGGCACGCCGAGCACGCTGCCGGGCGCCGTCACGGACGTGGTCCAACGCCGTGAGCGCAGCGCGGAGCCCCAGCAGGTCGGCGCCGTCATCGTCCGGGAGTTGGACAGGCGCGGTGCCTGACAACCGGGTGCGCGCCTGGTCGATCGCATCGTCCAGACGCTGGTCGGAGACGCTCCGGGCCGCGCGCCGGAGGACCTTCAGTCCGAGCCCATACGGCCCGACCCCGGAGCAGATCGTCCAGACGGCCAGAGCCAGCTCGGCGCTCGGCGCATGGGCGAACGCCGCCTGCAGGTTGTCCAGATCCGCGCGGGCCCCCGCGGGGTCGACGCGCAGGGTGCCCAGGTCGTCGCCCCACCTGCCGAACCAGTCGGCGTGCCGGCCCCGTGCGTCCTCCTCGAGCCCTCGCTCCTCGACGAAGCGGCGGACGCTGACGTAGAGCGCGAAGCGCTGCCCCTCGCGTCGGAACACCAGGCTGCGGTCGACGAGCCGGGCGACGAGCCGGAGCGCCGGGGCCTCGAGCACCGCGCTGGCCGCGTCGAGCGTGAAGCCCCCTCGGAAGACCGCCAGCTTCCGAAGCGCCAGCTGCTCGTCCTCGTCGAGGAGATCCCAGCTCCAAGCCAGCGCCGCGTCCATCGACGCCTGCCGCCCGGTCTCGCCGTCGGCGGTCAGCACCGAGCCCGCGTGCTCGTGCAGCAGGGTCTCCAGCGCTTGGAGGTCCAGCACGCCCATGTGCGAGGCCGCCAGCTCGATGGCCAGCGGCAGTCGATCGAGCTGCTCCAGGACGCCGTCCAGCTGCGCACCCTCGTCGCCCGGGAGCCCCGCGCGCCGGGACCACAGCGCGCGCGTCCTCGATCGGGAGCGGCCCCACCGGGACCACCTGTTCGGCCGCGAAGCCAAGCGAATGACGGCTCGTGGCCAGGACGCGGAGCTCGGGCGCGATGAGCAGCCACCGCTCGACCAGCCCACTCCCGTCGAGCTGTTCGAGGTTGTCCAGGTTGTCGAGGATGAGCAGCAGCTCGCCCATCCGACCCAGCTCGCGCCCGATCTGTTCGACGGCCAGCGAGCCCACGCTCACGCGCAGCGACCCCGCGACAGCGATGCACGCCTGGAGCGGAGCCGTGGCCTCCTCGAGCCGAACGAACAAAGTCCGGTCGCCCAGCTTCTCCCGGGCGAGCCGCGTCTTCCCGGCCCCCCCCGGTCCGA
Source organism: Pseudomonadota bacterium (assembly GCA_024228935.1). Lineage (GTDB taxonomy): Bacteria > Myxococcota_A > UBA796 > UBA796 > CAJQPC01 > JAAESX01. The sequence goes on from JAAESX010000255.1 coordinate 83,213, forward strand.
CCAGGGTGACCAGGGTGACCAGGCGCGCGCCTTGCGCGAAGGCCCGCTCGATCGCATCGAGCTCGTCCCGCCGACCGACGAGAGGATCGATGGCGGCGGCCTCCTGGGCCGGGGCCGCTCGGGCGACCAGCGTGCGAAGCCGAAAGCCCCCGCCGTAGACGGTGAACAGGTGGTCCGGCTCGCGAGGGTTCCGCTCGATCTTCTTGCGCAGCCGCGCCACGGCGTTGGCGATGGCGCGGGTCTGCACGGTCGGCGCGTAGCCCCAGACCTCGACCAGGAGCGCCTCGTGCGTGACCAGCTCGCCCGGCCGCTCGGCCAGGTAGCGCAGGAGCGCGACCTCCTTGGTCGTCAGCTTCAGCTCGTCGTCGCCGCGAACCACCCGTTCGCGGTCGAGATCCACCACACAGCCGGTCAGTTCGAGCACGTCCATCTCGGCGGGGAGGATAATCCGCGCCGTGACCGGGACGCGCCCACGACGCCACGTACGCCTGCTCGAGCTGCTCGGGCGCGGCACCTTCGGCTCTGTCTTCCTGGCGGAGATCCATGGGGACGACAACTTCGTCCGGCGCGTGGCGGTGAAGCTGCTCACGGACGAGCTCCTGGCGCCCGAGGCCGCCGTCCGCCGCCACCGCGACGAGGCCCGCCTGCTCGGCCGGCTGAACCACGAGAACATCGTCCGGGTCCAGGACCTGGCGCGCATCGGCGACCGCCAGGCCGTCATCATGGAGTACGTCGAGGGGGTCGACGTCCGCGAGGTGCGCCGCAGCGGTCCCGTCCCTCCCAAGGCGGCGCTCGAGTTCGTGGCGGACGTGGCGAGCGCCCTGAACGCCGCTTGGAACGCGCCCGATCCGACGACCGGCGACCCGCTGCGGGTGGTGCATCGGGACATCAAGCCGGGGAACATCATCCTCACGGTGGACGGCAGCGTCCGGGTGCTGGACTTCGGCGTGGCCCGCGCCGAGTTCGACCGCGAGGAGCGAACGCGCTCCAGCAGCGGATTCGGCACGCCTCGCTACATGGCCCCCGAGATCTGGCTGGGCGAGGCCACCGGCCCGGCGGTCGATGTCTACGCGCTCGGTCTCTGCCTGTACGAGCTGCTGACCGGCGGCGAGGGGAGCCGCCCCCCCGAGCAAGGCCGACGCCGTGGACACGTGGCGCGCCGAGCTGCTCGACGTGGCCGAGGACAAGGTCGTCGCCCTGGACTGCTGCGACGACGTGCTCGCCCTGCTCGACGAGATGCTCCGCTTCGAGGCCGACGCACGCCCGACCGCGGCCGAGGTCGCCCGGCGAGCCCAGCGCCTGGTCGACGGCATCGTCGGGCCGGGCCTGCGGTCCGTGGCGCGAGCGCTCGTGCCACGGCTCATCGACGAGCGTCGCGACCGCATGACCCGCAGCCTGGGCGCGGCGGCCGGGCTGATCGACCGGGACTTCGAGCTCGAGGCCGTCACGCTCGAGCCGACCCGACGGACCCGCGAGCTCATCGAACAGGAGCCCCCGCAACCGGCCCCGAGCCGCTGGCCACTCGTCCTCGCCGTCCTGGGCATCGGGATCGGCGGGGTGCTGGTCGGCAAGCTCGCGTTCGCACCGGACCCGATCGAGGAGCCCGTCGAGGTCGCGGCGCCCGAACCGGTCGAGGAGCCCATCGTCGAGGAGCCCATCGAGGAGCCCACCGTCCCGGAGCCCGCCGTGGTCGAGGCGGCCCCGAGAGACCCCGTCGACGCCCCGGAGCCCCCACCTGCCGAGCTGCACGCGGTGCGCATCAACAGCCAGCCGTGGGGCGCCGAGGTGCTCGTCGACGGCAAGCGGATCGGCACCACGCCGATCATGTCCGCTGGGCTCGCCGCCGGCGCTCGGTCCGTCACGCTACGCTTGGGCGACGCCAGCGTCACCGGCTCGTTCGTGGTCGGCCCGGATCGACCGGACAAGCTGACGTGGACCGTGGGAGAACCGTCGTGGCAGCTGGACTACTCCTCGCCCTGATCGGCGGCGCCGAGGCCTGCGAGGACCTGGGCGCGCTCGTCGGCGGCATGGAACAACAGGTGCTCGCGCTCGAGCCCGCCCGCGCGCTCGAGCTGCTCGAGCAAGGCGAGGACGCGCTGGCCTGCCAGCCCGTCGCCGACCCCGAGCTGTTGGCGCGGATGTGGATCGCGGCCGGGCTGGCGGATCAGCTGAGCGGGCGCGACGGCAGCGGCTACTTCAAGACCGCGCACCACACGCTCCCCACCTACTGGAGCCCCGCGTTTCCCGAGGACATGCGCCCCAGCACCATGAGCCTCGACGGTTCGGGCACGCTGGGCGTCCATCCCGTGCCGTCGAGTCAGGGTGTGTGGCTCAACGGGGCCGGCTGGACCCCGCCGGGTCCCGTCCCCGCGGGCCGCCACCTGGTCCAGGTCGCTCCGGATGACGGCGCCCCGACCTACACCCGGTTCGTCGTGCTGACCTCGGGCGAGTCGCTCGACTTGTCCACCGGCCTGCGCGAGCCCGTGCCGGTGCTGCCCGACGAGGACATCCCGCTGACCACCGAGCCCCTGCCGGTCGTCGAGCCCCCGGCGCAGCGCTTCAACCGTCCCCTGGTGGCGGCGGCGCTCGGCACGGCGGCGCTCTCGGGAGCCAGCGCCGGACTGGCGCTGAAGCAGAACGGCGACATGCGCGCGGCCCCCGACAAGACGACGCTCGATCAAGAGCTCGCCCAGCAGAAGGGCTGGGCCGCGACCTGCTACGGGGCCGCCGGCGCCAGCGCGGTGCTGCTGGGCGCGAGCGTGGTCTTTTGATGCTGCTCGGCGTCACGGGCGCCCTGGCCGCCGGGTTCACCGTCCCCACCAGCGGTGTGGTCGGCATCGGGCGCGGCGGCGCCTGGGTCGCCGGCGTGGACGACCTGACCGCCCAGGGGATCAACCCGGCCGCGCTCTCGCGCATCGACCACGACGTGATGCTCCAGCTCGCGGCGACCGACGCGCGGGTGACGTTCGACCGCGCCGACGAGGGCAGCGACGTCTTCGCCCCGGTCTCCGACACCGCCGGTCCGCTGACCAGCCCGAACGTGGCGTGGGGCAAGCGATTCGGCCCGGTGACCGTCGCGGTCGGCGCCTGGACCCCGTACGGACCGCGGCTCGCCTTCGACACCAACGGCCCCCAGCGCTTCACGCTCACCGAGATGACCGTGCTGTCGGGCAAGGCCGGGCCCTCGATCGCGTGGCAGGCCACCGACACGCTCTCGCTCGGAGCCGGCGGCGCCTGGACCTTCGTCCACGTCGACCAGGAGCTCGTCGCCCACCTGGCGCCCCTGAGCTTCCAGCCCGACGACAACCCCGACTACGACGTGGTCACGCGCATCACGGCCTCGGACTTCCGCGAGCTGACCTGGAACGCCGGCCTGCTGTGGGACACCGGGCGCTTCGCCGTGGGCGCCTCGTACCTGCCTCGGATCACGTACGAGCCGACCGGGTCGATGACCTCGGACTTCTCGCGGAACATCTACGCGACCGACGACAGCCCGTTCGGCAAGGTCATCGCCAACGACACCGCGACCGATCCCGACGTCGCGATGACCGTCGTGCTGCCGCCCACCGCGCGGCTGGGGGTGCTGTTCCGACCCTCGGCGACGGTCGAGGTCGAGGCGAACGTGGTCTGGGAGCGCTGGGGCGTGATGCCGCCGCTGTCGGTCACCGAGCTGGACCTGGTCGTGGAGACGACGCTGCCCGAGGACCCGGTCATCACCGAGCCCGTCACGCTGCCCATGGACACCAAGGACGCGTGGTCGGTGCACCTGGGCGGCGCGTGGCAGGTGGCCGACGACTGGGAGGCTCGGGCCGGCGTGTTCGGAGAGACCAGCGCGGTCACGCCCGAGTACCGCTCGGTGATGCTGCCGGACGGGAACAAGCTCGGGTACGGCCTGGGTGCCAGCCGCCACCGCGACGGGCTGTCGATCGACGTGGGCTGGCAGCACGCGATCACGCCGAAGACCGAGCGCGACGACTCGTGGGTCACCCAGGTCCAGATCGACCCCCAGACGGGCGAGGTCGGGATCGGGAAGCTGGTCGGCGACGGCGATCTCGGCGGACACACGTTCGTCCTCGGTGCCGGCTTCACCTGGACCCCCGGAGACTGAGATGCCGGTCCCCGCAGCCCTGGCGCAGCACCACCGCGTCGCCTGGATCCCCACCTCGGACGGCACGGCCGGCCGCTCACGGTTCGGCGCTGCGGGTCGCGGATGGGTCTGGTCCTGCAGATCGCCTCCGAGGACCACCTCGACCACATGTGGGGCGACGTGGGGTGCGCGCACATCTCGATGTGCCCGGACCACCCCGACCAGGCGGCGCTCGCCTGGGCCTGCGGCTGACGGCTGCTGAGCGGCTCGGAGCCGGATAGCGTGACTCATGACCCCGCTCGTTCTCCTGATCGCGTGTACGAAATCCCCCACGAAGGACAGCGGCTTGACCGCCGTCGACTGCACCGACGCGGACTACAGCCTGGTCCCGCCGGCGAGCGGTGAGCTGTCCGGCGCCTGGGACACCGAGAACGACCGGTTCGTCTTCTACGGCGGCAACATGGGCATCCCGGAGAACTGCTCGTTCTCCGCGACCGACTTCACGGGCGAGGCCTGGGCCTGGAACTCCGACTGCGGCGACTTCGAGCGCATCGGCGACGCCCCGAGCGCGCGCGGCCGGTACGCCAGCGCCGTCGACGAGGAGAACGGGCGCTGGCTCCTGCACGGCGGCCGGATGCGCGAGGGCGACAGCGGCAACTACACGCTGTTCCAGGAGGTCTGGGCCTTCGAGTTCGCGACCGGCACCTGGACCAAGCTCGCCAGCGAGGGCGGCCCCGGCAAGCGCACGAGCCACGTCGGCGTCTACAGCGACGGCCGGTTCATCATCTACGGCGGCAACAGCTCCAAGAACGGCGCCAGCTACACCGTGCACGACGACGTGTGGTCCTTCGACCTGGCCACGAACGAGTGGACCGAGCTCGCGGACTCGAGCGACGCCGGCAACCGCCTGTTCGCGGGCGCTGACGTCAGCAGCGACGGCAAGACGATGTACGTCTACGGCGGCGGCGACGAGAACGCGTTCTTCGGGCCGTTCCTGGGCGACACCTGGAAGCTCGACCTCGACACGATGGCCTGGGACAAGCTCGACAACGGGCGCAACGGCGCTCCGCTCGACCGCATCGGGGCCGAGCTGGTGCTCGATGAGGACCAGAACCGCCTGCTGATGTTCGGCGGCCACGACAGCGGCGAACTGGGCAACACCAACCAGCTCTGGGCCTTCGACCTGGGCAGCGAGAGCTGGTCCGAGGTGCACGAAGGCGACGTCTTTGCCAACCCGGCCGAGGGTCAGTGCGACTTCCCCGTCGACTTCACCGACCCCGACATGGAGAGCCCCGAGCGGCGCGGTCAGTTCGCCAGCGCGAAGACCGACGAGGGCACGTTCCTGATCTTCGGCGGCAAGACCGACTGCGGCGTGGTGAACGACGTCTGGTCGCTGGACCTGTCGACCTCGACCTGGACCGAGGAGTCCACGGCGACCGAGGGCGAGATCTGCCTGCGGGCGTTCGCCGAGTGCGAGAGCCTCTGCATCTGACGGGGCCTACTCCGCGGTGTACATCGCGCAGCCCTTGGCCATCTTGGTCTGCTCGACGTGCGTCCGGACCTTCTTGATGCGCTCGCTGAAGTCGTCCCACTGCTCCTCGTACGTGTCCGTCCACTTGAAGTAGAAGCTGAAGCAGACCTCGGCGGTGTACGGCAGGGGCTTCTTCTCCTCCTTCGCCAGCGCGCGGACGTGCGAGTCGATCTCGACGCACTTGCCGTCCTGCTTGTGGCAGCCGCCGACCTCGCCGAACTTGATCCGCTGCTGGTCCCAGGTCTGGACCTGCTGATCGGGCTCGTGGGTGCCGAGGACCTCCCGGCCCGTCCGGCCGCCGTCGGGGACCTCGACGGTCAGGTACGACCAGTACTCGTAGTCGTCCCGCAGCTGGTTGTAGAAAGCGCCGCGGGCGAAGTAGTCTTGGATCTGGTTCGGGTAGTAGCAACGGATGTTGACGATCGGCTTGCTGGTCGAGAACGACTCCTCGATCACGCAGGTCGACTCCTTCTCGTACAGCAGCTCACCCGCGCTGAAGACGCAGTTGCCGACACCCTGCGCGTCGATCTTGCGCACGGTCGAGTCCGGGGTCTTGAGTCCGGCCAAAGCGACCGCCTAAAACAAAGCTACAAAGCGAATCATTCCTACCTCCGACCCTGACCATCGGTGAACGGCGGGCCGGCTTGAGGACGACGCGGTCCCTGCTCCGCGAAGAGATGGGCCAGATGAGCCAGCAAAAAACCCTGGCAGGGGCTCCGGGCCGTAGTTACCCTTGGGGCCACCCTATTGAAACTGATTTTCAATATCAGGAAAACCCATGACACTCCTCCTCCTCTCGTTCGCTTGCACCGACCCTGGAACCGACTCCGGCGTCGACTCCTCCGACAGCGACTCGGCCCCCGACTCGGAGATCCCGTTCGAGACGGATCCCGCGGTCTACGACTTCCGCTCGGCCATCAACGGCGAGGACTCCGTCAGCTACGGCGGACAGGTCTTCCGCCAGCTGCTGATCGACGACATGAAGGCCTGGATCGGAACGCTGACCGACTCGATCGACGGCGGCGACAGCTACCCGGCCGACGGCGACGTCGAGCTCGCGATCAACTTCTACCTGGACTTCGACTCGAGCGTCGGCGGCCAGGCCCCCCACCTGCTGGAGACCGACCCGGCCGCGACGAGCACCGTCTACGACGACATCGGCTCGGGCAAGAACCTGACCGAGAAGATCGCCGGCAACGACGAGACCGGCCAGCACAAGGTCTGGACCGAGGAGTTCGCCGGCTGGGAGGGCGCAGCCAGCCCCGAGGCTCTGGTCCGCGACTGGATCGGCCAGCTCGACGACCTGGCCGCGGCTCGCGTCGCCGGCGAGATCCCCACGAGCCCCAGCGGCGAGCCGATCACCAGCGTGTACGTCACCGCCGAGGGACAGGACCTGCAGCAGCTCCTGCAGAAGTTCCTGCGCGCCTCAATCGCCTTCTCGCAGGGCACCGACGACTACCTGGACGACGACACCGACGACAAGGGGCTGCGGTCCGCGCACGACTACGCGGTCGACGGCAAGCCCTACACCGAGCTCGAGCACGCCTGGGACGAAGGCTTCGGCTACTTCGGCGCGACGCGCACCTACGGCGGCTGGACCGACGCCGAGATCAGCGACCGGTACATGGACGCGGATGGGGACGGCGCCATCGACCTCGCCACCGAGTACAGCTGGGGCCACTCGGTCAACGCGGGCAAGCGTGACGCGGGCTCGGTCAGCGGGACCGACTTCACGGCCCAGGCCTGGGGCGCATTCTGGAGCGGCCGCGAGCTGCTCGCCCGCACCGCCGGCGCCGACCTGTCGACCGACGACTACGTCGAGCTCCGTGGCTACCGGGACGAGGCCGTCGCCGGCTGGGAGAACGCCGTCGGCGCGACCTGCATCCACTACATCAACGACGTGCTCGTGGACTCGGCGGCCATCGGCACCGACGACTACTCGTTCGAGGACCACGCCAAGCACTGGTCCGAGCTGAAGGGCTTCGCGCTGGCGCTGCAGTTCAACCCGGCCTCGCCGCTCGACGACGACCAGTTCATCCTGCTGCACGAGCTCATCCGAGACGCTCCGGCCGTCGAGGAAGCGGACGCCGTCGGCTACACCAACGACCTCATCACCGCGCGCAGCATGCTCGGTGACGCGTATGGGTTCGACCAGTCCGACCTGGGTGACGCAAATGGCGAGAACGGCTGGTAGCTGGCTGACGCTGGCGGCTCTCGCCGGGGTCGCAGCCTGTACGGGTCCTTCCGAGGGCACGGGCGTCGACCCGCGCGTGCAGCAGGTGCTCGAGGCCTTCGCGCCCCAGGTCCTGGTGCCCGCGCTCGAGGCGGTCGCGGCCGACGCCGACGCCCTGGGCGCGGCGCTCTCCACCGACGGCGCCCAGGCGGCGTTCGCCACGCTGATGGCGAGCTGGCAGCAGGTCGAGGTCCTTCAGATCGGACCGCTGGCGAGCTCGCTCTCGGGCGGCGAGGACCTGCGCGACGAGATCTACTCCTGGCCGACCGTGAACGGCTGCCGGGTCGACCAGGAGACCGTCGACGAGGACTGGGACAGCGCCAGCTTCTTCGAGGACAACCTGGTGAACAGCTACGGCCTGGACGCACTCGAGCACCTGCTCTTCGCGCCCCTGGAGACCGAGTGCCCCGAGCAGGTCGGCATCGACGACGAGTGGGCCGCGCTCGGCGAGGACGGCATCGAGGCCAACCGGCTCGCCTACGCCGCCGTTGTGACGAGCGAGATCCGCGACCAGGCCAGCGAGCTCTCCACGCGGGACCTGCAGCCCAGCTCGATCGACGAGCTGTTCGCGGCGATCTTCTACGTCGATACGATGACCAAGGACCGGAAGCTGGCCCAGCCGCTCGGACAGATGGACTGCGAGGACGCGACCTGCCCCGACGACGTCGAGAGCCTGCCTTCGGGCCTGGGTGCGGCGAACATCGCCGGGAACCTGCGCGGCTTCCGCTCGGCCTTCACCGGCGGCGAGGGCCTGGGCTTCGACGACCTGCTCACGGACGTCGGACACGACGACCTGGGCGTCGAGATCCTGGCCGAGACGGACGAGGCCATCGCGGCCGCGGACGCCCTGACGACGCCGCTCGACGAGGCCATCGGCAGCGGCGACGTCGAGGCCCTGCACGCCGAGGTGAAGGACGTCACCGACCTGCTCAAGGGCGACCTGGCGACCGTGCTCGCCCTGCAGATCCCTGTCGAAGCGGACGGGGACAACGACTGATGACCGACGGCCTGGTCCGTGTCGCCGAGAGCCTGCTGGCCCCGTTGGTAGACCCGGCGAGCCGCACCTTCTGGCCGGGCTTGTTGGCCTTCGCCGTCGTGGCGCTCCTGATCGGCCGGAAGTCCCTGCTGGCATCGCTGACCCATCGGTCGAGCCGACTGGACCTGCAGCTGTACATCGGTCGGCAGCTCCTGGTGGTCCTCCGCGGTGCCCCCGAGGTCGCGGGCGCCTGGCTCGTCGCCACCCACCTGGTGCGCTTCCTGGACGGCCACTTCGGCGCACCGGAGCCCATCGCCTGGCCCGCCTGGCTGGTGACCGCCACCTTCTCGGTGACGCTGTTCGTGGTCTGGGACGCCAGTCGCTGGCTCGCCCACTGGGCCTTCCACCGGGTCCCGGCGCTCTGGGCGTTCCACCAGGTGCACCACAGCGCCGAGGTGCTCACCCCGCTGACCTTCCACCGGATCCACCCGGTGGAGTCGCTCGCGAACCAGCTGCGCGGCGCTCTGGTCACCGGCGTCCTGACGGCGGCGTTCTTCTTCTTCTTCCGCGAGGCCACCGTCGACTGGACCCTGCTCGGCGTGCCCGCCGCGGGACTCCTCCTGAACGCGGTGTTCGGCAGCTTCCGACACAGCCATGTGTGGTTCCGCTACCCGACCTTCCTGGAGCGCTGGTTCCTGTCGCCCGCACAGCACCAGGTCCACCACAGCGCCGAGCGCCGCCACTTCGACTCCAACTACGGCACCTGGCTCGCCGTCTGGGACCGCCTCGCCGGCACGCTCGTCATCGAGGAGGCCCAGCCAGCCCGCTTCGGCCTGGACGATCGGAACCACGGCGACGACCTCCTCTCGGCCTGGCTCGGCCCGTTCAAGGCGCTCCTGCCGCTGCTGCTCCTGGTGGCCCTGCTGCCGGGCGTCGCCCATGCCCAGGACGACGACTCAGCTGACGACGAGGCCCTCGACACGGAGGCCCTCGAAGAGGCGGCCTACGGCGGACCCGGCGAGCCCGGCATGACCATCATCGTCACCGAGCCCGACGGGACGCACCACGTCGCCGGCAGCGCGTACGTGGTGGGCGAGCAGGACCTCGAGCGCTTCGAGTACGACAACATCGAGCAGATCCTGGCCGAGGTGCCCGGGGTCAACAGCCGGAGTGAGGACGGCTTCGGCCTGCGCCCCAACGTCGGCATCCGGGGGGCCAACAGCGACCGCTCGGCCAAGATCACGCTGATGGAGGACGGTGTCCTGCTGGCTCCGGCCCCGTACGCCGCGCCCGCCGCCTACTACTTCCCGATGTCGACGCGCATGACCGCCGTCGAGGTGTTCAAGGGCCCCGCAGCCACCCGCCACGGCCCGAACACCGTCGGCGGCGCGGTGAACATGACCACCCGCGAGGTCCCCCAGGACGGCCTGGCCTACGGCATCGACCTGGGCGGCGGGATGCGGCTCACCGGCAAGGCCCATGTCTGGGTCGGAGCCGGGAACAACCGGCGCGGCGTGCTCGTCGAGGGCGTGCACCTGCACAGCAATGGCTTCAAGGAGCTCGACAACGGCGGGCCCACCGGCTTCGACCGCAGCGAGACCATGGCCAAGGGCTTCGTCGCGGGAGACACCCACCGCGTGGAGCTGAAGCTCGGCTACGCCCACGAGAAGAGCAACGAGACCTACCTGGGCCTCACCGCCGAGGACCTCGAGGCCACGCCCTACCGACGCTACGCCGGCAGCGCGAACGGCCTGATGGTCTGGGACCGCACGCAGGCCGAGCTCGCCTGGACCCGCAAGGGCGAAGCGGTCGACGTCCGCACCGTCGCGTACCACCACTACATGGACCGCAGCTGGACCAAGCTGAACGGGTTCGCCGACGGCCCCGGCCTGCACGAGCTGCTGGTCGCGGACCCCAGCGGCGGCCAGTCTGCGGTCTACCTGGCCATCCTCAAGGGCGACGAGGACTCCACCACGCCCGAGCAGGCGCTGCGCATCGGCACCAACGACCGACGCTTCTCCGTGGCCGGCGTCCAGACCGTCGCGCGCTGGACCGTCGTCGGCGAGTCGGTCAGCTCCCAGCTCGAGCTCGGCGCCCGCCTGCACTCCGACACCGTCTGGCGGGAGCACAGCGAGGTCCTGCACGACATGACCGCCGGCGAGCTCGTCCCGACCGGAGACGCCCGCGAGGTCAACCTCGACAGCGTCGCCCACGCTCAAGCCATCGCGCTCCACGCCCACGAGGAGCTCCGGTTCGGCGAGCTGCACGTCCTGCCCGGCATCCGACTCGAGACCGTGCGCTCGGACCGCACCGACAACAGCGAGTCCTCGGGCGCCCCCGTCACCCGCTCGACCCCGCTGCCCGGCATGGCGGTCCTGTTCGGCGCCACCGACGCGCTCGACGTCTTCGCCGGAGCCCACCGCGGCTTCTCGCCCGTCTCGCCCGGCCAGGCCGCGGACGTGCAGCCCGAGATCAGCTGGAACTACGAGGCCGGCGCCCGCCTGGGCTACGCCGAGCGCAACGTCGAGCTGGTCGGCTTCTTCAACGACTACAAGAACATCACCGGTAGCTGCACGATGAGCGGCGGCTGCACGAGCGACGCCATCGGACAGCAGTTCAACGGCGGCAAGGCCTGGGTCTACGGGGTCGAGGCCGTCGGCACCTGGACCGCCTGGCTGCCCAAGGACCTGACCCTGCCCATCACCGGCAGCTACGCCTGGACCCGCTCGTCCTTCCGGACCGCCTTCGACTCGGACTTCCCCCAGTTCGGCACGGTCGAGATCGGCGACTCGCTGCCGTACGTGCCCGAGCACCAGGTGGCCGGGCGCATCTCACTCGCGCACGACCGGGGCGAGGTCAGCCTGGGCGTGACCGGCCGTTCCACGCTCCTCGACGAGGCCGGCGCCCGACCGGATCCCATCGACGGCGACCTCCCGGCCCTGGTCCTGCTCGACGCCGCCGGCAGCCTCCACCTGGGCGAGCGGGTCAGACTGTACGCGACCGGGACGAACCTCACGAACACCTCGACGCTGACCTCGTGGCGGCCCGCCGGCGCCCGCCCAAGCGCGCCGGTCCTGCTCATGGCCGGGGTGAAGGTCCGACCGCCGACGCCTTGAGCTACGCTCCACACATGCTGTGGCTCCTCGCCTGCGCGGGCACCGAGCCCGCCCCGGACACGACGCCGACCTGGACCGAGGACGTCCAGCCCTTGTTCGCGGAGCACTGCGCTGCGTGCCATGCGAGCGCCGGTCTGGCCGGCTTTCCGCTCGACACCTACGACGAGGTCATCGCGCTGGCCTCGGTCGTCGCGACGTCGGTCGAGGACCGGTCGATGCCGCCGTTCCTGGCGGACAACAGCGGCGAGTGCACGACGTACTCCCCGGCGCGCTGGCTCACCGAGGACGAGATCGCCACGGTGGTGGACTGGGTCGACGGCGACACCCCGTACGGGCCGGAGCTCGAGCCGGTGGAGCCCACCCCGGTCCAGGACCTCGAGGCGACGCACGTCTTCACCACGGCGCAGCCCTACACGCCGACCTTCGAGGGCTGGGACGACTGGCGCTGCTTCGTGGTCGAGCCCGGCCTCGAGCAGGACATGTTCCTGCGCGCCTACCAGGTCGTCCCCCAGAACCGCGACATGGTCCACCACGTGGCCATCTTCAAGCCGATCAGCGACCTGTCGGCGGCCCAGGTCCGGAGCTTCGACCCCGACGGCGAGGGCTACCGCTGCTTCGGCGGCGCCAACACCCAGGCCGGGCTGTGGGCCATCTGGTCGCCGGGTCAGGACGTGTACCGACTCCCGGGGGAAGCCGGCGTGCCGATCGAGGCCGGCATGCCGCTGGTCCTGCAGTTCCACTACGCGCCCGTCGAAGGCGAGGTCCCGGCCGAGCTGACCGAGGTCCGCGTCGAGCTGACCACGGACGCTCCACCGCTGCTGCCGCTTTGGGTCCTGAACGACGACTTCGAGCTCGACCCCGACACCCCCAACAACGCCGACAGCCAGTCACGCACCCTGCGCGAGATGATGCAGGAGCTCGGCTGGGACGACTACGCCGAGAGCAACGTGGCCCTGCACGGCGTCGGCGGTCACATGCACCTGATGGGCACCTCGCTGCGGGCCGAGGTCCAGAAGTCCACCGGCGACGAGTGCCTGATGGACATCAAGCGCTGGGACTACGACTGGCACGACATCTACATGCTCGAGGAGCCGATCTCCGCCGGGCCCGACGACGTCGTCAACATCGACTGCACCTGGGACACCACCGGGCGGGACGAGCCCGTGTACTGGGGCGACGACATCGAGGACGAGATGTGCACCATCCTCGTGCTCGCCGAGCCGACCGATCCCCCCCAGTGACCCGACGCCCGGTGGCGGGCTGCTGCACCCGATCCCGGTGCTCGCGATCCTGGTGCTCGCGCTCAACGACCAGCTCCTGAAGGACGCGTGCCCGGGCTTCGTCACGGGCAAGCTCTCGGACGTCGCCGGCATGGCGTTCTTCCCGCTGCTGCTCCAGGCCGGCCTCGAGGTCGTCCAGGATCGCCTGGGGGACTGGACGCCCTCGCGCCGCGTGCTGGTCATCGCGAGCATCGCCACCGGTCTCTACTTCGGCGGGATCCAGGTCCTCGACCCGCTCGCCGACAGCTACCGCTACGGGCTGGCCGCACTCCAGTGGCCGTTCCGTGCGCTGCTCGCCGGTTCGTGGGTAGACCTCGCCCCGGTGCACCTGGTGCAGGACCCGACCGATCTGCTGACGCTGCCCGCGCTGGGCCTGGCGGTCTGGGCCGGCTGGAAGCGCACCTCGACGAAGCGCGAACCTTAACGACGGGCAGGTGTCAGGCCTCCTGGAGAGTGGAGGTCCGATTGTTCAAGCCCCGCACGACCCGCACCCCTCGCTCGCGACAGGCCGGCGCCGCCATGATCGCGACCCTGCTCTTCGGCTCGGCGATCGCGCTCGCCGCGATGGGCGGCTCCCAGACGATCTCCGAGGTGCCCGCCGAGTTCGAGCCCCTGGTGTTCCTCGAGCTGGACGCCGCCCCCGCGAGCGCTCCGCCCGGCCCCATCGACGAGCCCCCCGGTGGCGCCGTGACCGAGTTCGCCGAGGTGGCCGAGGAGATCACCGAGGAGCCCGAGGTCACCGAGGTCACCGAGGAGATCACGGAAGAACCGGAGATCACCGAGGAGCCCGAGGTCACCGAGGACGCGATCGCCGACCTGGACGTCGGGAACGGCATCCTCGAGGACGGCCGAGGCGGCGGGGGCGGCACCGATCCCGAGGGCACCGGCACCTGCAAGGTGAACTGCGGCGACGGCACGGGCGGAGGCGGTGGCTACAAGGCGGTCCATGTCTCCCAGCTCCGGGTGAAGCGCCAGATCTCCCCCGTGATGCCCGTCCGCGCGCGCTCCGAGCTGGGCGCCGGCGACCACGCGTGTCGTGTCCGCCTGTACGTGAGCGACGAGGGCAAGGTCGACTCGGTCGAGCTCGACGCATGCCCCCAGTCCCTGCAGGCGTCGACGCTGAAGACGCTTCGGAAGTGGACGTTCGAGCCCCTGATGATCGACGACTCGCCCCGCGCCGCGACGGCCGTGGTGAACGTCGTCTTCCGGGTGGACTGATCGGCCCGCGATGGGGACAACCGTTTGACAGGGTCCCGGTTATAGTCCGGCGTCTTGCCCCCTCCTGCTGGGATCCGGGGCCATGGAGAGACCGCAGTTGTTCGCCACCATCGGCCGCGCCCGCAAGGTCAATCGTCGTCGCCAGGCTGGTTCCTGGCTGATGTCGCTGATGCTGCTCGCCAGCTCGGGCGGCGCGTTCGTCTTCACCGGCGGCCAGGTCGTCGAAGAGATCGAGGACGACGAGCCGATCGAGGTCACCTTCATCGACGACGCCGCCCCTCCGCCTCCCCCGCCCCCTCCGCCTCCCGCCGGTGCTGAAAAGCAGGAAGAGGAAGAAGAGGAGGAGGAGGAAGAAGAGGAAGAGGAGGAGGAAGAAGAGGAGGTCGAGGTCGAGGAGCTCGAGGAAGACATCCCCGACCCGGTCGACACCGAACAAGCCGCTGGCGAGCCCGGCGGGATGGAAGGCGGCGTCGAGGGCGGCGTCGAAGGAGGCGTCGTCGGTGGCGTCATCGGAGGCGTCCTGGGCGGCCAGCTCGGCGGCGACCTCACGAGCGTCCACTGGACCCAGGTGCGACCGAAGAAGCAGGTCTCTCCCAAGATGCCCAAGTCCGCCAAGGAACTCGGCATGGAAGGCGACTGCAAGGTCCGCGTGATGATCGACGAGAAGGGCAAGGTCTACGACTGGAAGTTCGAGGCCTGTCCGAAGGTCTTCCAGGAAGCCGTCGACGAGGTCATGCCCAAGAACAGCTTCTACCCCTACAAGGTCGACGGCGTCGCCAAAAAGACGACGTTCGTCTTCAACTTCAAGTTCGTACTCAAGTGAGCCATGTCCTTTGATCTCCAGCACATCTGGGAAGCCTCCACTCCCCAGACCCTGACCATCCTGGCGATGCTCTTCATCATGGGCATCCTCTCGATCTACGTGGCCATCGAGCGCTTCGTGACGCTCAAGAAGGCGACCGACCAGAGTCGGGACCTCGCCGAGGCGCTCAGCAAGCCCATGGCGGACGGCGACGTCGCGGCCGGCCACAAGCTCTGCGGTGAAGCGCGGTACAAGGCCAGCTACCTGGGCCACCTGATGGGCGCCGCCCTGAAGGAGCTCGATGTCCGCTTCGACCGCCACGGCGTCGATGCGGCCGAGCGCGCCATCGAGCGCCAGAACATCCAGGAGCAGCTCGACCTGCGCAAGGGGATGAACATCCTCGCGACGGTCGGCTCGACCGCGCCGTTCGTCGGCCTCGTCGGAACGATCTTCGGGATCATCAACGCGTTCTCGGCCATGGCCGAGGCCGGCGGTGGTGGACTGGGCAGCGTCTCCGCCGGTATCGCCGAGGCGCTCGTCGCCACGGCCATCGGCATCTTCGTCGCCATCGTCGGTGTGTGGTTCTTCAACTACTTCACCGCGCGCCTCGAGCGCATCGACAACGACATCCAGATCTCCGTCGCCGAGTTCCGCGACTGGGCCGAGAAGCAGCTGCTCACGGACGGCGACGAGCCCCCGACCGAGCAGGTCCTCGCCACCAAGTAGGGAGCGGTCGTGGGTGCCAAGGTCGGAGGAGACAAGGGCGGTCCCGTCAATGAGATCAACGTCACACCGTTGATCGACGTGGTCCTCGTCCTCCTCATCATCTTCATGGTCGTCACGCCGATGCTCTCCTCGGGCATCGACGTCACGCTCCCTGATGCGAAGAAGACGACGCAGGCGCAGGACAACGGCCAGCACCTGGTCCTGTCCATCGACGCGGAAGGCGACATCTACCTGGACCGTGATCAGGTCGAGCTGGAGAACCTCATCGACGAGGTCAACGCCAGCTACCGCAAGGACCCGTCCAAGGTCATCCTCATCAAGGGCGACGCCGGACTGCACTACCTCGAGGTCCGTCAGGTGATGGACGAGCTCGCCGAGGGCGGCTGGCCGAACCAGCTGCTCGCCGTCGAGAAGATCAAGGAGGACGAGTAGGTGGGTGCCAAGGTCGGAGGCAGCAAGGGTGGCGCGAACAGCGACATCAACGTCACGCCGTTGATCGACGTCGTCCTCGTCCTGCTCATCATCTTCATGGTCCTGACGCCGCGGACGATCGAGGAGATCACCGCGTCGCTGCCCTCGAAGACCGAGACGAAGAAGAAGCAGGACGACAAGAACGACCAGCTTCTGGTCGCCGTCTACGAGGATGGGAGCGCCGCGCTCAACCTCAAGAAGATGGACGACCGTGAGCTCTGGGATCAGCTCCGGAAGCGCCTTCGCGCCAAGGAGAAGAAGGTCGTC
Source organism: Pseudomonadota bacterium (assembly GCA_024228935.1). Taxonomy (GTDB): domain Bacteria; phylum Myxococcota_A; class UBA796; order UBA796; family CAJQPC01; genus JAAESX01. The sequence goes on from JAAESX010000255.1 coordinate 99,920, forward strand.
TTCGTCGACGCCCACCCGAACCTCGAGTTCGGTCGGGTCGTGTCGATGATGGACCTCGCCAAGGACGCCGGCGCCGACCGGGTCGGTCTCGCGCGGATCAAGGACGAAGGGCCCAAAGCGCCCGAAGGCGACGCTGCCGCCGTCCCACCTGCTCCCGAGGAGTAGCCGTGTCGCTCCAGATGGGGTCCCTCGAGGCCTGGGCCGCGCCGCGTCGCGAGGCCCTGAACGCTCGCCTCGAGGCGCTGTTCGCCGACGCGTGGCCGGCGCCATTCACCGCGATGGCCCAGCACCCGCTGCGCACCGGCGGCAAGCGCATGCGGCCCCTGATGGTCATCGGCGCCTTCGAGGCCGTCGGTGGCACCGACCTGGAACAGGTCTGGCCCGCGGCGATGGCGCTGGAGCTGGTGCACACCTACTCGCTGGTGCACGACGACATGCCCTGCATGGACGACGACGACGAGCGCCGCGGCAAGCCCACGACGCACATCGTGCACGGCGACGCGATGGCGCTCCTGGTCGGCGACGCGCTGCTGACCGAGGCCTTCCGCCTGCTCGGCGACCACGGCGACGCCAGGATGGTGCTCGAGCTGGCCCAGGCGGCCGGCTACCACGGGATGATCGGCGGCCAGGTGAGCGACCTGGGCGGCGGCGGACCGGTCACGGACGTCGAGACGCTGACCCGCCTGCACGCGAACAAGACCGGCAAGCTCTTCCGCTGCGCCGTGCGACTGGGCGCGCTCGCTGGTGACGCCAGCAACTCGCAGATCGCGACGCTCACGCGGTTCGCCGAGCACTTCGGCTTCGCCTTCCAGTTGGCCGACGACGTGCTCGACGCGGACGAGGACGCCGGCGAGGACGGTCCGCCCAGCTTCGTGAAGCTCATGGGCCTGGACGAGACCCGTCGCCGGGCCGCGCTCGAGACGAAGGAGGCACTGACGGCGCTCTCCGGGATGAACGCTGAGCCCCTGGCTGGCCTCGCGTCCTACAACCTGTCCCGGAAGCTGTGAAGAAGCAGCGGCTGGACGTGCTCCTCGTCGAGCGCGGCCTGGCTCCCTCTCGCGAGAAGGCTCGGGCCCGGATCCTCGCGGGACTCGTCCTCGTGAACGACAGCGAGGTCAGCAAGGCCGGCCACAAGGTGCCCGTCGAGGCGGAGCTGCGCCTGCGGGAAGGCGCCATCCAGAAGTTCGTCGGGCGCGGCGGACACAAGCTCGAAGGCGCGCTCGAGGACTTCCCCGATGTGCGGGTCGAGGGGCGCGTCTGCGCCGACCTGGGGGCCAGCACCGGCGGGTTCACGGACTGCCTGCTCCAGCGCGGCGCCACGCGGGTCTACGCGATCGACGTGGGGTACGGCCAGCTGGCGTGGAGGCTCCGACAGGACGACCGGGTCGAGGTCATGGAGCGCACCAATGCACGGCACCTGGAGTCGCTTCCCGAGCCGATCGAGCTCGTGGTCGGGGACCTGTCCTTCATCTCGCTCAGCAAGGTCCTGCCGGCCATCCGACGCATCACGGCGCCGGGCGGGGACTGCGTCTTGCTGGTGAAGCCGCAGTTCGAGCTCGGCCCGGGCGCGGTCAAGGGTGGCGTCGTGCGCGATCCGGCCCAGCGCCTCGCGGCGGTCGAGCAGGTGCTCGCCGATGCCCGCACCCACGGCTTCGAAGCGCTCGGGCACACCGAGAGCAAGCTGCCCGGCGCGAAGAAGGGCAACATCGAGCAGCTGATCTGGATCCGGGCGCCCGAGCCCACCTGAGCGTCCCAGCGGCTACACTCCCGACTCGAGGAGACGGAGGTTCCGTGCGGCTCATCACCACGCTCGCGATCCTGGGCATCAGCGGATGCACCTGGGTCGGACAGGACGACTACGACACCCGGCTGAAGCAGCTGGACGACGACGGCGACGGCTACACGCGCGACGGGGGCGGCGACGACACCCAGGTCGACTGCGATGACAGCAACGCGGACATCAACCCCGGCGCCGAGGAGACCTGGTACGACGGCATCGACTCCGACTGCATGGAGGACGACGACTACGACAAGGACCTCGACGGCTACCGCCACGAGAGCTCCGGTGACTCCAGCGTCGACTGCAACGACACCGATGCCGGGATCTTCCCGGGCGCGACGGACACCTGGTACGACAACATCGACTCGGACTGCGCCGGGGACGACGACTTCGACCAGGACGGCGACGGCAAGCAGGCCGGCCCTCCCGATGGTCCCGGCACCGAGGACTGCAACGACCTCGACGCCACGATCAACTCGGACGCGACCGAGACCTGGTACGACGGCGTCGATCAGGACTGCGACGACCAGAACGACTACGACAAGGACGGCGACGGCTACGTCCAGCCCGAACACGTCGGCCTGACCACGTACTGGGACTTCGAGAACACCGAGGTCTGCACCGGGTGCGCCACGGGCAAGACGTCCGACTGCGACGACGAAGACGCGACCATCTACCTGGGCGCCGAGGACACCTGGTACGACGGCATCGACTCCGACTGCATGGAGGACGACGACTACGACCAGGACGTCGACGGCTTCCAGGACGCCTCCGCCGGAGGCCCGGTCGCCGTCCAGGACTGCGACGACACCGACGAGGACGTCAGCCCCGACGGGCTCGAGGACCTGGTCGACTTCCGTGACCTGGACTGCGACGGCGCCTTCGACTCGGTCCGCGCCCAGGACCAGGGGATGACGCTGGTCGACGGCCACGACCTGCGCGCCGGCGAGGACTCGACGAAGACCTACTTCAGCGTCGCCGGAGCCGAGATCGACACGGGCACGACCGCCTACTACGACACCGCGCTCGGCTTCTACTACAGCTTCACGGCCCCCCAGGACGGCATCCAGGACGTCACGACCTGGCTCTCCAGCCTGACGTCGGACCCCGGCGCCTTCAACCTGTCCGGCGGTCACGACGTGATCATCGACGACGGCGAGATCCTGGGCGCGACGGGTGTGCTGCTGACGGGGAGCAACCGCACCCTGGGCATCACGCGCTACCAGCTCGACGGGACGGGCACGCGCGAGTCCGCGACCGAGAACCTGACCAGCGTCTCGGCCGACTTCGACGACATCGCCATCGGCGTCGACGACACCGGCGTGGTGCACGCGTTCGGCTGCGACAGCAGCATCGGCCGCCTGCACTACATCCAGGCCAGCTCCAGCAGCTTCAGCACCGGCATCCTGACCGGCGCCAACAACTGGACGAGCGCGCTGTACTCCAGCTGCGACGTGCACTTCTTCGACGGCACCGGCGCCGGCACGCTCGGCGTGACCGATGCCGCGACGGGCGAGTACGTGACCTTCACGTTCGACCCGACCTCGGCCGCGCCCGACCTGACCGAGGTCACGCGCGACGCCACGCTCACCCCGCTGGACCTGGACTACCCCTGGTTCGCGAGCGAGCTGACCGAGGTGCTGGCCGACGAGGTCAACAGCGCCGTGGTGGTCATCCAGGGCAGCGACGAGGCGCTCATCACGACGGGCGCCAGCGGACCGGTGAATACGGCCCTGGCCGTGCATCCGACCGACGGCACGCTGTTCATCACCTGGGTCAACGGCGACGGAGACGTCGGCCTGGCCTATGGCGACGTGGTCGGCGGGTTCGAGACGGCGACCATCAGCACGCAGTTCACGGCGCTCGAGGCGGTCCCCTGGGTCACCGCGACGGGCAACCACGTGATGATCGGTGTGCTCGGGACGAACGAGCTGGGCATGGCGGTCATCGCCGCGCCCTGAGCCGTCCTTCGGCGACGTCGAGTCGCCCGTTCGCATCGGGGTGGTCCGCCACCAGCAGCAACAGGTTCGCGGGCCCGTGCTGGACGAGCTCGGCCGGCGCGCCCTCGACGACGACCAGCGCCCTGGGGTTCGCCAGCGCCTGATCGATCACGTCGTCCGGGGCCCCCGACGTGAGGAGCACCGACCCGCTCGACACCAGCGCACGGCGCACGGCGTCGGCGTCCTCGGTGACCCAGATCCCCGTCAGCTCGAGCCCGTTGCACGTCTTCGGCTTCGGAGCTCCGGGACCGGCGAGCTTCCGATGTCCGACCACGCCGAGCCCCAGCCCGCCGAACAGCGCGACCAGCACCAGCGCCGTCATGCTGTCGAGCGCGCCCTTCATGCGGGCCAGATCCACGTCGCTGGCCTGTCCGTGCCGCGCCCCGGGGTCGCCCGCCCCAGACGCCGGGCCCTCGGACGCCGCAGCCGGCGGCTGGCCGTGGTCGAACCGGACCGTCGTGCCGGTCTCGCCGACCTGGATGCGCGCGACCTCGCCCGGGCGCAGGGGCTTCATCGCCTCGTAGACGACCTCGCCGCCGCTCTCGACGCGCAGGACGCCCTCGCCCGGCGCCGGGGCCTCGCCGGTCCAGCTGGAGCCGTCAGCCGACAGCTCGACCGGTGTGCCCGCCAGGGTGACCACGGGGTCCTGGGCGCCCTCGACGACGACCCCCATCGCCCCTTCGGAGAGGCCGGCGAGCGCTGCACCGAAGAGGAGCCACAACATGGGAGATCTGTATCATCCCGGCATGCTCGCCCTGGCCCTCACCGCGTCCGTGTTCGCCGTCGAGCGCGAAGTCATCGGCACGATCGTGCTGCTGCCCGGGGTCGAGCTGGAGTCCGCCGAGTTGGAGCTGACGGCGGACATGGACACGACCACGCTGGTCTTCGTGGACGACGGGAAGCCCCGCAGCGACGTGCGCGAGGACGGCACCTGGACCGCCGAGGGCGACCTCGAGTGGGCCCGCTGGACGCGCTCGGCGCTGTACGTGACGGTGCCCGACGGCGAGCGACAGCTGGTCTACTCGGACTTCGAGCAGACCGACGCCGAGGGCCCCCTGCGGTTCGGGTACCGCCTGCAGCACAAGGGCGAGCTGATGGCGCGCCGGTCGGTGTCCGCGTGGCCCGGTGGCGGCGTGCCGATCCGGACCGAGTCGCTGGCGAGCTTCTCGTTCGCGTGGGGCGCCATCGCGGTGGTGTACGTCGGCTTCGTGGTCACGCGGCGTCGCGAGTGATGGCCTGGACGAGGGGGCAGCAGGCCGCCGCCTCGCTCGCCGTGTTCGTGGCGCTGGCCGTCGTCTGGACGTGGCCGCTGGTGCTCTCGCCGGGCGACACGCTGGTCAGCGGGTTCGACACCTGGGGCGTCGTGTGGACGGTCCACGCCGCCGACACGCTCGGGCTCGACATGACGACGACCTCGAGCAGCTTCCCGTACGGCCAGAAGCTGCTGCGCTCGGACTCGGTGCTCCTGCTGCTGGCGATGAAGGCGGTGCCGTTCCGGCTACCCCCGGTCGGCGTCGTCTCGTTCCTGGCGCTGATGGGGCCCGCACTGTCGGCCTGGGCCGCGGAGCGCTGCGCGACGGCTCTCGGCGCGAGGTTCCCCTGGAGCCTGGTCGCCGGCGTCTCGTTCGGGTTCCTGGGACCGGCGGCCGCGGCGTTCTCGGGGGGCCAGGTGTACGTCCTGTTCGACCCCTGGCTGCCGCTCCTGGGCTGGGCCTGGGTCCGAGCCGGGCACGCCGATGGAAAGCCGCTGCACGGCGTCCTGGCCGGCGTGGCCTGGTCGCTCTGCCTGCTGACGACGGTCTACGTCGGCATCGTCGCGACCCTGCTCGTCCTGCTCGGGATGTGGCCGCTGCGACGACGCTGGCGCAGCATGCTGCCGGCGGCCGCCGTCGCCCTGCCGGTGGGCCTGGCGTATGCCTGGATCTTCAGCCAGGGCGAGATGCGAGGGGACGCCATCACCACGGACCCCCGCCTGGTCCTGGAGATGGGATCCGCCTCGCTCGCCGGACTGGCCGCCTGGAGTCCGACGGCGACGCCCGTCTTCCACGACGTCTCGCCACTCGGCTGGACCATCGTCGCCCTGGTCGCGTTCAGCCCGTTCCTGCCCGGCCGGCACGGCAGCCGCTGGTGGCTGGGCGTGGGACTCGTCGGCCTGGCGCTGGCCCTGGGACCGACCCTTCGCGTCGACTCGCTCACGCAGAGCACCGCGCCCTGGGTGCTGTGGCCCGTCGCGACCGACGAGCTGGCCCGGTGGTTCCACTTCCCCATCCGCATGCTGTGGCTCACGGCGCTCGCCTTCGGCATCGTGGCCGCGAGAGCCCTCACCGGACTGGGCCAGGACCGACCTCGTCTGGCGGCGCTCATCGTCGTCGCGTGTCTCGTCGAGAGCCCGCTCCTGACGCTGCGCCTGTGGGGACAGCCCGTGCCGGCGGCGCTGCCCTCGGCCTATGCCGCCACCCCAGAGGACAGGCCCTTGCTGGACCTGTTCCCGGCCGCCCACGGCGAGCCCATCGACTACCCGCTCTACCAGACCGACCTCACCTGCGCGTGGGCCGCCCTGCACCGCCGTCCCATCGCCAACACCTGCCTCGACACGGTGCTCGGGGTGGACCCCCGCAGCCGCATCAGCGAGCGCGTCCACCACGACCTGCTCACGGGCGTCGAGGACACCGCGACCCGCGATCTCCTGGCCGATCTCGGGTTCGGGTCGGTGGTCGTCCGGGTCGACCACTACCTGCCGAGCGACCGGGCGCGCATCGTCGCGGGGCTCGACGCCGCGCTGGGCGAGCCGCTGGCCGAGAGCACCGACGGCGGCGAACACCTGGTCGTCTGGGGCGTGCCGACGTCCTCGGCCGACCCGGTCGCGACGTACGAGGCGCTAGGGCTCTGAGGGCCCCTCGGTGACCGCTGCGTCGAGCTCGCCGCGCACGTAGAAGATGCGTCGGGTCCGCAGGCCCTGGTCGTCCACGACGTCGAACACGTAGCGGTTCCGGCCCGGCACGACGTCGACCTCGAGGTCGATCTGGCCTCGGCTGCCGCTGACGTCCTGGTACAGCAGCTTGTCACCCGCTCCCCAGGCCGTGACGTGGTCCAGGCCCTGCTCGTCCGAGACGGTCGCCGACAGCGCCAGGACACCCACAGGGGCCGTCGTCGGGGCGTCCAGCTTCACGGCGGGGGCCCGCAGCCGCACGGTCGAGCCGTCCTGGGGCACCTCGAGCGCCCACTCGGTGATCTCGCCGAAGCGGGACTCGTCCACGATGACGTGCAACGGCACCGGCCCCTCGGCGGCTCCGGACAGGTCCAGCCCCAGGTGCCCGATGCGGCTCTGGTCGGGGCCGACGGACGGCACCGCGGCGCCCTCGTCGGTCAGCACGACGCCGGCGCTCTCGGGGTACTCGAACCGCAGCAGGAGCCCCGCCAGGGCGTGCTCGCTGAGGTTGGTCAGCTCGACCCGGGCGTAGTCCCCGCTCTCGTGCTTCACGAGGGCGATGTCGAGCTCGACCTCGGGGGGCGGCGAGCCGGCGTAGCCCTTCTGGAAGACGAAGCCGCCGACGTCCGGCCGCCCGTCCGACTCGACGGTGGCGCTGATGACCGCTTCCCGCGCCATGAGGCCCGGCCGGATGCGGACCGTGGCCGAGCCGGTGCCCGAGCGCGCGGGACCGATGACGCCGACCGGCAGGACCATGCGGTTGAAGGTCTTGTCGTCGCTGTCGAGCCGCACAAGCACGCGATGGAGCGGCTCGTCACCCAGGTTCGTCACCTCGACCCGCAGCTCGGCGTCCTTCCCGGAGACGAGCGGTTGCTGCTCGACGAGCTCGACCTCGACCTGGGGCGCCTCGCCGATCCCGGACGCTGGCGCCCAGTCGATGTCCCGCGCGGCATAGGTCGCGATGAGCCGCTGCTCCTCCTCGGCGCGGACCAGTTCGCGCACCTGGCCTGCGGCCTCGAGCACCGAGCCCCGGTCGCTCCCGCGCGACAGCGCCAGCACGCGCACAGCCAGGTCGAGCCAGACGTCGTCCCGCTCGGGGGGCGCCTCGCCTTCCCGCCAGCCGAAGTGCTCGTCGACGAACAGCAGCGGCTCGGGCCCGCCGTCGTCCACCCGGTCGTCCCGCATGGCGACGCCGCCCTCGCCGAACTGGACCTCGCCCACAGGCAGGTCGGCCGGGATGCCGCCCAGGTCGTGGATCGAGAGCCCGCCCGCGAGCAGGTACTCGGCGACGGTCAGCTTCAGGCGCACGCCCGGCTCGAGCGTGTAGAGCTTCTGGACGGTGCCCTTGCCGTACGTCCGCGTGCCGATGAGGACACCTCGGTCGAGCTCGCGCAGACTGCCGGCCAGGATCTCGGAGCCCGAGGCCGTTCGGTGGTTCTGCAGCACGACGATGGGCACGTCGGGCTCGTCGATGTCGTCGGCGGCCCAGATGTGGGCGACCAGCCCGTTGACCTTGCCGCCGTCGCGCCCGACGGTGTGCACCAGGTCGCCGCCCTTCACGAAGGCGTCCGCCGAGTTGGCCGACTGCATCATCGAGCCGCCCGTGTTGTCGCGAAGGTCGATGACCAGCCCTCGTCGAAGGGCGTCGTCGGCGTCGAGCTCGATGAGCGCGCGGGACAGGTACGACTCGGTCAGCTCGCTGAAGTGGTCGATCCGGATGTACCCGAAGCCGTCGCCCAGGGCCTTCCACTCGACGTTCGGCTCCTTGATCTCCTGGCGCGGGACGACGAACGTCAGCTCGGCCAGCTCGCCGTCGACGTCGCGTCGCACGTCGAGCTCGACCTGACTGGCCTTGGGCCCGGTGATGCGCGCGACGGCGTCGGTGACGGTCATGCCCACCGTCGACTCGCCATCGATGCGCAGCAGGACGTCCCCGCTCTCGAGCCCCGCCTGGTCCGCCGGATCGCTCGGGAAGACCTCCTCGAGGATCAAGGCGCCATTGGTCTTCCCGATCCGCGCGCCAATCCCGTAGAAGGTGCCCTTGAGGCGCTTGTCGAAGGCCTGCAGCCGCTCGCCGTACAACAGGCGGCTGTGGCGGTCGAGCGCGTCGGTCACCCCGCTCAGGAGCACCACGCGCAGGTCGAGGTCGGGCTCCAGCGGCCGATCGGCCGAGACGACGAGCGCCTCGAGCTCACGCAGGCTGCGTCCCAGTGAGTTCCAGCCCGCGACGGTGACCTGTCCGAGCTCCTGGCCGTCGCCCAGCGCCAGAGTGACGGTGCTGCCGTCGCGCGAGACCATGAGCCACTCGACGTCGATCTCGAGCTGCTGGGCGGCCGCCGCGAAGACCTGGGGCGTCAGCAGGTCGCCGCGGTCCAGGTACAGGCTGTCGATGCGCGAGAGCGCGTCCGAGTAGAGGTCCGGCGCATCGGCGCGGGCTGGCACACTGGCCAGCGCGAGGAGCCCGAGCACGGGCAGGAACTGGCGGACGCGCAGGCTCACGAAGTAGGAGAGTACCGCTCAGCGCTCGGCGCCGCAGCACAGGGAGCACTCATGGACGATGCGACGGTCGACCTCGACCGCCTGGAGCGGACCGGCGTGCCCGAGGTCGTCTTCGGAGAGGGCAAGTCCGCGGCGCAGATCCGCGGGATCGCCGGCGAGCTCCTGGGCGCCGGCCAGGATCTGCTGGTCACCCGCCTGGACGCCGACAAAGCCGCCCAGCTGGCCGACCTGGGCGAGTACCACCCGCGCGCCCGCGTGCTGGTGAAGACCCACGAGTGGGTGGACCGGGGTCGGGGCGAGATCGCCGTGATCTGCGCGGGCACCTCGGACCTCCCCGTCGCCGACGAGGCGGCCATCGTGGCCCACGCCCTGGGAAACCGCGTCCACCGGATCACGGACGTCGGCGTGGCCGGGCTGCACCGCCTGCTCGCGCACCAGGACGCCCTGCGGCGCTGCCACGTCCTGATCGTCGTCGCCGGCATGGAAGGCGCGCTTCCCAGCGTCGTCGCCGGACTGACCGATCGGCCCGTCATCGCGGTGCCCACCAGCATCGGGTACGGCGCCAGCTTCGGGGGCATCGCGGCGCTCCTGGGCATGCTGACGAGCTGCGGCTCGGGCGTCTCGGTCGTGAACATCGACAATGGCTTCGGAGCAGCGTTCTCCGCCTCGAGGATCAACCGCCTGTGAGCACGCTCTGGATCGACGCGACCAACGGGATCGCCGGCGACATGTTCTGCGCCGCGCTGCTGGACGCCGGCGGTGACCTGGACGCCCTGCGCGCCGCCATCGCTCCGCTGGTCGACGTCGAGCTCTCCACGAGCACCGTTCGCCGTCACGGCTTCGCCGCTGTGAAGTTCAACGTCGGGTTCCAGGCCGGCGACCACGATCACGTGCACTGGTCCGGCCTGCGCGAGCGCATCGAGCACGCCGGCCTGCCCGAGCGGGTCACCCGACGCGCGCTCGCCGCGTTCGGCCTGCTGGCCCGAGCCGAGGCGCGGGTCCATGGCACCACCGTCGAGCAGGTCGCGTTCCACGAGGTGGGCGCCGCAGACTCGATCGCCGACATGGTCGGGGCCTGCGTCCTGCTCGAGCAGCTGGGGGTGGACGAGGTGGTCTGCACGGCGCTCCCGGCCGGTTCCGGCACCGTTCAGACACAGCACGGGCCGCTCGACGTCCCCGCCCCCGCCACGATCGGCGTCCTGGCGGGCTGGCCGATGGTCCAGGACGGCCGCCCCGGCGAGCTCGTCACGCCCACGGGAGCCGCGCTGGTCGCCGCGCTCGCGACGTTCGGTCCCATGCCCTCGATGCGCATCGCCGGCCAGGGCCGCGGCGCCGGCACGAGGGACCCCGACGCCTGGTCGAACACCGTCCGCGTGGTCCTGGGCGAGCGGGTCGACGCGCCGTCCCCGCGCACCGTCCAGGTCATCGAGGCCCAGGTCGACGACATGACCGGCGAGCACCTGCCGCCGCTCTTCGACGCCCTGTTCGCCGCCGGCGCCATCGACGCGTACGCCACCCCCATCCTGATGAAGAAGGGTCGGTCCGGGCTCTTGATCACCGCGCTCGCGACCGACGCCGAGCCCGTGGAGACCGCGCTCTTGACCCACTCGTCGACGTTCGGGGTGCGCACCCGCCAGGCCGAGCGACGCGTGCTCGACCGGCGCCACGTCGAGGTCAACACCCGGTTCGGCGCGGTGCGGGTCAAGCTGGGCAGCGAGGCCGGCGAGCTGCTGCACGCCAGCCCCGAGCTCGTGGACTGCGCGGCCCGCGCGCGAGAGCATGGGGTGTCCGTCGCCCGGGTCCAGGCGGCGGCCGTGGCAGCCCTGGAGGAGGACGGATGGCCCTGATCGCCTGTTCGGTGCCCGAGCTCGTGCCGCTCTTGCGGCAGATCGGGCATGACGTGCTGATCGGCCAGGACCCCTCGATCCATCTGGTTCAGGCCGACCTGGCCATCACGGCCTACGACGGCGGCGAGATCGCGCCCCGCCAGTGGATCCGGCACCTGCGCCGCAGCCTGGGCGAGCTTCCGCTCATCGTGGTCGTCGAGGGCATCGAGCAGGCCGACGAGGCCCTCATCCACGGCGGCACCGACGTGGTGCGCCGCCCCATGTCCTCGACGCTGGTCGACGCCCGGGTCCGAGCGGCCCTGGCACACGCCCACGAGCTCAACCCGAGCAGCACCCCCGGTGGCGCCCGCGACCTGCTCGAGCGACTGATCGACGCCTGCCCGGACCCCGTCATCGCCGCCGACCTGTCCGGCCGGATCCTGCTGTTCTCCCGGTCGGCAGAGACCATCCTCGAGTACTCGGCGGCCGAGGCGCTCCAGAGCATCCACGTCGACGAGCTCTACGCCGATCCGGGCGACGCGAGCCGGATCATGCAGTCGATGCGAAGCAGCGACGACCGGACCGTGGGCGGCGTCCGGGTCCGCATCCGGACGCGGCGCGGCGAGCCCGTGCCGGTCCATCTGTCCGCGGCCCTCGTGCACGACTTCGCCGGGCGTCCCGTGGCGAGCGTCGGCATCTTCCGGGACGAACGGGCCCTGCACACGCTGAGCGAGCGACTCGCCAGCGCCACCGACCAGCTCGTCGCCAGCGAGAAGCGCGCTGCCTCGGCCGCCCTGGCCGCAGCCACCGCGCACGAGCTGAACCAGCCGCTGACCAGCGTGATGGGCATCCTCGAGCTCATGAGCCTGGAGGACGATCTGCCCGAGATGGTGGAGGACCGCCTGGCGCGAGCCACGACCCAGCTCGAGCGCATGGCCGAGATCGTCCGCCAGATGCGCCAGGGGTTGTCACCGTGAAGCGGATCGCGGTCCTCACCAGCGGTGGCGACGCCCCCGGCATGAACGCGGCGGTGCACGCCCTCGTCAAGATGGCTGCCGAGCGCGGCGTCGAGACCCTTGGGGTGCGGAATGGCTACGACGGGCTCATGGCCGGCGAGTCCTCGGTCCTCCGACTGACCGATGTGGACCCCATCAGCGCCTGGGGCGGCACGATCCTGGGGAGCGCGCGCAGCAAGGACTTCCGCACGCCCGAGGGTCGACGTCGCGCGGCGGATGCTCTCGACGCCGACGCGCTCGTCGTCATCGGCGGGAACGGCTCGCTCACGGGGGCCCACCTGCTGGCCAGCGAGTGCGGCGTGCCCGTCATCGGTCTGCCCGCCAGCATCGACAACGACATCGGCTGCACGAGCACCGCCATCGGCGTCGATACCGCGCTGAACACCATCGTCTCGGCCTGTGACCGCATCTCCGACACCGCGCGGGCCCACCGACGCGTGTTCGTCGTCGAGGTGATGGGCCGGCAGTGCGGGTACCTGGCCATGGCCAGCAGCATCGCCGCCGGAGCCGACGCCTGCCTGTTCCGCGAGCAGGGCAAGGACTCGACGACGGTCATCCGCGAGCTCTCCGACGTCGTCCGCCGTGGGTTCGATCCGACGCGCGGCAAGAAGCGCGTCCTGGTCATCAAGGCCGAAGGCGTCGCGACACCCACCGGCGACATCGTCTCGGCCCTGCAGGACATGGTCGACGTCGAGGTCCCTGGCGTGACCGTGCGCGCGACCGTGCTCGGCCACCTCGTGCGCGGTGGAGCTCCGACCTACATGGACCGGATGGTCGCTGGACGGCTGGCCGTGGGTGCGCTCGCCGCGCTGGCCGAAGGCGCCTCGGACCAGATGGTCGGCTGGCAGCCGTGGGACGACGACGGGATCGAGACACGTGACCCGAGCGTCACCCGTTTTCCACTCACGACGATGCTGGAGCGCACCGACGCGCTACTGGACGGCTCGAGCGAGACGACGCGGCGACGCGTGAAGATGATGGAAGCCCACGCGGGCGTCCTGGCCATCTGAGAGGACCCCGATGAAGCCCATGAACAGCCCGTTCCAGGAGATCGTCCTGGTCTGCGACAACACCCGACCTCCAGGCGCGCCGAAGCACAGCTGCGGCGACCACGGCGCCAGGGCGATGCGCAAGTCGCTGAAGAAGGCGCTGAAGGCCGAGGGCCTGTGGGGCGAGAAGGTCCGCGTGCTGATGACGAGCTGCCTCGACGTCTGCCCGAAGGAGGGCGTCATCTGCAGCTTCGACCGAGGCGAGACGCTGGAGCTCGTCGACGCGGACACCGAGACCGACCTGGTGCTGGCCCGCATCCGCGAGATGTGCCGGGACTAGTTCAGCAGTTCTGAACTGCCGATCCGCATCTTCCTCAGCATGTCGTCCGCGCTCGTCTTCGACCGGTGCGGCCTTGCTTCGACGACGTTGTAGTAGTTGATGTAGGTGCGCAGTCGGGCCTCCAGGTCGGCTTGGCTCGTGAAGGACCCTCGTCTCAGCACGGCTCTCGCCAGC
>JAAESX010000256.1 GCA_024228935.1 Pseudomonadota bacterium
GACGACCGTGGTGAACGGCAGGTTGTGGCAGAGCACGCGGTGGTAGTCCGTGTACCAGGTCAGGCTCTCGTCCCAGGTGCGCGTCGCGAGCTCGGCGACGATGCCGACGCCGTCGAGATCTGGTGCGATGCCCGCCGCCAGCGCCCAGGCGCTCGCTCGCCGCGAGATAGGCGTGGACTCGCTGACCAGCCAGCCGACCAGCGCGTGGGTGACGGGGCTCAACGGAACGCTAGATCGTGCCCTTGAGGTCCGAGAACCGCGCGAGCCCGAGCTCCTTGTTCTCGTCGATCGCCGACATGACCTCGCGACCCAGCCGGTCGACGACGTCGGTGTGGCTGAAGCCCTGGCCCTTGAGCGCCTGGTAGCCGCGGGCCGAGTCGGGGTCGGTGTCGATGGTGTCCGGCTTGGTGTCCGAGCCCTGGTTGTACTCGCTCGTTCCGCGGCCGCCGTGGTCCGGGGTCTTGCCGCCGGCGCTTCCGCCGCCAGCGCCCGGCTGGTACCCGGACTCCGCGCCACCAGCCATGCGGTGAAACACCATGGACTCCACCGCGCGGGCGGCGACTTCTTCGGCGTCGTGGATCTCGTGCGTCAGCGAGCCGGGCCGGCCGTGGTCCACGTGGTACTGCTCGTGCGCGTACAGCGCGGCGTCGCCGGGCTTGCTCGCGTCGAAGCCCTCGCTGACGATGATGCTGCCGTCGACCGTCATTGCGTCGGCGTTCATGGCCTTCAGCGCGCGCGTCGCTTCGGGGCCGGTGTAGGCTTCGCCCCCATTCGGCACGCTGACCCGCTTCAGCTGGTCCTCGCGCTCGAACAGTCGATCGACCGTGCTCTCACCTGGAGTCTTGTGGGCCATGACCACTCCTCAGCGGGCCGATCATAGCCGCCGGATCGTTCGACCCCAACGGGTTCTCGTCGATGGGGCCCTGACCGAGGGCCTCGAGATCCACGTCGAGGCAGGTCGCATCGCGTCGATCGTGCCCGCTGACGGCCCGATGACACACCCCGGAAAGGCGCTGCTGCCCGGCTTCGTCAACGCCCACAGCCATGCCTTCCAGCGCGGCCTGCGGGGGCATGTCCAGTGGTCGAAGGGCGAGGACACGTTCTGGTCCTGGCGGGACCGGATGTACCGCCTTGCCAACCAGCTCGACGCCGACGGGATCGAGGCGGTGAGCGCGCTCGCGTTCCTGGAGATGGCCGAGGCCGGGTTCACCAGCGTCGGCGAGTTCCACTACCTGCACCACCTGCCCGAGGGCACCGCCTACGGGGACCGAGAGGAGCTCGCCCACCGCGTCGTGCGGGCTGCGCGCCGGGTCGGGCTCCGGATCAACCTGCTGCGGGTGGCCTACCAGCGGGCGGGTCCCGACAAGGATCGGACACGCGAGCAGCGCCGGTTCTGCGACGACCGCCCGGAACAGGTCCTCGACGCCATCCGTCGGCTGCGGGCCGCGCACCAGGACGACCCGGCCGTGAGCGTCGGCCTGGCTCCCCACTCGGTTCGAGCGGTTCCTCGGGCCTGGCTCGAGGCGTTCTCCGACTTCGACGGCCGGATTCACGCTCACGTCAGCGAGCAGCCCGCCGAGAACGACCAGTGTCGGGCCGAGCACGGCATGAGCCCGACCGCGCTGTTCGCCGAGGTCGGCCTCCTCGACGAGCGGTTCACCGCGGTCCACATGACCTTCCCCCAGTCCGGCGACGCCGAGCTGATGCGCGAGCGGGGGAGTGGAGTCTGCGCGTGCCCCACGACCGAGCTCGACCTGGGTGACGGGTTCCTGCCCATCGACCACCTGGCCGGCATCCCGCTCTCCATCGGGACCGACAGCCACGCGCAGATCGACCCGTTTGCCGAGGTTCGGGCGCTCGAACTGCACGCCCGAGGGCTGCAGGGTCGTCGCAACGTGCTCTCCAGCGAGGACCCGGACGGCCTCGCCAACCGGCTGCTCGACGTCGGGACGGTCGGGGGAGCCGCGGCGCTGGGCCTCGACGCCGGCCGCATGTCGGTCGGTCAGCTCGCGGACTTCGTCATCATCGACCTTGAGCACACCCTGCTCGCTGGGTCCCGTCCGCTCCCGGCCATCGCGCTGGCGGCCCATCCGGGCGTGGTGAGCGAGACCTGGGTCGGCGGGCAGCCGGTGTGTCCGGACCGGGGGGCCATCGTCGACGCCGCTGTTCGCGCGCTGGCGGACGTGGATTGGGGCCCGAAGTAGGTCTCGGCGGCCGACCACACCGAGTCGGGCATGTCGTGCACGTGGAACTCGGGGGCCTTGCCGTCCATGACGAACCAGTAGCCCAGCATCTCGCTGTGCTGGATGGGGATGCGAGCGACCGGTCGGCCGTCGGCAGGGATGTCGACGACCAGCGTCTGGGGCGCCACGACCGGGATGCCCACCGGCTTGGCGAGCTCGCTGACGTCGTGGGTGAACCAGCCCCAGTCCTCGCCCGTCTGCGCGCCGTGCGGGGTCGGCGTGATGACGATGGCTCGGTACCCCTGGGGCGGGCGGGTCATCTTCGAGGTGCACGTGACATTGACGCCCTTGTCGGTGCAGTCCTCGAGGCCATGCTGTTCGACCAACGCCTTCGGCAAGCTGGGGAAGAGGCACAGGTCGACGCCGTCCGAGACCGCGAACTGGACCGTGCCGTCGGGCAGGGTCGGCGACTCGCCCATCACGGCGCCGGTCTGGCACGAGCGCACCTCGACGGCGGGCAGGGGCAGTCGGCGCTCGCCGTCCGCGAACGTCACGGTCAGGCTGGTCTCCACTTCGAGGCGCTGGTCGGTGCCGCCGCCTGCGACCTCGCGCACATAGGACTTCTGGCCGAACGCGTTCAGGTAGGCGCTCCACGCCTTGGCGTCCTCGGCGTGTTCGAACTGCCCGAACACCAGGATGTGGAAGCCCGGGTTCAGCCCCTCGACCGTCGAGGAGTCGACCAGCCTGGGGGCGGCGGTCGAGCGCGGCCAGTCCGCATAGGCCCACCTCTCCAGCTTTCCGGTCGCCTCGGTCTTGTCCTTCGAGCCGTCCACGATGACGAGGTGGGCGCCCAGCGCGCCCGAGATCAGCGAGAGGATCACGGTGACTCCTGGTGGCGGGCCCACGCCCGCTCGTAGCCGAGCACCACGCGCGGATGCTCGCTCATGGGGACCTCGGACAGCGGCCGTCCGAGCTCGGCCAGGCGGGCCGCTTCGGTCTCGGCCTGGTGCACGTGGCAGTCCTGCTGGAACGCGCCGGTCCGCTCGCAGAGCGCCCAGCGGTCCGAGAAGGGCCGGTCGGTGTTGTCCGCGGCGAAGAAGAAGCACTCGTCGCGCCAGACGCCGGTCAGGTCCTCGCAGTGCTCGGGGTCTGCCCGGTTGATGAGCAGCATCACCTGGACGGTGCACTCGCCGCGCCGGTCCGGATCGGCCAGGGCAGCGCAGTCTTCGATCCGCTCGCTGTCGAGCGCGGCCAGGTGCAGGGCGTGCTCCGACGGCTCGGTCGCGCCACCCGTGCACGCGAGCATCAGCACGGCGTCACTTGCAGACGGTCCGGCTGCCGCAGGCCGCGCTGATCTCGGACCAGCCGTAGTCGATGGCGTCGCACGACCAGGTCTCGATCGTGTCGATGCAGGTGAACCATGCGTTCCTGTCGAACCCGTCGGGGCACAGCTCCGGCGTCCAGATGTCGTCGAACGCATCCGTGGTGTTCGGCTCGCAGGTGTCCTCCCGCTCCCCCTCCTGCAGCAGGGAACACGCCTCGGCGCGCTCGCAGTAGACCCGGGCGGCCTTCTCGGGTGCACGCTGTACCGAAGGAGCACACGCCATGAGGATCAGGAGCATCGGGACCTCACGACCTGTTCGACGATGTCGACCGCTTGGACCAGGGATGCGCGCGGCACGTACTCGTCAGGCGCGTGCGCGACGTCGATCGAGCCAGGGCCGAAGATCAGCGAGGAGATACCCAGCTGCTCGAAGTTCCCGCCGTCGGTCGCGAAGCTCGCCGCCCCGAGCTTCGGGGTGCACGCGTGCGGGCAGAGCAGCCCTTGGAGGGGGGTGCCGTCCTCGGTGTACATCGCCTGCGTCGCCCGGATGAGCTCGACCGAGGCGTCCAGCTCGGACACCCGCTCGCGCACGGTGTCGAGGACCTCCATCGGGTCGTCTCCAGGCAGCGGGCGGTAGCCGAACGTCAGCTCCATACGGTCGGGGACCATGTTGACCGCGCTGCCGCCATGGATCTCCGCGGCGTTCATCGTGACGTAGGGCCGGTCCAGGTACTCCTCGAGCCGGCGACGCCCCTTGGCCTCTTCCTCGATGCCTTCGAGGATCGAGAGGACGCGCGTCATCTCCTTGAGCGCGCTCTTGCCCAGGTCCGGCTTGCTCGAGTGGGCCGACATGCCGGTCGTGACCACACGGATCGCCACGTGCCCAGGGTGCATGCGCAGCACCTGCATGCTGGTGGGCTCGCCGATCCAGCACTGCTTGGGGAGCGGGCGCCCCTCGCGGGCGAGCTGCTCGACCAGGATGCGCGAGCCGACGCAGCCGATCTCTTCGTCGTGCGTCCAGACCAGGACCAGCTCGCGGGAGAGCTTCGAGACGTCGACGCGCTCGAGCCCCTCGACCGTCGCAGCGAGGAACGCCTTCATGTCGCTCGAGCCGCGGCCCAACAGGTTGTCGCCCCGCTCGGTCAGCACGAAGGGATCGCTCGTCCAGGGCTGGCCCTCGACCGGGACCACGTCCATGTGCCCCGAGAGGATGAGCCCATCGGTGCCCACCGGACCCGCCGAGGCGACCACGTTGACCTTGCCCGGTTCGCTCTCGAAGCGCTCGACCCGGAACCCCTGGTCCTCGGCCCGGGTGGCCATGTAGGCGGCCAGCTCGGTGAGGGGGCGGTTGGAGACCGTCGGCTCGGCGACCAGTCGCGCCAGGACATCGACGACGCTCACGAGCCCTCCTCCTCCTCTTCTTCCTCTTCCTCGTCCCGACGGAACCAGTCCATCGGTCGCGTGGGTCGAGCGGTGACGTTCCGGAGCGTCGGCTGCATCGCGATGATGCGGTCGGCCATCTTGAGCTCGGC
>JAAESX010000257.1 GCA_024228935.1 Pseudomonadota bacterium
CCAGATGGGCGACCAGATGGCGGCCCACGAAGCCTGCGGCACCGGTGACTAGTGCCTTCATCAGTCGGCCATCCGGGAACAGGCCTGTCGGGGAGCGTCCATCGGAGCATCGTAGGAGCAGGCGTCCGTCCGGGCGGTGAGTCGATCGGGTGGATCGGGGTCGCGCCAGTAGTCTCGGCGGCACCGTGGATGCCGCACCTTCCCCCGTCAGCGGCCAGCCCAGCCCAGCCGCAGGAGCTACTCCGACCCCCCGTGCTTCGTCGGCCCGGGTACTGGCCGTGATGGTCGTGGCCGACGAGGCACCGGCGCTCGAGGCGACGCTGACTGGTCTGGCCTCTCAGGACCATCCGCGGACCGACATGCTGGTTGTCGACGTCCGCCGCGACGGAGATGGTTCGGGCCCATCGCTCGTGGAACGGGTGGGGTTGATCGCACCGTCATCGCTGGTCGTTCAGGCGCCCGGGGTGCGCGGCGGTGGCCCGGCGGTGTCGGTCGGTCTCCGGGCGTGGGCGACGGCTCACCCGACGGCGTCCGATCCGCGCTTCCTTCTCTTCGTTCCGGGACCGGTCGTC
>JAAESX010000258.1 GCA_024228935.1 Pseudomonadota bacterium
CTCGACACTACCTCACCGAAGACGACTGGAGCGATGCGGCGGAGTTCGGTGCGCTCGTCGACCCGCCCTGCGGGTTCGTCACGACGATCCAGCGCGTCACCAGCGCGTGGGCGCATGTGACCTGCCCGGGCTGCCTCGCGGTTCGGCCCGCGTCGGCCGAGGGCTCGACCTGGCTGACCGTCGTCGAGACCTGCGCCTGGCTGGGGCTCAGCGAGCGCCACGTCCGGGACCAGATCGCCGCCGGCGCGTTCGACGGCGCGGTCACGCGGCTGGGACGGACGATTCGGATCCATCGACATCGACTGGAAGACCTCTTGCTGGGAGTGCCTGATGGCCTGGCTGACGAAGAAGCGGTGCACGAACCCTCGAACCGGCCGCAAGAGCACGTACTACAGCCTGTGCTGGCGGGACGGCAGGAAGACGCGAACCCGAGGCCTGGGTCATGTGGACCGAACGGCCGCGCAGAAGGCGAAGGCCCTGCTCGAGGCGCACGTCGTGGCCGGACTCCCCCTGCCGGCGCCAACGCCTTCGCCCGAGCCCTCTGGGCCGCAGGTGATGACCTTGTCTGAGCTCTTCGACGAGTTCCTGCCGACCGTCAGCCTCCACAAGGCGGCATCGACGGCGCGGCACGCGAAGACCTCGGCCAAGCCGCTCAACCGGTTCATGGGCCGCACGCCCATCGACGAGATCGACTACCGCCGCTTGAACGGGTTCTTGAGCTGGCGCTGCAAGACGGTCCGCACGCGTACCGCGCAGATCGACCTGCGCGCCCTCCGCCAGGCCCTGATCTACGCGAAGCGATGTGGCCTCCTCGAGCGCCTTCCCGAGTTCCCCATCGTGCGGATCACGGACGCCAAGCCCCACGTCTGGCTCACGGCGGAGCAGACGGTCCGGCTCCTCGACGCCCTCCGCCCTCTCGCCTCCCAGCCCGATGTGACGCGTGGGAACCCGCCCATCAACCGGGACCGGCTGAGCTTCCTGGCGATCCTGATGGCTGTGAACACCGGCATGCGGAAGGGCGAGATCCTGAGTCGCGGCTGGGAGGACGTCTCCTGGGACCGGGCCCACAACGGGGTCCTGCTGATCGGGCCGAAGCCCGCCGCGGACTTCCAGGTCAAGACGCGCCGGTCGCGCGTGATCCCGCTGACGCCCGAGCTGGCCGAGGCACTCCGCGCGGAGCACGAGCTGGTCGGCGAGCCCGCTCGCGGCTGGATCTTCCCGTCCCCGAAGGACCCGTCGAAGCCGCGAAAGAACTTCATCAAGGCGCTGCGCCGTGCCTGTGCGACGGCAGGGCTCGAGCCCATCCATCCTCACGCGCTCCGCCACACGTGGGCGTCTCGCCTCGCGATGGCGGGGGTCGACCGCCAGACGTTGATGGTGCTCGGTGGCTGGAAGGACGGCCGGATGCTCGACGAGGTCTACGCGCAC
>JAAESX010000259.1 GCA_024228935.1 Pseudomonadota bacterium
GTCGTGTTCGCGAGGTCGCGAGGCTACTCCGGCACGCCTTCTGCGCGCACGGTCTCGACCGCCGAGGCGTCGAGGTCGTCGTTGAACTGGCTGACGACGTTCAGCCATGCGACCAACAGCTCGCGTTCCTGGGCGTCGCCGCCGCCGGATGCGAGGCGGGCCAGGCCCTTGTCGATCGTCTCGAGCTGCTCGAGGCTGGCGACGATGGCGTCGCGGGGCGTGGGCCCGTCGGGGCCTTCGCTGTTGTCGGGCGAGTCCAGCGCTTCCTGGAGCAGGGCATCGAGCCGGTCCACGACCGCGGAGGCGCCGTCTTGCAGCGCCGCCTGGGTGGCGTACTCGGGGTGCTCGTGGTCGGCGGCCGCCACCACGCTGTCCACCGCCGTGGTGGCGAGCAGCACGGCGACTTCGTCGATGACGGGCGCGAGCTCGTCTTCGGCCAGCTGGCGGTAGGTCGGGATCATCTCGACGATGGCCTGGCTCGCCGAGGTGGCGAGGTCCGGGGCGCCGCGCACGACCACGCTGCGGATGCTGTCACCGACCTGGGGCACGGCTTCCACGGCCACGCCAGTCGCCGCGAGGCCGAGGCCTTCGGGGTCGAGGAGCTGGCCGATCTGGCTGCCAGCCCACAAGAGGTACAGCCCGACGATGCCGGCGATCGTGCCGCCGATCATCGTGGAGCGGGAGTTCGTCGCGCGGACTTCTTCGAGCTCGGCCTGGAGGAGGCCCTCGATTTCCTGGATGGGGGTCTTGTCAGACATGGCTCAGCCCTCCTCGTTCATGCGGCCGTCGAGCATCTCGACGAGCAACAGGATCACGTCGTCGCTGGTCTGCTCGACGCCGTCGTCTCGCTGGCCTTCGGCCTCGGCGA
>JAAESX010000260.1 GCA_024228935.1 Pseudomonadota bacterium
GTGACCTTCTTGTCCAGGCCTCCGGCGAGCTCCTCGATCCGAGCGGCGGTCGCGGCCGGCACGAACGGGTCGAAGCTCGTGTCGCGGGGCTGGAATCCGGCGCTGGACGGCAGCTCCTCCTCCTCGAGCAGCCAGCGCAACAGGCGGCCGCTGGGGTGCACGCGGCGAGACGTGTGGGTCTCGGCCCCGTCTGGAGGGTTCAGCAGCAGCAGCCGGTTCTTGACCAGGGGCGAGCTGCTCATCAGCCGCGCCTGGAGCTGCAGACGCTGAAGACGCTCGGTGCGCAGGACGCGCGTCGCCAGGTCGACCGTCAGGTAGCCCTGGTTCAGGTTGTCGTTCAGGTAGGCGAAGATCTTGGCGTACCCAGCGCTGATCTCCGGGGCGAGCGACAGCAGGATGAGGTCCGCGTCGTCGCCGCCGAGCTCGAACGCCTCGCGCAGCCGCGTGAAGCGACCCCCGGGGGCGTCGCGCAGGGACTCGCTCGCCGAGATCGCAGCGCCCAGCCCGTCGTTGGCCTCGGGGTAGTCGATCTCGCCGTGGGCGCGCAGCAGCGCGTCGACCTCGTCGTCGGTGATGACCGAGCCCCAGAACTGGCCCTTGGCGCGCATGGCCGGGCGAGCCCTCTGCCGGCGCACGGCGCGCAGCAGCAGCAGGTCGGTTCTTCGGAGGCGTCGGGCGAGCTCTTCGTAGACGGTCGACATCGACCGAGAGACTACTCCGCGGGGGCGCTCGGCAACGCGTCGAGGAGGTCGATCGCCGCCACCTGGTCGAACACCAGTCCGTCACCGGTGTTGCTGGTGGCCGACGCCGTATACACGCCCTGGACCCGATGCTGGGAGGTCACGAGCAGCCCGCGAGCGGGGTCGAACGAGGCCGTCCCGGCCAGGATGACGCCGGTCGTGTTGTTCACAGCGGGGTTGTCGTACGTCGCCTGGTCGGCGACCGTGCCCTGCCCCGAGCTCGTGATGGTGACGAGGCCGCCCTCGCCCTCCGAGGTCAGGTTCTCGATCTTCACGACGCCGGAGCTGTGCGTCGTGGGCAGCGACATCGCGTAGGCCGACTTCTGCTTCCAGGCCTTGCCCGGATCCTCGGCGCCCTTGGGCAGCTCGACCTCGAGCGGGGAGATGGCGCGACCCGACAGGCGGCGCAGCGACTCGTACCCGTGCCGGTCGCGCTGGTTGTCCTTGGTGACGCCCTCGAGGTCGATGGCCTTGAGCTTCCCGGTCGTCGTGAACGTGGCGAGCACGGTGCCCGCGGAGAGCCGCGTCGCGAACTCCTCCATCACGAGGTTGATCTCCTCCTGCTCGTTGGCCCGCCCCGCGCCCAGGAACTTCGCCTCGACCACGTCGCAGGAGACGACCTGGTCCTTCTTTCCGGGCGCCTCGGGGGTGCAGGTCATGACCAGCGCGTACTCGACGTAGTTGACGTAGACGTCGAGGTTGTTCTTCCCCATCAGGCTCATCCCGAGCGGCACCGAGAGCGCGACCTGCGAGCGGTAGTGCCGCGGCTCGCCTTCCGGCCAGACGTACGCGAGGTCACCGGCCTGGGCCGAGAGCATCAGAGCGAGGAACATGACGGACTCCTGTCGGAACGGTGGAGGCCGCCCCGGAGACCGTTAACGCCTAGATGGAGCTCTGGAATCCGATGCGCAGGCCCGCAGCGATCAGCGGACGGTCCGGCGGGAAGCCCTCCATCGGCTGGCCGTAGTAGCCGTGGAGCGTCAGCTTGAACCAGTTGCTGACGCCGGTCGGGATGCCGATGGTCACGCGACCGCCGGGCCCCAGGTGTCCAGGACTGAACCATCCATAGGTGCCGCCGACGAGCAGCGTCGCCTGCTTCTTCGTGTTCGGCCGGATGACGTAGGCCCCGAGCCCGCCGTGGGCCTTCAGGTAGACCGGGGTCTTCCCGTTGTCGCTCTCGGACTCCCCGCCGTCGGTGCCGTAGTACTGCGCCTGGGTCGGCGTGATGTGGACCTCGGCCCCGCCCAGCAGCGCCAGGTTGTAGATGCCGACCTCGAGGTCGAACGCGCCGGTCGCTGCGGGCGCCAAGACCATCGTCGTGTCGGTGTTCTCGCCCAGCTGCGGGTTGGTCAGCCGGAAGCCCGCCGTGCCGACGCCGCCTCCGCCGACCTCGCCGCCGAACGTCACGGTCACGACCTTGGTCTTGATGAGCTCGGCGCCCTCGCTGTAGGGCACGACGTGCGTCTTGCCGTCGCTGTCCTGCGTCGCGAGGAACACCTCGGACGTGGGGTGCCGCGCCGAGATCAAGTCGATGCCGGTGACGACGTCCTCGGGCAGGTTGTCGAAGCTGTCGGCCGCGACGCGTCGGTCGGCCATGGACAGCTCGCGGTCCTCGACGAGCATGGGCAGCTCGACGGTCAGACCCGGGAAGATGTCGACCTCGCTGCGCCCGGTGACCAGGCCGTCCTTCTCGAGGTGCACCCAGTAGTGGCCGGGGCCGAGCGCGAGCTGATGGCCGGGGTTCTCCTGCGGGCGTCCGTTGACGACGAGCGTGGTCCCCGCGGGCATGTAGGCCAGGTCGAGCGTGCCCGGCGCGTAGGTCGGGTACTCCTCGCGCAGGGACTCGACGACGTCGAAGGCCGAGCCGTTGGCCACCTCGGCCCGCGTGAACTTGGCCTCGGGCTCCATCGAGACGACCTGGACCAGGCCCAGGTTCGCGACCTTGCCCGGCATCTCGAGCCGGAAGTCGCCGGCGTCCCCGACGTTCTCGAAGTCGGACTGCGTCCAGGCGAGGTCGACCGCGGCACCCACGATCAGCCAGGCCTCGACGAGCTTCTTGCGGTCCTCGTCGTTCCGCACCAGCTCGATGGGCTCGATGGCCGCGACCAGCTCCTGGGCGATGGAGCGCTCGACATCGAACTCGTTCCAGCGCTCCTTGCTGCGCGTGATGGCTCGGTCGAGCTCGGCGTAGGCCTCGTCGTCCGTCGCCGCGTGGGGCTGTGGGGGGAACGACAGGTCCTGGCCCGTGTACGTGGCCGGGTTGCCGCCGACGAGCTTGTTCGTCTTCTTGACGGTCTTCTCGTCAGGAAGGTCCTTCTCCATCCAGATGAGGACACTGGCCGGGTCACCGGCGGCGAGCGCGGGCTGACCCAGCGTGAGCGAGAGCGCGAGGAGCATGGGCTAGAACGTCGTCCCGATGCCGGCCTGGATCCCGAAGATAGGCTTCAGCCGCCCCTCGGTGTCGTCAGCGGCTGCGATGTCGGTCTGGATGGAGTCGCCGAGCGAGTAGGCGATGCCACCCCGCAGGTCGGCGTCGATCATCGGGCGCACACGCTTGCTGCCCTTGAAGACCTCGATGGGGGGCTCGAGCGACCAGCCGAAGTGCCCCATGCTCACGAATGCGTGCGGCAGGTCGGTCCACCCCGCCGAGAGCGCGAACCGGGGACCGAACCCGAGCGCAGCGTTGCGCCCCAGCACCACGCCCACGTCGAAGTGGGTGTACCGGTTCCACGCCTTGTAGTGGTAGACCTCGGGCCCGTTGATCGAGCCGTTGTCACCCTCTTCGGCCTCGCCCCGCTCGACCACGAGGAGCTCGCCGTAGTCGGCCTTGTGCTCGGGGGTGCGGTAGCGCTCGACCCACAGGCCGTCCTCGCCCAGGTTGTAGCCGAACTCCATCCCGACGCCGACCATCAGGCGGTTGTAGTGGCCGCGCAGCGTGAAGTCGACGGGCAGGTGGCCGGCCTGGAGATCGACGTCCCCGCGACCGGCGGCGTTGCCCACCGGGTCGGTGATGTCGTTGATGTCCGAGTTGTCGACGTTGGTGTCGACCGTGAAGCCGGCGCCGTTGTACATGACGCCCGTCCGAGCGGTCACGGCGAAGCGGATGGGGAAGTCGTCCTGGCCACCGCCGACCAGCTGGAGCGTCGCGCTCGTGCGGTCCCAGCGCCAGATCCAGACCTTGTTCGGGTCACCGTTCTTGGGCACCGCGATGTAGATCTCGGCGCTGCCGTGCATCTTGGCGTAGATGCTGAGGAACGTGAGGATGTCGCCGTCGAGCTCGGGCGTGCACTCGTTCGGGTGGAGCATCAGCTGCTCGATGAACTCGATGCCCATGTCCTTTCGGGCGACATCGCGGACGAAGTACGCCTTCTCCTCGAACTTGTCGACGATGAGCTGCTCGGACAGACCGTGGCCGGTGTCCTGGCGCTTCATGTAGATGTCGTTCCGGCCGAGCGGGACCTTGAACTGCGCCTCTTCGTCGACCTCGACGGGGAGGCCGTTGATGAAGACCTCGTACTCCTTGGCGAAGCTCTCCTGGTCGTAGTGGTTCTCCAGCTCGAAATCGAGGGGGAAGAACGGGAATCGGCCAGAGTTGATGCCGTCGAGGTAGTAGTTGACCTGCCCCCGGATCTCCATGTCGTTGAGCTTCGACATGAGCGACGGGTCCTGCCACGCGAGCTGGGCGGCCAGGTAGTAGTAGTAGTTGACCGACTGGTTGCCGATGGCCTCGTAGTACGGCGGCGACGGGTTGTTCTGGTTCTCCGCCGCGTACCCGATCATCGTGTAGAGGTGGAACAGCGGCTCGCGCTGCTCGACCTTCTCGACGAACCAGACGAGCTCGACCATCCGCCGCATCTTCTCGGCCAGGACGCCCCACTCGCCCGGGCTCATCGAGTCCCAGGGGATCTGCGAGACCTTCACGGCCTCGGCCAGGATGGCGTCCAGGTTCGCGTCCGGGACGCGAGCCGGCTGATCGATCGGACGCATCATGTCGTCCGGGGCCTTGCGACCGTTCTGGTAGAGGTCGACCGAGGGGAAGAAGAGCGCGCCGGGCCGGTCGATGCGGGCCTTGACGTTCCGCTGCAGCGCCGGGTCCTGGTAGTCGGTCGAGGTGTCGTCCCACTTCAGGACGATGACGCGCGCCGACTTGTCCATGAGCTTCTGCATGCGCTCTTTGTCGGCTTCCGAGATCTCGGCTTCCTGCTCCTCCTTGTCCTTCTTCCCGAGGAAGTCGCCTTCCGGCGCCGTGGCCTCATGGAGGACCGGTCCGGAGGCGTGCGCCGATGCTCCGAAGAACAACCCGACGGCAAGGATGAGTGCAGCGAGCATGGGCTCTCCCCGAGACCCGGGGAGCTTATCAAGCTGAGCCCGTTCCTACTTGCAGTTGGCGGTGACGCCCGTGACCGTGCACGTCTTGCGCATGCCTCCGCCGACCGGCGAGTACTTCACCGGCGCGCCCGCACCCTTGAACAGGACCGTGCAGGACTCAGACGGGACATCGCTGAGCGAGGCCTTTCCGCCGGTCACCGAGGCGCGCTTCCGGTAGCCGGACGGACAGGTGACCTCCATCGTCGTCGCCGAGCTGCCGACGAGCGTGACGGAGAGCGTCCCGGCCGCCACCTTGGGCGCCGAGGCGCCCGCTCCACCCGAAGACGTCGAGCCGCTGCCGGACGAGCCGGAGCCGCTGGACTTGGGCCGGGTGTACGTCTTCTTGGGCTCGGGCGTGGCCACCTCGGGCTCGGCGGAGTCCGCCTGCGCGAGCGCGTCCTTGCTCGAGGAGCCGCTGGAGGAGGAGCTGCTGGACGAGCCGCTGGTCGTCTCGGCCGCGACCTCGGCGACCTCGCTGCCGTTGTTCTCCCAGGGACGCAGCCACACCGCCGCGAACACGCTGACGCCGACGAGCGCCATCATCGCGAGCAGGATGGCGAACACGCGGTTGGACTGCGTGCGCTGTCCCGCGTCGGCCGGCGGAGGCTGCGCGGGGCCGCCCCCGACCTGGAAGGGCGTGGCGGCCTGACCCGAGGAGTACGTCGCCACCGGACCCTTCTGGGGCTGGCCGGCGACCGGACCCTGGATGCCTCCCGACGCCGGGGCGACAGGGCCCTGGGCGATCGGCCCCCGAGCGATACCGCCGGGCGGTCCGAGCGGGCTGGGGCTCCCCTCCATCGTCTGGCCGGTGACCAGAGGCGGCGGCTTGGCGCGGGTCTCTTTGGGCGCGGGGATCGCGAAGAACGCGGTGGCGCTGGGGTCGCCCTCGACCTCGGTCTCGTCGTCCTCGTCCTGGAGCGAGATCATCTCGAGCATCCCGGTCTCGTCCGGGCTGCGGGCTCCGACCTGCCGGACCCGCGGCTCGCGCGTGGCGACCGGGTCCCAGGCCTTCTGCGGGTTGTCGTCCGGCTTCCTTCCCGGGCGGTCGGGGCGAGCCGAGCGCTGTGGCTTGGCCGCGGCGGGGCGGCGCTTGTCCTGGCCGCGGAACGTGCCGGGCTTCTCCTGTTCCTTCCGGACCTTGGCGTCGCGAGCCATCGAGGCCCGCAGGCGCTCCTCCATCGACATCCGCTTCTTGCGGGCATTGCCCGAGCTGTGCGGCGCCCGCCCGACGGCGCCGTCGAGGCTGGGTGGGTCGGGCAGGTCGTAGATCGAGCCGAAGAAGAACTCGGCGAACTCGGCCAGGTAGCTGCCGCGATCGCGGTACAGCTGCTGCCGCAGATCGACGAGCAGGTCCTGGCCGTTGCGGTACCGGCTGGCGGGGTTCGTCGCGAGCAGCTTGGCGATGATGGGGCCGACGCCGGGCAGCTTCGACTCGAGCTCTCCGATCTGTTCGTGCAGCGCTCCGCGCTCGATGGCGTCGAAGATCTCGCCGAGCGGATCGTGGCTGTTCTCGGGCAAGCGGTAGGCGGCCCGGTTGAGGAACAGCTCGTAGGCGATCAGCCCCAGCGCGAACAGGTCGCTGCGGTGGTCGACCTCGCCGCCGCTGGCCTGCTCGGGCGCCATGTAGATCGGCGTTCCCTTGATGCGGTCGCCGGACTCGCGGGCGTACTCGTCGTTGTCGACCAGCGCGAGGCCGAAGTCGAGGATCTTCACCTCGCCCGTGCGGGTCAGCATGATGTTCTCGGGCTTCAGATCCCGATGCACCAGGTTGAGCGGCTCGCCGTTGTCGCTGGGCGACGTGTACGCCTGGTAGAGCGCGTCGGACAGCTCGCAGACCATCTCGACGGCGGCCTCGGTGAAGACCTGCTCGCGCGCCTTGTTGCACTCGTCGAGCACCTGACGGAGCGTGATGCCGTGCACGTACTCCATGACCACGGAGTCTTCTTCGGGCAGGTATTCGTAGACGCGCACGATCCCGCGGTGCTTGACCTCGTCGAGCATGGCGAACTCGGTGACGAGCGCCTCGCGGTTGGCGTCAGACGTGTCCTTGAGCTTCTTGACGGCGACGAGGCGACGCTTGCCCGCATTCAGTCCCCGGCCGGGGACCTCGCCGACCGCCACATAGACGGTGCCGAAGTGACCCGAGCCCAGCTCGGACAGGATCTCGTAGTTGCGGATGTAGCGAGGCAAGAACGGCTCCGGAGGAGCGAGTGTACGCGAGGCAGGCACGCAGCCACTACCCAGCGTCCCCCGGCGGCGTTTCATCCGGCGGCCGCATCAGCCTCCGGCCCGGGTTCACGCGGCCGAACGCCACGCGACGGATGTTGTAGAGCGCGGCGCCGAGGAACGACAGCGAGATCAGGAACCCGATGATCGGCATGACCAGTGCGGCGGTGTGCCGGAATGCCACCGGCTGAGCCCACCCGTCCTCGTCCAGCACGCCCGGAGGCGGGTCGAGCCAGGCGCTGGGGTGCAGCGTGACCGCAGACTCGGCCTGGGAGAAGTCCTTCAGTCGGATCTTCGTCTCGAAGCTGCGGCGCAGGTATGCGACGTCCAGCTGATAGCGGACCTCGAACCAGTCGTAGCGGATGGCCGCGGCCTTGCGGAACGCCTCGGCCAGGCCGTTGCTGTCCTGCCGCGTGTAGGCCGAGCCTCCCCCGTGCCGCGCGATCCAGATGAGGCTGGCCGCGTCGATGGCGAAGTTCTCGAGATCGCCGTCGATCTTGCGCTGGGTGTACTTCCCGCAGATGTCGGAGCCGGTGATCTCGGTGCGACCGGAGCGGGCGGCCTCGCGGACCTTCGAGTTGCGCTTGAGCGGCGCTCCCAGGCCCACCGTGTAGATGTTCGGGCGCCGGTTGAGGTCGGTGCTGTCGAGGTCGCGGGCCTCCTTCAGCGACTCGAGCAGGCCGGTCAGCCGGCGGGCGTTGGTGCCGCAGGTGTCGCTGTTCTGCAGGTTGTTGAACCCGTCCGTCAGCACGACGATGGTCGGCACCGCCTCGTTCATGGTCAGGAACCGCTCGACGGCGGGGGTCTCGAGCAGGTCGGTGCTGGCGTACTCGATGGCGTCGTACAGATGCGTGTACCCGCCGAGCACGTTCAGGTCCTTCTTGACGATCTGGCGGTACCGCTTCGGGGACTGGAGCACCGTCAGCTCGCTCGTCCCGACCGGCCGGGGCTGGCCGCTGGTGAACGACAGGAGCATCACGCCGGTGTCCGTGCCCTCGCGGAAGAAGCCGTCGACGACGTCCTCCATCAGCAGCGCCTCGCGGACCTTCTCCATGCGCGACAGCCCGGTCAGGGCGTCGATCTCGTTCATCGAGCCCGAGCCGTCGATGACCAGGATGAAGAGCTGGGCGTTGCGCGTGGGGCCGTGCGGGATGACCTCGACCCGCATGACGCCGTCGTCGGGGAGGACCTTGAAGCCCGAGTGGTAGACCTCGATGTTGTCGCGCGTGAGCGGCAATGGGTACGCGACGTCGTCGCCCTCGAGCTGGAACTGGATGCCGAGGCGGACCTGCCCGCTGGCCCGGTCGACGTACGGCGTGCACAGGTGGCGCTCCTCGGGCTTCACCCAGGCGGCCTCACAGTCCATCTCGTCCCGGAACACGAGCATGTCGAGCTCGGTGCCCTCGGTCATCTCGACGTCGCCGATCCGCAGCGTGGTCCCGGGGACGGGGTCGACCGACTCGCTGCAGCCCAGGACGAACAGGACGGCGAAGAGGAGGGCCCCCACCTACTTCTCCTCGCGGGGGAGCATCAGGAACTCGAGCTCGACGGCGTGCTTGCCCTCGCCGAGGACCAGCCGGTCGCCAGGCGTGAGCCGGGTCTCGAGCGGGGCGGGTCGGCGCGGGTCGTAGCGGATGTCGATGCTCTCGAGGAACCGCTTCACGCGGACCGAGTGCAGCGTCAGGCCGCGGGCCCGGTAGTTCTGCTCGGCGTCGACGACCACGCTCGCGTGCAGCTCGAGTACGCCCTCCTCGACCGGAAGCCACATGTCGAGGCCCCGGGGGAAGTGGCCCAGGAAGCGCTCCTTGTGGCTGCGTTCCAGCGCGTCGATGGGGATGCGATGGGCATAGCGACTGCCCTTCAGTACCCGCAGCCAGCCCGCATACAGCTCATCCGGGATGCCCCAGGCCAGCAGCCCCAGCGTGCCGCCCATGGCGAAGGCACCGAACGCCCCCGCCAGGTACAGGTCGTAGAACGCCGTGAAGTTCGACACGTGCCACGCCGCGCCGAACGCCATGCCCGCGCAGATGCCCGCCAACAGGTGGTCGAGGATGAACGCGCCCTTCCGGACGATGAGCGGCCCGAGCGAGCTCGTGAGCCCGGCCATGACGAAGATGCCCGAGCGGTATCGGAGCGAGACCAGGCTGGGGTCGGTGTAGTCGGCCTCGAGGATCTCCGGCATCAGGACCGGCATCGTGACGTTGTGCCACATCAGGTACCAGGCGGCCGTCATGCCCCCCGAGATGGCGGCGGAGAGCGCCGTTCGGGAGACGCGCCAGGCCGGATGGAGGCGCCGGAGCGTGCCCTCGGCGAGCGTCGCGGAGCCCGAGCTGGCGGCGACGACGGCGACCAGGAGCACCATGCCGTCGTACCCGATGGACCACTGCGGTCCGACCACGACCATCCACGTCAGGACGACCCACCACGCGACCATCGCCGCGGCGCCGGTGAAGATGGCGACCTGGAAGTGCCGAAGCCAGGTGTAGGGCACCAGAAAGATGTTCACGCCGGCCCTCTCGCGCCGCGGACGATACCATCGGGCCGCGATGGCCTCGGATCTGGCGCTCTACCTACGGCTGACACCGGAGTTCGGCGGGACCCGTTTCGGCCCGTTCGAAGGCTCCGAGGTGCGTCTCGGCTCCGACCCGGAGCAGAACGACATCGTGCTGCCCGAGTCGCTCGGCGTCATCGACGCGCACGTCAAGATCCTCAGACAGTCCGACGACAACCTGATCGTCGCGCCGATCGACCGGACGGCTGCCGTGTACGTCTGGACCGGCGGAGCCCAGCGCCCGCGCCAGATCACGACGCCGATCGCGGTGCAGAACACCGACCGCATCGCGCTCGTGACGGCCCAGGGTCCGTGCTTCATCATCGAGATCGCGCTGCTCCCGGAAGAGATCCGCGAGGAACGCAAGAAGGCCCGCGGTCGACGTTCGCGCCTCACGGGCGACGCACTGAAGGGCGAAGGAAAGCGCCAGCTGTGGGTGCGCCTCATCTCGACCGGCCCCGGCCAGATCGCGATGCGCGGCTACACGTTCGTGAAGTCCGGCGCCATCTTCATGCCCCGGAACCTGTTCATGATCGCGGGCATCGGCGGGGGCTACGCGCTGGCGGGCGTGCAGAGCTGCCGAAAGGGCTCGGTGGACACTGAGCTCAGCCTGGCGAGCGTCGAGCTGGGCGAGTGCGAGGACCGGTTCCAGGCCGCCGAGAGCCTGGGACGAGGCGGCGACGAGTACACGTTCACCGACCTGGTCGGCCGCGTGGCCATCGACGCCAAGCTGGCGGCCGCGCTCGAGCGGGACAAGAAGCTCCGCGCCGCCGTGAAGGACCGGGCCCAGGTCGTGCTGGCGCGAGAGTCCGACTACGAGTGGCTCATCAACCCGAAGAGCGGTCGGCGACAGGCGGGCGAGTTCGCGACGCTCCGGGAGAAGCTGGCGGCGAACGACGGGCTCGAGCCCGAGACCGGCTCGCTCCTTCTCTGGACGGCGGCGCTCCCGGGCGCTCCCTCGCTGAAGGGCTTCAGCGTCGTGGTCGACAGCAACGGCGACCAGGTCTGTGGTCGCGGCACGATGGGGCTGACCTGGCGTCAGGCCCGGAACCTGGGGCTGGCGGCCCAGGTCGACGCGCTGGTCGACGATCCCGAGCCGTTCCAGGAGTCCCGCGAGAAGCGCGAGGAGGCGCTCGCGTCGACGGTCTCCTTGGCCAGCGGCGCTGGCGAGTGGACCCTGGAAGAGGACGTCGAGGCGGCGTTCGCCCCCATCCGGCAGGGCAACAAGACCTGCATGTACGTGGACGGGACGGATCAGCGCGACTCGCTCTCGACGCTCGTCAGCAAGGCCGCCAAGGAGCTCGGCTCTGACGGCGAGGGGCTGCCGAACGCCGCCGAGAACCACCACTCGGCGGCCGCGGTCGCCAAGTTCTACGCCGCGGACCTGGGCGAGGTCGACCTGCGGGCCTCGCGGGTGGACTTCGACTTCACGTCGGTGCCGTCGGTGGCGATGGACCGGTACGCCGCCAAGGAGTGGGTGCTCGACCGGACAGCCGAGGTCATCGCGCGCAGCGTCATCCTGCCCTGCATGGCGCGGCTCAAGTACGGCGGGAACGCTGAGCTCGAGAACGTGTTCGGCGAGAACATGCCGAACCCGCAGGACTGCCTGATGCTGGAGTGGAAGATCCGGAACGAGGAGTAGCCCTCGGCGCGCTGTGCCCCAGGGCACCCGTACCTCAGGGCACGCAGCGACCCTCGGCCCGAGCCTCAGCCACCATCGCGTCCAGCTCAGCGTCGTCGATGCGGTTCAGCATGCCCGGCGTCTCTCCGGTGCACGCGAGCTCGCCGTTCCGGATGACCGCCTCGAGCTTGTCGTCGAAGGCGACCCGGACGGCCTTCGCGCACGAGAGCGGCTCGACGGCCTGCTCGCACAGCGCCAGCGACAGGTCCGGGACCCGGCGCATCGCGTGCAGGTACATGTCCGGCCAGTCCATCGGCGCCAGCGCATGTGGAGCCAGCGCGTCGGCCACGATCAGCTCGAAGCGGCCCGGCAGGCGGTCATCGCCCTCGAACGTGTCGAGCAGCTCGTGCGCGATGTGGTTCCGGCAGCGCGCCGCGTGCTCCCCCGTCCGCTGACAGAGGCTCACCTTGCGGGCGACCACGGCGACCCGGAACAGGCACTCCTCGAGGAAGCCCGGAGCGAGCGGATCGCAGATCTGCTCGGCGATCAGCGGCTGTTCGGCTGCAGCCCCCTCGGCGATCGTCCAAGCGCACTCGGACCGGGCGCTCTCGTCTCGGATCCGGAAACACGAAGCCGCCGCCGACTCGGGGTCGGCGGCGGCCAGCGTCATCGCCTCGGCGTCGAGCGTCTGATCCGAGGGACCGGACGCGAAGCAGCCGAGAAGAAGGATCAGATGCCGAGCCCGACGTGCTGGCGCATGTTGTCGGACAGCGTGCCGACCTCGCCCCAGAAGTGCTTCCAGCTCGGGGTGTCGAGCAGGTCGCCGCCGAAGTACCGGGGCGGACGGACGATCGGGTAGCCCTCGGGCTGCACGGCGAGCGTCTGGCGCATCACCTCGATCTCGTCGCGGAGCCCATCGAGGATGGCGGTGTGCTCCTTGAAGATCGCGGGGTAGCCCTGGAGCGCCTTCATCGCGTCCTCGGGATCCGCGGCACCGAGGAGCTCCTCGAGGTAGCGGGTCGTCACGAGCTGGACCGCGAGACGGTAGTCCCGGTAGGCGCGGTTGAGGAGCTCGCGGGTCTGACCCCACTCCTTGGCCGTCAGCGTCTTGTGCGTGTCGAGGATCTTGAGCACGCGGCGGATGCGGAAGGCGGCGTACTCGCCCTGCGCGGCGAAGACCAGAGCGACGGCGTCACCGCTCGCCTGGGCGTCGGGCTCGCCGGGGTGGCTGATATGCCACTTGATCTTGCGGGCGTTCCGGTCGATGTACTTGACCATGCCCTCCATCAGATGCAGCTCGTCCGCCAGCGTATGGCCTTCGGGGCCAAACGCGTCGACGTGCCACTCACCGCGATCTTCCTCGGCCCAGGCCCGCGGAAGGCTGAGACGGGTGAAGTACTCGATGATCCGCTCCGGCTCGCCCTCCATGAGGATGTAGCAGGTGTTTTCGACGTACATCTTGTGCGACTGGCACGCGATGCGAACCAGGCTGGCGATGGTGGGAGGCTTGGTGGCCATCAGGACTCTCCGTAGAACCGCCCCGGTCTATCCCACCCCAACGGCGCGTGCCATGGGCCCGCGCTATGGTTCCCCTTCGAGGAGCACTCCATGATCTCGCTGATGCTCGGGCTGTTGCTGAATGCCCCCGACGACACGTTCGAAGATGTCGCCCCGCCGTACGCCGCCGACA
>JAAESX010000261.1 GCA_024228935.1 Pseudomonadota bacterium
ACGAGGCCGACGACCTGACCCGTCTGGGGCACCTGGCCTGGTACGAGGGCTCCCCCGTGCTGGCCGTGCACCACCTGGACGAGGAGTCGATCCAGGTGACCAACTACGACGGCCAGCTCACGGGCGCCGAGGTCCCGATCTACCTGCCCGACGGCCGCGTGGCGTTCGTCGGCCACCTGGGCTCCGAGCCCATGCCCTACCCCCAGTACGGCAGGGGCGAGGGAGGCCGGTCGGCCCTGGCGGTGTACACCGACGAGGAGTTCTCCTGGGGCCCGCCCGCGGACCGCATCACCGGCCTCGTCGCCTCCGAGGGCGGTCTCCTGGCCTACGTCGCGACCCACGGCGAACAGCAGCGCGTCGAGGTCTTCGACGGCGACCAGACTTTCCTCGGCGAGCTCCACGACGCGGTCGACGCCCTGACCCTCGACTTTCTCGGCGAGGAGCCGATCTACGTGGTCTCGGGCGAGGATGCGCAGCTCGTCATCGGCGACAGCGCGGGTCCCGGGGCCGACGCGATCTACCAGCTGCGGATCATGGCCGGTGGGGAGCGCGCCATGTACGGCTTCTCGCGCGGGGAGCAGTCCTGGCTGATGGTCGGCGACGCCGAGCTCGGCCCCTTCGGCTCGGTATGGGAGACCCACGAGTTCCCCGAGCTCGAGCTGCTGGCCTTCGTCGCCAACAACGAGGACTGGACCGAAGCCGAGCTGGTGGTCGTCTCGACGCGCGAGGGCGAGC
>JAAESX010000262.1 GCA_024228935.1 Pseudomonadota bacterium
CTCAGCATGTCGTCCGCGCTCGTCTTCGACCGGTGCGGCCTTGCTTCGACGACGTTGTAGTAGTTGATGTAGGTGCGCAGTCGGGCCTCCAGGTCGGCTTGGCTCGTGAAGGACCCTCGTCTCAGCACGGCTCTCGCCAGCTTGCTGAACCGGCTCGAACGCCTCAGGAACTCGGTGCGCGATGCTCGGTTTCGCAGGTGTCCTCTGCTTCGTCTACACGCCCAAGCACTGTTCGTGGCTCAACGAGATCGAGCGGTGGACGTTGGTGCGGGTCTCCTCGATGGTCGGGCTGATCAACTTCTCGTCGGCCAGGTCCATGTTCGCGGTCAGGCAGAGCGTGCCGTGTCGCCGATACCAGCTCTCCTGGCGCGCCGGACGCCCTGGGCCCATGGGCCAGCGTTGGAGGCGCTCCAATGCCTGGATGCTCGTCTTCTCGTCGCAGGAGACGACCCGGACGTTCTCGTCCGCCAGCTTCGCCGCGGCCTCCTTCAGGCCGACGACCTCGCGTAGCGCGGCCTCGAACGCCGCCTGGGCTCATCGGCAGTGGCGGCACGACCTCGGAGACCAGCTGTTTGAGGGTCTCGTCGAAGCAGACGACCGGGAACTCCGGGTCCTCGGGCAGCGCGTAGAGCTGGAGGATCTTCTCC
>JAAESX010000263.1 GCA_024228935.1 Pseudomonadota bacterium
CACGCTGCGCGTGCTCCAGGGTCCGGCGGAGGCGTGGACGCACCTCGGCACGGATGACCATGTGCTGCTCCATGACGGAGGTGTCGATTGGATCCGGCTCCTGGGTCAACGGGTCGGCGACTTGACAGGTGACGGGCTGGGCGAGCTCGTGCTCCGGTCGAGCTGGGCGCACGGAGGAGGGCTCGGCTTGACCCTGGTGCCTGCCGGGACGACGTCCGGCTCCCCCGTCCACGACCACCAGCTCGGGCCCGAAGAACAGCTGGGCACCTTCGCCGAGGTGTTCCGCATCGGTGGCGACGTGGACGGCGACGGGTTCCCCGAGTTGCTGGTGGCCGACGAGAGCTTCGCGGCCTACGCCGTGCCCGTCGCCGATCTCGTGGGCGACGGGGCCATGGTCGACGTGTCGGATGTCGCGCACCAACGCTGGGCTGGGTTCACCCACACCGTGGTGGCGCTGGGCGACCTGGACGGTGACGGGTACGCGGACTGGGCGGCCGGCGAGCCCTACTCGAACGAGGGGGGCGCTGTCCGGTTCTTCGGCGGCGCCGCCTCATCTACCGACCAGGCATCGGAGGACGCCGTGGCGTCCTGGCGCGGCGAGCCGGGCTCTTCCCTGGGGCTCAGCTCGACCGCGGGGGACACGGACGGAGATGGACGTGCCGAGCTGCTCGTCCAGGCCGAGGTGGAAGATGTGTGGGCGTGGATCCTGGTCGATCTCCCCGAGCTGCCGAAGGGGAGCTGGAGCCCAGGAGACCACCTCGTGATGACCACGGATTCGGACCAGCTCGCTGGTCGGAACGAGCCCGCTGTCCGCGACCTCGACGGCGACGGCGACGACGAGCTCGTGTGGTCGGGGTACCCGGAAGGAACGACGGGTGGGCACGGGGGCTTGGCGGTGGTCCAGGGGTGGAGCATGTGGCCATGAACGGGCGGCGTCACGGCTGGATCGTCTTGTTCTCGGCAGTGGTGCTGCTCGTCGACGGCTGCGGTCGTCCGGCGGTGCAGGTCGATGCGGCGGGGGACGCCGTGGTGGGCGCGGAGGTGCCCCCCAGTCGTCGGCCAGGAGGTCCTGGAGCCGTTGGGGCTGCTGTCCGGCCGGCCAGTCCTCGCTCCTACGCGAGCGCCCGTTCGCCTTCGCCG
>JAAESX010000264.1 GCA_024228935.1 Pseudomonadota bacterium
CACGCTCTGGCCCGAGCGACGGACGTCGACCGTGAGCTCGGGCTCGTCGGGGTCGTTGGTCTGGAGCTGGAAGCTCGTCTCGTCCCCGAAGCCGTTCGGCAGGGTCACCAGCACGGCCTCCGCCGAGCCCGGCGGCACGATCAGGCTGGTCGGGCTGACCTCGCCACCGCCTGGAGGCGACAGCTGCACCTCCAGGTCGAAGAGCCCAGCGTTCTCCACCGTGTAGGCGAAGACTTCGTCCGACGTGACCCACACGTCCTCGCTGGCCACCAGCTCCGGGCCGGCGACGCCCTCTTGGAGCTCCAGGGCCGCGCTGTAGAACCAGTCGGCGACCAGCACCCGCCCGCCGTGCACGCCGACCCCCATCGACCACTGCTTGGCGTCTTCGTGTCCGAGCACGCGGGGTGCGCCGTCGCCGAGCCACGCCACCACGGTGGCGTACCAGCCGGCGGCGTAGAGGTGGTCCCCCTCGACGTCCACGCCGTAGCTCGGACCCGGGGTGTCGATGTCGCCGAGGTGGACCAGCTGGTCGTCCTCGATGGCGAAGGCCGCGGCGCCTTCCCCGCCGAGGGCCACCGCCACGTGGTCGCCGTCGATCGCCAGGTCCCGCCCCTTCCCGGAGAGGGCGGCCCGGTCGAGCTCCGTGAAGCCGTCGTCGAGCCGGTAGAGCACGAGCTCTTCGCCATCGACCGCCAGCGCCGTGTCGCCCTCGAGCGCCACCGCCAGGGACTCGTCGGCCGAAGCCGAGGCCAGCTCCTGTCCGTCGCCGTCCAACAGCAGCGTGCCCGCGTCCCGGGCAGCCAACAGCACCCGCCCGCCGTCGGCCGCGATGTCCTCGTGAGGCGGCTGCTCGAGCGTGTCCCCGGCGACTGGAGCCGTCGGGTCGGAGACGTCCACCGGGTAGATGCCCTGGTCCCGCGACGCGAGCCAGGCGGTGTCGGTCGACGCGTCCCAGGCGAGCCGGCTGATCTGCGGGTTCTTCTGGTCGCTCGCCACGTACTGGCCGTCGTCGAGCCCCACGACCACGAGGCCGATGTCGCACACCGCGAGCCCGTGGTCGTC
>JAAESX010000265.1 GCA_024228935.1 Pseudomonadota bacterium
CCTCCGACGCGATCCCGAGGTCCGGCAGCGCCGCGTCG
Source organism: Pseudomonadota bacterium (assembly GCA_024228935.1). GTDB lineage: Bacteria > Myxococcota_A > UBA796 > UBA796 > CAJQPC01 > JAAESX01. The sequence continues at coordinate 39 of JAAESX010000265.1, forward strand.
GGCTCGGGCTCGGAGTCTGGGCCGTCGATGACGATGTCTCGGTCGGCATCCGAGACCTCGGCGTCCTCGGCGTCCTCGGTGCGTTCGACGTCGAGGGTGCAGGCCCCCAGGCAGAGGGAAAAGAGCAGCAGGCTTCTCATGAGCGATCTCCCGGTCAAGTGGACCTGGGAGTTCGCAAGGCGCGTGCCGCGCTGGGCTCACCGCGACCGGCGGCGCTCCGCGTTTTCGCCTGTCACGGTGTCACGCCGAGTGCGACACAGCCCGAGCAGCAGCAGCCCGAGCCAGCCCATCGGCGCGTCGCCTTCACCGGCCCGGCAGCCGCAGCCCTCGGCGTCGGTGATGGCGGCGCCCGAGGCGTCCACTTCGGCGTCGCTCCCGGTGCTCTCGGCGTCTTGCTCCGGACTCGTGGCGTCGGGCTCCGGGCTCGTGGCATCGGGCTCGGAGGCCGCAGCATCGGGCTCGAGGGTGGCGTCGGGGGCGGGGGGGTCCACGGCCCGGTCCGGGGCGGCGTCGAGGGCCTGGTCCGGGGCGGCGTCCACCGCCTGATCGGGCGCGGCGTCCACCGCGAGGTCTGGAGCCGCGTCGACCGCCTGATCAGGGGCCGCGTCGACCGCGAGGTCTGGAGTCGCGTCGACCGCGAGGTCTGGAGCCGCGTCGACCTCGGCGTCCACCGCCGCGTCCGGTCCCGCGTCGGCCGGGCGGTCGTCGGTGGGGTCGCAGGCGTCGCCCACCCCGTCCATGTCGAGGTCCGCTTGCATGGGGTTGTCCACGCCCGGGCAGTTGTCGACGGCGTCCTCCACGTCGTCCCCATCGGCGTCCGCGTCGCAGGCGTCGCCGAGGCCGTCCCCGTCCTGGTCGGCCTGGTCTTCGTTGGCCGCCTCGACGCAGTTGTCCGTGTCGTCGCAGATCTCGTCTTCGTCGCTGTCCCCGCTGGCGTCGATGCCCTCGCAGAGGTCCTCGCAGACGTGCTGGCCGACGAGGTTGCGGCAGCTCTCTTCGGGGGGGCAGGGGGGCACCTCCGCGGCGCACTCGTCGATGTCGGTGCAGATGTTGGCCCGGGCCTCGCTCTCGAAGCCCCGCGGGCAGTCGAAGCAGGTGCGGGTGCCCGGCAGGTTGGCGAAGGTGTTGGGCAGGCACGCGACGCAGGCGTTGCCGTCGGGGGAGGCGGTGCCGGGCGAACAGCGCACGCACTCGCCCTCGATCTCCTCCGTGCCTGGCGCGCAGTCACAGGCGTCGCCGAGCCCGTCGCCGTCCTGGTCCGCCTGGTCCGGGTTGGCGTCCTCGGGGCAGTTGTCGTTGTTGGCGCCCACGCCGTCCATGTCTTCATCGGGGCCGCAGGCCTCGAGCTGGGCCACGTCGATCACGATCTCGACGAAGTCCTCGTCCGTCTCACCCTCGTTGTCGGTCACGCGCAGGCGCGCCCGGTAGATCCCGCTGGCCGGATAGGTGTGCTCGCCGCCCACCTGATCGGAGTCCACATCGTCGTCGGGCACCTCGTTGCCGTCGGAGTCGTGCTCGAGGTCGAAGTCCCACTCGTAGCTCACCAGCTGAGGGGCTTCGCCCAGCCCGTCTCCGTCAAAGCTGTCGCTGCCGTCGAAGCTGATGGTGTCGAAGGGGC
>JAAESX010000266.1 GCA_024228935.1 Pseudomonadota bacterium
GAGGCTACCGACCGCCGACCAGCCCATGACGCGCACCGCCGGAAGCGCGCCGGGCACGCGCCCCTTGATCGCCTCGTTGGCGCGGCCCACTGCGTTGCCCAGCGAGGAGCGCGCGTCGCTGACAGCCTGCGCCGCGACACCCTTGGTGCGCTGCAAGCTCGGGCCAGCGCCCAGCATCTCACCACCTCGGCGGATGCCTCGGGCGACGAGCCTCCCCACCGCAGCGGTGGGCCAGTACGCCATCAGCCTGCGCAGCTTCTGCGGTGCGAGGCTGCGCCCCACGCCGAACACGAACTGCGCCACCGTCGCCGTCCAGCCGTCGTAGTCGCGCCCCACGCTGCGCTTGAACGTGAGCTGATTCAGCGCGTTGAGGTACTCCAAGTTCTGCATGTTCTTGGAGAGCAGCTCCTGCGCGCGCAGAACCGGGGCGCCCATGCGTGCGTCGCCGAGCTTCGCCTGGGTCGTCAGAATCTTCTTGTTGACCCGCGTAAGCTCCGCAAGGTCCACGTAGAGGTTCTGGTCGGGCACTTCCTTGCCGACCGCAAAGAACTTGCGCGTCACCGATTCGCCGTTGTCGCGCACCGCCTGTCCCGTCGCGTTCTTGCCGCCGAGCCCCTTGAAGATCTTCTCGTGCAGGTCGATAGAACGCTTGAGGTCCGCCGCGTACTCTCGGACCATCGCGGGGCCCTTGGTGCCGAACAGGCCCCCGTCCATGGTCTCGTCGATCGACTGGCGCACGTTGCGCGCAAGCGAGAAGCCGCTCTGCCCCATGCCCTTTGTGGAGGGCATGCGGTAGCGCCCGTAGTTCTGCAGCGATCCGAACATCTCTGCTTTCGTCGCGCCGCCGTTGGCCATCCGCGCGGTCGAGTGAATCTGCTGTAGCAGCGAGTGCTGCGCTTGCCCCTGCGCGTTGCGCTTCGCGGGCTTCGCGGCCGCGCCGAGCAGCGCATTCATGTTGTCGGCGTAGGGCTTGATGACGTTCTGCCACTCGTCCAGCGCGCGCTTGTAGGCGCCGAGCTGCTCCGCGTTGGCAGCGTCCCACGCAGCCCGCTCCGCGGGCTTGTTCTTCCCGGGACGCCTGCCGACCTTGGGGCGCGTCGGCTTCTTGGGAAGGCGCACCTTCTCCACTCCCTCCCAGATGAAGTCAACCGCCTGGGCTACCATCGAGTCGGGATACTGACCGGGCTTCGGCTCGAAGCCGAGCAGTGCCTTCATGTCGTCCGCGTAGGCGCCGAGGCCATGCTCGTACCCTGCGGAGCGCAGCGATACGCCACCGTCTGCGACCGCCGCCTGCGCGGCGTCGTCCACCCCGGTGACCGACTTGGTGAGCCAGTTTTTGGACTGCTCCCGGAGCATGGCGACCGTCTGCTCTCGGGTGTACGGCGTGGCGGTCTCGAGCGCACGGTTGATCGTGCTCTCGGGATTCACGATCTGATTGAACGTGCTGCTCGTGGCGCTACCGTCCATCCCTCGCGCCGCCCGGTTCGCCTCGGCGATATCCGCGAGAACCTCCACCATGTCGTCGCTCAGTTGCTGGCGTCCCTCGCGTAGCTGTGCCCGCAGCGCCGGTCTCGCTTCGACCACCTGCGCGAGCACCTGGTCGCTGCCCTTGTGGGAGGCTCTCCATGCGTCGAACTCGGTGTCGCTCATGCGCATCACCGACTCGAATATCTCTCCGACGTTCGCGTCGGGTCCCGGGATCGTCGCGGCCACGCGCTCGACGTCCTCGGTGATGAGTCGCTCTGCAGGACTCTTGCGCCCCTCGCGGAACTTGCCCAGCCCTCGCCACGCCCCGCCTGCTGCACTCGCTGCGGCCCCGAGCCCCATGCCGAGGAGCGCTCCGGTGGCGCCGCGCGACAGGATGAGCTCCGCGCTGAGATCCGTGTCCTCCAGCATCGCATCGGTGACTGCGATCTGCGCCTCCATCAAGCCGCCCTCGACGCCGAACTCCGCCGCGCGCATCGCGGCGCGCTGCCCCACGTTGCCCGCCTCGGCGCTCACGCCGAAGAGCTTCGCCGTCGCCTTCCGAGCGCCTTGCCCTGCCGCCACCGCAGCGCTGCCGCCGGGGACCAAAGCCGCGGCAGTACGCCACGCAGAGCGCGCGCTGAGGTCATGGAGCCCCACGCGCACCGTGTTTGCTGCCATCGAGGGCACGATGGCCTTTGCGGCCCCGCCCGCCACGGCTCGCCCTCCCCCGGTGAGAGCAGTGGCAGCCACGAACGAGCCCCACCTCGCCGTGCCCGCCAGCATGGGGTTCTCTTCGTCGAACTTCTCCAGAGCCGCGCGCTCTAGCGGGTCCATGAACTCGCGCTGAATGCCCATCGACA
>JAAESX010000267.1 GCA_024228935.1 Pseudomonadota bacterium
ATTCATGCACCAACGCCACGCTAGCATGGAAACGCGGTCTCGAGGCTACTCGGCGCAGTTCGAGTCTTGCTCCACCACATGGAACTCCACTCGACGGTTGGCCGCGCGGCCGTCGCGTGTCTCGTTGTCCGCGATTGGACTGGCCTCGCCGATGCGCGGCCGCCCGAGTCGGATGTCCATCGCCAGCTTGGGCTCTGCGTGGAACGACTCTCCCTGGAACGACGCGTCGTCGCCGATGGGCAGCGACAGGCCGGCAAGCAGTGAGAGATCAATGCCGATTCGCTGCCCGGTCGAAGCGAGCAGGAACTGGGGGACCAGTCGCAGGTTGCCCACGCCACCGCCGCTCGAGGCGTCGACGGGCAGGCCCGAGTCGCCCTCCGGATAGAGCGTGACCGGCAGGTAGATGCCGATCTAGGTGCGGTCCAGGATGCCGATGCTGGCGGGGATGTCGGCGCCGAGCTGCGAATGGATCAGGCTCCCCAGGCGCTCGCCGTCGGTGCCCCGCAGCACGAGAGGGTCGTCGGCGTAGTTGAGGAACACGCCGACCTCCCAGACGCCGTGCGGCAGGATCTTGCCGCCGGCGGTTGAGAGGTAACCGGTGGTGCGGGCGACCGCCGGATTGAACTGCTGGGCGTCGAAGCCCTGGGCCTGGGCGCCGGTCGGCACCGTGAGCCCGATCCCGAGTATCAGGAGGCCGGACAGAACCCACCTCCGTCGCCGGGACGCGAGCGCGATACCCAGGACGAGGAACATGCCCAGCCAGCCGCGGGGGCTGGAGGCCGGCGTCGCCGAGCAGGCCCCGAACGACTGGCCGCCGTAGTAGCGGTAGGGCACGTCGTCTTCCGGATCGTTCGGGTCTTTTTCGCCCTCGTCGATCCGTCCGTTGAGGTTCACGTCCTCTTCACCGTCCGGCACGGTGCCGCCGTCGGTGTCCGGGTTGTTCGGGTCGGTGGTGGTCGTCGGGTCGGCGTCGGGCACGAAGGCGTCGCCGGTGTCCGGGCCGATATCGCCCTCGTTCAAGCCGAGCTCGGTTCCGTCGAGCAGGCCATCGCCATCGCTGTCCGGGTCGTTGGGATCGGTCTCGCTGTCGAAGACCTCCGTGCCGTCGAGCACGCCGTCATCGTCGGTGTCGGCGTCGTTGGGGTCGGTCTCGCCCTCGTCGACGATGCCGTCTGAATCGAGGTCCTCGCCGGCTCCGCACTCGTCGGCCACGTCCTCGGGGCCATCGCACAGGCCGTCGCCGTCGGTGTCGGGGTCGTTGGGGTCGGTCGGGTCGTCGTCGAGCACTTCCGTGCCATCGGTGACGCCATCCCCGTCGGTGTCGGGGTCGTTGGGGTCGGTGCCGTACTCCTCGAGCTCCTCCTCATCCGTCAGCCCGTCGCCGTCGCTATCGTCCGGCGGCAGGATGTCGTCTTCGGGGTCGAGCGGGTCGGTGCCGTCCTCGAGCACCTCGGTGCCATCGTCGACCCCGCCGTCGTCGGTGTCCTCGTCGTTGGGGTCAGTCTCGCCCTCGTCGACCTCACCGTCGGCGTCTAGATCCTCGCCGCCGCCGCAGATCTCGTCGACGTCTTCGGGCCCGTCGCACAGGCCGTCGCCGTCGGAGTCGGCGTTGTTCGGGTCGGTCGGGTCGTCGTCGCCGACCTCGGTACCGTCGTCGACGCCGTCGTCGTCCGAATCAGCGTCGTCCGGGTCGGTCTCCGTGTCGGTCTCTTCCTCGTCGTTGGTGAGGCCGTCACCGTCACGATCGTCGTCACAAACATCGCCTATGCCGTCGCCATCGATGTCGGCCTGGTCGGCATTCGCGTTGTCTTCACAGTTGTCGTCTTGGTCCAGAATGCCATCGCGATCCCGGTCCTCGACAAGGCACTCTGCTGAGCACCCGTCGCCGTCGGTTGTGCCGCCGTCGTCGCATGCTTCGGCGCCAAGGACGAGTCCGTCGCCGCATACCGGGTCGCACGCGGTCGGTTCGTCTTCACAGGTCCAACCGTCTTCGAGTTCGCACGCCGCGTTGCATCCATCGCCATCCGCGGTGCCGCCGTCGTCGCATTCCTCGGGGCCGCGGATCAAGCCGTCGCCACACCCGGGTTCACAAACCGACGGTTCGTCCGCGCATGACCAGCCGGTCTCGATCTCACAGATCGCCGAACAACCATCACCGTCGGTTGTGCCTGCGTCGTCGCAGCGCTCGCTGCCGCGGATCAAGCCGTCGCCGCAGATACCCTCGCACTCGGACGCCTCGCCTTCGCAGGTCCAACCCTCTTCGACTTCGCAGAACGCGGAGCACCCGTCGCCGTCGGCCAGGCCGCCGTCGTCGCACTCCTCGGAGCCACGAATGAGCCCGTCGCCGCAGCCCTCTGTGCAGACAGACGGCTCATCGGTGCACGACCAGCCCGTCTCGATCTCGCATGCAGCCGAGCACCCGTCGCCATCGGTCGTTCCACCGTCGTCGCAGCGTTCGGCGCCGCGAATCAAGCCGTCGCCGCAGATGGAGTTGCACTCCGACGGCTCGCCGTCACAGGCCCACCCGTCTTCGATTTCACAGACCCCCGAGCACCCGTCGCCGTCGGCTAGGTCGCCGTCATCGCACGCCTCGGCGCCGACGATCAGACCATCACCACAGGCCTCCTCGCACACGGACGGCTCGCCTTCGCACGTCCAACCGACCTCTACCTCGCAGGTTGACGAGCATCCGTCGCCATTGCCGGTGTCACCGTCGTCACATGCTTCGCCTCCGACGATGAACCCGTCGCCGCAGACCTCTTCGCAGAGCGAGGGGTCATCCTCGCATCTCCAGCCGTCCTCTACCTCGCAGGTCGACGAGCACCCGTCGCCGCTGCGGGTGTCACCATCATCGCAGGTCTCAGCCCCGGCGATGATTCCGTCGCCGCAAATCTCCTCGCAGAGCGAAGGATTATCCGCGCAGGTCCAGCCCTCCTCGGTTTCGCAGGTCGACGAGCAACCATCTCCGCTGCCGGTGTCGCCGTCGTCGCATGTCTCCGAGCCGGTGACGATGCCGTCGCCGCAGACTTCGTCGCAGAGAGACGGTTCGTCTTCACACGTCCAGCCATCTTCGATGTCGCAGGTCGCCGAGCAGCCGTCGCCAGCGTCCGTGTCGCCGTCGTCGCATGCCTCCGCGCCGGTGATGATGCCGTCGCCGCAGACTTCGCCACAGAGAGACGGTTCGTCTTCACACGTCCAGCCATCTTCGATGTCGCAGGTCGCCGAGCAACCGTCGCCAGCGTCCGTGCCGCCGTCGTCGCACGTCTCCGCGCCGACAATGACCCCGTCGCCGCAGACTTCGTCGCAGAGAGAAGGCTCGTCCTCACAGGTCCAACCGGTCTCTACGGTGCAGGTCGCCGAGCAGCCATCCCCAGAGTCCGTGTCGCCGTCATCGCACGCCTCGGCGCCGATGATGATCCCGTCGCCGCATACCTCATCACACAGCGAAGGCTCGTCTTCACATGCCCAACCGGTCTCTACGGTGCAGGTCGCCGAGCAACCGTCGCCAGCGTCCGTGCCGCCGTCGTCGCATGTCTCCGCGCCGACAATGATCCCGTCGCCGCATACCTCATCGCACAGAGATGGCTCGTCGTCGCACGTCCAGCCGTCCTCGATTGCGCACGTGGCAGAGCATCCGTCGCCGCTAGCCGTATTGCCATCGTCGCAAGCCTCGGTCGTCTCGATGATCGAGTTTCCGCAGAACGATGTGTCCGTTGTCCCGCCAGTGGCCTGCGTCGAGGCCGTGAGCAACTCGAGCGGGCCCAGCGTGAGCCCGGTGTAGCTCACCTCAGCGGTGTTCTCGATCAGCGTCCCCGGGGTCGGGGCCATGACGGTCACGCGGAAGCGCACGATGACCGAGTCGCCCACCACGAGCATGCCGCCGTCCGTCGCGTCGGCGCCTGTACCGCAACGGAAGACGACGCGGCCACGTGAACCGAACGCCCCGTCGTACTCCGCGGTGTCGTCGTCAGCTCCGTCGGTGCGCCCAACGCCGTCGATGGTCATTGAGTCATCCCGGTAGGTCGTCCCCGCGGGGATCTCGTCGAACACAACCAGATTGCCAGCATCGTCGTATGCGAGGTTCTCGACCGAGATAACGTATTCGATGAGGTCGCCTTCCTCGGCCACCTGGTCGCTGTCCAACGCGCCGTCCGAGTTGAATACCGTCGCCGTCTTCGACGCCACCACCTCGGGCACTTGCAGCGTTGTCGCGAAGCCCACGGCCAACACTGTGTTTCCTTCTCCGGAAGGAGCGAAGAGGTTGATCGTCGCGCTGCTGTCGCCGTTGCCAAGCCGGTCGCCTACGTCGAAGACGTCGATGTCCAAACCCAGCGTATTGGCGTGCGCCGGGGTCCGCGTGGTGACCAAGTCGTCGCCAATGGCGATCGTCGCGTTCCCGGTGTCAGAGGCAGGATTCCACGCATTGGAGACCGGCGACCCATTGAACCCTACCGAGTCGGCTCTGCCCGAGCCGGAGCTCCCGTTGTAGCGGTCGCCCTCGTAGATCAGGTAGCTGACGCGCGCCTCGATCGGGCCGGTGAGCGGGGTGAGAAACCCATCCACGGTCTCGGTGGCAGAGGTTCCGTCACCATACGCCACCGCGCCGTGGAAGAGCTGAACGTTCCGGTAGTCCGCGTCCGCATTCTCGTAGGCGACGAAGAGCTGCCAACCACCGACGTTGTCGTCGAAGCCCTCGCCGAACACCACGTTGGCTGTCCAGTAAGTGCCTGCGCCGCGCGCGGCGACCAGCGCTGTGACGTCCGCGTACGAGTAGTAGTCTGGTGAGCTCGATCCGCTCGTGGTGCCCGGGTCGCATGGTGCCGTCGGCGGCGAGCAACGCCCGCTGTAGAACGAGTCAGCCGTCACCTCGGTATACGCCGTATCCCCGGGGCCGGCGAACTGCACGACCTCAGGCTGACGAGGCCCGGGGGACAAGTCGTCCGCTACGCGACCGCCCCAGTGCAACGCAGCATAGACGACCGTCGCGCCAGCTGGCAGCGCGACGTCTGACGAGGTCGAATTGAATGTGTCGCTGCTGCCACTACCTCGCCAGTCGGAGTCGGGCGCGCCAGGCGTCGTGTTGTCGTAGTCCGCGAAGCGCGTGAAGTAGTTGTTGTTGTTGATGGCGGACTCGACGTCGGTGTCGTCGTCTACACCGTCGCAGTCCTCCTCGGACGGATCGCACTCCATCGACGCGTTCCCGACCACAACGAAGTCTCCCCGAAGTGTCTCGTCATAGACGCCGGTGAGTGAGGTCGTGATCGTCTGTGCGGCGGCGGCGGATGCCGCCAATATCGTCGCGAACAGGCACAGGACTGGGACGAAATGACGCAGGTTCATAATCTCCAAGCGGCGTGGGTGGGGCGGGTCGAACTAGCGCAGAATAGAGCGGCCTCTCGGACTGCGCCAGGGGATGCGCATACTCGATGTGGCTACCGGCGCCTGACGGTCCAGCTCGAACCGAACTGATCGGCACTGGCTTGCACGGAGTTGAGTCGGGTAGCGGGCGGCTGCTGCTTGTTCCTGTTCCATGGAGCATAGCCGACTCCGGCTAATCACCCGAATTCGAGGCATGGCTTGTACCGAGCGCGCCCCGTCCACGGGACGACGCAACGTCCGCAATGTTCCCGTGGCAACACAGTTCACATCTTCGAAGAGGATGGCAGCGAGAACTACAACTCAGAGGACCCGGGCGGCCACAGATTGAATGAGAAATCCGGCGTCTGATTCGCAGCATGGCTCGCGAAAACCCAACCAGGGGAGCACCCCGGAATCACGTGTGGATGCTCAAACTCGGCTTCGACGTGGCGGAGCGAACCGACTGTCGTTACATCCCTCGCCGCCGTGCGAACCCCGACGAGGTGAAGCAATGGATGACGTTCCTCCGGAATCATCGTGAGGGTATCGCCGCGTGCGACTTCTTGACGCCCCCTACCCTCAACTTCGAGGCGCTCTACGTC
>JAAESX010000268.1 GCA_024228935.1 Pseudomonadota bacterium
AGCGGCATCGGCCAACAGGCCTTCGCCCGACAGGGGGCCGAGCGCCAGGTACGCCGCACCGGACTGCTCTCCCGCGCCAGCATGGTCGGGTGCGCCCACGACGAGGTCCACGTACCCGTCCCCGTCCAAGTCGCCGGCGCGGTCCACGCTGGCCCCCGCGGCGTCACCGTGCTGCTCGCCCACGAGGCGGGTCGTCAGGTCTTCGCTCCCCAAGGTGCCCGTCCATGGCCCCGGCACCACCAGCACGCGCCCGGCGCGGTGGTCGTCCGAGACGAGCACGTCGTCGAAGCCGTCGCCGTCGACGTCCCCGACACCTGCGGCCGCCAGACCGAGTCGCCCTTGGACGTAGGAACCGATCACACGCTGGTCGACGTCCTCCAAGGAGACGGCCCCGGTGAGGGGGCCCTCGACCAGCCAGACCTGGCCCGAGTAGGTCGAGCGCACGCTGGCGTGGGGTCCCGCCACCAGGAGGTCCGACACGCCGTCGCCGCTGGCATCGCCCGCCGCCACGATGGTGTCTCCCGTATGGTCCCACTGGTCGACCCCCTGGACCCAGAGATCGAGCACGGCGGCGCTCGACGGCATGCTCGCTGGCGCCGGGATCAGGTACACGCGCCCGAGGTTGCCCCCGAGCCCGGTGGACCTCGGCGCCGACACCAGGAGCTCGTCCAGGCCATCGTCGTCCCAGTCCTCGATCACGGCGAGGGCGGTGCCGAAGTCGTCGCCGCCTTCCTCCCCGGTGATGACGGCGTCGGTGCTGGCCAGGGAGGTCACGCCGGGCTCGAGCGGACCGAGGGCGAAGCGCACCTCGCCGTTCCTCGACGCGCTGGCTCCACCCGCCGCGACGTCGCGGACGCCGTCGGCATCGACGTCGTACACCGCCATGTTCCGGCCGAAGTAGGTGGCGTCGTCCGTCCCGGACAGCTTGTAGTCGGCCTCCCCAGCACCGAGCACGCCGACGAGCCCGCACCCCTCGGCGCGACCGTCGCAGTCGTTGTCCAG
>JAAESX010000269.1 GCA_024228935.1 Pseudomonadota bacterium
GACGTTGGAGCCGCCGCGGCGAACGCGCTCCAGCAGCGGGGCGACGAGGTCGTCAGCGACGCGCGCAGGGGGGCAGTGTAGAACCCGGGGACCGACGTATCCGTCGCCTCGCGCAACCGGATGTTCAACGGTCCGTGGGCCGAGGGCACCGTGCCCCCCGAGCTGTTCGAGCTTGCGCACGACGCCATTGAGCGCCGCGGCAGTAACGGCTGGTCCGGCCAAGCCTACTCCTTCCTGCTCCAGCATGGTGGCGAGGACGACCAGGAGTTCATCCTCGACATCCTGGAGAACGGCTCGGCGCAGCAGAAGTCCGATGCGCTCTACGCGCTCCAGACCTCGCCGAACCTGCTGCCCAGCTCGATGCTCCTGAGGCTCGTCGAGGACGGCGACGCCAACGTGCGTCGCGCCGCGGTGTACGCGCTCCAGCAGCGGGGCGAGGAGATCAGCGAGGAGCTCGAGGACGTGCTCCTGCGTCGGTTCGAGAACGGCTCCGGCGGCGCGGGCTGGGACGACACCGAGCAGGCCTTGGCGCAGCTCGGGACCAGCCGAGCGCGTCGGGCCCTGATGGACCGGGTCGAGAGCGGCACGGACAACGAGTCCAGGCGCGCCCTGTCCGCCATCGTCTACAGCGGCGACGCCGAGCAGCTGGACGACCTGCTCGACATCCTCGAGGACAGCGACGACCCCGCGATGCGCCGCCGCATCTACGACAACGTGCTCTACAGCAACGCGCCGAACCTGGATCAGTTCGTCGAGCACGCGCTCGAGGAGGAGGACAGCTACCTGGCCGCCAACGCCGTGTCCGCGCTCGGTCGCATGGGCACGCCGGAGAGCCGGGATCAGCTGAGCGAGCTGCTCGACGCCGAGGACGGCCAGGTGCGCAGCGCGGCCATCTCCGCCATCGCCCAGCAGGGCGGTCGGGACGCCGAGAAGGTCCTGCTGGATGCGCTCGACGACCCGGACACGCAGTACTCGGCGCTGTCGGGCCTGCAGACGCTCGGGACCAAGGGTGCTCGGGACGCGCTGGTCGACATCGCCCGAGATGGCGACGACCCGTCGCTCCGGACCCAGGCGCTGAACTCGCTGGCCTGGAGTGGCGGCAAGGAGGGCGAGGAGGTCATCCTCGACGCGCTGGACGACGACGACGAGAGCGTCCGCAGCACGGCGATCTACGCGCTCCAGTCCGTGGGCAGCAGCAAGAGCGCGGATGCTCTGGCTGACCTCATCGAGGACGGCGACCCGGACGACCCGACGACCGTCCAGGCCGCGTCGGTCCTGCAGACGATGGGCGGAAAGGCCGCCGAGGAGCAGAAGGAGCGCATCGAGGAGTTGCTCGGCTACAGCTCGGACACCATGGGCGACACCGGGATGTGGGGCGGCCTCGAGGGGCTCGGGTACCTGGGCTACATCGAGTAGCGCCGGGTGTCGCCTAGAGCGCCGATCAAATAGTCCCCGCCTGGGGATCGACTCGTAGCTGGTGGTGTGATCTGGTTGGGGCCCCGTCGGTCAGACCCAGGTGCGTGTGGGTGTTGGTGGTCTGGTCCAGTGTTCGGAGCACCGGGAGCACGCGCCGCCAGACCTCGTCGGGGCCGCCGACCACCACGACCGTCGTCTCCAGCCCCACCCGCTCGTCCGCCTCGGCCCACACGAGCGCGGTCTCGTACAGCCTGGCGATGGTGCCGTAGCCCTTGTCGTTGATGGCGGGGCCCAGGTTGTCGCCCTCGAACCAGACGCGCCCATCGCGCACCTCGACGTCCATCTGCGTGTCCACGGGCGGGGAGAAGCACGCCAGCAGCAGCGCGATCACTGGGCGGCGCCGCACTCCGGACAGGTGCTGGCCAGCTGCAGCAGGTCGTCGCCACACGAAGTGCAGGTCGTCCACTCCTCGACGGCGAACTCGGCGGCGCTCATGCGGAACGCCTC
>JAAESX010000270.1 GCA_024228935.1 Pseudomonadota bacterium
GCATGCTGCGACACGCCGTGCGTCCCGACCGCGCGTCAGACGCAATGCTGGAGCGCGAGTTGCGCATCATAGACTTGCCCAACGTAAACGCACACGGCAGCCGCGCGCTCGGGAGGGATGTGCAACTGGAGGGTGCCCAGCGACAATTACACCTCGGCGCGACGACAACTACATCTCGGCATCCCCGAGCGCGTCTTGCATAGGCTCCAGCGCCCCCTTCGGGAGGTGGCAGGAGGTGACGTTGCAGACGACGGACGCGCAGGTGAGGAAGCTGATGGAAGAGTTCGCGAAGCACGGGAGAATCGGTGTGGCCGCCCTGCGGTCGGGGATGCACCGAGACACGGCGTCGAAGTACCTGGCGGCGCGGAAGCTGCCGTCGGAGTTGAAGCAGCCTCGGAACTGGCGAACGCGGCCTGACCCGTTCGTGGAGGACTGGCACCTGGTCGAGGCGCTGCTGTTGGACGCGCCGGAGCTCGAGGCCAAGGCGCTGTTCGATTGGCTCGTTGAGCACAAGCGGCCCGGCAAGTACCAGGAGGGCCAGCTCCGGACCTTCCAGCGCCGAGTGAAGCGGTGGCGAGCCACCGACGGTCCGCCCAAGGAGGTCTTCTTCGCCCAGGAGCATCGGCCTGGAGAAGCAATGCAGACCGACTTCACCTCGGGCAACGAGCTTGGGGTCACCATCGGCGGCGAAGCCTTCCCGCACCTGCTCTGCCACGTGGTCCTTCCGTACAGCAACTGGCAGTGGACGACGGTGTGCCGGTCCGAGTCCATGGCGGCGCTGCGTCGGGGCTGCCAGGCCGCGGTGTTCAAGCTCGGCAAGCGGCCGCAGTGGCACCAGACCGACAACAGCACCGCGGCCACCCACGCCATCGGCGGCGGTGGTGGGAAGCGCGACTTCAACACCGAGTACGTCGAACTGATGGAGCACCTCGGCATGAAGCCGCGGACCATCGGGGTGGGCAAGAGCAACCAGAATGGGGACGTCGAGGCCCTCAACGGCGCGCTGAAGCGGCGGCTCACGCAGCACCTGCTGCTGCGTGAGAGTCGGGACTTCGACTCGGTCGCCGACTACGAGACCTGGGTCCAGGGCGTGTGCAGCAAGGCCAACGTGCTCCGGCACGACCGCCTCGTCGAGGACCTGGTCGCGATGGAGGCGGTGACGGCCCAGCGCCTGCCTGAGTGGAAGGACGAGCGGACCCGGGTGACCGGCGGGAGCACGATCCGTATCAAGCACAACACGTACTCGGTGCCGTCGCAGCTGATCCGGGAGTGGGTGCGGGTGCGGATCTACGACGACCGGTTGGAGGTCTGGTACGCCGAGGAGGTCCAGGTGACCATCGAGCGTCTGCTGGGACGCCACGGGCACCGGGTCAACTATCGCCACGTCATTGAGTCGCTGGTGCGCAAGCCCTGGGCGTTCGAGCGCTATCGATACCGGGAGGAGCTGTTTCCGACGGTGGTCTTCCGGCGGGCCTACGACGCGCTGGCCGCGGCCCACGCCGTGACCCGCCGGGGGGACCTGGCCTACTTGCGAGTGCTGTACCTCGCAGCCCGCACGATGGAGTGCGATGTGGCGATGGCCCTGGAGCTGCTGCTCGACGAGGGCCAGCTCCCGACCTACGAGCGGGTCCGTGATCTGGTCGAGCCAGCCCCGACGCAGGTGCCGGAGATGGCCGTGCTGGAGCCGGACTTGAAGGACTTCGACCGTCGGCTCCTGAGCGCGGTCACGCTGCAGGAGGTGGCCTGATGTCCGCCGACCCCACCGCCGCGAGCCTCCGCGTGATGCTGCGCTCCCTCAAACTTCCGGGTTTCGCCACCCACCTCGATGACCTCTCCGAACGAGCCACCCGCGAGGGCTGGACCTTCGTCGCCTTCCTCCACGAACTCGCCTCGCTCGAACTCCAGGACCGGGGCCGGCGGCGGGTCCTGCGGAACCTCAAGGCGTCGCAGTTGCCGGCGACCAAGACGCTGGCAACCCTGAAGCTGGGGCGATTGCCGGCGCCGGTCCGCACGCAGGTGGCGACGCTGCGCAACGGCGACTTCCTGCGCCGAGGCACCAACGTCCTCGCTTTCGGCCTGCCCGGTCGAGGCAAGAGCCACATCCTCGCGGCCATCGGCCATGAGCTCGTCCAGCGGGGCCACCGGGTGCTCTTCACTCCGACCTTTCAGCTGGTCCAGAGGCTGCTCGCGGCCAAACGCGACTTGCTGCTGGAGGCCGCGCTCAAGCGGCTCGACCGCTTCGATGCGGTCATCCTGGACGACCTCGGCTACGTCCAGCAGGACCGTGCCGAGATGGAGGTCCTCTTCACCTTCCTTGCCGAGCGGTACGAGCGTCGGAGCGTGCTCATCAGCAGCAACCTCGTCTTCTCGCAGTGGGACCGCATCTTCAAGGACGCGATGACCACCGCGGCCGCCATCGACCGAGTCGTACACCACTCGGTAATCCTCGAGCTGACCGGTCCGAGCTTCCGGGCGGACGAGGCAGAGGAGAACCTACGCGTGTCCTCCTCAGGCACCGGGGTGAGCCCATGACCAGCTCGACCCAGGGCTCCCGGGCAGGGCTGTGGACGGTGCCACGCTGCCGGGAGCGGCGGGGCCGTGGACAGCCTGCCGCGCAAGCGCGGCTACGCCTGACCACAACCTCGACCGCCGCTCCCTGGGACAAGTCCCGCCCCTGCCTCTCGGAGCTGGGCAGCTCGGGGGTGACCGAGCTCGAAAGGGTGCCAGACCTGCCGCAGGGGGACTTGACCCCAGCGTTTGGACGGCCTGCCGCGCGAGCGCGGCTGCGCCCGACCACACCGACCACAGCCCCGGCGACTATCGGAAAAATGAGAGCGAAGAACGAGGCTCATGAGGAGCCCCGGATCAAGTCAACCGGATGCCGAAGTGTAGTTGTCGCTAATGCCGAGATGTACTTGACGTTGGGCAGCCCCCTGAGACTCCGCGCGCTCCTGGGCAGCGGCCACCAGCGCCGACCCCATCACCGATGCGAGCCCCGTCTCCGCGA
>JAAESX010000271.1 GCA_024228935.1 Pseudomonadota bacterium
AGCACGCCAGCAGCAGCGCGATCACTGGGCGGCGCCGCACTCCGGACAGGTGCTGGCCAGCTGCAGCAGGTCGTCGCCACACGAAGTGCAGGTCGTCCACTCCTCGACGGCGAACTCGGCGGCGCTCATGCGGAACGCCTCGACCTGCTCGGAGTCGGCGCCACAGGACGGGCAGACCGTCTCCTCGTCGAGCGCCGTCAGGCAGGACCCGCACAGCACCAGCTCGTCGTCGCGGATGACCCCGGACTCGGTCGGGACCGGATGCGCGGGCGGAGGGTTGCGCTCGCGGCGCGCCTTCATCTCGGTCGCGACGTCCTGGAGCGCGTTGCCGAGCAGCGAGATTCCCTGCTCGACCTGCTTGCTCGTGAAGAACGCGCCGAGCTTGCCGGTCAACGCGCGCAGTCGCCCGCCGTCCTGCTCGTCGACCAGATGAGCCGCTTCGGCCAGCACCTCGTCGAGCGTTCCGCGAGCGCGCGCCTGGGTGACCTCGACGGCCTTCTCACGGGAGATCTCGTAGTCGTTGATCGCCTGGCGGTTCACCGAGCGAGGCCGTCCGGGCACAGGCACGACCAGGTAGGCGCCGTCTGGAAGGGGGCGGCCGCCGGGCACGAGGTAGAAGCGCTGGCGCGCGGGATTGACGTAGAGGATGTCGTCCACACCAGAGCGTTAAGCGCAATGCATGTCCGCCGACAAGAACCTGCAGCGTCCGCCCGCCGAGGTCGTGCACGCCGACGAGCTCCAGAAGCTCGCGAAGTCCGACAAAGACCCGCGTCCCGTGGGGTGGCAGCTGTCTCCGCGGGCGGTCCGGAAGTTCATCCTCGGGGACGAGCGGCTGGGGATCACCGAGAAGTTCGTCGGCAACCCGTCGCTGGTCGATCGGGCCATGGTCGCGCTGGCCACCAACCGCGGACTGATGCTCGTCGGCGAGCCCGGCACGGCGAAGAGCTTGCTGTCCGAGCTGCTGTGCGCGGCGATCTGCGGCGACTCGACGCTGACCATCCAGGGCGGCGCGGCGACGACCGAGGACCAGATCAAGTACGCGTGGAACTACGCGCTGCTGCTGGCCGAGGGACCGACCGAGCGAAGCCTGGTGCCGGCTCCGCTGCTGCGTGCGATGCGCGAGGGCCGCATCGTCCGGTTCGAGGAGATCACGCGCTGCCCGCCCGAGGTGCAGGACGCGCTGTTGTCGATGCTCTCGGACAAGGTCATGGCGATCCCCGAGCTGGGGGACGAGGGCATGGTCTTCGCCCGCGACGGCTTCAACCTCATCGCCACGGCGAACACCCGCGACCGTGGCGTCAACGAGATGAGCGCGGCGCTGAAGCGGCGGCTGAACTTCGAGACCGTGTTCCCCATCCCGGACTTCGAGACCGAACTGGCCCTGGTGAAGACCGCCGCCGAGCGCGAGCTGACCCGAGCCGGGGTGCCGCGCCCGCCCCCAGACGACCTGCTGAAGATGCTGGTCATGGCGTTCCGCGAGCTGCGCACGGGCGAGACGAGCGAGGGCCAGGCGATGGATCGTCTCTCGACCATCCTGTCGACCGCCGAGTGCGTCAGCGTCGCGGTCGCACTGGGCGTCCGATCGCACTTCCTGTCGGGGGGCGAGGCCACGGCCGCTGACCTGCTCGACTGCATCGCCGGAGCCGCGGTGAAGGACGACGCCGAGGACCGCAAGCGCCTGCGTCGGTACCTCGAGCAGCGCGTCGCGCGTCGGAAGGGGCTGCGCTGGAAGGAGCTGCACGCCGCCCGAGGCCGCCTGGGTGGCTGAGCCGGTCATCGTCGGCGTCCGGCACCACAGCCCGGCGTGCGCTCACGTCGTCCGGCACACCATCGAGACGGTGAAGCCGCGGCACGTCCTCATCGAGGGCCCTGCCGACATGAACGAGCGGATCGACGAGCTGCTGCTCGACCACGCGCCGCCCGTCGCCCTCTTCAGCTACCTGCACTCCGCCAGCCGGAGTCACGCGAGCTGGACCCCGTTCTGCGCGTACTCCCCCGAGTGGGTCGCGCTGCGCGAGGGAGCCGCGGCCGGCGCCCAGGTGCGGTTCATGGACCTGCCGGCCTGGAGCCGCTCGTTCGAGGACGTGCGGAACCGCTACTCGGATCGGGTCTTCAACCGAGCCGCCGAGGGGACCGCGCGGCTGTGTCGTGAGCTGGGCGTCGATGGGAGCGACGCGCTGTGGGACCACCTGTTCGAGCAGCCCGAGCCCGTCGCCCGCGTCGCCGAGCGGCTGCACACCTACTTCATCGAGCTGCGCGGCCAGGTGCCCGCGGGCGTCGACACCGCGCGCGAGGAGTTCATGGCGCGGTGCATCCGGACCGCGATGGACGATGGGCCGGTCGTGGTGGTCTGCGGCGGCTGGCACGCACCCGCGCTGGCCGAGACCTGGCGCTCGGCCCCGGTCGGCTGGCCCGAGGTGCCCGACGTCGAGGACGCGCGC
>JAAESX010000272.1 GCA_024228935.1 Pseudomonadota bacterium
CGCGGCACGACGGTCCGGGGCCGACGGCCTCCCGAGCCGAAGCGATTCCGCTAGACTCGACTTTAGCCCCTCTTCCAGCGCCAGCCCGCGCGTCAGCACGCCGGCCGGCGCTGGAGTCAGGCAGCGGCGACCACCCTGGCCAAGTAGTCGGCCAGGCCTTTCTGTCGCGGGGCCCCTCCAGACGGCAGATCAGCAATTGCCTCCGCCCAGCTGGCGCGGCGCAACGTGGCGATCATGTCCGTGAACGAGGGCCGCTCGTTTCCCGGGTACCAAGGGTCGGCTGCGGGTCGGGTAGCTGCTGCGACTTGATGGCCGTGGATTACGTACCAGGTCACGACAAGGCTGTAGATGAGCATGCCGAAGGGCACGCTTCGGCGGACGGAGGTCGGGAGCTGGATCTGGGGGTTCTGGATGCAGAGTTTCTGCTTGCAGTCCTGAAAAGTCCGCTCCAGAGGCCAGCGGTTCGAGTATGCGGCCAGGACCTCTTCCTCGGTGAGCTCGGTGTCGGTGCTGATGATGTAGTCGGTGCGGTAGATGCCGTCTGGGTCCTTGACGATGACGTAGCGAAGCAGTCGTCCGGGGAGGCTCCGGTAGGCCATGCCGAGGTAGGAGGCGACGTGGAGGGTTACCTCGCGGCCGTACATGGTCACCTTGGTCTCACGGAATGCCTCGGGGTGGGCCTCGGCCCACTCCTTTGGGTTGAGGAGCCGAGCCCCCTTGACCCGCGGTCTTCCTCGCTGGCCCGGCTTCCGCTCCGGCGGCATCTCGTACAGCGCGGCATCGGGCCGCCCTCGGGTGATGACGTGGACGTTGTCGACCTGACTGAGGATGGCGTGCAGGACGGTTCGCCCGTTGTAGAGGTGGTCGGCGAGGAGGCGGAACTTGAGATCTGGGAAGCGACGAGCGACCAGCAGGACGAGGTCAGCCCCGAACTCGGTCTTCTTGCGCAGCGCCTTCTTGGGAATCGGCTCCTCCTCCGGTCGCGGGTCACACGCTCGGACTTCGTCATCGACGTACTCGCGGTCCGTCTTGCGCAGGCGCGTCCGTTGGGCCTTGTCAGCCCGGCGCCGGGCATGCTCACGCCGGATGTCCGAGGGTGAGTCCTTGTGTCCACCTCGGGACGGCGCCTCGTAGAGCCTGAACAGCGCCGGCAGCGCCCACCCGGTCTTTCCCAACAACGGCAGTGACAGATGCACCGCCAGGACGACGAAGACGTGGCCGTAGGAGACGAACGCCCGTCCTCGGGTCTGCTTCTTCAGCAACGGGTCCGCATGCATGGAAGCCAGGGCGACCTTCTTGCCGCTGCGCCGGGTCAGCGTGTCGTCGAGGACAAGTTCGACCGTGTCCAGATTGAACCTGGCCACGAGGAACTCCATCAACTGGAGCCCCACATCGTCCAACGACCAACGCGCCCGGGAGAAGAAGCGGTAGTAGGTCGTGTAGTGCTTGGAGGCTGAGGGGCCCGCGGCCCGAAGGGCGTCCGTGATTCGATGCCCGCCCAGGGCATGGACGAAGCCTGCCACCAAGACCGTCAGATTCTCGAACGACGGCCCACTGAAGTGAGGGCGGAACTGCTGGAGGACGGAGACGAACGTCGCGGGTAGGATCACGGGTGGCACGGGCACGGCTCCGGTTGATTGTTTAGGCACTTGAAGCCTAAGCCGTGTTCGCTGCCCAGAACAGCGCCGGGCCCCGATCTGCACGCAGATCGGGGCCCAATCGCTAGATGGCTAAAGTCGAGCCTAGATCGTGCTCGATCAAACAGGCGACGGGCTCTGAGGTGTGGGGGCGCCCACGGAACCTCGGCGAGGAGACATCCGCTCGGCACCGCGACAGGGATCAGGAGCGGCACGAAGCTTGCGGACCTCGGATGGCGCGAGGAGGTGCGTCATGGGACGTCTGCTCTGTGCTCTGGGACTCGCAGCGGGCTTGCTGCCCGCGACCGCTGTCGCCGGTGGCTCCGTCGTCCCCGACGAGCCGACCGGGGAGACCGGGGAGCCGACCGAGGACGACGAGCAGAAGACCGAGGACGAGGCCACAACCGCGAAGCGAGATCTCGAGGCGGCCGAGGCCCACCGGGCGCTGGTCCGCGCTCGGACCGTTCAACATCAGCTGGATCTGCTC
>JAAESX010000273.1 GCA_024228935.1 Pseudomonadota bacterium
CGGACGAACTTCTTGCCCAGGTTCTCGATGACGCCGCTGGTGGTTGCGACCCATTCGACCAGCTCGGGCGACTTGTGCGTGTCGAGGTTGTCGACGATGAACACCCAGCTGGCACCTGGGTCGGTGGCAACGGTTCGCTGAACGTGGGCAAGGAACTGGACGTTGGTGCGGGTCTCCCCGATGGTCGGGCTGATCAACTTCCCGTCGGTCAGGTCCATGTTCGCGGTCAGGCAGAGCGTGCCGTTTCGCGACAGGTCGACTTTGAGTGCGTGCGGACGAGCCGTCGAACCTCCTCGGTGGAGGTACCGCGGCCACGCCGGGTTGTCTAGTCACATTCCCTCTCGGGAATTCGGATCTGCTGAACTAGAACTGCGTCACTTGACATGTCAACCTAACCTCGCGAAACTGCATGAGAGGAACTGTCTCATGCGCATGACGTTGTCCAGCTTCAACCGTCGGTCCGCCCCGCAAGCGGAGAAGACGCTCGCTCGCGGCGAGCACCAGGCCGTCGTCATCGCCGTCGCCGCGCAGAAGGGTGGGGTCGGCAAGACCACCACGTCCGTCTCGCTCGCCGCGGCGCTCGGGCGCTTCCACGACAAGAAGGTCCTGCTCGTCGACCTCGACCCCCAGGCTCACGTCAACCTGGCGCTCCGCGGCCAGACCGAGGTCGGCGGTGGCCCGCTGTCCGAGGTCCTCACGGAACAGAACGGCCAGGAGGTCGCCGAGATCGCGACCCACACCCAGGTCCCTGGCGTCTCGATCACGCCCCAGGATCCGGGCCTGCTCCAGGCCGAGGACCGGCTCAGCTCCCGCATCGGCAAGGAGCTGGTGCTCAAGAAGGCCATCGAGATCACCCGCAGCCACTACGACGTCATCGTCATCGACTGCCCGCCCAACATCGGCACGCTCACGGTGAACGCGCTCGTGGCCTGCGACTACCTGCTCATCCCCGCCAACCCGACCGCGCTGGCGGTCAGCGGCGTCGGCGGCATCCTCGACACGGTCGAGGAGATCAAGGGTCACCTGAACCCCTACGTCCAGGTCCTCGGGCTCGTGCTCACGCGGGTGGATGCACGCAACGCCAAGGGCAACGCCGCGGTGATGGAGCTCGTCGAGCAGGAGTGGGGCGACCTGATGCTGCCCGTCCAGATCGGCGTGAACGATGCCCTGTCGCAGGCCCAGACCGAAGGCGAGGACATCTACAGCTTCGATCCGAGCTCCCGCGGGGCCGAGCACTACAAGCAGCTCGCCAGCTGCGTCCTCGACCGCGTCATCTGAAGGGTCAGCCCCTCGGGCTCAACCCTCGAGCTCGGCCCACCGCTCATACAGCCGCTCGATGTCCCGCTCCAACTCGGCGAGCCGCGCCGTCAGGATGGCGACCTCGTCGGCGGGCCGCTTGTAGGTCTCCGGGTCCGACAGCGTCTCGCCCAGCTGCGCGTGGTCACTCTCGGCCTGCTCGATCTGGGCGGGCAGAGCGTCGAACTCCTTCTGCTCCTTGTACGAGCGGCGCTTCGACGGCAGGACCGGCGCGGCGTCCTTGGACCGGGCCGTCACCGGCGCGGCCTCGAACTTCGGGACTTGCTGGCGGCTCGCGTACCGGACGGGTCCGTTGGGGCCGAAGTGAACGACGCCCGTGCAGACCCGGTCCAGGAACGCCCGGTCGTGCGTGACCACGACCACGGCACCGTCGAACGAGAGCAGTGCCTCTTCGAGCACGCGCAGCGTCAGCAGGTCGAGGTCGTTGGTCGGCTCGTCGAGCAGCAGGACGCCCGCTCCCCGCAGCAGCAGTCGAGCCAGCAGGAGTCGCGCCCGCTCGCCGCCCGAGAGCTTGCTGACGGGCTGGTCCAGCGACTCGCGAGGGAAGAGGAAGCGCTCCAGGAAGCCGGCGACGTGGATCGTCTCGCCGGCCCGTCCGCCCTGGCCACGCTGCCAGGTGGCGCCGGCCTTTCCGGCGACCGTGACGTGGGTCGCGCCCCCGCCGGCGGCCTCGAACACGGTCCAGTCCGAGCCGTCCGGTGCCTCGAGGCCCGTCCGATGCTGGTCGAGCAGGGCGATGTCGGTGCGCGAGGCCTTCACGACCTCGCCGGCGTCAGGGATGACGTGGCCGGTCAGGAGCTTCAAGAGCGTGGACTTGCCGCTGCCGTTCGCGCCCAGGATGCCGATGCGCTCGCCGGGTGAGAGCGACATGTCGAAGCCGCGCAGCAGCTCGCGGTCGTCGTAGGACTTCTTCACCCCGATCAGCTCGAGCACGACGCCGCTCTTGCGACCGCCGGTGGCGAGGTCGAGCTCGAAGCCCTGGTTGAACTGGATGCGCTCGTGGCTCTTCAGCGCGTCGAGCCGATCCAGCCGGGCCTTCTGCTTGGTCGAGCGGGCCGCGGGCGAGCGCGATGCCCACTCGGCCTCGCGCGCGATCATCCGAAGCCGGCGGTCCTGGGCCTGCTCGAGCCGGGCCTGACGCTCGGCCCGCGCCAACAGGTAGTCGGCGTAGCTGCCGTCGTACGCCACGGTCTTGCCGCGCTCGATCTCGACGATGCGGTCGCAGGCGGCCTCGAGCAGGTAGCGGTCGTGGGTGACGAGCAGCAGCGCGCCTCGGAAGCCGGAGAGCCAGCCCTGGAGCCACTCGACGGCGGCCAGATCGAGGTGGTTCGTCGGCTCGTCGAGGATGAGCACGTCGGGCTGACCCAACAGCGCCAGGGCCAGCGCCACGCGACGCTTCTCTCCACCGGACAGCAGCCGGACCTCGGCGTCCTCGGGCGGCGCCCCCAGCCGATCCAGCATGGCGGCGACGCGGTGGCCGACCTCCCAGCCGACCTGGTCGAGCCGGTCCTGGATCCGAGCGCTCTCGTCGTAGTCCTCGTCCGCGAGCGCCTTGTCGTAGGCGTCGAGCAGGCGGGCGTGCCAGGCGATGGCGGTGGCGGCACACTCGCCGACGGTGCGTCCGAGCAGCACCGGTTCCTGGCTCAGCGCCGACAGCCGACCGGTCAGCGTGATGGTCCCGTGGTCGGGGTCCAGGTCCCCGGCGAGGCAGCGCAGGAACGTGGACTTGCCGCTGCCGTTGGCGCCGACCAGACCGATGCGGTCGCCGGTCTTCACGACCAGGTCGCAGCCGCGCAGGACGTGACGGTTCCCAAAGCTGACCTCGAGCGAGCGGACGACGATCACTGGACCTCACAGACCACGGGCACGTGGTCGAAGTAGACGGCGTCGATGACCGGCTCGGTGTCGATGCCGGCGTGCCAGCAGGAGCCGTGGAGCACGTCCGAGATGACGTGGTCGATGTCCGCCAGCCCCCCGTAGCTCCTCGGGGCCTCCTCGCCGACCGGGCTGATGAAGTGCAGCGGCTCGACGATGCTCTCGACCCAGGCGGCGGCGCTGGCGTCGGTCTCGGCCTGACGTCCGGGGTCGGTGTTGAAGTCGCCCAGGATGACGACGTCATCCGGGAGATCCGCGAACACCTGCTCGACCTGGGCGACCCGGCAGTCGATGTCGTCGCCGGCGAAGCCCGACGAGCCGTGGACCCCGACGAGCGTGCGCCCTCCGATTGTCCCCCGAGCCACACGGGCACCCGATCCGCAGCCCTCGACGCCCTCGCCGGTCAGGGCACCGAAGCTGCCCAGATCGTCGCGCACCGCCAGGCACTTGTCTGACTTCCCTGGGAAACACTGGACCGTGTAGCCGTCGCCCAGGACCTGCTCGGCCACGCTGGGGTCGCCCTCGGTCCACTCCGAGCAGACGAAGTCGGCGTGGTACTCGGCCGGGATGTCGGCGCACTCGCTGGGATCGAAGACCTCCTGGAACGCGACCACGTCGGGCTGCAGATTGGCAAAGAACACCGTCGTGGCCTCGATCGCCGGCAGCCAGGCCAGGCCGTCGCCGTACCACTCGTCGCTGATCAGCGCGTGCTCGGCGGTGTAGGCGTCCTCGCCCTCGTCGTGGGAAAGACCCTCGGTGGTCCCGGTGTTGAACGTCACGATGATCTGCGACTCCAACGACCCCGAGTCCCCAGCCGGGGCACCATCGACACAAGCCAGCCACGCGGTCCACACGCCCGGTGGCTATCCTCTGCATGTGAACGAAGGGAACACCGAAGCGCCCCGCAGCATCTTCCGGAACGGAATCCACTTCCGGCTGGGCATCTTCAAGGACTTCTGGTCCGCGGTCAGCCACTTCGCGGGCTTCATCGCCGCCATCGTCGGTCTGGTCGCCCTGCTCCTCATCTGCGAGCCTGGCGCGGCCCGCATCACGAGCTCGGCCATCTACGGCGGCAGCCTCGTGGCGCTGTTCGCGGCGAGCGCGACCTACCACTTCTTCGATCTCGGCGACGTGGGGAACCGCTTCCTCCGACGCCTCGATCACATCGGCATCTACCTGCTGATCGCGGGCACCTACGTCCCCGGCGTCGTGCTTCTCACCGAGGGCGCCTGGCGCGTCACGCTGCTGAGCATCATCGCGGCCTTCGCCGTCGCGGGTGTGGTGCTCAAGGTGCTGTGGCTCGACTGCCCCGAGAAGCTGAGCACCGCGCTGTACCTGGCCTTCGGCTGGTTCGCGATCGTGCCCATCCTGGTGATGTTCCCGCTGATGACCATCACGGACTTCGTCCTGCTCATCTCGGGCGGCATCGCCTACACGATGGGCGCGGTGGTCTTCTGGCGCGAGTGGCCCGACCCTTGGCCCGAGCGCTTCGGACACCACGAGGTCTGGCACCTGTTCGTGCTGTGCGGCGCGACCCTGCACTGGTTCTTCGTGGCCGGTCTCGTGAGCGGCCCCATCGCCTAACGGCCCGGTCGGCGGTCCCGGTTGTCCGTCTGGTGGCCCTTGCTCCGAGCGACCCGAGTCTCCCGCCCGCGTAGCTGCAGCGTCGGGTGGTTGGCCAGGACGTACTCGGCCGGGTCGCGCGGCATGCGCACGAAGCTCTTCATCTCGCTGATCGTGATGCGGCCGATGAGCGAGCCGGGGATGCCGCACTCGTTCGCGAGCGCGCCGACCAGGTCACCGGGGCGGATGCCGTGGCGACGACCGACGGCCAGGAACAGCTCGATCTCGGCGCTGTTGTCGTAGACCGGCTCGTCCCGGCGCTCCTGGCGCTCCTGGCGCTCGGGGCGCGGCTTCGGGCGTGACAGCTCGACCCGACGGTCGGCCGAGAGCGCGCTGATGAGCCGCTCGGCGATCTCGGTCGGGAGTTGGCCCGACTCCTCGGCCAGCTTGGCGAGGAAGTCGGTGGCGTCCGAGTCGATCTCGGTCTCGAGGATGGCCTCGGACAGCTCGGCCAGGCGGCGCCGGCGGATGTCGTCCTCGGTCGGCGCGTCCATCTGGGGGATGTCGACGCGCAACTCGCGCATGATGTTGTGGAGAAGTCGCCGCTCGCGTCCGGTCACGAACGAGAGCGCCTTGCCCTTGCGTCCGGCCCGGCCCGTGCGGCCGATGCGGTGCACGTACTTCTCGGGGTCGCGAGGCAGGTCCAGGTTGATGACGAGCTCGATGTGCTCGACGTCGATGCCTCGGCTGGCGACGTCGGTCGCGACCAGCACCCGCAGGCGCTTGGACCGCAGGCGCTGCAACACTCGCTCGCGGGCTGCCTGGTTCAGGTCGCCGTGGAGCGCGTCGCAGGACATGCCCATGTTCGCCAGCTCGTCGGCGACCGCGGCACAGCCGGCCTTGGTCCGCGCGAAGATCAGCGTCGTCTGGGGCGGCTCCGCGCGCAGGACGCGGACGAGCGCCTGGAGCTTGCGGCTCTGCGGAGTCAGGATCCAGCGCTGGACGATGTGGTCCGTGCTGAGCGCCTTCTCCTCGACCTGGAGCTCGACCGGGTTGTTCAGGAAGCGCTTGGCGATCCGCTCGATCTGTCGGGGCCACGAGGCTGAGAACAGGGCGATCTGCCGGTCGTCCGGCGTGGCCTCGAGGACGCGGGTGACCTCCTCCATGAAGCCCATCGTGAGCATCTCGTCGGCCTCGTCCAGGACCAGGGTCTCGAGCTTGGAGAGGTCGAGCGTGCCGCGCTCGATGTGGTCGATGACCCGACCGGGGGTGCCGACGATGACGGGGGCGCCGCGGCGCAGGGCCTGGAGCTGGGGGCCGTACGAGCTGCCGCCGTAGACCGCGAGCACCGGCAGGCGCAGCTTCTGTGCGTACTTCTCGAGGGCGCCCGCCACCTGGAGCGCGAGCTCGCGCGTGGGCGTCAGGATGAGGGCGCGGGGGTGCTTGCCGCCCTCGCGCACCCGGTGCAGCAGAGGCAGGCCGAACGCCGCCGTCTTGCCCGAGCCCGTTCGAGCCCGTCCGACGACATCGCGCCCTTCGAGCAGGGGCGGAATGGCCGCGCACTGGATGGGCGAAGCGGCCTCGTACGGTACGCCGGCGAGGAGCTTGGCGTCGAGGCCGAAGTCGGTGAACGGGGTGGTCATGGCCCGCGTATAGCGCACCGGACGCCGATCCGTGCGATCAGCCCCTAATCCTCGGGCCCCCGTTCTCCGCTTCCTGGTCTGAACGGAGGAACGATGCTCTTCTACAGTCTGGCCATCCTCGTGGCCGCCAGCGGCC
Source organism: Pseudomonadota bacterium (assembly GCA_024228935.1). Lineage (GTDB taxonomy): Bacteria > Myxococcota_A > UBA796 > UBA796 > CAJQPC01 > JAAESX01. The sequence goes on from JAAESX010000273.1 coordinate 6,535, forward strand.
TCGCCACCAGCGTCGTCACTCGTGACATCTCGCTTCGCCTCAGGTCGTTCCCGGGGTGGGCATGCTGATCGCGCTCATCACCAGCGCGCATGCCTATCAGGCGCTCACGAATGCGAGCGGCAGCGGGATCGTGTGGCAGGAGATGCCCATCGCGTTCGAGATCAATCCTGCGAACACACAGGGGCTCGACGAGGCCGCCGTCGAGGCCAACATCCGCCGCGCGGCGAGTGTCTGGGCCGGGGTGCCCGGGTCCGACATCGAGTTCGACGTCGAGATGACCGACGCGTCCGGGACCGCGCACGACGGTCACGCGCTCGTCTACTTCACGGACGACTGGACGCACGACCCGAACCTGCTGGCCCTGACGTCGAACTGGTCCACTCCCGAGGGGACCATCATCAGCTTCGACATCGCGATCAACGACGCGGACCACGACTGGTCCCTGTCTGGAGAGAGCGAGCACTCCGACCTGCAGAACACGATGGCCCACGAGTTCGGGCACGTGCTGGGGCTCGGCCACGAGTCGGAAGAGAGCGAGGCCACGATGTGGTCGTCGAGCAAGCGGGGGGAGATCCTGAAGCGGGATCTCCACACTGCGGACGAGGTCGGCGTGGTGTCCCTGTACGCCAACCGCGACTTCGGGGACGAGGACCAGACCTCGCTTCCGCTCGCCTGCTCGAGCCTGGCTGCGGGACACGGAAGCCTGTTGGCGCTGGTCGCCATCGCATTTGCACGCCGCCGTCGCGGCAAGGAGGAGTGATGTCCATCCTGAACGCCTGGTTGTTCGGCCCACCGGCCGGGGCGACCCTGTTCACCCACCCGTACACCATCGAGGAGCTGGCCGAGCGATCGGAACAGGTCGTCGTCGGCGAGGTCCTCGCGACCCGCAGCGAGGTACGCGGTGGCTCTCCCTGGACCGTCGCCACGGTGATGGTCGAGGCCACGCTTGTCGGCGAGCCCCAGATCCTCGTCGAGGCCGCCTGGCCCGGCGGTCAGATGGGTGACATCGAGCTCGTCGTCGCCGGCTCCCCCCGCATGCATGCGGGTCAGGACACGGTCGTGTTCCTGGGTGCCGAGGGCCGCGTCGTCGGACTCTCGCAGGGTGTCCTGCACGTCGAGGACGGCGTCGCGTGGCGTGACCTCTCCCACCTGGGCTTCGTCGAGGGGACCCCCGAGGGGCCCGAGGCGTACTCGCTCGAGGAGCTGTTCGCCCTGGTGAAGTGACTTCTCGAGCCCGCCGCGGCCGTCTCTCGGCCCTTCCTACCCAACCAACCGTTGACTGGTGGTCGCGGCGGGCTCATTGTCTTGCGGCTTCGCCGCTGCGGCCGCTGCGGCCGCGCGTCGCTCGCAAGCTCGCTGTGGCCTCGGCGGGTGCCTCCGCTCGTTCCTCACGTCGACCCCCTACAGCAAGGGAGGAACTGCGTTCCCCCCTTTGCAATCCCCCCTTGCTCTGAAGCGCGGTGCGGCGGAGTTCCCCGGAGGAACACCGCGTGAAGGGGCGTCGACGCCCCTTCACGCGGTGTTCCTCCGGGGAACTCCGCCGCACCGCGCTTCAGAGCAAGGGGGGATTGCAA
>JAAESX010000274.1 GCA_024228935.1 Pseudomonadota bacterium
ACTCCCGTCGTGACCGTCAGGAGTCGAGTTGCGACCCTTCTGGGGGTCTGAGCTCCGTTGAGGCCTGCGTTCAACCCCCCGTCAGTTCTTGGTACCCGTTCAACTTTTGATACCCCCTCAGTTTTTGACACCCGTTCAAAACCCACCACACGACATTTCTCCGGAACCTCCCGGCCCCTCGTGCGTGAATGCCGACATGAGCGCCCCCGTGCCCCACACTCGAGCACCGTCTCGCGAGGTCGTCCTCGCCGAGCATGGTCCTCGGGTGTGGCCGCTCTGTCGCCGACTCTCGAGCGAGCCCCGCGACGACTACCAGGCCATCTGGGAGAAGGTCTTCAAGGCGCTGCCCGACGCGGACGGCGGCCGCCCACTGGGACCGTGGATCGGCACCATCGCCAGGCGCCACCTGATCGATCGGCACCGCCGTACCCGGGTCCGAGGCGACGTCCTCGAGCTCGCCGACCACGCGATCAGCGAGCCCATCGCTCCGGCCGCCATCGACCGCAAGGCCCGCCATGCCCTGCTCGAGCGGGCACTGAAGCGGCTCCCCGAGGCCCAGCTTCGGGTCGTCGTGCTCCACCACATCCAGGGGACCCCGCTCGACGACCTGGCGCGCGACGAAGGCGTCGCCGTCGGCACCATCAAGTCCCGACTCCATCGCGGCCGAGCGCGCCTCGCCCAGCTGCTCGTGAGGCACGCATGAACGACGACCTGTCCCGCCTGCTCGCCGGCGAGCTGTCACCCGACGAGGAGGAGGCGCTCTACGACCGCATCGCCGAGGACCCGATGCTCGCCGCCGAGTGGGACGAGATGCAGGACCTGCCCGGCCTGCTCGCGGACCTGCCCGACGAGGCCCCTCCGGCGGACCTCGACGCCCTGGTCCTGACCGAGGACCCGCCTCGGATCTCGCTCGCCCGCTACGCGCCGTGGGCCCTGGCTGCTGCCTTCATCCTGTTCGCCGTCTGGCCGGCGGGGAACGCCACGCACAGCACGCTCCTGAGCGGCCAGCAGCTCGTCGAAGGGCCCGCGGTGGTCCACCTCGCCGGCGACGTCACCGTCGAGATCGACGGGGTCGCGCACATTTTCGTGGAACCTTCCCCCGAGCTGGTGCGTGTGACCGGGGTGAAGGAGAAGAACATGACCCCCAAGCACCTGCTCGCCGCGGCCGCCGGAGCCGCCATCACCATCACCGTCTACGAGGGCACCGCCCTCATCTCCGACTCGGACGCAGCCCCGGTCGAGGTCCAGGCCGGCGACACCCATCGCATCGATGGCGTGGCCGCCGCCGAGCCGCAGGCCGAGCCGCTCCCCACCCGGACCGCCGACATCACCCTCCCCCAGGCGCTCGAACGCATCGACGAGCTCGAGGCGGCGCTGGCCCGGTCCGAGTTCGAGGGGGCCCTGGTCGAGGGACGCATCGTCCAGCACGAGGGGCTCGCCCAGAGCTGGCCGGACCACGTGCCCAGCTCGCTGCAGCCCGACGCGTTCGCCGACCAGCTGCGCAAAGCCCTCAGCGAGACCGACGACGCGGACCTGGTCGAGCTCGACTGCGACGAGTTCCCCTGCATCGCGACGCTGTCGGTCCCGGCCGTCGGCGAGAACGAGAACTGGGCGGCGCCGCTCGAGGACTTCGACGAGTCGTTCGAGTTCGACCGCACGGAGTGGGCGACCAAGATCAACGCCTCGACGTTCCAGATCAACGACGACCAGTACAACTACTGGACGCTCGCGTTCATCCCCCGGGACGAGACCCACATCGAGGTCGGCGAGCGCGTGGGCTACCGGATCGAGGAGAAGGTCGAGGCGCTGTCCGCCGAGCTCAACACCGTCGACGAAGACGAGCGGTAGCCCTCACTCCGCGAACAGCTCCCGACAGTCCTCGAGCACGGCCATCGGGTCGGCCCCGAAGCTCACGGCGCCCTGAGAAGGGCGAGCATCGGAACCTCCGAGGACACCCACCACACCTGCGTCTTCCCGGGCTCTACCGCTCGGCCGACGGGGCGACCGAGGACCAGCGCTCGAGGAGCTCCTCGGAGCGTGGCAGCGGGTCCTCGTCGGCCAGGAACCGGTCCAGGTGACCGAAGCTGTCGTAGCCCCAGAACAGCTCGCCATCGCAGATGACGGTCGGGACGCCGAACACGCCGGCCTCGATGGCGGCGGCGGTGTTGTCCTTCACCCGCGCCTTCACATCCGGGGCCGCGGCCCGCTCGACCGCGTCGTCCACGCCGTGTCCGGAAGCGAGCTGCCCGACGACCGTCGGCGAGGTCACTCCCGGGCCCCCACCCCAGGTCGCGCCGAACAGCGCGTCGATGAGCGCCCGCCGGGTCTCCTCGGGCATGTCGAGCGACGCGACACGCAGCGCGAGCAGCGGGTTGAAGGGGTGCGAGGGCGGCGGCGCCAGGGGCAGGCCGAGCATGTGCGCGGTCCGCAGGACGTCCTTGAAGACGTACATCCGCTTCGGAGGGATCTCGGCGGGTCCCTTGTGTCCCCAGTGGTTCAGCATCGCCGCGAACAGGACCGGGACCGGCTCGACCGTTCGCCCATGCCGTTCGGCGAGCGCGTGGACCTGGGTCCAGGCCAGGTAGGCGTACGGAGAGATGAAGTCGAAGTACAAGCGCATGAAGGAGATGTAGCCGGGCGATAGGCTGACGCCATGCTCTCGCCTCGTGCCGCTCGCGTCGCCGCCGCCTCGATCAACCAGACCGTCGGGGACTGGGACGGCAACCTGGCTCGGATCCTCGAGGTGATCCACGCCGCGCGGGACCAGCAGGTCCAGCTCCTCGTCCTGCCCGAGATGTGTCTCCCCGGCTACTCGCTCGGCGACCGGCTGACCCGCCGCGGGACCCTCAGCCGGTCGTGGGACATGCTGCGCCGGATCGAGCCGCACACCGCTGGGCTGGCCGTGTGCGTCGGCCTCCCGGTCGAGCACGGGGGCGTCCTCTACAACGCGATCGCCGTCATCTGCGACCGCCAGACCGTGGGCCTCGTGTGCAAGGAGTACCTGGCCACCGGCGACGTCCAGTACGAGAACCGATGGTTCCAGAGCTGGCCTCACGGACGCGTCGACGACTTCCGCTGCCCCGACGGCGGCACGGTCCCGATGGGAACGATCGTGTTCGAGGCAACCGGGCTCGGCCGGTTCGCCATCGAGGTCTGCGAGGACGGCTGGAAGGGCATCCGGCCCGGCAGCACGTACACGCTCGCGGGCGCCGAGATCGTCTGCAACCCGTCGGCGAGCTGGTTCGTGATCGGCAAGCACGCCCAGCGCCGCCGAATGGTCGAGCAGATCAGCCAGGAGGACCACTGCTGCTACCTCTACACCTCGCTCCTGGGCTGCGACAGCACCCGCCTGGTGTTCGACGGCAGCGTGCTCATCGGCGTCGACGGCGTCATCCAGGGCGAGGGTCGCCGGCTGATGTTCCACGAGGAGTGGGAGCTGGTCACCGAGATCATCGATCTCGAGCGGCTGCGCCTGGCGCGCATGGAGGAGGGCTCCTGGCGCGAGCAGGTCGCCGCGTTCGAGCGCGGGGACCACGGCCCCCAGCCCACCCGCGTGATGCTGGAGGGCGACCTGTCGCGAGACCTCGCTCCTCGCGCCGCCCCCGCCTACTGGGCCGTCCCGCTGCACCCGCCGGCCGACGCGAGCCTGACGTGGCTGACCGAGACGGGCCTGACCGGAGAGCACACCCCGGCCGACATCCCGCACCTGGAGCTCGAGCTGGCCATCGCGCTGGGGCTGCACGACTACACCCGCAAGAGCGGCATCCGAAGCCTGACCATCGCGCTGTCGGGTGGGCGCGACTCGGCGATGGTCGCCGTTCTCGTGCGACAGATGGTGCGGTACGCGAACCCCGGACTGTCCGCCGACGAGCTCCACGCCGAGGTCGGCCGGCGGCTCATCACCGCGTACATGGCGACGGCCAACTCGGGCCTGATCACCGAGAACGCCGCCGCTGGGCTGGCCTCGGAGCTCGGCAGCAAGCACCTGTACAGCGAGATCCAGGCCGCGGTCGACGAGCACACGCGCCTGGCCGGCGAGATGGTCGGGACCGAGCTGAACTGGACCGACCACGACATCCCGATGCAGAACGTCCAGGCGAGGCTTCGCGGCTCGCTCATCTGGTACATCGCGAACCTGCACAACAGCTTGCTGCTGGCCACCAGCAACAAGTCCGAGGCCGCCGTCGGCTACACGACGATGGACGGGGACACGAGCGGCGGCATCAGCCCCATCGCCGACGTCCCGAAGAGCCTGGTGTCGCTGTGGCTGCGGTGGGCTCGACGGTTCCACGAGCTCGACTCGCTGGACGCCGTCATCGTCCAGCAGCCGACCGCCGAGCTGCGCCCCAAGGAACAGGAGCAGACCGACGAGGCCGACCTGATGCCGTTCGTCGTGCTCGACCGGCTGATGTTCCAGTTCGTCCAGTGCGCGCAGGACCCGCTCGAGATGTTCCAGGCGCTGTGGCCCGAGCTGTCGGACCGCTACGGCGGCGACCCGCGGGCCTTCGCGGCGCACGTCGAGAAGTTCGTGAAGCTGTTCTGCCGCGCGCAGTGGAAGCGCGAACGGTTCGCCATCAGCTTCCGCGTCACCGCCTTCGACCTCGACCCGAAGACCGGCTTCCGCTTCCCGCCCGTCCAGGCGCCGTTCACCGCCGAGCTGGCCGACCTGCGCGCCTACGTGGAGACGCTCGTCACCAGCTGAGGTGGTCCACGGTGACCGTCTCGCCTGCGTCCGAACGCAGCCGGTCCGCTGCGACGTAGGCATCCGGGGCCGGGCGCCACTCGATGAACTCGACCTCGTCGAGCTGGATCCGCGAGCTGCGGAACTCGCCGGGATCGAACCGGAACGTGACCATCGCGCCGTTGGGCGCCAGGCCGTCGACCGGCTCCAGGTCCGCGTCCAGATCGATCAGGATCTCCTTCCAGCCGGACCCCTTGATCTCGATGGGGTGCTGGACGGTCCGCAGCGTCTCGGTCCACGGCTCGGCGGTCGGGTCCAGGTCGTCGAAGTGGACGTAGTCGATCTGCACGGTCCCGATGTCCCGCTCCCCCTCGCCCCGGGCGAGCATCCGAAGCGAGAACGAGGCGTCGCCGTCGAGCGCGGTCGAGCCGTCCGCGTCCGCGAACAGCCGGTTCTCGACGAGCGGGATCCGAGCGACGAACCGCGTGATGACGCGCGAGCTGTTGTAGTTGCTGCGCGTGATCTCCAGCACCGTCCGCTGGGGGTCCTTCGACGAGACCCGGTGGATCCCCGAGCTCTCCTCGATCCAGCCCGGCGTGTCGTCGTAGGCGTCGGTGTCGCCGTCCTCGAAGTCGCCGTAGCCCCAGCGGTCCCAGCCCACGAGCGCATCGCCATGGACCCGGACCACGCCGTCATCGGGCAGCGCGGCCGTGCGACCCGCCGGGACCGAGATGTCGTAGGTCGCTGGCGCGGCCAGCTCGGTGAGCTCGGCCGAGCCGTGGGACCACTCCAGGCCGATGGGCAGCGAGGCTGTCCCGCCGCCGGGCGTGTTCCGGACGCGTGCGTCCTGGCCCCGAGCCGCGGTCACGTCCGCCAGCGAGGCCTCCCACAGATCGGCCAGCGTCTCGCTCGCCGGCAGGCCGTGCGTCGGGACCGGGCGGTATCGGTCCAACATCAGCGGGTAGAGCCGCGCCGTGACGAGGTCGCCGTCCGTGTCGTGGACCGTTCGGAGCACCACCGACCGGAACGTGACGAGGAAGTCCTGGTCGAACACCAGGTTGCCCAGGCTCCAGGCGACGAGCTTGCCGTCGTACCACTCGATCCCCTGCACGACGTGCGGGTGGTGACCGATGACGACGTCCGCCCCGGCGTCGATGGCGGAGTAGGCCGCAGCTCGAGCCGCGGCGCTCGGGGCCGAGGCGAACTGGAAGCCCATGTGGAGCTGCACGACCACCAGGTCGACGTCGGGCCGGAGCTCGGTGATGGCCTGGACGGCCTCGTCGGTGTCCCACCCGGCGGCGCCGCCGTGGCCTCGGCGGGCGATCCAGTCCTGCAGCTCCGGGTACACCTCGACCAGACCGGCCCAGGCGTCCCCTCGCTCCTCGCTCGTCAGATCGTCCTCGAGTTCGGCGAACAGGCCCCAGGCGTCTCCGATGCGGCGGGCCGCGGCGTCGATCTCCAGGTCCTCGTCGCCCCACTCGCGCTCGTCCCACTTCCACTGCTCCTCGTCGAGCAAGTCGGTGGGAGGGACGTCGTCCGAGGTCGGCAGCGAGTCGTTCACGTAGTCGCCGTCCACGCTGGTGAACGCGACGACCCCGACGCGCACGCCATCGACGTCGACGACGAGCGACTCGGAGGCATCGGCCTTGGTCTCCCCCGCCCCGAGGTGAGGCAGGCCGTGCTCGTCCAGCGCATCGAGCGACGAGATGACACCGGGGTCGAGCCAGTCACGCTGGTGGTTGTTGGCCAGGCCCACGACGTCCAGGCCCAGCTCGTCGAGCGCCGAGAGGCTGTCGGGATGGGTCTGCAGGAGCCAGCGCTTGCCGGCGTAGGCCTCGTCGTCGTCCAGGTCGCCGACCACCGTCTCGAGGTTGGCCATCGACAGCCCGGCCGCGCCCATGAGAGGGCCCAGGTCCCGCACGACCTGGCGCGCGGTCGTCTCCCGGTCGTCGGGATCGATGTGGCCGTCGAGCTCGTACCGGCGACCGAGCATCACGTCGCCGCCAAAGTGCATCGAGGTCCGGTCGGCGGCGTCGTACAGGGTCACCGTGAGCGTGTCGTCGCGGTCCGAGGGACCCACCACGACGGGCTCAGCCAGGAACTCACCGGCCTCGACGACCAGCAGCTCGGGCCGGGTCAGCCGGCGCAGGTCGATGCGGCCGCGACTGTCGGCCTCGACCAGCTCGCCGGCGACCCAGGCGGATGCGGTCGACACAGGCTGGCCCGACTCGTCCTCGACCTGGAGGTGCACGGTGTAGGAGGCGCAGCCCAGGAGCCAGATCACAGACACGACCACCGTCACGGAAGGCGCGTTTCTACCATCCGGCGCAGGGCGTCATCGACCGGACCGGGGGTCCATGAAAGGTCCGTGCGAGCGCGCTCGGAGGACCGGTAGCGCTCGAGGTTCATCTGCTCGACGGCGCCGGCCACCCGCCCGACGACCGGCACGTGCCCCAGCAGCCTGGGCACCAGACGCGGCAGCGGCACGAGTCGGAGACGACGCCCCATCGCCGCCGCCAGGAACGTCAGCACATCGGCGTAGCGGCGGTTCTCGGCTCCGAGCAGGTAGCGCCGGCCAGGCGTGCCCTTCAGCCAGGCCAGGACGTGCCCCTCGCCCACGTCAGCCACGTCGACGAAGCACTTGCCACCGCGCGGAGCCGGCAGGACCGGGAGCTGGGCGGCTCGGATCAGCGGCGTGGTCACGACACCCCGAACGTCGCCAGGCCCCACGACGTAGTCCGGGTTGACGATCCAGCAGCCCGCCTCGGCCACCAGGCGCTCGGCCTCGAGCTTCGTCTCCCGGTAGACCCGCCCGGTCCCACGGATGGGGTTCGCTGGATCCTCGCTCGGCTCGTCCTCGGTCCCGGGGTTCGACCACGGCCCGAAGCCACACGTGATGGACGACGACGTGTAGACGACCGGTCGCCCCCAGCCCAGCACACGGCGCGTCCCGTCCACGTTCAGCGCCCGCATGCGCGCCTCGCCGTCGGCCCCGACGTCCCACACGCCCGCGACGTGGAAGACGACGTCGACGTCGATCGAGCCCGGGTCGTCGAGACCCGCTCGCCGGTGCTCGACGCCGGTGGGCCACAACGGATGGGGCGGCCCGGGATCGAGCACTCGGACCTCGAACCCGCGGCGAGCCAGCGCTCCGACGACGCCGTGACCGACGAAGCCCGCACCGCCCGTGACGAGCGCTCTCAGGGGGCCTGGATCCCGTCACGCGTGGACCGAATGAGCTCCGGGGCGTCGTGCGGCACCCAGGCGCCGCAGCCCCCGTCGACGACCAGCGTGCGGTTGGCCTCGACGTCGTAGACCACCATGTGATCGATCGGGCCGGCGTACATGTGCAGCGTCATCAGCGGCTCGTCACCGCCCCCATCGCGCATGGCGTGCACCAGGTCGGCGCCACAGCGCATGACCGAGCCCGCGCTCACGACCTCCTCGGTCACCAGCTCGAGCGTCCCGGCCGTGCGCCGGAAGACGCGGTGGCGCGCCTGGCCCTGCAGGACCCGGACCCCGCCGACCGAGCCGCCGTGATCGTGGGGAGCGCACCACCGGCCTCGCGTCCACGTGGCGACCATGCCCTCGACCTGATCCGCGTCGAGGATCACGTTGCGGCCGTACGGCTTGGAGACGTCCTCGCGTCGGTATCGGGCGACGTCGGCGGACTCGAGCTCGACGTCCTGGAGCCATCCGGCGAGCGTCTTGAGGCTCGGCGCATCGACGAGCCGGCGGCAGTGTTCGAGCAGGTTGTCCATCTGAACGCCCTCTAACAGGTGGACTCGCGGTCCGAAGAGGCCTGCATGCGGCATCGACGCCTTCCTCTCACGACACTGCTCGGACTCACGCACCTACCGATGGCGATCTTCGCGATCGGTTGCACGCTGATGACCGTCGGCGTCGTGATCGGCGTGGACCAACAGACCAGCACCCTGGCCGATGAAGTGGCCCAGGGGGCCAGTGAAGCCGAGGCCATCCTGCTCTTCGGCGTCCGCGCCAAGGCCATCTGGCTGGCTGGTTTCTCGGGGTTCCTGACGACCGTCCTGCTGGGAACACTGTTGACGATCTGGTCCCACCGAAAGCTGGTCGAGCGGGTCCGCACCCACCTCGAGTACCTGGATCACGTGGCCAACGGCACCGAGCCCCAGGCGTTCCCGACGCCGGCCGAGGACATGTTCAGCCGGCTCGAGGTCGGACTGACCCGGATGGCCCGAGTCATCGGCGAGCGGGACGCCGCGATGCAGTGGGACAGCGAGCGACAGTCGTTCCACTCCCAGCTCGCCCAGGCGATGTCGATGGCCGACACCGAGCCCGAGGTCCTCGAGGTCACCCGACGGGCGCTCGGCGTCGCGGCTCCCGGGCTGACCGGAGAGCTGCTGCTGGCCGACTCGAGCCAGGCACACCTGCGACGCGAGCTGGTCTCGAGCGCCGACGGAGGATGCGGCGTCGCCAGTCCCGCCGCCTGCCACGCGGTGCGTCGAAGCAGCTCGCTCCTGTTCTCGGACAGCGAGTCCCTGGACGCCTGCCCTCACTTGCGCGACCGCCCCGCCGGTGCCCTGAGCGCCGCGTGCGTCCCCGTCAGCGTCATGGGTCGAACGGTCGGCGTGCTGCACGTGACCGCCGCGGCCGGGAGCCCCCCGCGCAGCCAGACCGTCACCGAGCTGACGTTCCTCGCCGACCAGCTCGGCACGCGGGTCGGGATGATCCGGGCCCTGGCGACGAGCCAGCTCCAGGCGGACACCGACACGCTGACCGGCCTGCTGAACCGCCGGAGCTTCGAGACCCAGATCGGCCCGCTGCTGGACCAGGGCCGCCCCGTCGCCATCGCGATGTGCGACCTCGACCACTTCAAGCGCCTCAACGACACGTTCGGCCACGCCACCGGGGACCGGGCGCTGCGGGTGTTCTCCGAGGTCCTGCAGACCTGTCTCCCCGAGGCCATCGTCGGCCGCCACGGGGGCGAGGAGTTCGTCGTGGCCTTCCCGGACACCCACCTGGACGAGGCGCTGCCCGCACTCAAGACCGTCGGTCCGGCCTTGCAGGAAGCCATCGCCCGAGCGGGGCTCCCGGTCTTCACCTGCTCGACCGGTCTGACGCACACGACCCGCCAGGGACGCGAGCTGCCCGACCTGCTGAAGGCCGCCGATGCGCTCCTCTACCGGGCCAAGGAGAACGGGCGGGACCGCATCGAGGTCGAGCGCCGCCTGAAGACCGCGAGCTAGGCCGAGGAGCTAGGCCGAGGAGCTAGGCCGAGGAGCTAGAGGGCGCTCAGCAGCTCGATCACGTCCTGCGTCAGGACCTCGCGCCCCCGAGGGTTCGGGTGCATGAAGTCGGCGTAGTCGTCGTCGGGCACCTTCGTCAGCCGCTGGATGCCGCGCGCCTTCCGCTCAGCGTCCCAGAGCTCGAGCACCGGCGGGGTCATCAGACGCTCCTCCATCTGGTGCGTCGGGGGGACCTCGACGAGGATCAGCGTCACGCCCTTCGCCCGACAGGTCTCCGCCAGGCGCTCGAGCCCCCAGGCGTTGAACTGCTCGGGGGAGCTGTCCCAGCGCTCCAGATCCAGCCGACGCACATCGGCGGACCTGTCCGAGAGCGCCCACTTCCGGAACCCGGGGCTCGTCTCCCGGCCGCTGTGGCGGGTGTGCTCGTTCTTGCTCGAGCGATGCTTCAGCCACGGCGTCGTCGCGGCGAACCAGCCGTCCTGCGTGTCGTCGTGGTTCGTCCAGAACCGACGCGGCGCGTAGTTCATCGAGCCCTCGAGGCGCTCCTGGACGGACAGCTCGGAGAAGCTCCAGAAGTCCTTCGGCGCGAACAAGGTCGTGAGCCACCAGTGCGGGATGTCGACGAAGCTGATCCAGTCGTGCCGGAAGTTGTTGGCGGCAACGTTGTGCACGACGACGTCGCCTTCCTGCAGCGGCACCCGGTCCAGGAACCCCGCGGACAGGCCCGAGGCTCCTCGGTTGAAGCCGAACTTGGCGACGCCGATCTCCAGCGCCGCGCTCGCGACCTCCTCGTCGACCGCCTCGCGCAGGATGCTGGCCCCGACGAGCCAGGCGACCCGACCGTCACCCCCTTCGCGCAGCGCCTCGACGTCCAGACGATCGAGCTTCCACAGGTTCCACGTGAGTGAACTGTCCCGCCCCTGGTCCACCGGGAACCCCGTCGGCGAATAGGTCACCGCCATCGCCAGGAACAGCGCGATCGCCACACCGTACAGCGTTCGGGCCAGCCGAACAGCGCGAGAGGTCTCCTCGGCGGACGCTTGAGGGGGCGGGGGCGGGATGGGAGCAGGCACGGAACGCGGCTTATCCCACGGTACCGTCCGCGCCGGAGGTAGGAGATGGGAACACAGAAGGCACCAGAAGAGATGCAGCCGATGCCCCCGAACGGGCGCTGGCCCTCGGGGACCACCGGCCAGGCCGAGGGCATGTGGAAGGTGCTCAGCGGGGCCGTCGAGGTCTGGCGCGAGAACCTGATGATCGGCGTCCGCTACAAGGGCGACTACATCGGCGCCCTGGGCCTGCTCTACAAGCCGTCCGCGGACTGGACGCAGAACCCCGGCCCGAGAGATCAGCAGCTCGCGACCTTCCTCCACGCGCGCACGGACGCGGTCGTCGAGCCCCTGTCAGCGCCCGCCCTCGCCGCCCAGATCAAGGCGGGCGGCCCCGAGGCGGTGGTCATCGCTCAGACCTTCCAGAAGATGGCCGACGAGTTCGAGCACCGGACGGCCAAGGCGTTCACGCGGCTGACCGACAACCAGTTCCCGGGCGTGGCCCACCAGTGCGCGCCCCCGCCGTACCAGACCAACAACGCCACCCTGTACGTCCCTACCCTGCCGTGTGCCGCAGGCCGTGCACGCGATGCTCCCGCCGTTCCTGCGGGTCACCTCCGAGAGCGACGAGACCGGCCGGCCCGGCGGCATGCTCGGGGTCATCCGCTACAAGCAGCGCACGGACCAGCCGATCAAGATCACCCAGGCCTGGATCTCCATCCCCGTCCGCGAGTCACTGCCGCCACACCGCGAGGGCCTCTACACGGTGTGGCCGTTCTCCGACAACGCCCAGGCCCTGCTCGTCGGGCGCGAGATCTTCGGCCTGCCGTCGATGTACGGCTCGCTGCTGGTCGAGGGCAACGACGACGAGCGCTGGACCCGACTCATCGGCGCGATGGGCGGACAGCGCGTGTTCGACCTGCACCTGAGTCGTGGGCCCAATCACGGGCCGGTCCGGGACCTGGCCTCGCTGTCCCGCATCGTCGGTCCGAGCCTGACCCGGAACTACCTGCCGCTGAAGCCGGCACAGCGGAAGAAGTTCGAGGAGGCCATCCACCAGCTCGCGAACCTGGACCCGGACGACCCCGCGAAGAGCGACGCCATCCGCGATGCCATCTGCGCCACGCTCCAGCCGCCCACGTCGCGCAAGACGGATGCGACCGACGTGCCCTTCTGGGGGGCCACGCGCATCTCGTGGGACCGGACGTTCAACCCCTCGACCAAGGCGGCGGCCAAGGTCCCGTGGGACCCGAGCCAGTTCGCCGCCGACGGGCTGCTGCCGAGCTGGATGGGCCTGCGCCGCATCCACGACATCTTCGTCCAGAAGGTCGTCGACCAGAAGGACACCCCGCCCGCCGAGTTCGAGTTCTTCGTCCAGGGCAAGCAGGAGAAGTTCGAGGTGCTGGCCGAGGCCGCCCTGGTCGCCGAGATCGAGCTGGTCATCCCACCGGGACTCCGCGGCCGACAGGGACTCGACGTCGACTACCGAGCTCGCGTGCGGAACCTGGTGAACAACCCCGACAACCTGCCGAAGCTCGAGTGGGGGCCCGAGGCGTGGGGGGCTGCGGCCAGCCTCCCCTCGGCCAACCTGGCGCACTGGGACGGGGGAGGCCATCGTGGCCGGCTGTCCGCCCACATCGGCCAGCCGCCCCGCGACCCGGCGGGCAAGCAGTTCGACGCCATCGTCGAGCGGCTGCTCTCCCTCCCGCGCGACCCGATGAACGACCTGGAGAAGGGGCAAGGGCTGCTGGACTACGAGTTCACCGGCGCCAGCTGCGCGTTCGCGCTGCACGGCGAGGTCGATGTCTGGCAGGTGGACCGGTACGGCGGGACCCGTCGGAAGGGCGAGTTCCTCCACGCGATGCGGTCCGAGCTGCACTTCGAGGTGTCCGCGTGCGTGGACACCACGCTCATCGTGTTCAAGCTCGAGGACCTGTGGGCCTCGCTCCGAGCGACGAGTCCCTGGGGGCCCGCCGAGCAGCGGTTCGCCCAGCTGCTGGGCTTCTCGGCCACACGCTCGGCGCTCAAGACGAGCGCCGAGATCGAGGCGGCGACGTACCAGGCGTTCCCAGGCGCCCGCGCGGTCGTCCTCCCTGGCCCGTACAAGGCCGACTCGGTCACCCAGTTCAACATGCCGGTGCTGCGCAGCACCGACCTCGAGGCCCTGCTGCCGCCTCGCGTGACCTGGTACCCGGGCATGCCGTTCGCGCTGTTCTTCGTCGCCCGGTTCGAGGGCTTCGGCCCGGCCCAGAAGGAGCTCGCCCAGTACGTCAAGGGCGGCGCGGCGTACCACGAGTGCGGCCTGATGATCCCCACCCGACTCGGGGACAGCTGGGACATGCGGCTGTTCGTGCCGTGGATCTTCCCCACCTCGCTGATGGCGATGTTCGCGGGCCGGGAGATCTACGGGTACCCGAAGACGTGGGCGACCATCGAGGTGGACGAGACGAGCCTGGGGAGCGGGCGCCTGCTGGTCCGTCGCAACGGGATGACGCTCGCGGACGTGAAGTACGGCAAGGTGCCGGCGGTGACCACGGCGTCGAACCTGGCGTCGCGGCTGTTCGCTCCGGCGATGACGAAGCTGATGCCGCAGGCGCTCAAGCGGGTCAAGGTGGCCTGCCACAAGCGCCTGTGGAACGGCATCGCGCGGGACAAGGCGCCGGACCGGTGGAACCCGACCTACTTCAGCGTCGACCAGATCGCCGAGAGCGGCTTCGACGTCGGCGCGGTGAAGCGCGTAGCGCCGATCCAGCTCGAGGATCACACCATCCACCTCGAGGTCGCCCAGACCGACGGCACCAACCCGACCTGCTTCGACCTGCAGACGTTCGGCGGCATGGCCACGCGGGTCGAGTACGGAATAGTCATGACCACCGGCGGCGCACCCGTGGACTACATCGGGCCGAGGACGAACCTGACCGAGGAGGAGCGCACCCGCCTGGCGCCGATCCCCCTGGGGGTGCCGCCGACGCTCGTCGAGCTGCTCGGCGGCTGGTACGGCGACTGGAGGACAGCCGACGACGACCCCAGGAACCAGAGGTGACCAGGTCGCTGCCTAGGGTCCCTCGTCGGGCTCGGCATCGCCGCCGTCATCCGGCTCGTCGTCGCCACCGGGCTCGGGCTCGTCGTCGTAGCGCAGCTCCAAGTGGACCTCCTCGGTGATGGGGTGGCAGTCGTCGTGCTCGACCGTCACCAGCTCCTGGGCGTACCCACCCATGTCGTCGTGGGCGAAGACCAGGAGGTCGCCGGACTGCTCGAGCGCGCAGGCGAAGGCGTCGCCGGCCCGGAAGCACTCCTCGGGCTCGGCCCCCTGCTCGGGCGAGCTGAAGACCTGGAGCTCCGAGTCGCCCTGTTCGTCGTTGTCGAGGCCGACGGTCACGAGCACGCCCGGGACCTCCTCGGTCGTGCAGATCAGGTCGACGAGCTGCACCTCGATGGACTCGGTGCCGAAGTCGCAGCCCTCGATGTCCGCGACCTCGATGGTCTCGACGACGGGCTCGTAGTTCTCGGCGGCGATGTGGATCTCGAAGAACCCTTCGGTCTCCCAGCCACAGACGTAGCCGCCGTCGTCCCAGGACTCGCAGTCCTGCAGGTCGCCGTCGTCGACCGAGAACTGGACCAGGGCGTCGGCCAGGGGCTCGCCGTCGATGTCGGTCAGCTGGAGCTGGACCGAGGGGTGGGCGATGGCGGGACAGTCTTCGATCTCGCCGTCACAGGCGGTCAAGAGTGAGAGAAGGAACATGCGGGACTCCGGGTGCTGGCCTCTGCGCATCGGGCCAATGCAGGAGCTGTACCAACCCGGCCTTGTACCACAAGTCGCTGTGGGACCGCCTTTTTGGTACAGCCCTTCGCCAACCGCCCGTTGCGCCACGGAATCGCCAGAACGGGGCGTCTCCGAGTTCGTCACCGAAGCAGTCAGGCCGGGGGTTAGTTAGCTAGTTGGTCGATTAACGGTGTCTGCGCTTTTCGATTTGCGGTATACCCGGAGCCTTGATTCTGGAGGAAACATGTCCCGTGGACCCTGGCTGCTTTTGACGACGATTCTTGGCCTGTCCCTACTCGCTTGTCTTTGCGGTGGCGATGACGAGGCCACTACACCAGGAGCAGCTACCACGACAACCGGCGACGGCAAGCCCTCGGCGGGCGGTGGTGTCCAGGTAGTTGATGAGCTTCCGAAGTCCTCCGGTCCCACTTTTGAGTGCAAGGAAGAGGTCTCCAGCCCGGGAGCCATGCTGGAATCTGTCATCAAGGAATATGAGAAGAAAACTGAGATTCAGAAGGAGGGCTGGCTCGAAGCAAAGGAGAAGGAGTGGAAGGAAAAGGGATATTGTGGTGTCATCACTGGGACAGTCAGCGATGTTGGGATCGACTCCTTCATGGGTTGTGCAGAATCCCCATCAGGCATGGACGGGTACATCGAAGTTGAGAACATCAACGGCAGGAAATACCGGACAGCGCGTGTTTTCATGTCCGAGGAAAAGCTCAAAGCCGATTTTGCGACATTGGATATCGGGTCCAAAGTTAAAATCGATGCCTACATTTACCTTTTTGAACCACTCCTGAATGGTTACGTCTGCGGTGCCTTGAGGGAACCGACGGAGCCCGAAAAGGCTACACCCTGAACGGCAGGCGACCATGCCCATTGCGAGGTCATCTTCGGCACAATGGCCAAGTCATCAACTCTGACCCCTGTTCGTATCGGCCCGGGAGTTGTGAGCGTCTCCCTGCCGAGGCTTGTTCCACCGAACGTTCTTACACTTCGGACAGACCGTGGGCAAGGACTCTACGGGAAACGGCTCAGGCGGCTCACTGACCACCTTTCGGGGCACCCACCGGTATCCGCACCGCTCGCAGCGGAAGCCCCACACCAATCGCTCCTCGACGGCCATCAGGCGGACTCCTTCATCGACACGCTCCCCGACATAAATGTAGGGCGAAGATCGTGTTGGTACATCGCATTGGCGAGCACGACGATGTTGTGTGCGAGGAACTTGCAGTAGACCTCGTTCATCAGGCCGATCTCGTCCTTCGCCTTCAGGTGCCGGTCGAACTTCTGCTTCACCATCGAGAACATTGTCTCGACGTTGCTCCGCTGGTGGTAGTGGCTCAAAAACTCGGCCTCGTTGAGTTGGACGAAGTGGTACATCCGCTTCCAGATGTCTGGGCCGTGCTTGTCGGTGCTCCCATCCTTGAACG
Source organism: Pseudomonadota bacterium (assembly GCA_024228935.1). Classification (GTDB taxonomy): domain Bacteria; phylum Myxococcota_A; class UBA796; order UBA796; family CAJQPC01; genus JAAESX01. Next base: position 16,152 of record JAAESX010000274.1, read on the forward strand.
GGATGTAGGGCACCGCTCCCATATCGTGAACTGCTTGGAGGATGGCGTGGGTGCTGTACGCCTTGTCGGCCAGCACCTTGTCGATGTCGAAGTGCAGGCTAGTTCCCTGGAGGAGCGGCTTGAAGTTGGATGGGTCACCTGTGCCCTTACCTGTGTTCAACGTGACTACGAGGTCGGTGCAGATCTTGGTGACGGTGCCGCAGGCAGCATGGGCCTTGATGTAGTCCTTACGTTTGCCCTTGCCGTTGCCGTGCTTGTTGTCGAGGTGATTGAACCGGACAGAGGTACTGAACCCGGAGGCATCCATCGCGATCTCCCGCTCGATGTCGGCCAGCGGGGAGGCGCTTTCCTGGACGAGCTTTCGAAGCAGTGGCATCATCGCCGGATCTCGCATGTACCGGGCGAGGCTGTTGAACGACACTACCTTCAGCGTGTAGCCCTGGTCCTGCAATCTCCGCTGGTCGGATTGGAGCCGACGAAGGCTCTTGCCCTCGTATTGTTTCAGGACAGCAGAGAAGACCACGTCCGCAAGAGCGAGCCGGGGTCGGCCCCGTCCGGTCTGAGCAGGCTCCCCGATACATTGGCAAAGGCCGTGGAGAAGTTGCACGAAGTTGTCGCCCTCGTTCATCTGCCCGGCGTCGTACTTCGACCAATCACGGTCGTTGTACTGTTGTTTCTTGGGCGGCGGGGCTTCGGGCATGTTCAGGCGGTGCTCGATGATCTCGATGGCAAAGATGTGCTTGCACATGGCCCAACGGCTGGCGAAGTCAGGGCAGGTACAGGTAGGTTTGTCGGTGTCGTAGTAGTCAACGACCCAGGAGCCGGTATGGGACTGTGAAGGAACGAGCCACATCGAGTCCCCACGGACCCGCACACCACCGGCCTTGGCGATCTGGGCTCCTTTGAGTTTCCTGGGTTCCATGATCGTGCTCCTCTTGACACCTTAAGGGTAACACCTTTAGGGTAACGAGTCAAGAGGCGAGCTGATCTAGTTTGCTCCAGGGACAACAAGGAGCCCATGGCCATGGACGGACTTCCCTTTGGCTGAGAGCTTGTAGAGGCCCCTGCCTGCTGTTTCGATGTATCCACTCTTTTTGGCATCCATCAGCCTGGAGTTGAGTGCCCCCTTGTTGAGCCCGAGGCCGATCTTGAGGTCGGCCCTACTTGTCTCACCGTCGCGAGGGATGAGCAGAACAAGTTCTCGGATGCTCTTGCGCACGTCGTCCCTGCGCCCATCGTCAGAAGGGTTTGGGGTAGTCATGCCCGTAGGGGTTGGGGCTGAGGCCATCAGCGACTCGCCGTACTCCAAGGTGTTTTCAAGCTCCACCATGTCGTGTTCGATCTTCTTCCGGTCGGCAACGATGGACTCGTGGCGATTCTTGGCCCGTGCCTCCTCCTCCTGGATTTCGAGGTGTTGTACGACAAGCTTCTTGTACTTGCTGACGAGAGATGTGGACATGGTAGGCAACCCTTTGATCTGATGGTAGGCACGTACCGGGTCAAAGGACTCTTGGCAATGAAGAAAGGGTAGCGGGCATTTTTGATACAGAAACGGTAGCGGCAACTATCGAACCAAAGCAACCCAGGGAAGAGGATCTTTTGCCCGATCCGCTGGAGTCAGAAAATATCTAAAAAGCCACGTTTCTACTTGAAACTCGCGAAACTTAGTTTCGAGTTGACGGGATCAAAGTTCCATCTAAAGGTAACTCGGACCCCTTGAGTGAAACTTCACTACCATTAGACGGAAACTTTAGTAGTCGAGTTTGCTACCATTCGACTTTTGGTACAGCCGCTACTTTTGGTACAAGGCCTACCAACCCTGTCGATTCCGCACGCTCGCTGACTCAACAGACGAGGCACGTGCAGATCCGCGACATCCCTGTCGTGCTCTCAGCGGTTCGCGGCCACCCAGGCACGG
>JAAESX010000275.1 GCA_024228935.1 Pseudomonadota bacterium
CTCGAGCGAGTTGCCCGCACGGGTGAACGCCATCGACGCCATGCCCTCGGCTGCGTCGAACGTCGCAAGCTGCGACCACGACCCGCCGCCCGTGTCGCCCTCGATCGAGAACGTCCGGAAGTTGGCGCCCATGACGGCGACGCCGATAACGGTGTTACCTGAACGGCTGGCAGCCGTGATGGTCGGGTCAAGCGCGAACGCTATCTTCGTCTCGCCCGTTCCGATGCTGCGCCAGGTGTTCCGAGGCGAAGGGGCCACCGTCGGAAGCAGCCGGTCAACGGCGTAGTCGGCGCGCGTGTTGATGTTCCATTCGTCCGTGGACATCGTCGGGCCGTCCACTGCCTGAACAAACACGCCGCCGTCCACGTATGTGGGGCGCGTCGAGTAGTTCCGCGCGTTCACGTCGTCGGGGTTCGTCTGACCCGTCGAGAGGTGTAGACCGGTGTAGCTGGCTTCGGTGTAGTGAAACGAGAACCAGTCTGAATCCGCCGTCGATGCGCCAGCGTGACCCCACTGGATCTGATGTGCGGCCGCTGGCGAGCCGTTGCTGGTCAGCGTTGTCGATGCCGTGCCCGCCGTCCACTCCCGGTCGGACCCGTTCGACCGAGGGCGAACCCACCACGCCACGTTGGCGTCGGAGATGGCGATCAGGAAGTCCACGCCAGCAGTCGTGTCAAGTACGACGGTCCCGATGTCGGACCCGTTCATGTCCGTTAGCTTGATGTTGCCAGTCGCCGAGGCGCCTCCGATGCGAAGTTGGACTTCGTAGTCGTCCGCCCCATCAGCCACTCGCACGTTGACGATGATGGTTCCGGACAGAACCGAGCCCCCGGAGTTCTCGAGGACCGAACCGGCGCAGATCAAGCCCTCGGTATTGGTTCCCGTTGGGGCTACGGTGTGAAGGGCTGACTGTGTCGAGGTGCTGATGTTTAGGGCGCCGCCTGACAACGCCGTGGTACCAGCGCCCGACAGCGACCAGCCCGCCACGTTCTGCGGCTCGTCGAACGGTAGCCAGGTCGTGTCCCAGTTGACGCGCTCAGCATAGACAGCCGAGGAGAATCCGGGCAGCGTGACCGTCGAGTAGCCGCCGAGGTAGAGCGCTCCGAGCGAGTTGTCCTCGTTGCCAGGGTTAGCGTCCCAATGGTGCAGGAGAACGATCCGGCCCTCGTGCCATACCCCGCAAAAGTCGCGCGGGTGTGTTGCCGTGTCGCCGCATGACCACCACGTTCCGATATCCGAGGGGTACGTGCCGATGGTGGACGACTGTCCAAGGTAGATAAACGTCTTGCCGCCGTCGGTGCTCCGAGCGATCAGACCTTGGC
>JAAESX010000276.1 GCA_024228935.1 Pseudomonadota bacterium
CCACGAACACACCAAGACGTCCACCACGACACCCGCCCTCGCGATTGGCCAGGGCAAACGAACCATGGATCTCCGACCCGCCGAAGTGACCTCGATCCTCGAGAAGGAAATTGAGGAGTTCAGCCAGGACAGTGGCATGCAAAGCGTTGGCACCGTGCTCAGCGTCGGTGACGGTGTCGCCCGCGTGTACGGCCTCGACGACTGCGTCATGAACGAGCTCCTCGAGTTCGAGGGCGGCGTCCGCGGCGTCGCGCTCAACCTCGAGGAGGACAACGTCGGCTGCGTGCTCCTGGGCTCCGCCACCGAGGTCAAGGAAGGCCAGCAGGTGAAGGGCACCGGACGGATCATCTCCGTGCCGACCGGCGACAAGCTCCTCGGCCGCGTGGTGAACGCGCTGGGCGACGCGGTCGACGGCAAGGGCCCGCTCGGCACCAGCGAGTCGGACCTGCGCCCGATCGAGCAGGACGCCCCGTCCGTGGTGGAGCGTCAGCCGGTGGACCAGCCCCTCCAGACGGGAATCAAGGCCATCGACGCGATGATCCCGATCGGCCGAGGCCAGCGGGAGCTCATCATCGGCGACCGCCAGACGGGCAAGACCGCCCTGCTGGTGGACACGATCCTCTCCCAGAAGACCACGGGCGGTGGTGACCCCACCAACCCCGAGCAGGTCATCTGCATCTACGTGGCCGTCGGCCAGAAGCAGTCCACGGTCGTCGACATCGTGCGCCGCCTCGAGTCCGAGGACGCGATGAAGTACACCATCGTCGTCAGCGCCTCGGCCATCGACGAGGCCTCCATGCAGTACCTGGCGTGCTACGCCGGC
>JAAESX010000277.1 GCA_024228935.1 Pseudomonadota bacterium
CTCGAGCCGGGCCACAGCAACGTGGTGATGGGCACCGTGGTGGACCTCGACGGCCAGCCGGTCGAGCGGGCGCTGGTCCAGGGCTGCGACGAGACGGTCTCCAGCGCGGCCGACGGGAGCTTCGAGCTCGTCACGACCTCGACCGAGCCCTGCACGGTGTCGGCGACCTGGACCGGCCAGGACGAAGACGGTCGGCTGATGGCGCTGAGCACCACCGGCGGGGTCGAGGTGGACCTGTCGCAGGGGGACGCCCACGTCGACCTGGTGGTCGAGGACCTGCGTTCCTTCCTGGCGGGCATGAAGGACGAGATCGAGCGGATGCAGGAGGAGATCGAGCTCACTGAGCCGTGAGCGTCGCCTCCCCGATCTGGGGCGTCCACACCTCGCCCTCGCCCTCGACCGTGATGCTGAGCGTGTCACCGCTCAGGTTCGTGACCTCGTAGAGGACCTCGGCCCAGTCGCCCCCGAGCTCGGTGGAGCTGAGGGTGCCTTGCGAGACACGGACGCGGCCGCGGTCCTGGTAGGGCCAGTACCAGAGCGTGAAGGCAGCCTGGCTCAGCGTGCCGTCGACGGTCCAGGTCAGCGTGCCGGGGTCGGTGCTGGTCCGGGTGGCCCGGGACGCGTCGTGGCCGAAGAGCTCCAGGTTGGTCGTGTCGAGGGTCATGTTGTCGCCAGGCGTGGCGAGGCTGAAGTCGTCGAGCGGGTCGTAGACCGTGTCGGTCGGCGTGATGGGGCCGTAGGCCGGGGAGGGCTCCGAGTCCGCGTCGCCCACGGCGACGAGGGCGTAGTAGTGCGGGCTGTCGGGCGGGTCGGGATCGACGACCTCGGCGGTGTTCGCGGCCTGGGCGTCGTCGAAGTCCTCGGCGACGGTGGCCCAGGGGCCTTCCGGGCTGTCGGATCGCAGGAGTCGGTAGCTGTGCGCGCCCGCGGAGCCTCGCCAGACGATCGTGTCGTCGACCGCGAGGATCTCGGGGGGCCCCGGGGTGACGGGGGGAGCGGCCGTGCCCTGGAGCTCCCAGGCCCAGTCGCTCAGCAGGGCCAGGACGGCCGCTTCGTCGTAGGCCTCGCCGCTGTCGAAGCCCGGCCAGTGGTAGCTGCGGAACAGGCTCTCGCCGTCGTCGATCTCGGTGTGCCAGTAGAAGCCGCCGTCCACGGCGTGGAAGCGGAGGCTCCAGATCAGGGTGCCGGCGACCTCGTCGTAGGCGGCGGCGGTGCCGAGCAGCTTCTCGATGCGGTCGGTGTCGACGAAGCCGTACTCGCCGAGCAGGAAGGGGCGTTGCTGGGCGACCGTGGCGAGGTCGTGCTCCAGCGCGGCGGCCAGGTCGTCGCCGAAGGGGAAGGGCCAGTAGTAGTGGTTCGAGACGATGTCGACGTCGGGGTTCGTCAGGCTGTCCGGGTTCACGCCGTAGGTGCCGTCGACGATGAGGTGGTTCGGATCGAGCTCCTCGAGGTGGGCGACCACGGCGTCGGTCCACGCTGTCGGGGCGTCGAGCTCGTTGCCCGTCTCCCACGCCAGGATGGTCGGGTCGTCGGCGTA
>JAAESX010000278.1 GCA_024228935.1 Pseudomonadota bacterium
CCGAGGACGCGCCCATACACGCCCAGGACGAACGGCAAGGCGGAGCGCTTCATCAAGACGCTGCTGGGCGAATGGGCCTACGTCCAGCCCTACTCCAGCGGCGAAGAGCGCCGACAGCGCTTGCCTCCCTACGTCGCCTTCTACAACGACGAGAGGCCCCACCACAGCCTCGGAGCGTTACCTCCAAGATCGAGGCAACCCAGCCAGGTCAGCTGAACAACCTCTTGGGATCACACATCTAGTCCAGCCCGACGAAGTTGAGCGGCTGGTCCTCGCCCTCGGACAGCAGGAAGTACCCGGACCCATCCGTCGCGAACGCGATGGACTCGCCCTGCTGTTCGCTCGGTGCGTCGCCGTCACAGGGCTCGCGGTCGAACGACTCGGCGAGCGTCTCGGACGCATCCCGGCGGAACAGCCACACGTCGGTGTAGGTGCGCACGGCGAGCAGGTTCCCGTGCGGGCTGAAGTCCGCCGCCGTCGTCGCGGCGCTGCCCGAGAACGGGTCCTCGGCCGTGTCCAGCTCGGCGATCAGCGAGAGCTCCACCACGTCGCCATCCAGGTGCGGCGCCGACTTCACGTACACCTGGGTGTCGCCCGAGTAGCTCTTCGTGATGACGACCAGCTCGCCGGTCTGGGGGTCGATCGCGATGGACTCGCAGTTGTGCGGCTCGCCGTCCTCGTAGGTGAGCGTCATCTCGCCGTACGCGTTCGGGTCGGTCTCGGGCACCAGGTAGATGGTGATGTCCTCGCGCGCCTCGGCGTTGTCTCCGACGTCGCCGACGAACAGGGTCCAGCCGCCGGCATCGGTCCAGCCGTACGCCAGGTCCTCCCAGTCCCCGCTGTTGATGTCGATCTCGACCGTCTCGAGCAGCTCGCCCTCCTCGGACAGTGCGAACAGGTCGCCCACACCACCCGAGTCGTTGTGCGTCCAGAGCACGCCCGGCACCTCGCGCGAGTGCGCCAGCCCCGAGGCCTCGACGACCTGACTCGCGCCGACCTCGCCCAGCACTTCGACGTCGGAGACATCCGGGCAGGTCTGCTGCGAGACCACCACCGTCGTCGAGTCGTAGGCCACCGCGCCGTCCGTGTCCGTGACGGTGACCGCGATGGGGTACTCCCCGCTCGCGAGCCAGGTGGACTCGATCTCCTCGCCCACGACGACCTCGTCGCCCAGATCCCACTCGACCGACGCGATGCCGGCCGGCACACAGGCCGGGTCCACCGCGAACGCGACCGTCAGCGGCAGCTCGCCGTCGGCGCTACGAATGATGTGCGCCTGGAGCCCGTCGCAGGGCTGCTCGATCGGCACGATGCCCGTGTACCAGATCGGCTGGTGGAGCTCCTCGCTGACCGTGAAGTAGCCCGCACCCGAGGCATCGAAGGCCAGCGCCTCGCCCCGGATCTCGTCGGGGATGGCGAGCTCGCACCCGGCCTCGGCGAGCGATGTCCCGAGCGGCACCGACCGATCGACCGGCCACACGAACGCCTCGGTCCCGGTCCGCACGGCGAGCCGATCCCCCAGCGGGCTGATCTCGCCGCCCGTGGGCACGTCGAGCGGAAGCGTCGCCAGGTGCTCCATCACCGTCCGCGTGCCGTCCTCGTGCGGGGCCGCTTTGCGGTAGACGCTGCCGCCGTCTGTGACGATCAGCAAGGCGCCGTCGATCGGATCGACCATCAGCGTGTCCGCGTTTCGAGGCCCGTCCGGGTAGCTGAGCTCGATGGCCGCCCAGTCCTCGACCGTCGTGTCCCCGAGCGGAACCGGCTCGGCCAGGGCGTAGACGACCACGGCCTCGCGGTCGGCGGCGTTGTCCCCGATATCGCCGATGAACAGCGTGACGTCGCCGGTCTCGGCGTCCACCAGCCGGGTGGAGTCCTCCCAGTCACCGTCCGGGGCCCCGGAGAGCGTGACGGTGCCCAGGTGCTCGCCGCTGGTCGACATTGCGAACAGGCGCGGTCCGTCGCCGGAGTCGTTGTGCGTCCAGAGCACGCCGGTCGGGCTGTGCGAGAGCCCCGAGGCCTCGTCCAGCTCGTCGTGGCCCAGCTCACCGACCTGCTGCACGTCCAGGAGCTCGGGGCACTCCGGAGGTGCAGCCAGGACCTCGACCCGCCGCTCGACGCGACCGACCCGCATGGTGATCGTGAAGGTGCCGCTGCCCAGGTAGGTGTGCTCCACGTCCCAGCCGGTGGCGGTGGTCCCGTCCCCGAGGTCCCAGGTGGGCTCGGCGTCGAGGCACTCGGCCGACCCTCGAAGAGAGACCGGAAGAGGCACCACGCCGCTCGCGCGATCGAGCTCGATCGCGGCGTCCACTGCGCAGGGAGCCTTCGTGGCAGAGTCCGGAGCCTGCGTCGTGCAGGCCGCCGCGAACAGCAGCAGCATTCCGGTCCTTGGGTGCCGAGTGGAGTCTAACGCGAGCTAATCGACGTAACCGAGCGCTTTCAGGGCCTCATCCATGTCTCCGCCCACCGCGGCGCCCGACTGACCCTCGAACTGGCCCTCGGATGCGGCCTCGAGCCGAGCGACGTCGTCGGCATGGGTGGCCGCGATGTCGACGAGCATCAGGGGGTCGGTCTCCAGGTCGTAGAGCTCCTGGTGCCCGCCCGAGCTGAACACGTAGGCCAGGTCCCCGATCCGGTACTGCGACCACTGGAACGAGAAGATGCCGCCGTAGGTCCGCGACCGGTGCTCATCGACCCAGGCCTTCGCCTGGATGGGCTGGGCCTCCTCCCGACCCTCCATCACCGGGATCAGCGACCGGTCGATCCCCTCGGTCCCGCCGACGAGCTCGAGCAGGGTCGGGCCGATGCGCTCGACGCTGATGGGCGTGTCGATCACCGCCGGCTCGAGGTGTCCGGGCCAGCTCACGATGAGCGGGACCCAGGTCACGGGCCGATAGGTGGTGCTGTGGTGGACGAGCAGGTCGTGCTCACCCAGGTACTCGCCGTGATCCGAGGTCAGCACCACGATGCCGTCGGGGCTGGCCGCGCGAAAGGTGGTGACGATCTGTTCGACGTGGCCATCGGCCTCGCGGACACCCGAGTCGTAGACGCGTCCGATCAGGTCGACGCCCTCGGGGGGCAGATGCTGGACGACGCCGTCCTTGGCAAAGTCGGGGCCGAAGCCCGGCGTCTTGTTCGTGGCCAGGACGCGCTCGCCCGCCTGCGCGCGCTGGAACGGCCGCAGCCACTCGGGTCCGGCGCCCTCGTCCCACCAGGTGCGCTCGGTCTCGCTGATCCAGGGCACGTCGGGCCGCTGGTACGGCGAGTGGGCCGCCATCAGGTTCACGAACAGCAGCACCGGCCGCGGGTCCTTCTCGATGCGCGTCACCGTGCCGACCAGCTCGACCAGCTTCTCGTCCGGGTGCGGGGCCTGGACGAACTGGAAGCCTCGGATCAGCCCAGCGCTCGGCGCCAGCAGCGCGTTCCCCGCCAGCGCGAAGGTCGCGTAGCCGATGTCGGAGAACCGCTCGGCGAGGGTCGGGACCTCGTCGCGAATCCCTCGCACAGCCTTGCGAGCTCCGGTGTTCTGGACGCCCTCCTCCTCGGAGTGGTGGGCGCCGTTGATCCAGGGAGGCTCGCCCGTGAACAGCGCGCCGTGTCCTGGCCAGGTCCACGTCGCGGGCATGGTGGCGTCCGAGAAGCGCACGCCCTCGGCCGCGAGCTGATCCATGAACGGCGAGGTCGGGCGCTCGTGACCGTAGGACCCCAGCCGATCCGCCCGCAGCGTGTCGACGACGATGAACAGCACGTCCGGAGGCGGCGCCTCGACGACCGGCGGCGCGACGGGCTCGGGCTCGGCTCCACAAGCAAGCCACAGCAGGATCAAGGCTGCATCCCCCGCTTCACCATCTCCATCCGGAAGACCTCGGTGTCCCCGGCCTGCACGGTCATCCGAACCGGTGGGCCGGCGTGCCCGTCGGCGAACCAGAACGTCTTCGTGGTGCCCTCGCCGGCGACGACGTAGGCCCACCCCTCGAGCGGGCCCAGGGCGGTGGTCCACGAGCCCCGCTCGCGCGTGGTGTTCTCGGCGGGGAACTCAGCGTGGGCGCGCAGCTCCTCGAAGGTCGAGGCGCACGACTCGGTCTTCTGGGCGGTGGTGAACGCGATGGTCACGGTGTCCGCGGTGGCCGACTCGACGAGCCAGTCCTGTCGTGTCGTGTCGGTCAGATCGAAGGCGACCGCCAGCCCGGGCTGGAAGGCCTCCTTGATCTCGTCGGCGGTGTACGGCGTGGGCAGCATGGCAACGACGGCAGCCATCGAGGCTCCTACAGGTAGTCAGAGTTCACCGACCAGTCGCCGTCATCGTAGTAGTTCCAGACGTAGCCGCCCATCAGATCGGCGATGACGTCCGAGATGATGCGGTCGTCGACGGTCGTGCAGCCCCAGGACAGGCCCAGCATGCCGTACTCGTCGACCATCTCGGGGCGCGCCCAGTCCGCTCCGTGCAACACGATGGCCCGGCTCCGGACCAGATCGTTGTAGCCGGACTCCAGCCCGTCGTAGCGCAGGCTGTGGTCCCAGCTGCCGTAGTAGTCCTCGGCGGTCAGGAACATGCCGAGGCTCGACTTGTGGCTCTCGTTCACGTTGCTGAAGCGCACCGCCCACCCCAGGTCGGTGTTCTTGGCCGAGTTCTCTCCGTGCGTGACGTGGAGCGTCCACAGCGGCTCCTCGGCCGGGAAGTCCCAGATCCAGAAGCGCTCGACGGCGGAGTACAGCTCGTAGTCGATGGCGCCGTGCACCATGTGCTGGGTGTGGCCCTCGGCCCAGACGTTCGACAGGGCGGTCAGGTACAGGTCGGCGACCGACTCGCTCATGCCCTCGCTGGCCAGATCGTCGACGGTGACGACGCCGACCTGCATCGTGTAGCTGCCCTTCTGCTCAGCGCCGCCGCTGCTGACCCACGTGTCGGCGACGACGTAGTAGTAGCCGGGCTCGAGGGTGGCCCCGGCGGCCTGGTGACCGCGGTTGATGCAGGCGTCTTCGGACAGATCCGACAGGATGTGCAGGTCGATGTCCGCGCCGCTGCCCATCTCCCGGAAGTCCGCGGCGAGGAAGCCCCGCTCGTCCAGCTTCACGCGGAAGATCTCCTCGGGGCCAGACTCGTCCGTGCTCGAGGCGCAGCTGTAGCTGTCGAAGTCGCGGCTGCCGCCGTTCGTGGTCGAAGAGACCGTGGCCGGGAGGTCGCCATCGAGGCACGTCACGCCCGCCGGGCAGGGCTCGTCCTCGGGCTCTTCTTCCTCCTCCTCTTCTTCTTCCTCTTCTTCTTCCTCCTCTTCTTCCTCCTCCTCGCCGGTGTCCCCGGTGTCGTCGAGCAGGGCGGTGTCGTCCTCGTTCAGGGGCGGACGGACACGCGGGCCGACGCGACCATCGTCTTCGGGGGTCGAGCAGGCAAGGGCGAGAAGGAGCATGAGGTCACCTGAGGTCGAGGGGCGCGACTAACGGCCCATCGCCCGGACGGCATCCACACGCTGCTTCTGGTTCTTCTGGCCATCGATGGCGTTGCTCTTGGCTTCTCCGCCGAGAGGGCCCCGGATGAAGTCCGCGAGACCAGCCGGCGCATCGAGCTGGCGGTGGAGCCCCGCGACGACCAGATCCTGGGCGTCGCGGTCCCAAGCCCAGAACCCCACGACCTCGCCGTGCTCGAGGACGACGCGCTGGTGCATCCACCGCGCCTTGGAGAGCTCGACCGTCCGGCTGCCCATCGCCAGGAGCTGCAGCTGGTGGTGGTCCGGATGGGTGAGGAGCGCCATCGACTCCCGCAGCGACAGGAGGTTGTCCTGGGCGGGGATGAAGTGCAGACCGTCGGCGCTGGATCCCGGGTCCATCCCATCGGCGAGGCAGGCGCGCCCGTCGACCTCGACCTCGGTCAGCCCGAGCGCCGCGACCGCCTTCTTCGCGTTCGTCTTCGTGCCGCCGTACCAGGCCACGAACTCCGAGAGGCTCGCGGGAGAGGCCCACGCGAAGAAGCGTCGAGCGAGCTCCATGGCCTGCTCGACGGGGTCGGTCGGGGAGACGCCGAGCGCCAGCGGGTCCTCGCGGGTCAGGCACCACGCGTAGACGTTGTCCAGGTTGGCGTGCGCCTGGCGCCGTCGGATGCGGCCTCCCCACTCCAGGAGACGCAGCGCCGGCGGCAGGTTGGTGGTCACGCCGAGCTTCTTCCCGGCTGCCCCGAACGAGGTGGTGGTGTCTTCGGAGAGCGCGGCCCGGAGAGCATCCGTGGTCTTGCCGCCGTCGGCCAGCGCCTGGCAGATCAGGTCCCCGAGCGTGTGGAGGACCGACTCCGACTGCCCCAGCTTCTCGATGTCCCGCAGGGTGCGACGACGAGCCTGCTGATCACTGGTCCGAAGCGCGAGCGAGACGTCCGCTCACGGGACCATCCAGATGCAGCCACGCACGCCGGGGACGACCCAGAGCTCGTCGTCCGCCATCGCCGCATACGTGTCGCCGGGCTGGTAGCCGTCGACGCGAGCGCGCATCGTCAGGTGGGGCTCCACTCCCCCGAGGGCGCGAGACCACCCGCCCGGGACATCGGTCAGCGAGGAGTCGGAAGCGAGCCGCTGGCGAGCGGCCCAGGCTCGGCGAGCGTCGGAGAGGTTCATGCGAAAGCCCTATCCGACGCCGTCCGAGCGTCTACTCGACGCCCTCCTGCTCCATGATGACGAACTCGACACGCCGGTTCCTGGCCTTGTTCTCAGCAGTGTCGTTCGGCACCACCGGCATCGACTCGCCGTACCCCTTGGGGTCCAGACGGCTGGCGTCCACGCCGTGCCTGTCGGCCATGTGCTTCACGACGGCCTCGCCCCGAGCCTGCGACAGCTCCAGGTTCCGCTCGTCGGTGTCGTCGCTGTCCGTGTGGCCAGCGACCTCGATCTTCGTGATGTCCTGGTTGGCGTTCAGCACCTTGGCGACATCCTCGAGGATGCTGTAGCTGACGGGCTTGATCGTCGACTTGCCGGTGTTGAAGTAGATCTTGTCGAGGATCTCGATCTTCTCCTTGGTCACGACCACCTTGCTCGGGCAGCCATCCGAGCGCATCGGATCCGCGCGGTCGTCGTCGGGCTCATCCGGGCACTGGTCCCGAACGTCCGCGACCTGGTCGGCGTCCCGGTCCGGGCAGCCCGCCGGGTAGGCATCCAGCGGCCCGGCCTCGGTCGGGCACTCGTCGTCCTTGTCGGCCGTACCGTCGGCGTCGCCGTCAGGGCAGCCCTCGACCGTGCCGGGGTCCAGCGGGCACTGGTCGTCGACGTCCAGGAAGCCATCTCCGTCGTTGTCCGGATCGGGGCAGCCGTCCGCGTCCTCGAAGCCGTCGACGTCCTCGGGGTCCATCGGGCAGCTGTCATCGACGTCCAGGACGCCGTCCCCGTCGTTGTCCTCGTCCGGGCAGCCGTCGCCGTCCTGGAAGCCGTCCTCGTCCTCGGGGTCGTTCGGACAGTCGTCGTTCTCGTCGATCAGGCCGTCGCCATCGCTGTCGTCGGGCCCGGGGGGCTTCGCGAAGCTGAGGGTCCCGAGCACGCGCCAGTCCGGAGCGCCGATGCCGCCGATGATGGCCGTTCCCGCGCCCGCACCGATGCCCAGTCCGCTCTCGTGGCGCCACTGTCCGTACAGGTGGCCCTCGGTCGGGTTGCTGCGCCAGCCGTCCTGGCCGACGAGCCCGATGCTCGAGGTGATCTCCGCGCCCAGGTCGACCGACTCGGTCACGCCGACGTTGGCGCCGACCCCCGCGAGGAAGCTCGTGCCGCGGTCGACCTCGCCGATCGGCTGCGAGCCGCCCAGGTCGATGCCGACGTTGGCCCGCCAGCCCAGACGCTCCTTCTGACCACCCACTGCCGCGGTGAGCTGCCCGCCGAACGTGCCCCCGCTGTAGGCCGCGTCGTTCCCGGTCGGGATGTCGACGCTGGGGGCGATGGCGAACCCGAGCGACTCGTCGCCCGCGAGACGGACCAGGGCGCCGAGGCGGATGTCGCCCATCGCGAAGCCGGACAGGTCGGGGCCGCTCGTCCCGTAGCCCGAGACGGCCAGGTCGATACGCACCCGCTCGTGCACGGTGTAGCCGGCGCCCAGGCGAGCGCTGGCCTGCCGATGCACGATGACCGTCTCGACATCGTTCCCGTCGATGAAGACCAGCGGATCGTCCGCCAGCGCGAAGCCGACACCGCCGTAGAAGGACCCCTGCTCGCCGAGCACGGGATGGGCGAGTTGGAGCGCACCCGAGCCCTCCCAGTGACCACCGGCCACCTCGAGGGTGTCGATGTCCTGCGCCGACGAGAGCGAGATGAGTGCGAACAGCATTCGGGTTCCTCCACCGTCTGGATGCCACGTCCAGTCGAGGGCGCCCCTTGCCCGCCGCTTTCAGCGGAACTGAAAGCAGGCGGCAAGGCGACCCCTTGATTCGGGGCGTCACGCTGCACCCACGGAGGAACGCATGACCCTGTTGATCGCCACGGCCTGGGCCGCCCCCGAGGTGCTCTCGCCCGCAGACGGCGTGTGGACTGCAGACCACGACGTGACCCTGTTCGTGACCGACGACGGCGAGCCCGTCACGTTCAGCGCGGACACCCCCGAGGGCGTGTTCGTCTCCGACCCCGTCGACGGCGACGGCGTCCGCGTCCACTGGGCGATCCCGGTGACGCTCCCCGAGGACACCGAGACCTGCTGGCAGGCCTGGACCGACGAGGCCGACAAGAGCACCGCCTGCTTCTTCGTGAACTCGACGAACGACCCGCCCACGCCGCCCACCCTGGTGCTCGACGGATCCCGCGTGGTCGTGTCGCCCGGCGAGGACCCCGAGCTGCGCGACGTCTGGACGACCGTGCGCTTCGACGACGCCGAGAGCGAACACGCCGGACCCGACGACGTGTCGGTGGACGTGCCCGAGTACTTCGTGTTGCGCGCCCGCACGTCCGACGGCGCCCGCGTGTCCCCATGGGTCGAGCTCCGGGTCGAGCCCGAGGTCGTGATCGACACCGGCGAGCCCATCGTCGACACCGGCCCCGACGAGGAGCCCGGCGATCAGCCCGACCTCATCGAGCCAGAGGAGACCGGTGGCTACGCGGGCGGCGGTGGCGTGAAGGGCTGCTCGGCGGCGCCGCTCGCAGCGGCCCCTTGGCTCCTGGGTCTGGTGCTGCTCACGCGCCGACGGACCTCGGCGTAGTCTCTTCCCGTATGGCAGCGCTGGCGGATCGATACGAGCTCGGCGACATGCTCGGGGCCGGTGGCGCCGCGCGTGTGCTGCACGCCCGCGACCGGCGCCTGGGGGTCGATCGAGCGGTCAAGCTCATCAGCGGCTCCGAGGGGCCGATGCGGGCCCAGCTTCGCACCCGCCTGGAACGCGAGGCCCGGGCGATGGCCCAGCTGGACCACCCGAACGTCCTGCGCATCTACGACATCGGCCACGACGACGGCCAGGACTACGTCGTGATGGACCTGGCCGACGGCGGCAGCCTGTCCGACTGGCTGCGGAAGCGGGGTCCGATGGCCCCGGACGTGGCGCTCCCCTTCATGATCCAGGTGCTCGCCGCGCTCGCCGCCGCGCACGCCGCCGGCATCGTGCATCGCGACGTCAAGCCCCAGAACATCCTGCTCGACCTCCGCGGAAAGGCGCTCCTGGCCGACTTCGGCATCGCGATGCTCGACGACAACCAGCGGACGACGAAGACCGGCATCGCGATGGGCTCGGTGGCGTACATGGCCCCCGAGCAGCGCCTCGACGCCCGCTCCGTCGGCCCGGCTGCCGACCTGTACGCGACCGGAGCGACGCTCTACCACCTGCTCACGCGCGCGAACCCGGTGGACCTGTTCACCGCGGACGCGGCCTCGTCCCGCTTCGACGGGGTCCCCCCTCGCCTGCGGGACGTGCTCGTCCGCGCGACGCGCCTGAGTCCGACGCAGCGGTACCCGGACGCTCGCTCGATGGCGCTCGACCTGCTGGAGCTCATGTCGGACGGCGGCGCGATCGAGGGCCTGGACCCGAAGCTGTTCGCCGACCCCGCGCCGGAGCTGTCCGGTGGGCACCCCGAGACCGTGATCGGAGACCTGCCCGAGGGTCCCTCGGTCGAAGCGACCCAGGGCGCGATCACGTTCCTGGGAGACGACTTCGAGCTGTTCCGGGCTCGACTGGCGGACGGCGACCTGCGCGGGCCGGAGCTGACCGAGCTGCCCCAGCCGACGCACCCGACGCTGATCGCCGAGACCGACCCCCTGCCCGAGCCGAAGCCGAGCAGCATCCGCTGGCCGCTCGTCGGGGTGGTCGTCGTCTCACTCCTGGGGGTCGGGGCGGTCGCGTTCTGGCCCGACCCACCCGCGCAGATCGCGCCCGTCACCACGACGGTCCTGCCCGAGCCCGAGTACGCGCCGGGGATTGCCGCGGTGCGATCCGAGAGCGTGGAGAGGACCCCCGCCGCCGTCGCCGCCCCGCCCTTCGGGGTCTGGCGCTTCACGATGAACGGCCGCAGCCACGACCTGAAGGTCCGGGGGACGATCGCCGCGATCCAGGCGACCTGGACGTCGCGCGTGGGCGCCGGGCTCGACACGCCACTGACGGGCACCTACAGCGGAGGCGTGCTCACACTCCGATCCGACGACGGCGACGTCTTCAGCCTGACCTTCGACGGCCACACGTTCGTCGGGCGGCTGTCGGGGGTGCGCTCCGCCGATGTCCTGAACGGGCGGCGCCCGTGATCTGGATCCTCGGACTGCACGGCCTGGGCTCGGTCGGGACGGACCCCCAGCCGGACGCGAAGACCATCGGCCTGGGTGGAACCGCGGGCGTCCAGCTCAGCCCGCACGCCCGTGTCGAGCTGTTGGCCCAGGGCGCCTACGGTGCCGACGGCGGACTGCACGGCGCGGCGAGGCCCGAGCTGCGGATCACACCGCGTCCGCATCCGGACGTCGATCTGGCCCTGACGGGGGGCTACGGCGTGGGACTGGGCGGCGGGGTCCAGCCGGTCGGGAGCCTGGGGCTGTCCGCCGAGCTGGGTCGTGTTCGACTCGACGCCCGCTGGCTGGTCGACGGCATCACGCCCGACAGCGCGCAGGTCGCCGTGGGCTGGAGCTTTGGCGGCGGCGAGCCCGAAGAGCAGGAAGAGCAGGAAGAGCAGGAAGAGCAGGAAGAGCAGGAAGAGCAGGAAGAGCAGGAAGAGCAGGAAGAGCAGGAAGAGCAGGAAGAGCAGGAAG
>JAAESX010000279.1 GCA_024228935.1 Pseudomonadota bacterium
CGGCGAGTAGCTGTACTCAGCTGGGCTCGTGCCTCGCTCCAGCTTCCGTGCAGCCCGCCGCCGGGCTTCTTCGGCCCTTTGGGCCGGCTCGCCCTTCGGGCTCGTGGGTCCTCCGTCGAACTCCGCTCCAGGGCAAGGGGGGGGGGGGGGGGGGAGGGAAGGGGGGGGGGCGAGTTCCCCCCTTCCGGGAGGGGGGCGGGGCGTCGTGCGGGGGGGGGGCGCCCGGGTCCGCTGGGGGGGGGGGGGGGGGGGGGGGGGGGGGGGGTGGAAAGGGGGGGAACGCAGTTCCCCCCTTGCTGTAGGGGGTCGAGGCGAGGGACGAGCTGAGGCACCCGCGACCAGGGCCGCTCCAGAGCCGAAAACCAAGGTAGCGAGTCCAACCCCAAGATTCGCGTCCCGCTCAGATTCTGCAATACCCCCTGGGGGTATGGGTTACATACCCCTCGAGGGTATATCGACCAATGAAAGACCCAGCCGCCAAGAAGCGCCTCGTCACCCGCCTCAAGCGCGCCGAGGGCCAGATCGCCGCCGTCCGCCGCATGGTCGAGGGCGATCACTACTGCGTCGATGTCCTGACCCAGATCTCCGCCGCTCGTGGCGCCCTCGCCCGCAGCGGCGAGATCCTGCTGCGCTCCCACATCGAGAGCTGCGTGGCCGACGCCTTCGAGTCCGGCGACGAGACCAAGCGGACCGAGGCCATCGAGGAGCTCATGGACGTCTTCTCCCGCTATGGGAGCAAGGCATGAGCGCGTACCTGACCGCGGTCTGGGAGGTCCTCGTCGAGTTCGCCCCTTGGCTGTTCCTGGGCGCTGTCGTCAGTGGGCTCCTGCACAAGCTGCTGCCCGCGGACTTCATGCACCGGAACCTCACCGGGCGCTTCGCCGTGCTGAAGTCCGTGATCTTCGGCATCCCGCTGCCCCTCTGCTCGTGCGGCGTCATTCCGGCCGGCATCGGCCTGAAGAAAGACGGCGCGAGCGACGGCGCCAGCGTCGGCTTCCTCATCGCTACACCCCAGACCGGGGTCGACTCGGTGATGGTCTCCGCCAGCATGCTCGGCTGGCCCTTCGCGCTCTTCAAGGTGGTCGCCGCGCTGGCGACCGGCCTCGTCGGCGGCGCGTTGACCGACCGGTTCGGCAGCAGGGGTCAGGACGCCGGACCGCCGCCGCACGAACACACAGACCGGACCTGGCGGGGCGCCTGGGACCACGGCGTGCTGCTCATCAAGTCCATCTGGGGCTGGCTGGTGTTCGGTGTCCTCGCCAGCGCAGCCATCACCACGCTCGTCCCCGAGACCTGGCTGACCGCGCTCGGCAGCTACGGCGGCTTCCCCGCGATGTTCGCGGTCCTGCTCATCGCGGTGCCGCTCTACGTCTGCGCCACCGCGAGCGTCCCCATCTCCGCGGCGCTCGTCGCCGGGGGCATGCCGGCCGGTGCCGCGCTCGTCTTCCTGATGGCGGGGCCGGCGACGAACCTCGCGACGCTCGGGGCGATCAAGAAGACCTTCGGGCTCCGCACGACCGGGATCTACCTGGCGACCATCGTGATCGGCTCGATCCTGGCCGGCTGGCTCTTCAGCTCGGTCCTGACCTCTGGACCCGACGAGGTCCTACCCCACGAACACGGCGATCCGATCTGGGCCGTGGCGAGCGCTGCACTGCTCGTCGCGAGCCTGGTCTGGTTCGCCATCGAAGACGCGAGGCGCTTTGTGAACACGCTCGGAACCCCCTCCACCTCCTCGATCACCGTCGGCGTCGAAGGCATGACCTGCGGCGGCTGTAGCGGGCGCCTCGAGAAGGTCCTCAACAAGCTCGAGGGCGTCGACAAGGCGGTCGTGCACCTGGCCGACAAGAAGGCCGTCGTCGAAGGCGCGGCTACCGAGGCCGACGTCCGCAAGGCCATCGAGATG
Organism: Pseudomonadota bacterium; assembly: GCA_024228935.1. Taxonomy (GTDB): domain Bacteria; phylum Myxococcota_A; class UBA796; order UBA796; family CAJQPC01; genus JAAESX01. The sequence goes on from JAAESX010000279.1 coordinate 1,907, forward strand.
GCCGGCTTCGACCCTGTCTAGGCTCGCCGCCGTCGAGGCGTGGGTCGCCGACTTCGTCGTGCGGCTCAACCTGTGTCCGTTCGCGCGCTCGCCGCTGGCGTCCGGCAAGGTGCGCTTCGTCGAGGCCCGCTCGACCGCCACCGACGACCTGGCCGAGCTCCTGGCCGAGGTCCTGCACGAGGCCGGCGTGATCGCGGACGACGTCGCGGAGACCACCGTCATCGTCGTGCCCGAGCAGTCGTTCGACGACTTCCTCGACCTGGTCGGCGCCACCGAGGCGCTGCTGGAAGCGGCCGCGCCCGAGCTCCAGCTCGCTGGCTTCCACCCGCACTGGGTGTTCGCCGACAGCGAACCCGACGACCCGGCGAACCGGGTGAACCGTGCGCCTCACCCGGCCCTGCACCTCATCCGGCGGAGTGACGTGGCGCGCGCGATCGAGACGCATCCGGACACCGAGGCCATCCCTGGGCGGAACGCCGCGCTGTTGAGGTCCCTGGACTAATCCAGCTCGACCTGGGCGAGCCGAGCACGGATGAACCCGCTGCGCTTCTCCAGGAACCAGGGGTCCAGGCCGGCACCCTGGATCTCCTTGCGGACCCGATGCACGAGCACGTTCAGGTTGTTCATCGACTTGTCGCTCCAGCTGCGGCCCCACAGGCCACGGGCGACGTCGTGATCGGCCATCCAGCCGCGCTCCTCGCGCACCTGCTTCGAGTCCGAGAGCACCTTCCGGCCGAGGAGGACGAGCAGGATGGCGCGGTTCTCGGCCGTGACGACGTGGCTGACGCGACGGTCCAGGTCGACGACCCGGGCCTCAGCGCCGCGCGGTCCGTCGAGCGTGGCCTCCAGCCGGTAGGGGTATCGGTCGCCGGTCGCCTCCACGGTCGGGGCGTGGGTGGAGTCCGCTCGCTTCACGCGAAAGACGCGGCCACCCAGGCTGAACTCCTCGTCGACGGCGATGCGTCGATCGTCGCCGTCCTCGCCGAGCCAGATCTCGCCAGGGCCGGTGAACAGCAGCGTTGCGTCGATCGGTGCGGTCAGGTCGCCGGACGGCCCCAGCGCGAACCGATCGCCGCCGACCGGGCGCGAGATGCCGTCCTGGACGTCCTCGACGAGCCAGCACTCGGCGTCGGGAACCGGCTCGCCGATCCGGAAGGCCACGGTGACCGTGGTGCCGACCCGGACGGTGGCGCCGTCCTCGAGGCGCGCCTTGGCAGTGACGCGCGACTCGCCGATGAAGGTGCCGTTCCTCGAGCCCGCGTCCTGGATCCACAGCCCGTCGCCGTCGGACCACACCATGGCGTGGTGCCAGCTGACGGTGTCATCGTCGATGACGACGGCGTTCGCCGGGGCGCGCCCGATGGCGAGAGGGCTCCCATTCCTGGGGACGGTCACGATCATGGCGACAAGCCTACTCCGAGGGCGACTCCCAGGTGACCTCGTATCCCGCGACGACCCGGAACTTCGGCGAGCCGATTCCCGGACTCAACCCCGTGCCCAGGCCGACTCGGGCGCGGCCCGGACCCAGGCCGGTCCACGCCGTCACGGCCAGCTCGGCCGGGCGCGCGGCCCGGTTGGTCAGCTCGCGCCAGGCCGCCTGGCCCACCAGCTCGAGGCTCGCCCCCGTGTCCTCGCCGACGTGGGCGCCCAGGCCCCAGCGCAGGGCGTCGTCCAGGTCCACGTTCTCGAGCTCGACGCCGGGGCTGCCCTTGTACGCGGCGTTCGCGACGACCCGGGCCGGCCCAGCGGTGACGCCTCCGGCCAGCCCCAGCTCCCACCCGATGCCGGGCTCGCCCAGCTGCACGCTCGAGCCGCCCCAGCCGACCCCCAGGCGTCCGATGGCGGCCAGGTCCGCGCGATCGTTCCCCAGGAGCCAGGCGCGGGCGTCGAGGCCGAGGTCCCCCACCGCGGCTCCCCGGTCCGCCTGCAGGTCCCCGCTCGAGGCCAGGTAGATCGGTGCCCCGATCTGGGCGCGGAATCGGCCGAACCCCCAAGCCGCCGCCAGATCGAGCGCGGTCGCGGCGTGCACGAGCTCGGTGACCTCGTTCGTGTCGTCCTCGATGTACACCAGCGGCTGCCGGACGTGGTGCATCCAAGCGCCGGCAGCGAGATCAGGGCCTCGCGTCGCGTCCTGGACGACCAGCGTCTGTTCACCGGCCTGCGGTCGGTACGGATCGGCCGCCAGCTCGGGGCCGTCGGCGAGCGCAGCGGGCAGGAGCCACAGGATCATGGGCCCACCCCCGCGGGGAAGCGCAGCTCACGGGGATCGCTGGGGATGCCCATGAAGCCGTACTTGTCGACGCTCGTGACGCGCCAGTGCAGCCCGGGAATCCGGAACGGCAGGAACAACAGCTCGGGCTCGTACAGCGCGGTGGGCGCCTCGTCCGCCATCAGGAGGTCGGAGAAGTCTTCGGTCGTGGCGAACTCGATGCGGTAGGCGAGCGCCTCGGGCACCGGCCGCCAGGAGAAGTCGGCCACGCGCAGGACCTGCAGGTCGGTGGGCGCGGTCGGGGTGCCGGGGTCCGGCAGCTTCTGCGGCACCTGGGGAATCTCGCCGGCCCGGACGCGCGTCCCGAAACCGGCGTCGACCTGGACCTGCTTTCCGGCACCTTCGACGGAGACGCCGTTGTACAGGGCCTCGGTGCGAGCCGCGCCCTGTTCGATGTGCACGCGGAAGCCGCCGCCCTCGCCGCGGGTGGTGCCCGACGAGGTCTCCACGACGACGCTCCCGCTGTCGCCTTCGTCGACGGCTCGGAGGGTCACCGAGCCGCTCTCCAGGCTGAGGACCGACTCGCGGGTCGAGGGGTGGCTCGCCGTGGTGACGACCCGCAGGCAGGTCTCGGGCAGCAGCGTCACGTCGTCGTGCTGGCCGCCGTCGATCGAGACGGCCAGGCGGACGGTGGCGAAGGACTCCGGGCCCGTGCAGACGAGCGAGCCCTCGCCGAGCCGCTCGCCGAGAACCAGGGTGTGGAGGTCCGGCTCGCGGAGCTGCACGTCGCCGCGGGCCGCGAGCAGGACGGCGGCGCCGACGGGACCCTGGGCCGACGCCGGGGTCACCTGGAGAAGGAGTGCGAGGATCACGGGGCCTCCTCGATCGGCGTGATGGTGGCGAAGCGGAGCCACTCGAAGTCCTCGTCGGACTCGGCGGGCGCCTGGGCGGGCAGGTAGGTCAAGCGGTCTGCGGGCAGGCCCGCCTCGATCAGCGCGGCGGCGACCGCTTCGCCGCGGGCGTTCGCCAGGGCCAGGTTTCGGACCGGATCGCCCTCGGGCGAGGCGCCGCCCTGGACCTGGAGGGACCAGCCACTCACGTTCTCGGCGATGGTCTGGATCTGGGCTCGCTGCGCCGCCTGCAGGGTCGAGCTGTTCACGGGGAACTGGACTCGCAGCGGATCGGGCTCGCTGGTCCGGAGCCACAGCGCGTACCCGCTCGCCGGCGACAGCTCATGGGTCTCGACCCGTCCTCCGCCGGTGACGGTGACGGTCAGCTCGGCGATGGGTACCGTCGCGATGAGCGTGCCGTCCTGGAGCGGAACCGGGGCTCCGTCGACCTCGACGACGTCCGCCGGGTGCGCGGTGACCACGAGCGAGGCCTGCTCGGGGGCCTCGGCCAGCACGAGCGACAGGTCCCCGCCGACGAGCGCGCTCTCGGGCACGTACCCGCCGGCCAGGATGTGGAGCCGCAGGTCCTCGGGCAGCTCGGCCAGCAGGTCCTGGGCGTCGTCGACCCGCATCCACCGGCACCAGGGGTGGGGGATCCAGACCATCGCGTCGTCGGGGGAGACGTCCAGGATCGGGTCCGCGACGACCGGCTCGGGAGCGACCTCGGGGACGACCTCGACGAACTCGGGCGCGGGCTCTTCCTGCTCTTCCTGCTCTTCCTGCTCTTCCTGCTCTTCCTGCTCTTCCTGCTCTTCCTGCTCTTCCTGCTCTTCCTGCTCTTCCTGCTCTTCCTGCTCTTCCTGCTCTTCCTGC
>JAAESX010000280.1 GCA_024228935.1 Pseudomonadota bacterium
GCACCTCTAAACCGCCTCGGAGGGCCTCGCCCGTGTCCGAATCGTCCGACGTCTGCGTCGTCACCTGCGCGCTCACCGGCGTGCTCACGAACCCCGCGCAGCACCCTGTCCCGGTCACCCCGGCCGAGATGGCCCAGGCCGCCAAGGACGCCTTCGACGCTGGCGCCACGGTGATGCACTGCCACTTCCGGGACCAGCGCCCGGGGCTCGGGCACATGCCGACCTGGGATCCAGACACCGTCGCCGAGATCGCCCAGGCCATCCGCGACGCGTGCCCCGGCGTGCTGCTGAACTTCAGCACCGGCGTCTTCGGCGACGACATCTCGGGGCCGGTCGCGTGCCTCGAGCGCTGCAAGCCCGAGGTGGCCGCGCTGAACGCGGGCTCGCTCAACTACCTCAAGGCGCGCCGGTCCGGCACGTGGGCCTGGCCGCCGATGCTGTTCGACAACCCGGTGCCCAAGGTCCAGCGCTTCCTCGACGCGATGAACACCCTCGGCATCACCCCCGAGTGCGAGTGCTTCGACACCGGCATCGTCCGCAGCATCAAGATGTTCCAGCAGGTGGGCATGCTCGGGGCCCATCCCCACGTCTCGCTCGTGATGGGGGTCGCGAGCGGGATGCCGGCGAAGTCGGCCTGGCTGCCGCTCCTCGTCGACGAGCTTCCCGATGACGCCGCCTGGCAGACCATCCTCATCGGCCGCCAGGAGGTGTGGGACGTCCATCGCACCAGCGCCGAGCTCGGCGGGCACCTTCGGACTGGCGTCGAGGACACCTTCTACCTGCCCTCGGGCGAGAAGACGTCGGGCAACGGACCGCTCGTCGAGGCTCTCGTCCAGATTGCCCGCGATGCCGGTCGTACGGTGGCCTCGCCCGAGCAGGCGCGCGCCATCCTGGACGTGGCATGAGGACGCTGCGCACGCGGGTCGACCCCTCGGACCCGACCTATGCGGCCAACCACGCCGCGAACACCGAGGCCGCTTCCGCGCTCTCGGACGAGCTCGCCACCTCGCGAGAGGGTGGAGGCGAGCGCTACAACGCTCGGCACCTGAAGCGCGGGAAGCTGCTGCCTCGCGAGCGCATCGAGATGTTGCTCGACGACGACGGCTGGTTCCTCGAGCTCTCAGCGCTGGCCGGCAAGGGGGTGGACCTCATCAAGTCCGGCGCCGGGATGGTCGGCGGTGTCGGCGTCATCAGCGGGACCGAGTGCGTCATCACGGCCAGCGAGGCCACCGTCCAGGGCGGCTCGATCAACGAGATCGCGGTCAAGAAGACCAAGCGCCTGGCGGACATCGCCAGCGAGAACCGGCTGCCCAGCATCTCGCTCATCGAGTCGGGTGGGGCGGACCTGCCGAACCAGTCGAAGATCTTCGTGCCAGGCGGCGAGGGCTTCCGGGATCTGACCCGCAAGAGCCGCGACCGGCTGCCCACCATCAGCCTGGTGTTCGGCAGCTCGACGGCGGGCGGCGCGTACATCCCCGGGATGTCCGACTACACGGTCTTCGTGAAGGAGGCGGCGCAGGTCTACCTGGCCGGGCCGCCGCTGGTGAAGATGGCCACCGGCGAGGTCGTGGACCACGAGACGCTGGGTGGCGCCGAGATGCACGCGCGGCAGAGCGGCCTGGCCGACTTCCTGGCCGAGGACGAGCTCGATGCCATCCGGATCGGTCGCGAGCTGGTCGAGAACCTGCAGTGGGACAAGGAGGGGCCGGGCCCCCGTGGGCCCGGCGACGACCCGCTCTACGACGCCGACGAGCTCCTGGGCATCGTGCCCCCGGACCTGAGGACCGCCTTCGACGTGCGCGAGGTCATCGCGCGCATCGTGGACGGCTCGCGGTTCCTGGAGTTCAAGCCGCTGTACGGCACCACGCTCGTCACCGGCTTCGCCGATCTGGCGGGCTACCGGGTCGGCATCGTCGCGAACAACGGGGTGCTGTTCAGCGAGAGCGCGAACAAGGGCGCCCAGTTCATCCAGCTCTGCAACCAGCGGAACATCCCGCTGGTGTTCCTGCAGAACATCACGGGCTTCATGGTGGGCTCGCAGGTCGAACAGGCCGGCATCATCCGTAACGGCGCCAAGATGATCAACGCGGTGAGCAACAGCACCGTGCCCGCACTGACGGTGATGATCGGGAACAGCTACGGCGCCGGAAACTACGCGATGTGCGGTCGCGCCTACGGCCCGCGGTTCCTGTTCACCTGGCCGACCCACCGCATCGCGGTCATGGGCGGCGAGCAGCTGGCCGGGGTCCTCGCCATCCTGAAGCGGCAGGGCGCCGCGCGGAAGGGGGTCGAGGTCGACGAGGCCCAGCTCGCCTTCATGCAGAAGATGATCCACCAGCAGATCGACAAGGAGTCGTCTCCCTACTTCGCCACCGCGCGGCTGTGGGACGACGGCATCATCGACCCCCGGGACACGCGGACGGTGCTCGCCATCGCGTTGTCCGCGTGCCACTCGGCGCCCGTCCAGGGCACGTCGACGTGGGGAGTGTTCCGACATTGAAGGTCCTCATCGCAAACCGCGGCGAGATCGCCGCTCGCATCGCCCGAACCTGTCGTGAGCTGGGGACTCCCTGCGTCGCGGTCTACTCGGATCCCGACCGGGGGGAGCCGCACACCCGCGCGGCCAACGTCGCGGTCTCGATCGGCGGGGCGACCCCGGCCGAGAGCTACCTGGACGCCGACAAGCTCATCGACGCGGCTCGGCGCACCGGCTGCACCCATGTCCACCCGGGCTTCGGGTTCCTGTCCGAGAACGCAGACTTCGCCGAGGCCGTCCTGGGCGCTGGCCTGACCTGGGTCGGACCCTCGCCGGACGCCATTCGGGCCATGGGCTCCAAGACCGAGGCCCGCGCCCGCATGATCGCGGCAGGCGTACCCGTCGTGCCCGGTGGTGACGACCCGGACACCGTCGGCTACCCGCTGCTGATCAAGGCGTCGGCTGGCGGTGGGGGTCGAGGAATGCGTCTCGTCCGCTCGCCCCAGGAGTTCGACGAGGCCCTGGCGTCCGCACGCAGCGAGGCGGGCAGCGCGTTCGGCGACGACACCGTCTTTCTGGAGCGCTTCATCGAGAACGGGCGTCACATCGAGGTCCAGGTCGTCGGGGACGCGCACGGAAAGGTCATCGCGCTGCACGAGCGCGAGTGCTCGATCCAGCGTCGCCACCAGAAGGTCGTCGAAGAGGCACCCTCCTGGATCGTGACCCCCGAGCTGCGCAAGCGGTTGTGCGATGCCGCGGTCAGCGCCGCCGAAGCGGTGGACTACGTCGGCGCCGGGACCGTCGAGTTCCTGGTGTCCGGCGAGGACATCTTCTTCCTGGAGATGAACACCCGGCTGCAGGTCGAGCACGGCGTGACCGAGGCCATCACGGGGATGGATCTGGTCGCCAAGCAGCTCGACATCAGCAACGGCGGCCACGCGGGCCCCGTCTGGTCCATCACGGGTCACGCCATCGAGGTCCGGATCTACGCCGAGGATCCGGCGTCGGACTACCTGCCTCAGAGTGGGCCCGTCCTGGACTGGCACCTGCCCGAGCTCGCGGGCGTCCGCGTCGACAGCGGCGTCGAGACCGGCTCGGTCGTCGGGGTGAACTACGACCCGATGCTCGCCAAGATCATCACGCACGGCTCGACCCGCCGCGTGGCCAGGCGGCTGATGCGGTCGGCGCTTCGGCAGCTCAGCGTGCTCGGGCTGAAGACCAACCGCGCGCAGCTCGCAGCGATCATCGCCCACGAGGACTTCGTCGAGGCCGACCTGCACACGGGCTGGCTCGAGGCGCAGTTCCTCGCCGTCCCGGTGGTCTCGGGCGAGGTCCTGGCTGTCGCGCATCGGCTGGCCACGACCCCGCGCCGGCTGCCGCAGGTCCCGCTGGGCTGGAGGAACAGTCGCTTCCGGCCTGGCGCCATCGTGCTGGACGGGCGCCCGGTCTCCTGGCTCGACCGCGGAGCCCACTACGAGATCGACGGCCGCAAGGTCTGCGACGTCACCGTCGACGGACCAGCGATCTCCTGTGAGATCGACGGTGTGCTCACGCATGGCCGTGTGGTCCGCAACGGGGCTGAGATCTGGGTTCGGACCGCCGAGGGCGAGGTCTGCCTCGTCGAGGACGAGCGGTTCCCGGACCCCGCGGACCAGGTGCCAGAGGGGGCGCTGGTGGCGCCGATGGCGTCGACCGTCCTGCGCGTCGAGGTCGAGGTCGGGCAGACCGTCCAGGCGGGCGAGCTCCTGTTGGTCCTCGAGGCCATGAAGATGGAGCAGGCGATCCGCGCTCCGGCGGCCGGGGTGGTCACCGCCCTGCCCGTGTCGATCGGGCAGGTCGTCGAGGGTGGGGCGGTCCTCGCCGCGGTGGAGAGCGAGGCGTAACCATCGCCCTGGCCCGGCTTGTCTATACTCCGGGCGTGGTCCTCCTCATCGGTCTCGCGCACGCCTCCACGATCTGGACCGTCACGGGCTACCGCGACGATGCCTGGAGAGAAGGAGCCGTCCCGGGAGATGTGGTCGAGTTCCACTGGGCCTCCGACTTCGGCACGGACTGGATCGGCACTGGCATCCTCGTCGAGACCGAAGGGCTGACCTTCCGCGGGGCGACGCCCGAGACCGAGATGCCGCCGCTGTGGTTTGACGGCGTCGACGGGACGGTCGGTCCTGGGCGGCTGACGATGTCCTCGCTGTCGTTCGGGACGACCTCGACGCCCCACTACGTCGCACTTCGGGCCGACGACGCCAGCATCGTCGTCGACACGGTCTCGTTCGAAGGCGTCGAGCACCACGCCGCGGCGCCCGCCAACCCGACCCATCCGGTCTGGCTGATCGACGCCGATGTCGAGTTCCGCAGCACCACGTTCTCGGACTGCTCGTCCGACGACCCCGACTACCCCTACATCGTCGCGTCGGAGAACACGTCGGGCGCCGTGACGCTCACGTTCACCGACGTGATCTTCAGCGGGAGCGGCAGCACGGGGGGCGTGGCCGTGATCTCCACGGCTGGGTCGGCGGACGTCGACGTCACCGGCAGCGTGTTCCGTGACCTCTATGCGGAGAACGGCGGCGCCATCCGCCTGGACTCCGGCGACGCACGACTCCACGTCGAGGGCTCGGACTTCGAGTTCAACCGGGCGGGCTCCGCGGGTGGCTCCATCTACGTCCAGAACGGCGCGGACACCACGCTGGCCGATGTCAGCTGCACCAGCGGCTGGTCCTACACCGGGGGCTGCCTCTACCAGCTCGGCGGGACGCTCGACGTCGAGCGGCTGGTCGCGGCGGAGAACACCAGCACGGCGGGGGGCGCGGTCATCGCCGCACATGGTGTCGACACCGTCGTCCGTCGCAGCCAGGTCTGCCGGAGCTCCTCGGGCGTCGGGGGGGACCTGTTCGCTGTCGATGGCGCCTTGTCGCTCCAAAACTCGGTCTTCCAGGGAGGCTCGAGCTCCTCGGCGGTGTCGTCCCAGGCCGGCAACGGGGCCGTCATCGAGAACGTCACGTTCAGCGGCAACATATACGGGGCCGTCGAGGTCGACGCCGCCGACCCCCTGCGCATGTTCAACACGCTCGTCGAAGGCTCGGACGTGGGCCTGGCCGTTCACGAGACCTCGCTCGATGAGCTCGACTACAACCTGTGGTTCGACGTCGCGCTGCCGGTGGACGGGGCCGACCCCGGGTCGCACGCCGTGTTCGAGGAGCCGCTGTACGAGGCCTTCGACCCGAACGACTGCTCCACGCTGCCCATCCCCAGGGACTACTCGCCGGTCATCGACGCGGGGGACCCGTCACTCGAGGACGTGTGGGGTGGGCGCAGCGACATCGGCATGTACGGCGGGTCCGGGAGCGAGGACATCGGCGGCCGGATGCCACAGGAGAGGACGGGGGACTCCGGTCGTGACTCCGGCGACTCGGACGTCGACACCGGCGTCGAGCCCGATCGCGGAACCCCGGGCGCCATTTGGGTCACCGGAGGCTGCCACGGCGTCTCGGGCGCCGCGTTCATCCTGCTGGGGTTGCTGCTGCGTCGCCGCCGCTGAGGCCTACTGCCCGAACGGCGTGTCCTCGACCCACTCGGGTCCTTGGGGCGCGCCTCCGATGAGGAGCTCCCCGTCGGTGCCGTTGTCCGAGCTGTCCCCCAGCACGGCTCCTGCGGCCTCGTCGAAGTGGTACAGGCCGGCGGTCTGGCCGTCCTCGACGAAGGGCAGCCGGGGCGGGGTGAACGGCGCGTCGTAGCGCAGCATCGTGCTGATGCGCAGCTCGTCCATCTGGCCGGCGAACGACGGGTTGTCGCGTCCCAGGTCGTGCTTCTCCGCCGAGAGCACCAGGTAGGGGTCGTTGACGCAGGGGGCGTCTCCGGCCTCGCCGCACGTCGCCGCGGGGGGCTCGCCGTCCGGGTAGCTCACGTCGCCGGTCGGGCCGTAGAACACGCCCTCGATCTCGCCGTCGACGAACAACCAGATCTTCCCGGTGTCTGCGCTCCGCTGGGCGGCGATGTGGTGCCAGGCGCCGTCGAGCAGGCTGGACCCACCGCACACGAGCGCGTCCTGCGGACCGACGTTCACGCCGAAGCCGACCTTGCCGGCGCCAAAGGACAGGCCGAAGCCGTCGCTGTCCTTCCGACCGGCGTCGAAGACGACGTTGCCGCGGTTCCAGTGGCCGGAGCCGCAGCTCAGGGCCGGAGCGCGGTTGTCCGCCTCGGCGCCCTTGAAGAAGAACTCGACCGTGAAGTCGCCGGCGCCCACGTCGAGCATGGGCGTCCCGGTGTCGCGGTCGATGCGCACCCGGTCGACGTTGTCCCGGCCCGAGCCGTGGAAGAGCAGGCTGGAGGCCGGCCCCTCGTACGGCGCCGAGTCGCCGACGTGGCCGCTGTCGGCGGTCGAGTCCCCGGAGGAGTCGTCGTCGTCGCCGCTGGGGCGGGTGGACTTGCAGGCGGCGAGCGCGAGAAACAGCAGCATGTCCCGTCTATACCTCGCTCAGCAGGGCTCGGACGACGTCCGGATGATCCCCGAGGCGTCCGTCCACGGTGTGGAGGGTTCCGCCGGTCGCGCGGACCAGGATCCGGGCGTGGGTGTCGCAGCGGCCGTGCATGTGATCGAGCCGGCCCTGGAGTCGGTGGTACGGGCAGGCCAGGCTCTCGATGCGGCGCCAGGGCTCCCAGGCGTCCACGGTCCGGTCCGTCAGTCGTGAGCGGTGGCCGAGCTCGTCCGGCTCGTCCGAGCGCGGCGTGATCGACAGTCGGTCAGCCGGTCCCTCGGAGTCGATCAGGAAGGCGGGCTCGATGCGATTGAGGGCCCGCAGTGCCGGGATGAGGCCCGCGCTCCAGGTCAGGATCCCGACGGGCACGCCCTCGGTCTGGGCGCGCTCGAACACCTGGACCAGCTCGTCGGCATGGTGCGGCTCTCCGGGGTGCAGCGCGCCGCCGCGGTCCCAGAAGTAGAACGCCACGTCGGGCAGGTCGTCGGGCCAGAGCCCCCAGGGCTTCAGGAGCTCTCGGGTCCCGCCCTTGCGCCCGGCGTGGCTGACCACGACCGCGAGTCGGGGGCGCAGGGGGCCATGGCGGTCGATCCGCAGCGGCCCACGGCGTCCCATCGGCCGTTCTTGGGTCGCGGCACGGTGTGGCATCCGGTCCTCGAGCCACGACGGCAGGTCGTAGCGCAGATCCCGGCGGTCCAGCCGGGACGCGGCGCGCTGTCGGGGCGACTCGGGGGCCGCCTTGGCTGCGAGTTCCCGCGGCAGGACGATCTGGACGTCGCTGAGCCCCGCGACGAAGTCGTGCCACGCGGTCAGGCTGCGCTCGTCGGGAGCCAGCGTGTAGGGACCGGCCGTGTGCTGGTGCTCGTGGAAGGGGTAGCCGAAGTAGTCGAGCGGGCTCGTCGTGGGCAGCTCCTGCCAGGCCGCCAGCTGCTCGCCCAGCAGCGCGAAGTGCTCGTCGCGGAGCCCGAACGTCTGCTCGACCCCGGTCGGCGTCTGGCGCAACAGGCCCCACGCGAACGGGTTCACCGAGACGTCCACGAACACGAACGGTCCGTTGCCGGGACCGGACAGGTCGCGGGCGGGCCGCCAGGGCACCCGACCGGCGTACGGGAAGCTGCCGAACTGGAGCTGGTCGCTGATGTAGCTGAACCCCAGGCCCTCGCAGGCGCGGGTGATGCGAGCCGCTCGCGACCGACTGCAGCGGATCAGTCCGGGCACCACCGCGCGCAGGTCGCGGACCCCGGCGGCGACCAGAGCGTCCCGCGTGGTGCGGATGTGCCGGCGGTGGGCGTGGGCGCCGATCTCGTGACCCCTCTCCTCCCAGCGGACCAGCGCGTTGTCGGGGCCCTCGAACGTCAGGGCGGCGCGGGCGAAGTGGTGCCGGACGCGCAGCGCCATCCGTTGGCCGAGCGACTCCGGGACCGCGAGGATCGCCTCGATCAGATCGCGGGCCTGCTCGTATGTCCGCCGATCCTGGCGGACCTCCAGCACATCGTCGTCGACGTGGAGCTCGTGGAAGAGGAACATCCCCCTCCCGGCTATCCTCCTCGGCATGCTGACCCTACTCCTGGCCTGCACCTCGCCCGTCGGGGACTCGTCCGAGCCGCTCGTGGACTCGTCGCCAGAGGTCGAAGACTCGCCGGTGGACTCCGAGCACGTGGGGTCCTGCGGTGAGCTTGAGGAGCCGGCGGCCGAGCTGACGCTGCCGGCCGTGGAGCTGTCTAGCGACGTCACCTGGACGCTCGACTTCGACGAGACGGCCGAGGCGGCGGGGCTCTTCGACTGCTCGTACCGCCGGACGTACGAGGGGCTCGAGCGGCTCGACCGCGGCTACCTGTGCCCGGACTGCGACCACTTCACGGGCGGCACGGCCACGATGCAAGAAGGGCTGGACTGCTTCGAGCAGATCAGCTCCGCGGGCGCCGAGCGTCCGGAGTGGTGGGGCTGGAACGACGAGGCGATCTTCCGGACCAGCGGCTCGAACTACCGCCTGGGCCAGGTGACGGACGTCGAGGTGGTCTGGGAGGGCCAGTCGGCGAGCTTCACCTGGGGCAGCGTGAGCGAGCTCTCCGACGGCGGCCTGATGGATCTGGCGGCGGTCGGGACGATGTCGTACCGCGAGAGCGAGACCCTGCTGCCGGACCCGTGGGCGCCTCGCCAGACCCCCTACGTCGGCGGCTGGCCCCAGGACGACCCGGGCGATCTCGAGTTGGACTACGACCTGGAGATCGGCTCGACGTTCCCCAACGTGCGCCTGCTCGATCAGTGCCAGGACACCGTCGACCTTTGGGACTTCCACGGGCGCTGGCTCGTCATCGACAGCTCGCAGCCGAACTGCGGACCGTGCCAGGCGATGGCCGCGGACTTCGGCGCGCTGCAGGAAGAACTGGCCGCCGAGGGCATCGACGCCCAGATGGTGACCTACATGGGTGTGAGCCTGTCCGACCCGCTCCAGCCCGCCGACCCGGAGACCATCGATCTCTGGATCGAGACCTATGGCTCGCATGGGCCCGTCTTCCAGGACGAGGGCTTCGCGTACGCCGTCTTCAACGACGACCTACAGGAGATCAGCGGCGACGACAGCTTCGGCTGGCCGGCCTGGGTGCTGGTCGGGCCGGACATGAAGGTGGTCGACGGCTTCATCGGGTACGGCGGCTTCGACGACGTCGCCGCGACCATCCGGGCGGCCGAGGGCGGATGAACGCGGTCCTGCCCGGGCTCCGCATCGCCATCGTGACGCGGGGCGACCTGTACCCGACGAACCATGGCGCGGCCGTGAAGATCGTCCGGACGGCCGAGTACCTGTCGTTGCTCGGCGCGAGCGTGTTCGTGGTGACCGACGACAAGGACCACTACCTGGCCTACGAGGACGGTCGGGTGCGCGAGGTCCCCTACGGACGCCGGTTCCGAGCCGCCCAGGAGTGGCCCGTCCTCGGTCGCTGGCCCGCGCTGGCCGAGCGGGTCGCGGCGCGCGTGGGCTACCCGAGCGAAGAGCTCTTCATGTACCGGCCGCAGTTCGACCCGCAGTGGTGGAGCCGGGTGCTGTACGTCGGCGCCAAGGAACAGATCGACGTCTTCCAGGCTGAGTTCCCCGGGTACGGCCTTCCGTGCTGGCTCGCCGCGAAGACCTTCGACGCGCGCTGCTCCATCGTCCAGCACAACGTCGAGTGGGACCGGCTCGAGGACGTGACGGGCCTGTCGGGCTCGGAGCTCCGACGGGTTCGGGATCTCGAGCTGTTCGCGCTGCGGCGAGCCGACGAGGTCATCGCCGTGAGCCTCGACGACCGTGTCCGCATGGTCGAGGCCGGCATCGACGACGACAAGATCACGGTCCTGCCGCATGGCGTCGACACGCTGAGCTACCAGGCGGATCGGGGCCGGATGCTGCGGTACGGACTGGGGTTCTCGCCCGAGACGCCGCTGTTGTTCTTCCACGGCACGCTGCACTACTGGCCGAACACCCAGGCGGTCCAGTTCATCGCCGAGGAGCTGCTGCCGCGCCTCGAGAAGCAGGTCCCGGACGTCCAGTGCGTCATCGCCGGCCTGTCGCCGCCGACCTACTACGCCCATCCGCGCATCACGTTCACCGGCCCCGTGGACGACCTGCCCCGCTGGATCCAGGCCGCGGACGTCTGCCTGTGCCCGGTCCCGAGCGGCGGCGGCACCCGGATGAAGCTCCTGGAGTACTTCGCCGCCGGCAAGGCCTGCGTCTCGATGACCAAGGGCGCCGAGGGCATCCGCTACACGGCCGGCCACGAGCTGGCCATCGCCGACGAGCCGCAGGCGTTCTCGGATGCCGTCGCGGGGCTCCTGCGCGACCCGGCCGAGCGGGCGCGTATGGGCCGAGCCGCTCGCGAGTTCGTCGGGTTCTACGACTGGACACCCATCGCCCGGCGGTACATCGATCTGTACCGAGGCACCGGTCGAGGAGGGGACTACAACGACGAGGTGGTCACCGCCCGGTCCGGAGGTCGCGCACCCGAGTCGGCGGTCGCGCTGCCCCACGACGTCGACGCCATCGAGGCTCACCTCCCCGTGCGCGAGCCGAGCAAGCCCCGCACGCTGCTGCTCCTGGTCAACCGTGGCTGCAACCTGCGCTGCTCGTTCTGCGACCTGTGGGACGACCCGCAGTCGATGCCGATCGAGCGAGCCATCGCCTTGCTCGACGAGGCCGTCGCCATCGAGACGAAGACGCTGGTCATCACGGGCGGCGAGCCGTTCATGTACAAGCCGCTCTTCCAGCTGGTGCGGGCGGCGAAGGAGCGGGGGCTCTCGGTCAACATCACGACCAACGGGACGCTGATCGAGAAGCGCTGGGACGAGCTCGTGGACAGCGGCGTGGACTCGCTGTCGGTGTCACTCGACGGCCTGAAGGAGACCCACGAGCGCATCCGAGGCCAGGACGGCTGCCACACGCGCACGTGGAAGGGCATCCGGAAGCTGCGCGCGGACTCGGGCATCGGGCTGTCGGTCTACTTCGTGGTGACCAGCGAGAACATCGACGAGCTGCTGCCGGTGTACGAGCAGGCGCGCGAGATCGAAGCCGGCTTCGACTTCTGGCCGGTGAACGACGCCGAGGATCTGTACCTGGAGAGCGAGGCCGACCGGGCGAAGTACGAGGCCGCGGTCGACCACATCGCGCGGGATGTCGCCCACGTCCGCGAGAGGGCGCTGTTCGACAAGGAGGGGCTCGCCTACCACCAGGGCGGCGTCGGGCGGGTGCGCTGCCTGGGGCTCGTCGATCAGTACGGCGTCACGTACGAGGGCGACCTGTTGCCCTGCTGTGTCTGGGGCGGCGAGGACCTGCGGGTCGGCAACGTGTTCGAGACGCCGCTGTCCGAGCTCTGGACGAGCGAGCGCGTGCAGTCGTTCCGGACGGGGATGCACGCCGAGGGGTGTACGGCGGGGTGCTTCAACCACTCGCTGTACGAGTACACGCGGAGCACGGGGGAGAGCTTCCGGGTGGACTGAGGTGGTCGAGGCGGGCGGCCTGGAGCGCGCAGTTGGGTGCGAACTGCTCAGATCGCGCAGTTGGGTGCGAACTGCTCAGATCGCGCAGTTGGGTGCGAACTGCCCAGATCGCGCAGTTGGGTGCGAACTGCTCAGATCGCGCAGCCCTCGCTCAGCCCTCGCTCAGCCGCCAGAGCTCACGCCCGCTGATGGCCTCGTTCTTGTGCAGCCCATCCCGCAGGAGGACCGCCATCGCCCGCGCGACGTAGTCCACCGGGATGCCGTTGACGTCGTCGACGACCCCGCGGAGACCCGGGACGTGCCGAAGCGGCGTCATCCAGCCCGTCATCGAGGACCCACGCCCGTTGCCGTACAGCGCGCTGGGGCGGGTGATGGTCCAGGGGATGCCCGACTCCATCACGACCTTCTCGGCCTGTCGCTTGGCCTCGGAGTACGCGCCCGGTACCCAGTCCGCTCCCAGGCTCGTCATCAGCACGATGTGCTCGACGCCGTTGGCCTTGGCCGCCTCGACGAGCGAGACCGCCGTGCCCACGTCCGAGCTGGCGTAGGTGTCGCCAGCCGCGAACCGCTTCTTCATCGTGCCGATCATCGACACCACGCCGTGGCAGCCCGCCATCGCCGAGCGCAGCGCGTCGGCGTCGGCCAGGTCGAACAGCGCGGGCTCGGGCCCGTTTGGCTGCTGCGTCCGGTACTTGGCCTCGCTCTGCGGGCGCACGTGCACGACTTGCTCGAGCCCGAGCTCGATCGCGATGCGCACGAACGACTGACCCGTCGCCCCGGTCGCGCCGCCTACGAAGATCTTCATCCGGACTGCCGGGCCCCGAGCGTCGCCAGCTCGTCGGCGCGCTCGTTCTCGGGCACGCCGACGTGCCCGGCGACCCAGTTGATCTCCAGGTTCGGCCAGTCCTTCAGGCGCCCCCGGATCTCCAGGATGAGCTCGCGGTTGGCCTTGGCCTTCCAGCCCTGGGCCAGCACACCCATCGTGTACTTGCTGTCGGTGAACAGCGCGATGGTGGCGTCCTTGGGGACCTCGCCCTGCTCCAGCAGATCGAGCGCCATGCCCACGGCCGTCAGCTCGCCGACGTTGTTCGTCGCGATCCCGAGCGCCTTGCTCTTCTCGAGCGTCGGCCCACCGGCGATGTTGACCACCGCGCCGCTGCCAGCCGGGCCTGGGTTCCCGTGGCAGGCCCCATCGGTGAACACCAGGTGCGTGCCCTCGGGCAGCGCGTCGATGCGCGACCGAGCGTCCGCTTTCGCCGCCCGCGCCTGGGCCGCCGTCCGCGTGCCGGCCGAGCCGAAGCCCGAGCCCCTCGAGGAGCTCTTCTTCTTCTTCGCGTCGTCCGCGGAGACGCCGTCGGGAAGCTCCTTCACGGGCGATCCGCTCGCTCGGGAGATTCCTCGTGTTCCGCCCCGATAGATCTTGGCGCCGGCCTTGGGCGAGTAGCGGATGGGCGTCCGCCCGCCCTCGCTGATCAACGCGCCGTCCGCACCGACCTCGGCCCAGACACTCTTTCCCTTGAACTCGACTTCGACCCATGCCATCGACCCGGTCTAACGCGTGGCACGCTTGGGACCGTGCTGTCCTTCCTCCTGGCCTGCGCGGGCGTCGATGAGCCCGCTCCCGACTCGGTCTCCACCGATGAGGACCGACCTGTGGCGGCGGATCCCTGCATCGTCCGGACGTGGTTCGCGGACCAGGACGACGACGGGTACGGGGCGGGCGATGGCGTCGATACCTGCCAGCGTCCCGCCGGCCACGTCGGCAACGCGCTGGACTGCGATGACGCCGACGCCTTCATCAGCCCGGGCGCGCTCGAGGAGTGCGACGGCATCGACAACGACTGCAACGGCCAGGTCGACGGCGACGACGCGTATGGCGCCGATTGGTGGTACCCGGACCTGGACCAGGACGACTTCGGCGACCCCGACTGGGGCGAGCTGCGCTGCCCGATCGACGGCTGGGTCGAGCGCGAGGGCGACTGCGACGACGGGGACCCGAGCATCTCACCGGACGCGGTCGAGGTGCTCGACTCGATCGATCAGGACTGTGACGGCGTCGCGGACGACGGGCTCCGCTATGGCTCGGGTGTGGACGGCTCGTTCACGATCTCGAGCGACCAGGAGCTGCCTGGGCTCTCGTGCGAGCCGGTCGTGTTCCTGGACGACGCCGGCCTCCAGGTCGAGGACACCGCGGCGTTCTCGGTCGGGGACCGCTTGCTCCTCGTCGAGCAGCAGGCCCGAGTGGGCGACTCCGCGACCGTCGGTCAGCTGGACTGGCTGACGGTGGGGGTCATCGAGGAGGGCCTCGTCGTCCCGCTCGACCCGCCGGTCGCGCTGTACGGGGTCTCCGCCGACGTCCATCGGCTGGCGCTCTACCGCGTGCCCCAGCTCACGGATCTGACCGTCGAGGAGGGCGTCACGGTGACCGCATCTCCCTGGGACGGAGCCTGCGGTGGTGTCCTGCCCGTGCTCGCCACCGGCGTCATCGCTCTCGACGGCGACCTGGACATGACGAGCGCCGGCTTCTCGGGCGGTCCGCCGAACACCACGTGGGAGTCGACGGGTGTGGCCGGTGAGAGCTGGTCTGGACGCGGGACGGCCGGGAACGCGGCCAATGGCGGCGGCGGCGGCGGCGGCGGTATCGGGGCCAGCGCCTGCCCCGACTGCGAGTCGTCTGGCGGTGGCGGCGGGTTCGGTCTCGATGCCGCGGACGGCCAGCGCAGCGACCCCGCCTGGGGAGACGGCGGCCAGGGCGGCGTCGAGTACGGGAACATCACGCTGGACGAGCTGAACCTGGGCTCGGGCGGAGGCGCTGGCGCGCTCGACATCGACACCGAGGGCGGCGTCGGCGGCGGCGGCGGCGCGGGTGGCGGAGCGATCCTCATCCAAGCGCCGGCGGTGCTCGCCGTCGGAGCGCTCACCGTGGACGGAGAAGCCGGCGAGGTCGCGTGTGCCGGAACCGAGGACTGGTGCTTCAGCGGCTACGACTCCGAGGCGGGCAGTGGCGGCGGCGGCTCGGGCGGCACCATCTGGATCGACACCGAGCTCCTCGTGGTCACCGCCCTGCACGCACGTGGCGGCGATGGCGGCGATGGCGGGGATGGGAGCATCTCGGCTGGAGGCGACGGCGCCGTGGGTCGAATCCGCGTCCAGGCAGGCACCGTCAATGGCGCCGACGTCGACAGCGACGCCGGACAGGACGCGCTGAACGGTGCCTGCGTGCCCGACCCCGGACGGGTCGAGCGCCCAGCGGACTGACGGTCAGCTCCGTCGGCGGCGCAGCGCGATGGCGGCGAACAACAGCACGCCGAAGCCCAGCATCGATGAGGGTCCACTGGCGCAGCCACAGCCGGGGTCGTCTCCGCCGGGCTCACCGGTGTCCACGGGCTCGGCCGTGTCGGCCTCGGACTCGGTCGGCTCGTCGGTGTCGGCGGGGCTGTCACAAGGCAGGTCCTCGCCGTCGCAGTCCTGGTAGATGCCGTCGCCGCAGACCTCGGTCCCGTCGGGGTGGCTCTCGGGGTCGTCGTCGTCGCAGTCGCCGGCCTCGGTGACGTAGCCGGACTCGGCTTCGCACAGGATCTGGCCCGCCGCCTCGTCGCCGTCCGGGTAGAACGTCGCGTCGGCCTCACCCACGTCGTCGTCGTCGTCGTCGTCGCAGTCGTCCGCCGCGCAGACGCCGTCGTCGTCGCACGACCCGTCGAAGACGTAGGCGGAGCCGCTCTGTTCGCCCAGGTCGTCGTCGTTCGGCGAGCCCACGATGACGTCGGCGTGGCCGTCCGCGTTGAAGTCTGCGCCGCCGACCGAGTACCCGAACTGGTCGCTGGCCGCGCCGTCCGAGGCCAGGAGGATGCGCTCGGTCGATGCCGAGATTCCCGTCGCGCTGCCCAGGTAGACGTAGGCGGCCCCGTTCCCCGCCGCGACCTGCGCCCCGACAACCAGGTCGTCGAACCCGTCGCCGTTGGTGTCGCCCGGTCCGAAGACGTCGCTGCCGAAGTACCAGATGTCGCCTGCATCCGACGCCATCAGCTTGACCTCGGTGTTGGCGTCGACCTCGCTCGCGCTGCCCCGGTACACGTAGACCACGCCGGCGCCGTCGCCCCCGGTGTCCTCGCCCGTCGCGGCGATGGCGACGTCGTCGTAGCGGTCGCCGTCGCTGTCGCCCAGGCCCACGACCTTGTTGCCGAAGAAGTCCATGAACTCGACGTCCGAGGCCGTCAGGTACTGCTCGCGGCTCACATCCAGGCCGGTCGCCGAGCCGTAGTAGAAGAACGCCGCCCGGAGCGGTTGTCGACGTCGGGGTCGTAGACGGCGCCGACGCCCAGGTCGTCGTACCCGTCTCCGTCGACGTCGCCGACGCCGCTCGCGTACCGACCGAATCCGTGGCTGGTGGTGTCGGAGTCCAGCTGCAGCTCGGTGCTGGCGTCCAGGCCCGTGGCCGAGCCGTAGTAGACGTACGCCGCGCCCGAGTTCGAGTTCTGCCCGTCCGCCGTGAAGACGACGTCGCCGAACCCGTCGGCGCTCAGGTCGCCGGCCGAGACGACGACGTTCGCGTAGTCGTCGTTCGCGTCCCCGTCGCTCGCCAGGAGCTTCTGCTCCCGGCTGTCGTCGATGCCTGTTGCCGTAGACGTACGCTGAGCCGGACCGGTAGCCGTTGTCGCCGTCCTCGCCCGCGCCCACGAGCACGTCGTCGAAGCCGTCTCCGTCGATGTCTCCGCCCGCTCCGACCCCCCAGCCGAAGTAGTCGTACGCGACCCCATCGCTGGCCTGGAGCTTCTGCTCGGTCGAGGCATCGAGTCCTGTCGCCGAGCCGTAGTAGACGTAGGCCGCCTCCTCGGAGTTGGCGCCCAGGATCGTGTCCGGGAAGCCGTCGACGTCTCCAGCCCCCGCCACCGGGTAGCCGAAGTGGTCCTGGAACCCGCCGTCGCTGGCGTTGAGCTTCAGGTCCTCGGTGCCCGTCGCGATGCCCTTGGCGGAGACCGCGGCGAGAGGAGAGGGGGACGACGAGCAGGCGAGGAGGAGAGTGAGCATGCCGGGAATCTGCCCTGGAACGCGTCTCGGCGAATCCCCCCACGGTCCTACACGTCGTCGGCTTCGGAGGGCGATATGGCGCTGTCGTGAGCCCCCTGTCTCGACTCGTGCAGCACGCCCGCCACTACAACACGCGCGTGGCGTGGGCGACGTTCTTCTCGGTATCGAACAAGCTGCTCGACCTGGCGCCGCCCGTCCTCATCGGCATGGCGGTCGACATCGTGGTCGAGAAGGAGGGCTCGTTCCTGGCTGGGTTCGGCGTCCCGGACGTTCGCGACCAGCTGCTCGTCCTCGCTGCGCTGACCGTCGTGGTCTGGGGGCTGGAGTCCATCACCGAGTACCTGCAGGCGGTCGTCTGGCGGAACCTGGCCCAGACCGTCCAGCACGAGCTCCGGCTCGAGGCGTTCGAGCACATCCAGGAGCTCGACATGGCCTGGTTCGTCGAGCAGTCACGCGGCGGCCTCATGTCGGTGCTGAACGACGACATCAACCAGCTCGAGCGCTTCCTGGACGGGGGCGCCAACGCGTTGCTCCAGGTGGCGACGACGGCCATCACCGTCTCGATCGTCTTCTTCGTCGTGAGCTGGAAGGTGGCTGCGCTCGCCGTCCTCCCCATCCCGCTGATCATCTGGGGCAGCTTCAAGTTCCAGAGCCGAATCGCGCCTCGCTACCTGGCGGTGCGCGAGCACGTGGCGCGCCTGAACGGCCTGCTGTCGGGCAACCTGGGCGGGATCGAGACCATCAAGAGCTTCTCGGCCGAGGACCGGGAGGCCGAGCGAGTCCGCGCCGCATCCGAGGCGTACCGCCAGGCCAACAAGAAGGCCATCTCGCTGTCCGCGTCGTTCGCGCCCCTCATCCGCATGGTCATCGTCGTCGGCTTCACTGCAACGCTACTGGTCGGTGGCTGGCAGGCCCTGGACGGCGAGCTCGCTGTCGGCGCCTACGGGATGCTCGTGTTCCTGACCCAGCGGCTGCTGTGGCCGCTCACGCAGCTCGGGCGCACGTTCGACGACTACCAGCGCGCCATGGCCAGCACCGAGCGGGTGCTCGATCTGCTCGGCACCCCCTCGAAGATCCTGGACGGGGAGGGGACCCTGCCTGCGCAGGTGCTCGGACACATCCGCTTCGAGGACGTGGACTTCCACTACCCGGGCCGCGAGCAGCTGATGAGCGCCTTCACCCTGGACGTCCCCGTCGGCGCCACCGTCGCGCTCGTCGGGCCGACCGGATCGGGCAAGTCGACGCTTGTTCGGATGCTGTTGCGCCTGTACGAGCCGCAGTCCGGCACGATCACGCTCGATGGCGTCGACGTGTCCGAGGTCCCGCTCGCCGAGCTGCGGGCCCAGGTCGCGCTCGTCGGTCAGCAGACGTTCCTCTTCTCTGGGAGCGTCGCGGACAACGTCCGCTACGGCCGTCCCTCGGCTTCGGACGACGAGGTCCTGGCTGCACTGACCGCCGCCGAAGCCCTCGAGTTCGTGAGCGAGCTGCCCGACGGCATCCACACGCGCGTCGGTGAGGAGGGGCAGAAGCTCTCCGGCGGACAGCGCCAGCGACTGTCCATCGCCCGGGCGGTCTTGAAGGACACACCCATCCTGGTCCTCGACGAGGCGACCAGCGCGGTGGACAACGAGACCGAGGCCGCCATCCAGCGCTCGCTGGATCGCATTTCGGCCGACCGGACGACCCTGGTCATCGCCCATCGGCTCAGCACGATCCGGCACGCCGACACCATCGTTGTGGTCGAGGATGGCCAGCTGGTGGAGCTGGGCACGCACGAGGACCTGCTGGGGCGAGGCGGCACGTATGCTCGGCTGTGGCGCGTCCAGACCGGCGTGCGAGAGCTCGAGGAGATGTCGTGAAGGTCCTGGGTCTCGATGAAGCCGGTCGCGGCTGTGTCCTCGGGCCGCTCGTGGTGGGCGGGTTCTGCTGCGAGGACGACCAGTTCGACGCGCTCACGGCCGCGGGCGCCGACGACAGCAAGGCGCTCACAAAGAAGAAGCGTGTCGCCGCGATGCCGAAGCTCGAGAAGCTCGGCGACTGGAAGCTCGAGTTCGTCGAGCCCGCCGAGATCGACGCCGGCAACATGAATACGCTCGAAGAGCACGCGTTCGCCAGGCTCATCGAGCACTTCCAGCCCGACCACGTGATCATCGACGCGCCGGTGCACCCCCGCGGTGTCCCGAACTTCGAGAAGCGCCTGCGCGCGCTCCTGACCATCCAGCCCACGATGCGCATCGAGCCGAAGGCCGACGCCAACTACGCGCCCGTCGGGGCCGCGAGCATCTTCGCGAAGGTCCACCGCGATGCCCGCATCACCGAGCTCGGTGAGGTCGGCAGCGGGTACCCCAGCGACCCGAAGACCCGGGCCTGGCTCAAGGGCTTCATCGCCCGCGACGAGCCGTTCCCGGACTCCGTCCGCACGCGCTGGGGCACGATCGAGAACCTGCGGCTCGAGCAGCAGGAGCTGTTCTGAGGCCGGCGCTCGGCCTGGCGATCCCGCTCTACGACGAAGAGGAGCTCGTCGCCGACACGGTCGGGGCCATCCTGCAGGCGCTGACGGACGCGCACATCCCCCACCGGCTGGCGCTGGTGAACAACGGGTCGACCGATGGCACCCCGGCGCTCATCAACCGGCTGGCGCTGAAGCACGACGCCGTCTCGGCGCTGCACCTGGCGGAGAACGCGGGGTACGGCGGCGGCATCCTGGCCGGGATGAACTCGCTGGACACGCCGGTCGTCGGTTGGTGCTGGGGGGACGGCCAGACCGCGCCCCAGGTGCTGGTCGCGGCCTGGCAGAAGCTCGTCGACGAGCAACTCGACCTCGTGAAGTCCAATCGGGTCGAGCGGCGGGACGGGAACCAGCGGCGGTTCATCACGACGACCTACAACGCGGTCATGCGGCACGGCTTCGGGCTCGACACGGACGACGTGAACGGCTGCCCCAAGCTCATGACGGCGCGGGCCTACGACGCGCTCCAGCTGCGGTCCCTGGACTGGTTCCTGGACCCCGAGTGCATGCTCCGCGCGGTCGAACTCGGCCTGGACTGGGGCGAGGTCGAAGCGGTCATGCTCGCGCGCCAGGGCGGCGTCTCCAAGGTGCGCGGCTCGACGGTCCGCGAGTTCCTCGAGCACCTGTGGGCGTGGAAGGGCGGCTGGCGGCCCTGAGGTCGCGTCACGTGGCAGTTGGGTGCGAACTGCCCGAGCGCGACTCTCGCTACCCTCGGATCGCCGATCTGATGGTCTGCAGCTCGTTCCGGTAGAGCTCCCCGCCGACCCGACCCTTCGGGTTGATCAGCAGCGACCCGACGTCGGGCTCCTCGACGAGCTTCTTGATCAGGTCGCGTCCGGAGATGCGCACATAAGGGAGGCCTCGCGGCTCGAACCAGCTGAGCTCGTCCCAGTCCGAGAAGACGCCCACCACCCGCGTCCCCGAGAGGTCGCCGAACGCCCGGCCCACGCCGTCCTCGCTCGCGAACAGGAGCGTCGCGTCCATCAAGCGGCGGTACAGCTGGTGCCGGGCCGGCATGTCCCGGTCCTTCGACAGCACCCGGATCGCCTCCAGGAGCACCGGGTTCTGCGTGGGCTCGCGGTCGCCCAGCGTCATTGACAACGTCACCTCGGCGTCGCCGTAGACCTGCTTCATCAGCGACGTCAGCTCTTCGGCGAGCCCTTCGACCGGGCCGCGGCGGGCCAGCGTCCGACTCCGGGGCCGTGAGGCGAAGCCGGCGTGGCGCAGATGGGCCACCGACTCGAGCGCGAGCGGCTCGTCCAGGTAGTGACTGGCCGCCGCTTCCACCTCGACCTCGTCGACGTGTTTCGCACCGTGAACGACGAACCATCCCCGTCCCCCCTGGATCACCAGCCGATTGTGGTCCCCTCCCGCGGTCGGTAGCTGCGTCAGTGCCTCGTGAAGCGTCATGCATTCCCGATAGCCCAAACCGCCTCCTCGCGATATTCGCGCGCGTCCAGGGGCTGGTCTTTCAGCCTGTGATCGGGAGAACGCCACGCATGGCAGTGCACCGCATCAAGAGGGGACTCGACGTCCCCATCACCGGCGCTCCCGCGCAGCAGGTCGAGGCGGCACCGGCCGTCGAGCGTGTTGCGGTGGTCGCGTCCGACTTCGTGGGGCTCAAGCCGCGCATGGGCGTCGACGTCGGCGACGTGGTCAAGCGTGGCCAGCCGCTGTTCGAGGACCGCAAGCGGGAAGGGGTGGTGCACACCGCTCCGGCCGCGGGCACCATCCTGGCGATCCACCGGGGCGCGAAGCGCGCGTTCATCTCGATGGTCATCGAGCTGTCGGACAACGAGAAGGCCGGAGGCGCGAGCGACAGCGAGTTCCAGTCTTTCGGGGCGTTCACGGGCGACGCGGTCGCCGAGCTGTCTGGGGACCAGGTCCGCGACCTGCTCGTCGAGTCGGGCCTCTGGACCGCGCTGCGGACCCGCCCGTTCAGCCGGGTTCCGAACACGACGGACGAGCCGAAGAGCATCTTCGTCACGGCCATCGACACGAACCCGAACGCGCCCGAGGTCGAGGCGGTCCTCGCGGGACACGAGGACGACTTCGCCGCTGGCGTCGCCGCGCTCGGCAAGCTGGCCTCGAAGGTGTTCGTCTGCACGAAGGCGGGCTCGTCGGTCAAGGCCGCTGGAGCGCAGGTCGAGCAGTTCGAGGGCCCGCACCCCGCCGGACTCGTCGGCACGCACATCCATACGCTGGACCCCGCGAGCCGCAGCCACACGGTCTGGCACGCCGGGTACCAGGACGTCATCAGCATCGGGGCGCTGTTCCGCACCGGGAAGCTGACCGTCCGCCGCGTCGTCGCCCTGTGCGGCCCCGCGGTGAAGAAGCCCCGTCTCCTCGAGACCCGCGTCGGCGCCTCCGTCGACACGCTGGTCGCGGGCGAGCTCACCGACGGCGACCTCCGGGTGCTGTCCGGCTCGGTGCTCGCGGGCACCATCGCCTCGGGCGAGCAGGCCGGGTACCTCGGCCGCTACGACAACCAGATCGCCGTCCTCGTCGAGGGTCGCCACCGCGACTTCCTCGGCTGGCTGACGCCGGGCATGAACATCTGGTCGACGATGCCGACGTTCCTGTCGGGCCTCCTCCCGGGTGGCAAGAAGTACGACCTGACGACCGCCATGAACGGCTCCCACCGCGCGATGACTCCCATCGGTCGGTACGAGAACGTGATGCCGCTCGACATCCTCCCCACCTTCCTCCTCCGCTCGTTGCTCTCCGGCGACCTCGAGCGAGCGGAACAGCTCGGCGCGCTCGAGCTGGACGAGGAAGACCTGGCCCTCTGCTCCGTCGTCTGCCCCAACAAGCAGACGTACGGTCCGGAGCTGCGCAAGGTGCTCTCCACCATCGAGGCGGAAGGCTGATGAAGTTCCTTCGCGACAAGCTCGACGCCGTCGAGCCGCTCTTCCTCAAGGGCGGCAAGCTGGAGCAGTGGTACGCGCTGTTCGAGATGGCGGACACGTTCCTCTTCACGCCAGGTCTCGTCACCGAGAAGGGCGCTCACATCCGGGACTACCTGGATCAGAAGCGCATGATGATCACCGTCGCGTTCGCCCTCGGGCCCGCGATGATGTTCGGCGTCTACAACATCGGGTACCAGGCCGCGGTCGCCAGCGAGGCCGGAGCCGAGCTCCGGACCGACTGGCAGACCGAGCTCTTCACGTCGATGGGCTTTGTGCTCCAAAGCGGTGACCATGTCGCCAACGTGATGTACGGGCTGGCCTACTTCATCCCCATCTTCCTGGTCGTCCACATCGTGGGCGGGTTCTGGGAGGGGCTGTTCGCCACCGTCCGGAAGCACGAGATCAACGAGGGCTTCCTCGTCACCGGTGCGCTCTTCCCGCTGCTGTGCCCCCCGACCATCCCGCTGTGGCAGGTCGCGCTGGGCATCACGTTCGGCGTCGTCGTCGGCAAGGAGCTCTTCGGAGGCACCGGCCGCAACGTGCTGAACCCGGCGCTGACCGGCCGAGCGTTCCTGTTCTTCGCCTACCCAGCGGAGATCTCGGGTGACAAGGTCTGGATCGCCGCGGCGGACAGCTGGTCTGGAGCCACCCACCTCGGCAGCGCCGCGGTGACCGAGGGCTACCTGGCGACGCAGAACTGGATGGACGCCTTCATCGGCTTCGTCCCGGGCTCGATCGGCGAGGTCAGCGCGGTCGCGTGTCTCGCCGGCGCGCTGTTGCTCATCGTCACCCGGGTCGGCAGCTGGCACGTCATCGTGGCCGGCCTCGTCGGCACGGCCTGCATGGCGTTCCTGCTGAACGCCATCGGCTCGGAAACGAACCCGATGTTCGACGTGCCGTTCCACTGGCACATCGTGCTCGGTGGCTACGCATTCGGCCTCGCCTTCATGGCGACGGACCCGGTGTCGAGCTCGTACACCTGCCAGGGGAAGCTGGCCTACGGCTTCCTCATCGGCGTGCTCGTCGTCCTCATCCGCGTGGTCAACCCGGCCTACCCGGAAGGGATGATGCTCGCGATCCTGTTCATGAACCTCTTCGCTCCGCTCCTCGACCACTTCGTCGTCCAGCGGAACATCAAGCGGAGGCTCGCTCGCTATGCAGCGTAATTCCACCGGCTACACCATCGGCTTCGCCGCGGTGGTCTGTCTCGTCGCGTCCCTGTTCGTGTCCGGCCTGGCCGTCGCGCTCAAGGACCTGCAGGACGCGAACGCCGCCGCGGACAAGCAGAAGAAGGTCCTCATCGTCGCGGGCCTCCTCGACGAGAAGGCCAAGCCCTCCAATGAAGAGGTCGAGGCGCTGTTCGTCGAGAACATCACGCCTCGCATCGTCGACATGTCCACCGGCGAGTACGCCGACGACGCCGTCGATCTGGCCAGCTACGACCAGAGGGACGCCGCCAAGGACCCGGCAATGAGCTTCGCAGTCGCGGAGAACAAGGCCAAGGTCAAGGCCATGCCGAACCACGCGGTCATCTACGAGATCAAGGACGACGCCGGCACGCTCGAGCAGGTCATCCTGCCGATCCACGGCCCCGGGCTGTGGTCGACGCTGTACGGGTTCATCGCGCTCGAGCCCGACGGCAACACCGTGAAGGGCATCACCTTCTACGAGCACGCCGAGACCCCCGGTCTGGGCGGCGAGGTCGACAACGTGCGGTGGAAGTCCGGCTGGGAAGGCAAGAAGGTCTTCGACGGCTCGGGCAACGTCGCGCTGCGGGTGGTCAAGGGCAAGGCCGCCGCTGACTCCCCGCATGACGTCGACGGGCTCTCCGGGGCGACGCTCACCGCGAATGGCGTGACCTACACCGTGGACTTCTGGATGGGCGAGCACGCTTTCGGTCCCTTCATCACCAAGAACCTGAGGGGCTGACATGAGTGCAGAGCACGGAGTCTTCGGGAAGAAGCAGCGCGAAGCGCTGATCGACCCGCTCTTCAACAACAACCCGGTCGCGCTCCAGGTCCTGGGCATCTGCTCGGCCCTGGCGGTCACGACCAAGATGGAGACCGCGCTGGTCATGAGCGTCGCGCTCACGGCCGTCTGCATGTTCTCGAACATCCTGGTCTCGCTGATTCGGAACCACATCCCGTCCAGCATCCGCATCGTCATCCAGCTGACCATCATCGCCAGCCTGGTCATCATCGCGGACCAGCTGCTGAAGGCCTACCTGTTCGACGTGAGCAAGCAGCTCTCGGTGTTCGTCGGCCTCATCATCACGAACTGCATCGTCATGGGCCGCGCCGAGGCCTACGCCATGCAGAACGGGCCGGTGCTCGCCGCGTACGACGGCGTCGGCAACGGGCTCGGCTACAGCGCCGTGCTCATCTTCGTCGCGTTCTTCCGCGAGCTGCTCGGTAGCGGCAAGCTCATGGGCTTCGAGGTCTTCACCCTCGCCACGGAGGGTGGCTGGTACACCCCCAACGGCCTGATGGTGCTGGCCCCCGGGGCGTTCTTCCTCATCGGGTTCTTCATCTGGGGCCTTCGGGTCTGGAAGCCCGACCAGATCGAGGCCGAGTAGATGGAAGCCCTTCTCTCCCTTGCCGTGAAGGCCACGTTCGTCGAGAACATGGCGCTGGCCTTCTTCCTGGGCATGTGCTCGTTCCTGGCCGTCAGCAAGAAGGTCGAGACTGCCATCGGTCTCGGCGGCGCGGTCATCTTCGTGCTCGTCATCACGTGCCCGCTGAACAACCTCATCTACACGTACCTGCTCGCCGACGGCGCGCTGGCGTGGACCGGGGTGCCTGCGCTGGCGGAAGCGGACCTGTCGTTCCTGACGTTCCTCTCGTTCATCGGGACCATCGCCGCGATGGTCCAGATCGTCGAGATGGTCTTGGACAAGTACGCGCCCGCTCTCTACAACGCGCTGGGCGTGTTCCTGCCGCTCATCGCCGTGAACTGCGCCATCCTGGGCGCCTCGCTGTTCATGGTCGAGCGCGACTACACCTTCGTCGAGTCCACCGTGTACGGAATCGGCAGCGGTGTCGGCTGGCTCCTGGCTGTCGTGGCGCTCGCCGCCCTCCGCGAAAAGATGCGGTACAGCGACGTCCCTCCGGCGCTTCGCGGCCTCGGCATCACCTTCATCCTCACCGGATTGATGGCCATCGGATTCATGGCCTTCGCCGGCATCTCGCTCTAGGGGGCCCGACATGGACTTCATGCTCATCGGTCTCGGCGTCGGGATGTTCCTGTTCGTCGTCCTGGCGCTCGTCGGCTTCCTCATGGTCGCCAAGAGTCAGCTGGTCAGCGACGCGGACGTCAAGATCATCGTCAACGACGACGAGTCCAAGCCGATCACGGCCAAGGCCGGCGGCACGCTGCTCAATACCCTCGCCGAACAGAAGATCTTCATCCCGTCCGCGTGCGGTGGGATGGGGAGCTGCGGCGTCTGCAAGGTGCACATCCACGAGGGGGGCGGCGCCATGCTGCCCACGGAGAAGGGCTTCATCAGCCGGGGCGAGGCCCGCGACGGCTGCCGTCTCGCCTGCCAGGTCAAGCTCAAGGGCGACGTCCGCATCGAGGTCGAGCCCGAGATCTTCTCGGTCCGGAAGTGGGAGTGCACGGTCAAGTCGAACCGGAACGTCGCGACCTTCATCAAGGAGTTCCTGATCTCGCTCCCCGAGGGCGAGTCCGTTCCGTTCCGCGCTGGCGGCTACATTCAGATCGAGTGCCCGCCGCACGTCGCCAACTACAAGGACTTCCTCATCGACGAGGAGTACCGGGGCGACTGGGACAAGTTCAACATGTGGCAGTTCGTGTCCAAGGTAGACGAGAAGGTCGACCGCGCGTACTCGATGGCGAACTACCCGGGTGAAGAGGGCATCATCATGCTCAACATCCGGATCGCCTCGCCTCCGCCGCGTCAGCCGCACCTGCCGCCGGGCAAGATGTCGTCGTACATCTTCGACCAGAAGCCGGGCGACAAGGTCACCATCAGCGGTCCCTTCGGCGAGTTCTTCGCTCGCGAGACCGACAACGAGATGGTCTTCATCGGCGGTGGTGCGGGCATGGCGCCCATGCGCTCGCACATCTTCGACCAGTTCAAGCGCATCCACACGCACCGCAAGGTCACGTTCTGGTACGGCGCCCGGTCCTTCCGCGAGGCCTTCTACCTGGAGGACTTCAACGAGATCCAGGCGGAGAACGACAACTTCCAGTGGTTCATCGCGCTCTCGGATGCGCTCCCCGAGGACAACTGGAAGGGGCTCACCGGGTACATCCACCAAGTCGTCCTGGACGAGTACCTGAGCAAGCACCCGTCGCCCGAGGACGTCGAGTACTACCTCTGCGGCCCGCCCATCATGAACAAGTGCGTCATCGACATGCTGGCGGACCTGGGCGTCGAGCCCGAGAACGTCATGCTCGACGACTTCGGCGGTTGATCACTGTCGGAACGAGGGCGCTCCCTGGCGAGCCGCCCAACCCGAAGAAGCTGCTGGTCAGCGCCATCCTGTTGGCGCTGGCCTTCGGCGCTCTGTGGCTACGGCGCCCGGACTCCGCGCCCGTCAGCACGTCCATCGCCGGCTCGACGATGGGGACGACCTTCGACGTCCGGTTCGCGGGCGAGCTGTCCGAGCACCAGTCGAACGTCGCGGCGGGGCTGATCGAGACGGCCCTGGACGACGTCGACCAGGCGATGTCCACGTACAAGCCGGACAGCGAGATCTCGCGCCTGAACGAGGCGGGAACGCTGGAGTTCGAGCTGTCACCGGAGACGCTGGGCCTGCTGCGGCTGTCGTTCAGCGTGCACGCGGGGAGCGGAGGCGCATTCGACCCGACGGTTGGCCCATTGGTCCGTGCCTGGGGCTTCGGGCCGGATGACCGGGAGTCCCTGCCGTCCGAGGCCGAGGTCCAGGTGCTGCTGCAGGATGTGGGGCTCGAGCGGCTGCAGCTGTCCGAGACCGGTGTGACCAAGGCGGGGGCCGCGGTCGAGGTGGACCTGTCGGCCATCGCCAAGGGCTACGCGGTCGATCGCGTCAGCGAGTCGCTGGCCGAGGCCGGGCTGGCGAACCACCTGGTCGAGGTGGGGGGCGAGCTGCGGGCTTCGGGCGTGCGCGACGACGGGACGGCCTGGCGGGTGGCCATCGACAAGCCGCTGTACGAGGGAAGGGAGTTCCAGCAGGTGCTGGAGCTGACCGGCTCGATGGCGACGAGCGGCGACTACCGGAACTGGGTGCAGGACGGAGACGTGCGTCGCTCGCACACCATCGATCCGCGCACGGGGTTCCCGGTCGAGCACAGCCTGGCCTCGGTGACCGTGCTGTCGCCGGACTGTGCCTCGGCGGATGCGTGGGCCACGGCGTTCATGGTGATGGGCGAGGGGAAGGGCCACGTGGTCGCGGAGAACCTGGCCGGGGTCGAGGCGATGTTCCTGGTTCGGACCGATGCGGGGTTCGAGCGGGTGGTGACGTCGGGGTTTCCTGAGGAGTAGGCCGCCGAGTCAGTCGCAGAGCTGGTCGGCCAGCTCGGCGAGTGTGGGGCGTAGTTCCGGCGCGGAGCTCCAGCTCAGCCAGCCGGCCGTGGCTCCAGGCCCTGGCCACGGCATGGTCGCGTCAAACCGCGCGGGAGCGCGGCACAAGAACCGGTCGTAGGCCTCGCGGTCTTGAACGAAGGTGCGCCCGAGTCGCTCGGCGAGGATGTGGCTCGCCGTGTCCATGCAGGGGGTGTGAGCGAGCTCAGGGAGCTCGGGACAGACGCTCACGTCGATGATCTTCACCCGGCGGAAGTAGTGCTTGAGCGTGTAGCCCCAGGACTCCGGGCTCGGCTGGTCGAGGTTCGACCAGGGCGAGTCGGGCACGTCGGAGCGGAGCCGGAGCTCCGAGGCCTCGAGGATCCTGGGGTGCTCGGTGCTCGACGACTCCCCCGTCTCCAGTCGGATGCGCGCTCGCCAGATGTGGTTCGCACACTTCGTGGCGAGCGCCCCGGCGGTGGTGCAGGTCTCCTGTGCGTCGTCGTAGGCGTCGACGGGGTGCAGTCGTTCGGCGGCGAGAAACAGGCACTCGTCGCGCCAGATGCCCTCGGCGAGCCGGGCGCAGGATGCGTCGGTCGTCGTCGCGGCGATCTCCAGCACGGCCAGGCGACAGTCCCCGCGCGCCTGTTCACCGCTTGCACGGTCGCAGTGGGCCAGCGCAGTAGTCGGATCGGCGAGCGCGTCGTGGAACGCGCCCGGCGTCGGGTCGGTGGGGGCGTCGATGCAGGCGACGAACAGGAAGATCACGGAGCGGGCTGTACCACTCGGCCGATGAGCCCGCTCACGCCGAAGACGGCGTCGTCGAAGCCGTCGCCGTCCAGCTCGGCGGTCGCGGCCGAGAAACCTGCGCCAGCCGAGTCGACCAGCTGGACGTCCGCGTCCGAGACATCGAGCGTGCCTTCGGAAATGCCGTAGAACACGGACCCGACCTCGTCGGACGAGCCCACGAGCAAGTCGGCGCTTCCATTCGAGTCGATGTCCGCCGTCGTCAGGCTTCGGCCGAGGTTGGAGCCGCCCTCGACGACCAGGATGGCGTCGTCTGCGCTCACGACGGCGCCGCTGAAGACGTGGACGCGGGAGTGGGCTCCAGCGCTCACGGCGACATCTGGGAGCCCGTCCCTGTCCCGGTCCCCGAGGCTTGCGAGGTTCGAGCCGAAGTCGGTCAGCCCCAACGGGCAGGTCGTTTCTGCGTCTCCCGCCGCGAGTGTGCCTGAGAGGGGGCCACGGAGAACGCGCATGCAGCCGTTGCTGCCGTCGTGGTCACCGAGAAATGGGTCATCGGTTCCGTCCCCATCGCCATCCACGGCCAGCAATGTGGCCGTCTCTCCAGTGGAGCCGGCCAGACCTGTCACTTCGAATGCCGCCCCGTCGCTGTCCTGGTCGCTCCCGTCGGTGATGCTCCAGCCGAGAAGCTTGGGCCCTGCGCCAGACTGGTTGGTCGCGATGGCGGTCCCAGCTCCGCTCAGATCGTCGGACCAACCCACGTGATCACCGAGCCGCGTGGGCGCGACGTCCGTGAGGAGGAGCCCGGCTTCGCTGAGGAGCCCATCCGATGTGAACGGAGAGAATGCGAGGTAGGCGGCGCCGTGGAACTCGAGGACGTTCGGTATGCCCACCAGGAGTTCCGGCGCGCCGTCGTCGTTGAGGTCCGAGACCGCGACCACAGCGGTCCCAGCCTTGCCGTCGTCCTCGCCCGCGAGCTCGCCCATCTCGTGCACACCCGCGGGCCACGTCGAGGCGATGAGCACCGCGCCATCCCGGTCGTTCTGCGTCGGGGCGCCGACGGCGATGAATCCGTCTGCCATCGCCACGCTCGAGCCGAACGAGGAGCCGGACTCGCCGCGATGCTCGGCATCGGCACGCTCCCCTCGGCCGCCGAGGCCGGCCCCATCGGCGACGTCATCGCCTGGCTCCGCCACCTGGACCGCGATCAGGACGTCGTCCGGCAGGCTCGACCGGCCCAGCGCTTCGTCGAGGTCGTTCGCTCCGAGGGCTTCGAGCTCGGTCACCTTCAGGAGATGCTCGCCGCGCTCCTGGTCCTCGACCGGCTGTCGGACGCACCGCCGGACGTCGTCGCCGACCCTCGCATCCGAGCCCGGATCGACGACGAGGCCATGACCGTCGGCGCCGCTGCACTCCGTGTCGCCGACTGGCTGGACCGCATGCCGGTCGAGCGTCGTCGCCGGCTCGGCGAGGAGCTGCGTCGACCGCTCACCGTCCTCGAGGGCCTCGAGCAGGAGTTCCTGGGCCTGCGTCCAGGGCGCCGCTCGCCGCGACGGGCCGCGTTGAAGCGGAACCTCGGCGGCCTGGCACAGCTCTTCTCCCAGCACGATGCGGCCACCGTCGTCGACGAGCTCGTCTCCAGCGTGGCTGTCGTCGCCCAGGACGCCGGACTCGAACGGGCGGACTGGGTGCTCGTCTCCGAGACCGACCCGACGGCCGCCGCAGCCGCCAAGGCTCGGGACGACCGGACGTGGGAGGACGAGCAGCTGCTCGCCGCTCGACAGCGCAAGCGGTCGCTGATCCTCATCGGGATCTCGCTCTCGGGCTGGGCCACTCTGCTGGGCGGCGGGGCCGTCCTCAGCGAAACGACGAGTGACTACGGCCTCTTCTTCCTCGGCCTGTTCTACAGCTGCACCGTCGGTCCCATCCTGCTGTTCATCGGCATCGGCTTCCTGATCTCGGCGCGGAAGCACACCGTCCGGGCCCAGGAGCTGTACTACGGCGAGACCGGGCCGGGTTCTGGAGGTTAAGGGCCCTCCATGACCACGATGCTCCTCGCTCTCGGACTCGTCGCGGCAGCCATGACGCTCATGGCGGCTGGAGTCATCTTCAGTGACCGCAAGCTCAAGGGCTCGTGCGGCGGCGAAGGCGGCGAGGACTGCGTCTGCGAGATCGAGAAGCGCCGCGAGTGCCACGCCAACAAGCAGCTCGAAGCGCTGATGGCCCGGAAGGGACTCGAGGGCTGACGCCCCCGTGCTGACCTTCCGCCCCCGAAAGGAGCTCACGCTCGGCTCCTCGCTGACACCGACCGAGCTCCACGCCCGCCTGCAGAGCCACGTCGAGCCCGCCGTCGAGTTCCCCCTCGTCAGCAAGCTCTCCGGAGCCGGCATCGTCATCCGCACGATCCAGCCGCCGCACACGGATCGGGCGTTCTTCGGCACGCTCACGCCCATGGGCTTCAAGCTCGCCCAGGTCCTGCGCACGAGCGGGCTCAGCCCCTACCAGCCCATCCTCGAGGGCAGCATCCGTGCCGCAGACGAGGGCTCCGAGCTCGTCGTCAGCATGCGTCCCCATGCCGATGCGCGCGTCTTCGCCCTGGCCTACTTCATCGTCGGGCTGGGCCTCATCGTGGCCGGCGGGCTCGGCTGGTCGGCCGGCAACGACATGGGCGTCGTCGCCGCGATCTTCGGCTCGCTGTTCCTGGTGTTCCCTCGTTTCCGAGCACTGCACGGCTTCGAGCAGGGCTGTGCCGCGGCCCAGGCGGCGCTGACGCCCATTCTCGAACCCGAGTAGCCAAGCGCCCCGGTCTCCAGATACGCCTTTTGGCACACCTGGAGGCGCACACATGTTCCTTTTCGCACTGGCCTGCACCGGCGCTGAGCCCGACCCCGCCGAGACCGACGGGCCGCTCTACTACGAGGACGTCGCTCCGATCCTCGCGGACAACTGCGTCTCCTGCCACCAGGAGGGCCAGATCGCGCCCTTCTACCTCGTGGACTACGACTCGGTCAGCGTCGTCGGCAGCCAGATCGCCGACAGCGTGACCGACCGACGCATGCCGCCGTTCCTCGCGGACAACTCCGGCGAGTGCAACACCTACGAGCACGCCGCATGGCTCGAGGACGACGAGATCGCCACCATCGTGGACTGGGTCGACGCCGGGATGCCCGAGGGCGACCCCGCCAACGCGCCCGAGCTGCCTGCCGCGCCGACCGGGCTCGAGGAGCGCGCCACCCACAGCCTCGTGATGGACACGCCGTACATCGCCGACTTCGAGGGCGCGGACGACGACTACCGCTGCTTCATCATCGACCCCGGGCTGACCGAGGACGGGTACGTCACCGCGTTCGAGATCGACCCCGGCGACCCCGAGATCGTCCACCACGTCATCGTCTACCACCCCAGCGACGAGGCGGCGCTCGCGAGCGCGTACGAGCTCGAGGAGGACGCCGGCGGCAACGGCTACACCTGCTTCGGCGGGCCGAACGTCGACAGCTCGATGGTCGCCGCGTGGGCCCCCGGGCGCATGATCTGGGACTACCCGGAGGGCACCGGCATCAAGGTCGAGGCCGGCATGCCGCTCATCGTGCAGATGCACTACAACAACGGCGGCACCAGCAACGAGGACGCGACCACCGTCAACTTCGAGATCCAGCCCGAGGTCGACGAGGAGCTCATCAGCTTCTTCTGGGTCAACTCCGACATCGCCATCCCGCCCGGCGAGGAGCTCCACGAGGAGTCGCAGAAGACCTCGTTCAAGAACTACACCGGCTACAGCGGCGACCTCGACATCCTGGGTGTCGGGCCCCACATGCACTCCATCGGACACAGCGAGTACGCCGAGGTCCAGTTCAAGGACACCGACGAGACGGCGTGTCTCGTGGACGTGCCCCGCTGGGACTTCAACTGGCAGTTCGCCTACATGTTCGAGGAGCGCATCCGCGTCTCGGGCGGCGACAAGCTGCTGCTGGAGTGCAACTACGACAGCTCGGACCGCACGGACACCACCTACTGGGGTGACGGCACAGGCGACGAGATGTGCCTGCTCACGCTGTACGTGACGGTCCCCCAGTAGCCACAGGCGAAACGCTCGACGCGAGGCAGCGGGACGGTGGCTATACTCCCATCCCTACTGGATTTCCGGCGCTACACGTGCGCGCCGGGGAGGCACCCCGAATGACCCGTCTCGCCCGAGCCGCCGCCTTCCTGCTGGTGCCGCTGACCATCCTGGCCGGCTGTACCCCCGAGGACACCTCGGAAGAGGAGGAGGCCGGCTACAGCTTCTTCGAGGTCCACCCGCCCGAGGGCGCCCAGGGAATGGACGCCGAGGTGGTCATCACCGCGGACCGCTCCACCTTCGACTTCGCCAACACGAACGTGTTCTTCGGCCAGGGAATCGTCGTGAACAGCGTCACGGTGACGGACGGCTGGACCACCATCGCGGACGTCACGATCGAGCCCGACGCCGAGATCGGCAAGCGAGCCGTCCAGGCCGCTGTGGGCGACCTCACCTACGAGGTGGGCAACTTCCGCGTGGTCGGCGAGTCGTTCACCGTCAGCCCGGACCGGGGCAAGATCGGCGAGACCGTCGACGTCACGCTCGAAGGCCACAACACCCACTGGAAGGATGGCCGCACGTGGGTCAACTTCGGTGACGACGTCGACGTGCTCGACGTCCAGGTGCTCGCCGAGGAGCTCGTCCAGGTCGAGATCAGCATCGACGGCGACGCCGTCCCCGGCATGCGGGACGTGTGGACCGAGGACGGCGGCAAGATCGTCACCCGCTACGACGGGTTCCAGATCGACCGCGTCGCACTCGTCGCCGAGTTCGACCCGCCCCAGGGTGACCAGGGCGACCAGATCGAGTTCACCATCCGGGCGCGCGACACGAACTTCCAGCAGGGCGTCACCAGCCTCGTCTTCTACGACGCCGGCGGTCTGAACCCCGACATCCGCGTCGACGACATCACCGTCCTCGACGCCGAGAACCTATGGGGTCGCATGACCCTGTCCAACGCGGCCGAGCTCGGCATGCGCGACGTCATCCTCACCACCGGCGAAGAGGGGGTCCGCGTCCCGGACGCCTTCGAGGTGCTGGGTGGCGAGTGGAGCCTCGAAGAGGTCGCCGTCTCCCTGTCCTTCACCGTCACGCGCGGCCTGAACAACGAGACCGGCGAGCTGTCCGAGAACGTCAACGCCGGCGCGGTGTTCTTCATCCCGCTCGACCCGCCGTGCGGCGGCGGCGGCTCCGGCATGGGCAGCGCGCCTTCCCCCGAGCCGTACGACAGCAACGTCGTCGGACCCATCACCGGCAGCGGCTCGGGCGGTGAGGCCGAGGACTGCCCGAACCCGACCACGGTCTCCGCTGGCGACTACGTCTGGCTCGAGTCGGACGCCAACATCGTCACGCTCGAGAAGCAGGTCGACAGCAACAGCGGCCTGATCACCTACTCGGCGGTCGGCCTGACCATCGACGACTACGTGCCGGACAACCTGTACGACCTGCACCTGCAGGGCGACCCCGACGGCCTCGAGGAAGAGGTCATCGACGGCGTGCAGCCGACGGTGCCGTGCAATTGGTACATGGAGTCGCCCGGCCTCTGGGGCAACTACACCCAGGACCGCAGCACGAACCTCGACTACGTCTGGACGAACACCGAGGGTGGCTACGGCGCCTGCACCTACCCCGACGCCATCTTCTACACGGAGATCAGCGGGACGACCTACAACGGGACCACCGATCCGGGGATGGCGGCCAGCTACCCCTGGGACGACGGGTACCACAGCTACACCCCCGACGAGCTCCTGTACCTCGACCCGGGGCAGGTCTACTTCATCGCGTACAGCTACATCGAAGGCCGTGAGTTCGGGCTTCGCGACAGCATCTACCAGACCAATGTCGCGAACTCGTACATCTACTTCCAGGCCTCCTTCATCCTGGAGTAGACGGACATGCTTCTCCTTCTGAGCATCGGGTGCACGCCCGAGAACGCCTTCATCGAGCGCCCGTTCGAGTCGATCGCCGTCGTCACCGGCGACTTCGACTCGATCGAGGATGGGTTCAACCGGCTCGACGTCGCCCACACCATCTACGAGGGGTACATCACCACCTCGGCGTACGACTCCTCGGTCGACCCCGAGCTGATGTCCCTGAAGAGCGAGCACCTGTTCATCGGCGTCGACGACGACGGGAACAGCGAGCTCTTCATCCACGACGCGGTCTTCGTGAACTCGGGGGCCCGCGGGTTCGCCGAGGTGGTCTACAAGGGCAGCCTGGACGCTGACGACCAGTTCGTCAGCGACAGCGACGTCATCGACGCCGTGACCGAGTTCACGGGCCGAGGTCGGACGCTGCTCGCCAGCGACTGGGCCTACGACCTGGTCGAGACCGCGTGGCCGGATGCCATCGACTTCGCCGGCGACGACCTGGTTTTGGACGACGCCGAGGTGGGCGCCGCCGGACGGGTGACGGCCACTGTCGAGAGCGTCGACCTGGTCGAGGCGCTCGGCACGGACACCCTGTCGCTCGACATGAACTACACCAACTGGGCGGTCATCGAGGACGTCGGACCGGACACCGAGGTCCTGCTCCGCGGCGACGTCGAGTACCGCATCTCCGCCGAGGAAGGGTGGGGGACGATGGAAGACGTGCCGCTGCTCGTCCAGTTCGAGGTCGGCACCGGACACGTCGTGTTCTCGAGCTTCCACTGGCACGCCCAGACCGCCGGCGTCGCAGATGCCATGCTCGTCGAGGTCGTCCCGGGCCTGGACCCGGGAAGTGCCGACGCGTCCCTGCCGCAGGAGGACACCACGGATGGGTCTGAATAGCGCCCTGGTCCTCAGCCTCCTGGGCTGTACGGACTACGAGTTCTTCAACCAGAAGCACACCGACGTCTTCCAGCAGAACTCGCGGAAGGTGGTCGACATCCTGCTCGTCGTCGACAACTCGTGCTCGATGTACGAGGAGCAGAACAAGCTCGCGACGAACTTCGACGCCTTCATCCAGTACTTCGACGGCGTCGACGTCGACTACCAGCTGGCCGTCATCACGACCGACACCGTGAACGAGGGGTTCATGGGCAAGTTCGTCGGCGGCGACGACGAGATCATCCTGTCGGGACCGACCGGCGCGCTCGTCGATCGCGTGGCCTACGACAGGGACTGGACGATTCCCGAGGGCGCCAGCTTGTCGCTGGATCCCAGCATCGAGTCCGGCGTCTTCAACGACGTGCAGGAGAACTGGTGCGCGGCGACCGATGACATGTCGAGCGGGGACTACGGCACCCCCGGCGCGGCCAACCCGGCCTGTGGTGCCGGTGGCCCCAACGACAGCGGGGACAGCACGCCTCCGGACAGCGACGACCCCGCCGAAGAGGACAGCGGCGACACCGTCGCGACGCCCCAGGCCGGCGACGTCATCGTGACCGAGTTCCTGGCGAACCCGGCGGCAGTGGCCGACCCGGTCGGCGAGTGGGTCGAGCTCAAGAACATCACCGACCACGACGTCGACCTGTCGGGCAGCACGCTGGCCGACGGCGGACGGAACCTGTTCACGTTCCCGGACGGCGTCGTCGTCGCAGCCGGCAGCTACCTCGTGCTGGCCCGCTCGGACGACTCGGACGCCAACGGCGGCATCGAGGGCGCCATCGCGCTGGGCGAAGACTTCACCCTGAACGACTCG
Organism: Pseudomonadota bacterium; assembly: GCA_024228935.1. Classification (GTDB taxonomy): domain Bacteria; phylum Myxococcota_A; class UBA796; order UBA796; family CAJQPC01; genus JAAESX01. Next base: position 36,297 of record JAAESX010000280.1, read on the forward strand.
GTCACCGTCATCAACGCGGACACCGACAACGCGAGCGAGGTCTTCGCCGAGCAGGTCGCCCAGGGCGTCTCCGGCTCGGGCATCGAGATGGGCCTCGAGGCGGCGCGCATGGCGTTCCAGGACGAGCTGCTCGAGACCACGAACGCCGGCTTCCTGCGCGAGGAGGCCAACCTCTCCTTCATCTTCGTCAGCGACGAGGACGACGACAGCCCCTACGCCGTCGACGACTACCTCCGCTACTACGCGGGGCTGAAGGGCGACGAGGCGTTCCGCGACCACCAGATGTTCAACGTCAGCGCGGTGGTCGGGGACTCCGAGCCCGAGTTCTGGGGCGAACCCTCGTGCACGAGCGAGGACGGCAACGCCGACTACGGCAAGCGCTACATCGACCTGGCGAGCCGGACCCAGGGCCTCGTCGACTCGATCTGTGACGAGGACTTCTCGCCCATCGCGGCGGACCTCGGCCTCATCCTCAGCGGCCTGGCGGTCGAGTTCGAGCTGTCGGCCCAGCCCGACGAGACCTCGATCGAGGTGGCCCTGTACGAGGACAGCGCGGACGAGTCCTTCGTCCGGGACCTCGAGAAGGACGTGGACTTCACGTATGTCCGCGAGCGGAACAGCATCCGGTTCGAGGAAGACCAGGTGCCGCCGCCGAGCTGGTACTTCACGGTCAGCTACGACGTGCTCGCGACGGGCGCATCGCAGGGGGAAGGCGAGTGATCTGGTTGTGGTTCATGAGCTTCTTCCTCGGGTGTGAGCCCGAGATCGAGTGCTCTGAGGAGATCGCCTGCGAGTTCGGGACGGTCTGCGAGGAAGGCTTCTGCATCGAGATCCCCTGCTCGACGAGCGCCCAGTGCGGCATGGAGCAGTACTGCGAGGGTCGGACCTGCGTGGACGGCTGTTCGGTCGACGACGACTGCTACCCGGGCGACATCTGCCACGCCGAGTCCTCGACCTGTGTCGAGCGAGGCTGCCGCGACACGCAGCTGGACTGCGGCTTCTCCGAGTTCTGCAACGAGGCCAACGGCGAGTGCTACGGCGCCGGCGGCTACTACTGCAAGTCCTGCGAGGACGACTCGGCCTGCGGCAGCGACGACAACATGTGCCTCAACTTCGGCGGCGGGTACACGTACTGCGGCGTCTACTGCGAGGACGACTCCGAGTGCCCCAGCGGCTTCGGCTGCCTGCCCATCGGCGACTTCAACGGGAACATCGTCAGCTTCCAGTGCATCACGTACTGCTGGCTGTACGACGACTACGACGGCACGTTCCCGGCCGACACCAACGCGGGCAACGTCCCCATGCTCACCGAGCTGGACGTCCACCCGGTGTGTGAGCAGGAGGAGGCAGCGCTGTGACCGTGCTCATGACGGTGTCTGTCCTGCTGCTCGCCTGCACCAAGGACGACCCGGGTGACTCGGGCGTCGAGCTCGCGGGCCCGGTGTTGTCCCACGAGGTCCCGACCGCGACGTTCGCCATCGGCGAGGACATTCCGCTGTCGATCGCCGCCGAGGATGCCGACGGCGTCGGTGGAATCGACGTGGTCTACCGGGACCAGGGCGGCGCGTTCTGGAACACGGTCGAGGCGTCCACCGAGGACGGCGTCGCATGGACGGCCACCATCCCCGGCGCGGACGTCGAGGACCCCGGGGTCGAGTACTACCTGCGGGCCACGGACCTCCATCCCGACCAGGCGAGCACCTCGTACCTGCCGGCGGACATCGACGAGCCGTTCGGAGTCACCATCGCCCTCATCGGTGAGGCGCTGCCGTTCGAGGCCGACTTCGAGCTCGAGCCCGGCGACACGCTGTACACGCTGGGCTTCGCGAGCGCCTCGCTCGGGTTCGCTGGCTACCAGTGGGACGAGTCCGAGGCCCAGGCCAACTCTGGCATCACGAGCCTCGCCCACGGGCGCGGCGTCGAAGGCGTGCCGGCCCTGGACGACTGGCTCATCTCCCCACCGCTGGACCTCTCCTCGACGGACGCCATCCAGCTCACCTGGTGGGAGTACGGCCAGGGCGTCGAGGCGGCGTCGCACTCCATCGCCGTCAGCACCGGCTCGCGGGACCCGGAGTCCGGCGAGTTCGTCGAGCTCGTCGTCCTCGACGCGCCGACCGAGGATGGCTGGTCTCGCGCCGCGGTCGTCGACCTGTCCGAGTACGCCGGCGAGTCGGCGGTCTACATCGCGTGGCGCTACCAGGGTGAGTACGCGGACGACTGGTACATCGACGATGTCCTCGTCCGCTCCTCGGCCATCGACCTCGAGCCGACGCTGACGTGGTCGCCGGACCCTGTGCACCCCGATGAGACCGCGACGCTCACGCTCGAGCTGGAGAACCTCGTCGAGATCGAGGGCGGCGAGCTGACCGTCACGGCCTCGCTGCCCGAGGGCGGAGGCGCGTTCGCGTCCGACACCGACACCATCGGCTCTGTGCCGTCCCTGGGCGTCGTCGGCGCGCAGTTCGAGCTCACGGTCGACGCGGCCTGGCCGGACAACGCGTACCTGCCCGTGGACTTCGCGGTCGATGACGGCGAGACCAGCTGGCTGTTCGAGGAGGTCATGGTGGTCGGCGAGCCGAGCGCGATGCGTCTCGAGCTCACGCTGACCGACGAGGCGCTGCTCCAGGTGGATCTGGGGGTCGGCGATCCCGACGACCCGACCTGGGAGGAGCAGCTCTACGCCGACGTCCCCGCCGCCGGTGTCCTGGAGCTGTCGCACGACCTCACCGACATGTACGAGATGCTCCCGCCCGCTCCGGGCGACGAGCGCTGGTACGCCCGCATCACGTCCGAGGCCCAGGGCCGCGTGGACGCGTTCGAGATCGACCACGGCGACACGACGTACGAGGCGTCAGTCACCCCGACCTGGGTCGCTGGCGACGAGCTGGTGGTCTACCTGCCCGAGCCGCCGGAACCGACCATCAGCTCCACCTCGGTGAGCCCGACCAAGGTCGCGCCTGGCGACTCGATCTCGGTCAGCTCGGTGCTCATGAACTCGGGCGACGACACGGCGGACCAGGTGTTCGTCGAGCTCGTCAGCTCGGACCCGGACGTCACCATCAGCTCGGGCGGACCCGTCGAGCTCACCGACGACGTCTGGGAAGGCGGCGACTGGTGGACGACCGACACGATGTCCTTCCAGGTCTCGGACGAGCACTTGGACTCGACCCCGGTCGAGCTCGCGTGGTCGCTGGACGACGGCGTCGAGAGCTGGATGCTGCCGTTCGACGTCGAGGTGCCCTGGCCCGTGATGAAGGTCACGTCCGTGGTCATCGACGACGGAGACGGCGGGGACGACGACGGCCTGCTCGAGCCCGGCGAGACTGCGGAGCTCGAGGTCGAGATCACCAACGTCGGCGACCTCGCAGCCAGCGGCATCGTGTACTCGACGCTCACTTCGGGGGCGGCCTCGACCGCCTCGGTGACCATCGACGAGGGCACCGACACGCTCGGCTCCCTGAGCGTCGACGCCTCGCGGGAAGCGGACTTCACGGTCACCGTGGACGCCGGCGCCGCGCTGGGCGACACCTTCGTGCTCGAGGTCGTGCTCACGGACAACGACACGAGCTACCTCGCCACGGCCGAGATCGTGCTGGGCGAGCTGCCGTGGCTGTCGGTCTCGGCGACCGACGACGCCATCGGCGACGCCTACGACTACACGTTCGACATCGTCAACGCGAAGTACCGCAGCGACGGCGTGACCTTCGAGCTGATCCTCGAGAGCGCCGATGAGTTCGACGCCACCACGTTCGTCGAGATGTGGGCTGTCGCCAGCAGCGCCGACTACACGTACTACCGGCTGGTGCTCCAGTCGGGCACGGCGAAGCTCCAAGGCTACGACGGCGGGTTCCTGAAGATCTCGGAGCCGACGGTCGAGTACCCCACGGCCAAGCAGGTGAAGCTCACCTGGGACATCGAGCCCATGGGGATGAACAACACCACCCTCTCGGTCGGGTTCGGCAGCGGCTGGTGTGGCTCGGAGACCGACAGCTTCTGCGACCACTTCCCGGACGGGTGGGGCTACTACTACCACTCCAGCTACTACACGAGCCGCTTCTTCACGATGAGGTGGTAGGCCGCTGCGGCGCCACCCCAGACGACGGCGATGGTCCCCAGGACCGCCCAGACGACCGGGTCCATCGGGTCGGCCAGGTAGCGATGGAAGGTCCGGCCCAGACCGATTCCAAGCAGGATCCCGAAAAGCCAGGTGCGTCCTGACCGATAGGGAGTCCGTGCCGTGTGGACTGCCAGGTATTCGCCCGTCGGGGGCCCGAGCCAGAGCGCGAGCTCCCAGTCCGCCGCCAGTGGCAGCCGACCCGCCATGCCGGCTAGAATCAGCGCCGCTGCGACCGGCCATGTGGCCGTGCAGCGTCGGCACAGCACCAGCGGGCCGATATGAACGCAGCGATGGCGGTCGTCGCGGCCGTGATGCGCCAGGAGAAAGGTCCACATGACGCCCCCTTCCTCACTCCTCGTCCTGCTCCTGTCGAGCTGTACGGGCGAGTTCGGTCTGGGTGCGGACAGCGCTTCTTCGTCCGACAGCGTGCCGGAGGCGGCCGACTGCGAGGGACAGCCCGTGTGCATCACCGGCATCAGCCCGGGCTGGGGGCCCAAGGAGGGCGGGACCGGCGTCGAGATCTCAGGATGGGGCTTCGGCGGCGAGCCGACCGTCCGGTTCGGCAACTTCGCCATCGAGTCGATCACGAGCTTCGGCGACGAGAAGGTGGTGGTCACCACCCCGGCGAGCGCGGTCGAGGGCTCCGTCGACATCACGGTCGAGAGCGACGTCGGGAGCTACACGGCGTTCGACGGCTTCGCCTATGCGGCCGAGGACGCGGACACCGACGCAGACGCCGACAGCGACTCGGACAGCGACGCCGACGCGGACTCCGACGTCACGCCGACCGGGCAGATCTCGGGCGCCGTCGAGATGAGCTACCTCGCGTACGCGTGCCCCGACATCTACGGCCTGACCGACGCGCTCCAGTTCAGCGTCGCCGCCGTCTTCCACGACCCGGTCTCGGGCAGCTGGTACGACGACCTGCCGCCCCAGGGGAGCTGCGACACCTCGTCCGCTGCCTCGGCGCCGGCGTCCAGCTACAACGACATCGGCTCGTGGGCGTACCTGGCGACCGGCTCGCACAGCATCCCGCTGCAGGGGACCGTGCAGGACGGGCAGACCTACTACATGGCGACCGGGCTGGCGCAGTCCGACCTCGTGAAGAACTCGGCCTGGGACCTGACCACACCCGACGGCACCGAGGTCGCTGACGTCCTTCGGACGACGACAGGATTCGACAGCCTCTCGCCCACGGCCATCGCCAACGACTGCAGCCAGGCCTTCGGCGCCAAGATCGACAGCAGCGGGCAGTCCTTCACCTGGGCTCCGACCGGCACGACGGACACGTTCATCCTGTGGCTCCAGTTCTACGACGGCAACAGCGGCGCCTACACGGGCGAGCTCATCTGCAACGTCGAGGACTCCGGCGGCGCGACCGTGCCCGGCTCGATGCTCTCGGGGTACGCTCGCGGCTCGCTGGTCGTCGTCAACATGTGGCGTCGTCAGGTGGAGAGCGCTGTGAACCCCGACGACGGCAACACGATCGAGTCCGCGGCCATCATCGGCATCGTCGGGACCGGGACGCTGCGCTGATGGCGTACGAGCAGCTCATCCGGGACCTGCGGGACTCTCCGCACGACTTCATGGACATGAAGGCGCCGCAATACCTGGACGCCACGCTCCGGGGCTACGCGCAGATCGACTCGGGTTTCCGGGCGGTGATGACGGCGGTGGACGCGCGCGTCCGGAAGGAGAGAGGCGTCCGCATCGCGGCCTCGGCCGGCGTCATCCTCGAGGCCACCGAGCTGGACCTCGGACGCGGCTACGCGCTGCTCCTCAAGGCGGTCGCCCAGAGTCGCGGAGCGGGGGCACCGGTGGACCCCGTTCGCCGGACACTCCCCGCGCTGCTCCCGGCGATGGCCGGCGCTCGCGCTCAGATCCACCCGCATCGGATCGGCGACGCCCGGCCCTTCGTCCAGGGCGCCATGCGCGCGTTCGACGACGCAGGGATCGACGTGACCGAGGACCTCGAGCGGCTCGCCACCTACGAGAAGTGGCTGCAGGGTCGGTTCCACATCCCTGGCCGGTGGGACCGCATCATCGACATGCTCGACCTCGGCAAGGGCAAGGCCGTGCCGTTCTTCGTGCGCACGTTCCAGCAGCAGCTCCAGCAGGCCGGAGCGCTCATGGTGCCGATCGTCGGCCTCGACTAGAGGCCGGACGGTCTACTCGTTCGGGACGGCCCGGATCTCGAGGATGTCGATGTTCGCCTCGGTAAAGCCCGTGGTGTTCATCTCGACCTCGACGCCTTCGGCCCAGCGGAGGTTCAGCTCCTCGTCCTCGTTCGCCAGCTCGGTGAAGAGCGTGGTCGTCAAGAGACGCTTCTGATCGAGGTCCCTGGCGTCCTCGCCCGACAGCGTTCCGACCATGACGGCCTCGTGTCGCGGGATCGTGCCCTCGATCGGGATCTCGACCGCCTCGAGCTCCTTGCCCGTCTTGTCCTTGATCGTGGCGACCAGGACCAGGTCGGCCATCTCGAACTTCGACTGGTTGTGGATCATGAACTGGAAGATCGTGAGGTTCCGGTTCTGCTCGTCCAGCTGGAGCCAGCTCGCGTTCTTCACCGACACGTACTTGTCGGGGTTGTAGAGCGGGTCGTAGTCCTGGCGCGTGTCCTTGTCGGCGAAGAAGTACGCAGGCACCACCGAGTCGACGCGGGCGTAGCCCTCGGTCCCGGTGGAGCTCTTCAGGTGGTACCACTCGCCGCGCTTGCCGAGGATGGCGGCGCTGCTGTCCTTGAGCATGGTGCCCACGGACGCGCCGTCCGGCTTGGCGTAGAGCTGCGCGTTCTCCTCGGTCACCAGGACCTCGGTGAGCGCCAGGCCGTTCTCGCCGATGAGGTCGAGCTCGCCCTTCTCTGGCAGCTTGTTGGCGAAGTACCAGGCTCCGGCACCGCCCACGCCGATGAGGACGAGGAACAGCGCCACCAGCGGCAGCGGGCTGCGCTGGGGGAGCGGGTCGTCGTCGAAGTCCTGGCCCGAGGCCTGGGAGCCGAGCAGGCCCTTCAGCTCGGGGACTTCCGACGCGTAGAGCCAATCGGCAGCGCCAGGGGGCTGCACCATGTCGGTCGCAGCGAGGCGACCGTTGGATGCGAGCGACTTCAGCTCATCCAGATCCTGGGCGGCGAACTGACGGTCACCTTGCGACACAAGCCAGCGGGACATGGCACTCCTCCGTTGCCCACGCACCGGGGGCAGCCGTGTACCTACCGTCTCCCAGAGCGGGCGGTCAACCGGGAGAAGCGGCCACGGGCCCGCATTGACGAAGTGTTTGCCGGGACCGCGGCTCGCGACGAGGCGTTACGAGGCCGCCATGCCGTTCTCCCCTCTTCGCCTGCTGGTGGCCTACGACGACGCGGACGGGCTCTGTGGCGCCGTGGTCCCCAGGATGGTCGAGCTGCTGAACGCGCGCGCCTTCACCGTCGAGACGGTTGTCATCGACGACGCGCCCCGCGACCACGAGCTGTGGGAGTACGCGGGTCTCGTGCTGGGAACGCCCAGCTACGGACTGGGTCTTCGTGGGGCCGGTCCGAGCGAGCGGGTGGTGAAGTGGGTCGAGGCCCAGGGCGGCCTCGACGACGTCAAGGTCGCGGTGTTCTCGGCGTTCCAGGGACGCGCCGGCAACTCGCTGCGGAACGTGCGGCAGCTTGTCGTCGACAACGGCGGCGAGTGCATCGCTCGTCATCCGTATTGGCTGAAGCGGCCCGCCCACGACGAGCACGTGCTGCCGGCCGAGTGCATGGTGAGGATCCGCTGAGTCCAGAGCACCTGGCTCGCGTCTCAGCCGGCCTCGGTGTCGAGGCTCGACTCGTCCAGACCCTGCCCGGCGGCGACATCAACCGCGCCGCCCTCATCGATGCGGCCGGCGAGCCGGTGTTCGTGAAGTGGAACGCCGACCCGGTCGACCGGATGTTCGCCTGCGAGGCGGAGGGGCTCTCGGCCCTGCGGGACGCACACACGCTGCGGGTCCCCAAGGTGCGCGCGATCGGGCCCGACTTCCTGGCGATGGAGTACATCGCGTCGGCCACCGCTGCGCCGGACTTCGACGAGAAGCTCGGGCGCGGACTCGCCGCGCTGCATCGCGTCCGGGGGCTCCGGTTCGGCTTCCACCAGGACGGGGTGCTCGGGGTGGTCCCCCAGCCGAACGCCTGGGCGGACAGCTGGGTGGCGTTCTACCGGCATCGCCGCGTCGAGCCGCTCGCGGCCGAAGCCGAGCGCCGCGGGAGCCTGTCCGGGGCCACGCTGAAGACGCTGCGGCAGGTCACCTCGAGGCTCGGGTCGCTCATCCCGGCGGGGCCGGCGCCGTCCCGTCTGCACGGCGACCTGTGGTCCGGGAACGTCATGGCGTCCGAGACCGGCGATCCGGTGCTCGTCGATCCCGCGGTGTTCCACGGGCACCGCGAGATGGACCTGGCGATGACCGAGCTCTTCGGCGGCTTCTCACCGAGGTTCTACGCCGCCTATCGCGAGGCCTGGCCGCTGGAGCCCGGCTACGAGCGGCGCCGCGAGGTCTACCAGATCGTGCCCCTGCTCATTCACGTGATCCTCTTCGGCGGCCCGTACGAACACCAGCTGAGGGCGTGCCTGTCTCGGCTCTCGTGAACCACAATAGTGGGCCTGATGACACGATTCGTACCGCTCGGCGCCGCCGCTTTCCTGCTCGTCGCCTGCGACCCGCCTCCGTACGAGGAGCCGGTGGCCGCCGACGACGGCTTCCCGTCCATCCGGATCAACTTCCCGAACCCGGGGCTGGCGGACTCGGACCGGGAGGACATGCCCGTCTGCCCCACGTTCAACGTGGTGGTGGTGCACAACAACTTCGACTTCTCGCACGAGAACTACGACGGCGACCCGGTCTCGGGCGAGGGGCACTGGCACCTCCACATCGACGACCCGGCGCTCGCGAGCCCGCTGTCCGCGGTCGCCGATCCGTTCGCTGCTGTCCCAAGGGCGCTCGAGCCAGGCCAGCACACGTTGTATGCGGTGCTCGTCCAGAACAACCACCTGCGCCTGCCCGAGAGCATGGTCGACCCCGAGACGCCCCAGGACGTGCACGCGGTGGAGATCCTGGTCGTCGTCCCCGAGATGGACGAGGACGGCAACTCGAACTGCGTGGGCGGCGGGAGCACCGGCGGCTACCCGATGGACACCGGGCCTGCGGACTCAGGGGACTCCGGCCGCTGATGGCCACCGGACGACGCTTCAACCTGGTCCGTGAGCTCGGGAGCGGTGCCTTCGGGACCGTGTACCTGGCCGAGATGGAGAGCCAGGGCGGCTTCAAGAAGGAGGTCGCCATCAAGCTCCTGAACCCGGAGCTGTCGTCGTTCTCCGAGGCGAGTCAGCGCCTGCGCGACGAGGCACGGCTGCTCGGGCGGCTGCGGAACCGACACATCGTGGCTGTGGACGACCTGGTCCGGCTCGATGGTCGCTGGGCCGTCGTGATGGAGCACATCGCTGGCTACGACCTCGAGGTGCTGGCCGAGGCGCTCCCCCAGCTGGGCGAGCGGGTGCCGCCGCTCGCGGCCGTGCAGATCGCGCGGGCCATCACCGTCGCGCTGGACGCCGCATACAACGGAACCTCGTCGGACGGGAAGCCGCTGCTCGTGGTGCATCGGGACATCAAGCCGTCCAACGTGCGCCTGTCGCCGGATGGCGAGGTCAAGGTGCTCGACTTCGGCATCGCTCGAGCCGACTTCGCGGGCCGCGAGGCCAAGACCGGGCGCGTTCGGTACGGCAGCGTCGGCTACATGTCGCCCGAGCGCCTCCTGGGCGAGCCCGAGGTCGCGGCCGGTGACGTGTTCGCTGCGGGCTGCGTGCTGTACGAGCTGCTCGTCGGCAGTCCGCTGGGGCGCGTCGAGCTCGCCCCGGACGCGCACGCCAAGCAGGTCGAAGACGCCGTGACGTCGATCCAGCAGGTCCTGGTGGACGCTGAGACCAGCGAGACGACGGGAGCTCGTGCGGTGCTCGGAGAGCTCGGTGATCTGCTTCGGAGCAGTCTGGCGTACGAGCCCGAGCATCGGCCGAGCGCAAAGGCCGTCGCGGATGGACTCCGGTCGGTCGAGCGGGCGCTGGCCGGCGAGGATGTCCAGGCCTGGGCCCAGCGCGTCATCCCGAAGGTGAACGAGGTCATGGACGACCACACCCGGCCGGCGCGGGGCGTGCTGGACGAGGAGACGGGGGAGACGGGTGCTCGTGCTTCCGGTGAGCCCCAGAACCCGACACTGGTGTTCGACGATCTGCTCCCAGGGACCGACGAGGTCGAGGTCGCGGCGCCGCCTCCGGGGTTCGAGCCCGCGCCGGATCCGGCCCCTGTTGCTGCCTCGGCTCCCGCGATCCCGGACAAGACGCCGATGTACATCGGGGCCGCCGTCGCTCTGCTCGCCGTGCTGGGTGTGGGGGGATGGTTCGCGACCCGCGAGCTCCCGGTCGAGCCGGTCCCGGATTCCGTCGTCCAACCCGCGCCGGAGCCCGTGGTCGAGCCGGCCATCGAGCCCGAGCCCGTGGCCGTCGAGCCGGTGGTCGAGGCGGACCCCGTCGTCGAGGCCGAGCCTGTCGTCGCCGACGGTCCGGCGCGACCGAGGCCCGTCCCGGAGCCCATCGTCACCGAGCCCGAGCCCGAGCCGGCGCCAGCGGGTCCTCGACTCCGCGCCGTGAAGTTCGCCGTCGCCGGCGCCGCCGCCGTCAAGGCGAGCTGCGGTGACGTCTCGGGTGCCGGCACGAGCTCGGCGCTGCTTCGAGATCTGCCCGCCGGTGCCTGTGCCGTCGTCGCGACAGTGGACGGGACCGAGCTGAAGACGACCGTGTCGGTCGACGCCCCCCGCGGGATCGAGTGTTCCGTCGCAGGAGACCAGCTGACATGTCGATGATCCTCCTTGCCGGGCTTGCCCAGGCGGCCGACGGCGGAACCGTCATCTGGCTCGGGCTCGAGCCCGATCCGACGCTGATCCCGCAGGCGACCTCGCTGGACGTCGAGGCGCTGAGCCCCAAGCAGGACTTCGGCCCGGACGACGAGGCCGCCATCGCGGAGCTTCGGACCGAGCTCGAGGCCGTCCGCCCCCTTGTCGATGAGTTCGACGGGGAGCTCGCCATCATGAGCCGGCTCGATGCGGCCATCTCCGACGTCCACGTCCTTCGGAGCGACGCCGACCGCGAGCTCTTGTACGACGCGCTGATCTTCCAGGGCTTCGCCGTCCATCGGTACTTTCAGGACCAGCTGCCCACCGACCCGGGGGCGGCGCCCTATCGGACCGAGCTCAACGGCCTCGTCACGGTCGGCGCCTGGGTCGATGCCGTCGCGCTCGACCCGGACAGGAACCCCAGCGAGGCGGTGCTTCCCGACGACGCTCAGAAGGTCGCGTTCGACGAGGCACGCGCCCAGATCCGTCTCGCCCCTCGCGCCACCGTCGTCGGCGAGATGCCTCCGGGAGCCTCGCTGTCCGTGGACGGCCACGCGCCCGCGGGAGGCACCCGGGTCAAGGTGGCTCCTGGGCACCACCGCGTCACGGTGTTGCTGGGCGACGCCGTCGTGGCTCGGGCCGAAGGCGAGGTGGCTGCCAGCGGCGAGCTGATCGTCACGGTCGGGGCCATGAGCGAGGACGTCACCGCCCTGCAGCCGGGGCTGTCGGCTGGACCGGATGCCACGGCGATACCGCCGGGCGTCGGCGCGCTGCTCGCGACAGTCGACGGGCCGGTCCACCTGGTGGTCCCAGGCGACCGAAAGGGACCGTTCGTGTACGTCGTGAGCGGCAACGCGGCGACGCGCCTGGTCGAGGAGGAGGCGTCGGCGCCCACGGAGCGGTTTGCGGTTCGTGTCGCCGGTGGCGCGGGCTGGATGTACGACGGCGGCTGGTACATCGAGAACTTCAGCGATGGCGCACCGTCCGAGAAGGGCACGGTCAACGCGGTCACCCCCATCGTCCATGCCGGGCTCGAGGTCCCCGTCGGGCCCGCCGCTCTGGGCGCAGGGCTCGACGTCGCGATCCCGCAGGGCGAGTACGCCACGCTCCCGACCGGCAGCTCCGAGCTGCGTGTCCGGGCCCACCCACACGTCGCTGTGGGCATCCCGTACCTTCAGGCAACGGCTGGGTACATGTTCCCCTGGCACGCGGCGTTCGGTCTGCGGGCACACGTGCCGCTCGGCGACACGCTCGAGGCCTCCGCGTCGGGTGTCTACGGCGCCGGGCTGAGCTTCGAGCAGGAAGGCAACGACGAGCCGTTCCAGGCCGAGGACTCGCTCCAGGCCTGGGTCACGCTGGGTGGGCGCTTCGGGATGTGAACAGCCGCGCGGCATCCGCCCGCACGGCATCCGACTGCCAGAACCCCGGCAGGCGCGGATCCAGTCGCGACAGCGCCAGCGTGGTGCGCTGGCCCGCGATGAACAGCTCGGTCTGACGGACGGCGCGTAGGACGTCGGCGTGCTCGATGGCCCGTCCTCGGGCCAGGGCGCGCGAGAAGAACAGCGCGGCGTCGACCTCGAGCAGCAGCCGGGTGATGCCCGCCATGGCGTACGGCACGTCCTTGAAGACGGCTCGCCCGACCAGCTTCGAGCGCATCCAGCGGATGAGCAGGCGATGGCTCTCCGGCGGGAGCTCCCCGGGGTGCTCCATGACCTCGGCCATGTCGACCTCGCAGTCCAGGAGCCGGCTCTGGTACACGAGCGAGAGCTCCATCGCTCGGGGGAGCCGGAACACCCCCTTCAGTCGCTCCCAGGCCGAGGAGACGTCCAACAGATCGCCGTACAGCGTCAGCGCGAAGGCGTAGCGGGCCTCGCCCGAGACCGGACCCGTCGCCACCCCGCCGAGCCGCTCCATGGCCTCGAACAGGTCGTCCCCGAGCGCCAGGTCGTCGATCCAGGCGTCGAACTCCGCGGTCGTGAGATCCCGGTCGGCGGTCAGCGGGTAGACGGTGCCCGAGTCCGGGTCGGCTTCGCCCACGTCCTTGGAGAACAGGTGCTCGGCGTGGGCGGTGTCCAGCGCCGCGCCGGTGTCTTCGCGCACCGACTTGCAGCCGAAGCTGGCGGTGACGAAGACGTGCTCGTCGCTGGCGACGTGGGCGTACGGAAAGCGCTGGCAGATCAGCGGCTTGGCGGGCTCGCCGAAGTGCTTGTGGATGCGGCACAGCCCGTCGTCGTCGAGCATCTCGCACGCCGTGGTGCCGGGCTTCTTGGGGATGACGAACGAGCCACGAGGGCCGTCTTCCCAGCGTGGACCGACCCGGTCTCCCCAGGCCAGCGCATCGATGGCGGCCCGCTCGTCCGGCGTCGCCACGACGAGCCAGGGGTTCGCGCAGCAGCCCCCGCACGTCGTGCACGAGAAGCGAACGCCGTCGTCGAGTCGGATGCGGTCACCAGGCAATGGCGTTCCCCGTGTCCGTGCCGGCGTCGACCAGCTGCTCGGGCGTGCCGACCGCCAGGACCTCGCCGCCGGCATCGCCGCCCTCGGGCCCGATGTCGATGACCACGTCAGCGCTTCGGATGAGCTCGACGTTGTGCTCGATCAACACGATGGTGGCGCCCTGTTCGACCATGCGCTGCAGCACGCTCTCGAGCTTCTCGACGTCCGCGAAGTGGAGGCCGGTGGTGGGCTCGTCGAGCACGTAGACCGAGCCGTCCGTTCGACCCTGGAGCTCTCGCGCCAGCTTGATGCGCTGGGCCTCGCCGCCCGAGAACGTCGTCCCCGACTGGCCGAGGCGGATGTAGCCGAGCCCCACGTCGTGCAGCGCCTGGAGCGGTCGGATGAGGCGGCGGTGAGCGCGGAAGACCTCGATGGCCTCGTCCACCGTCATCTCGAGCACGTCGGCGATGCTGTGGCCCTTCCACTTCACCTCGAGCGTGCCCTCGTTGAAGCGCCGCCCGTGGCAGTGCTCGCACACGACCCACACGTCCGAGAGGAAGTGCATCTCGACCAGGATGGAGCCGCGGCCTTCGCAGTGCTTGCAGCGCGCTTCGGCGCCGTTGTACGTGAACCGGCTCTTCGTGAACCCGCGGATCTTGGCGTCGTTGGTCGACGCGTACAGGTTGCGCAGCCCGTCCATCAGCTTCGAGTAGGTGGCCGGCGTCGAGCGCGGAGATCGCCCGATGGGGCTCTGGTCGACGACGATGAGGCGCTTGATCTTCGATGGCACCTTCACCGCGCCGACCTTGGCCGGGGGCGCCTTCACGCTGAAGTGGGCGCGAAGAGCGGGCACCAGCCCGTGCATCACGAGCGAGGACTTGCCCGAGCCGGACACGCCGGTCACGGCCGTGATGCAGCCGGTCTGGAACGCTGCGTCGACGTGCTTCAGGTTGTTCGCATGAGCGCCGGTGAGCTGGATGGCGGTCCGCGAGGTCCGACGCTTCGCGGGGATGGGGATGGCCCGCCGGCCACTCAGGAAGGCACCCGTCAGCGAGCTGGGATCGGCCTCGACCTCGGCCGGTGTGCCCTCGCTGACGATCTCGCCGCCGTGCTCACCCGCCCCCGGCCCCATGTCGATCAGGCGGTCGGCCCGACGGATGGTGTCGGCGTCGTGCTCGACGACCAGCACGGTGTTGCCCAGGTCCCGCAGGCCCATCAGCGTGTCGAGCAGCCGGTTGGTGTCGCGCGGATGCAGGCCGATGGTCGGCTCGTCGAGGACGTAGATACAGCCGGTCAGGCCACTCCCGAGCTGGGTCGCGAGCCGGATGCGCTGGGACTCTCCGCCTGAGAGCGTGCCTGCGGCTCGGTCCAGCGACAGGTAGCCGAGCCCGACGTCCACCAGGAACTGGAGACGCCCCCGGACCTCGGCCAGCGGCTGCTCACCGATGAGGGTCTGGTCCGGCGTCAGCTCGAGGGCATTCCAGAAGGCGAGCGCCTCGTCGACGTTGGACTTGCAGTGCCGGCTGATGTCGGTCCCGCCCAGGCGGACGGCCAGGATCTCCGGCCGCAGGCGATGTCCACGGCAGGCCGGGCAGGTGATCTGGGCACGGAGCCAGTCCAGGCGGCTCTGCCAGCCGTTGATGACCGAGACGATGCCCGGCCACTCGAACTCCTCGACGACGTTGTTCTTCGTCTTGCCCCACTTCTTCGTCCACCGGGCGGTGAGCTCGACGTCCGAGCCGTACAGCAAGGCGTGCAGCTGCTCGGGTTCGTACTCCTCGACCGGCGTGCCAAGCTTCAGGCCCATGCTGCGCAGGAGCGAGGAGATGCGGCCCTTCTGCTTCTTGCTGCGCTTCAGGACCGAGCTGACGCGCTTGTCCAAGGCGTCCCACAAAGGGCGGTGCGGCTTCGGGAGCAGCAGGTCGGTCACGATGCCCGAGGTCTCTCCGAGCCCGTCGCACGTGGGGCAGCTGCCCAGCCAGGAGTTGAAGGAGAAGTGCCGCGGCGTCAGCTCTTCGGGACCGACGGTGCCGTGCTCGGGGCAGGTCGGCGCGGCTGTGAGCTTCAGCGCCTCGCCGCCCTCGCGGGGCTGCCAGATCGCCTCGTTCCCGCCCAGCAGGTAGGCGGTCGAGAGCGCCTCGGAGAGCCGGCTGGTCGAGCTCTTCGCCGGCCGGAGCCGGTCGACGACGACCCAGGCGCCGCGGGCCAGGAGCGCCTCGCAGTCGTCGTCCTCGAGGCTGGTCTCGCGTCCGCCGTTCTCGGGCCAAGGGGACCACAACCGCAGGAAGCCCGCCCGCAGCAGGTCCTGTCGGCGCTCCTTCGTCTGCGAGTCGGGGCCGAGCTTCGCGAGGAGCCAGCCGCGGCCGTCCTCCTGCTTCAGGCGCCGAGCACCCTCGCTCGGCGACCAGGCCTGGACCACACGGTCGCAGTGGGGGCAGTGCGGCGTGCCGAGTCGAGCCCACAACAGCCGCAGGTAGTCGTAGATCTCGGTGCTCGTCGCGACGGTCGAGCGCGGGTTGTGTCCGCCGGCCTTCTGATGGATGGCGATGGCGGGCGCCAGGCCCTCGACCTTGTCCACGGGCGGTCGGTCCATGCGGCCCAGGAAGCGGCGGGCATAGGTCGACATGCACTCGACGTACCGGCGCTGGCCCTCGCTGAAGATGGTGTCGAACGCGAGCGACGTCTTGCCCGAGCCGGACACGCCGGTCACGACCGTGAAGCTCCCCTTGGGGATGCGCACGTCCACGCCCTTGAGGTTGTGGCAGCGGGCACCGCGCACGACCAGGTCGCTCTCATGGACCTTCTTCTTCCGGACCTTCCGAGGCCGGAACGTATGCGCCGCGCCGCCGAAGTCGGGCAGCGCCGCCAGCACCTGTCCGGTCGGGGTGTCGAGCGTGGCGATGTGCTCGGGCGTGCCCTGGCCGATCAGGAGACCTCCGCCGCTGCCGCCCTCGGGCCCCAGGTCGATGACGTGGTCGGCCACCTTGATGAGGTCGGTGTCGTGCTCGATGACCAGCACGGTGTTGCCGGCGTCGACCAGGCGCTGGATGGCCTCGATCAGGCGCAGGACGTCGCGGAAGTGGAGCCCGGTGGTCGGCTCGTCGAGGATGTAGAGCGTCCGCCCGGTGGCTGGCCGCTGGAGCTCGGTCGCCAGCTTGATGCGCTGGGCCTCACCGCCGGAGAGCGTGGTGCTGGGCTGGCCGAGGCGGACGTACCCGAGCCCGACGCTGAGCAGCGTCTCGAAGGTGCGCCTGAGCTTTCGGTGGTTCTCGAAGAACGTCGCGGCCTCGCGCACGGGCATCGCCAACACGTCGGTGATGTGCTTGCCGCGGTAGGTGACCTCGAGGGTCTCGGCGTTGAAGCGGGCCCCCTCGCAGCTGGCGCACGGCACCTGGACGTCGGCCAGGAACTGCATCTCGATGGTGTTGACGCCAGCGCCCTGGCACTCCTCGCAGCGCCCGCCCTGGACGTTGAACGAGAAGCGACCGGGGGCGTAGCCGCGGGCCTTCGCCTCGGGCAGCTTGCTGAACAGCGTCCGGATGGGGCCGAAGGCGCCGGTGTACGTCGCTGGGTTCGACCGGGGCGTTCGGCCGATGGGCGCCTGGTTGATCACGATGATCTTGTCGATGTGATCGAGCCCGTCGACACGGTCGTGCTCGCCCGCGCGCTTGCCCTTGAACGGGGCCTTGCCCTTGTGGAGGGAGCTCTTCAGCGCCCGCTGGAGTGTCTGGACGATGAGCGTCGACTTGCCCGAGCCCGACACGCCGGTGACCGCCGTCAGCACGCCCAGAGGGATGTCGACCGTCAGGTCCTGCAGGTTGTTCGCGCGGGCTCCGACGACCCGAAGGGTCTCGCCGTTGCCCGTCCGCCGTTCCTCGGGCAGCGGCACGGTGTCCTTGCCCTCGAGGTACCGGGCCGTCGCGGACTCCTTGCCTCGGAGCTTTCCGGGCGGCCCCTGGGCGACGATGCGGCCACCCTCGACGCCGGCGCCGGGACCGATGTCCACGACGTGGTCGGCGGCCTCCATCGTCTCCTTGTCGTGCTCGACGACCAGGACCGAGTTCCCACCGTCGCGCAGTCGGAGCAGCGTCTTCAGCAGGCGCTGGTTGTCCCGCGGATGCAGGCCGATGCTCGGCTCGTCGAGGACGTAGGTGACACCCTGCAGGCCGCTGCCGACCTGCGCGGCCAGGCGGATTCGCTGGGCCTCGCCGCCGGACAGCGTGTTCGAGCTCCGGTCCAGGGCCAGGTACGAGAGCCCGACCGCGTCCAGGAAGCCGAGCCGCTCGCGGATCTCGCGGACGAGCTCCTGGCCGATGAGCAGCTCGTTCCCGGCCAGCTTGAGCCCCTGGAAGAAGGCGATGGACTCCTCGACCGTCATGCCCGAGAGCTGGGAGATGTCGTGCTCGCGGAAGCGGATGGCCAGGGCGACGGGGTTCAGGCGGCGGCCGTCGCAGGTGCCGCACGCGTGGCGCCGACGGAACCGCTCGAACGGGCCGTGGTGGGTGAAGTGCCAGATGTTCTTCACGGCCTTGGCGATGCCGCCCCAGGCCCGCGTCCGCTTGTCCTTCCGACCCTTCATCTGCTTGATGGTCGTGTAGGTGTAGTCGACGCCCTCGCCGTACATCAGCGCCTTCTGGACGGCCTCGGGCTGCTTGGCCCAGCTGACCCGCAGGTTCGCGCCGACGTGCCGGGCGACCTCGCGCACGATGTCCGGGGTGATGGACGAGAACGGCAGCTTCTCCTTGTCCCCGAACGGCAGGAAGCAGGCGGGGATGCGGGCCGTGGTGTCGAGCATCAGGCGGTCGTCGAAGTCGACGAGCTCGCCCAGGCCCTTGCACTCGGGGCAGGCCCCCTGGGGCGCGTTGAAGCTGAAGAGCCGCGGCTCCAGCTCGGGCACGTGGACCTTGGGGTGGTTGATGCAGCTCCGCGAGGCGCTCCAGGTCCGGTGCTCCGGTGTCTTTCCCGCGGGTGCGACCAGCGCGGTGAGCATGCCGTCGGCCAGCTTCAGGCAGCGCTCGACCGCCTCGAGGATGCGCATGCGGGACTCGGGCTTCACCTTGACCCGGTCGACCACGACCTCGATGGTGTGCTTCTCGTACCGGGCGAGCGTGGGGGGCTCGTCGAGGCGGAACAGCTCGCCATCGATGCGGGCTCGGACCCAGCCGTCCTTCTGGAGGTCGGCCATCTCCTTGCGGTACTCGCCCTTCCGGTCGCGCACGATGGGGGCCATCAGCGTCAGCCGTGTGCCCTCGTCGAGCCCGAGCAGGTCGTCGACGATCTGGCTCGGCGAGAGCGCCGTGATGGGCGTGTCGCAGATCGGGCAGTGCGGCGTCCCGAGGCGGGCCAGCAAGAGCCGCAGGTGGTCGAGGATCTCGGTGACGGTCCCGACGGTCGAGCGCGGGTTCCGGTTGACCGTCTTCTGGTCGATCGAGATGGTCGGCGAGAGCCCCTCGACGTGATCGACGTGCGGGCGCTCCATCTTGCCGAGGAACTGACGGGCGTACGAGGACAGCGACTCCATGAAGCGCCGCTGGCCCTCCTGGTAGATCGTGTCGAACGCGAGCGAGGACTTCCCCGAGCCGGACAGGCCCGTGAACACGACCAGGCTGTCGCGTGGCAGGTCGAGGTCGACGCCCTGGAGGTTGTGCTCGCAGGCGTTGACGACCTTGATGCGGTCGTTGCTCGGCTCGTTCATGCGAGGCCGCTAACCGGGGCTCCTGTCAGATCCTGTCCGTGTCCACGACCAGCACGTCATTTCCTGTGGGACCGGCCATCGCTGCCACCTCACCACCGGGGCGGAGGATCGCCGAGCGCCCGTAGAAGGTGGTCCCCCGGTCCTCTCCCCAGCTGTCCGCCGCCACGAACCAGCCCTGCCAGCCGGCCATGCGCCAGCGCCAGTACGGAAGGATGTCGTGGCCCTCCTCGATCCAGTTCGTGCAGAACGCCACCACGTCGGCGCGGGAGCGATGCAGGTGCAGCGAGAACCGGTCGTCGTTCAGGTCCATACAGATGCCCGGGACCATCCGGCCGACGGGGGTCTCGTGGGCCTCGTGCTGCCGACCCATGCGAGCCCAGGACAGGTCGGCGTCGTACAGCAGGACCTTGCGGTAGCTGCTGACCAGCTGCCCGGTGGGGTCGACGACGAGGGCGGCGTTGTACAGGCCGTCGGGGGCGCGCTCGGCGTACCCGCAGACGATCCAGGCGCCCTGGGCCTTCGCGCGCTCGCGCAGCATCGCGAAGGTCGCGCCGTCGGCAGGCTCGGTGTGCGGGAACACCTGCTGGGGCGAGTCCCAGACGTACCCGGTGGTCGCCATCTCGGGACAGACGACCAGATCGACGTCGCCGGCCCGCTCGATCAGCTCGGCCAGCTCGAGCCGAGCTCGCGGCACGTCGCCCTTGGGCGGTCGGTATTGGATGGCGGCTAGTTTCATCGCGGTGCCAACGGTCGTGCAACCCCGTGTGCACGGGTGTCATCTTGATGTCAACGCACTTCGACGCGGCACGTCATGCTCCTCCTCCTCAGTCACATGGCCGGGTGTTCCCCCGACCTCGCGGACAGCGGTCCGGTCTACCCGGGCTGGGCGCTCGAGCAGTCCACATCCGGCGTGGACGAGGGCGAGGTGCGCACGGGGCTGGTCGTGTCCCTCGAGGGCAAGGCCTGCGATGGCTGCGTCGTGATCCACGAGGCCGAGCTGGCCGTCGAGGTCCATGCCAGCCAGGACGTGACCGCGTCGATCGGATCCGCCAGCGGGGCACCTCTGGTCGAGCGGAGCATCAGCGCCGGCTCGAGCGGACTCCTGGTCGTGCCGCTGTTCGAGGAGTGCACGTCGGCGCCTATCTGCACCCAGGGCGTCGAGCTGCGGGTCCGTGGGGAAGGGGACGTGCGCTGGACCGCGACGGCGCGGTCGACTTCGACGCACGATGCCGAGCTCTGGGCCCCCCAGGCTGCCCTGACCCTCCGGTGATCCCCTACGCGTAGCGGAACCCGAAGCGAGCGTGCGAGCGGAGGGTGTCCGCGAGCCCAGCGGGTCGAGCCGAGCCTGCGAGGGAGGCGCGCGCAGCCGCCGGAGGGGGAGGCCGACGCAGTCGGTGGGGGGAACCTGCACGGGTTCCCCCCAAGGGAGCGTTAGCGACCGCTGGAACGACGGCGAAGCAAGAGACCAGCCGCGAGCAGCAGCGCGAAGCCCGTGGTCTTCGGCGAACCCGTCGTCGAGCAGGCCGAGATGGCCGCGTCGTCCGAGTTCCGGTTCTGCAGGCCTTCGATGATGTCCGGCACGTTGTCGTTGCCGCCGTTTCCGTCGTCGCCGGTCTCGGTGAGGTCCATGTGGCCCTCGACCCAGTCGGAGTCGCAGTCGCCGTAGGTGTACGAGCCCTCCTCGGGGAAGGCCCACTTGCCGTCGTGGTCGACCGCCTCGAACCAGTACTCGTTGCAGTCCTCGTCGCCGGTCGCGACGCCCGTCCAGACGCCGTTGTCGTCCGCGCCCCACTCGAGGCTGAGCTCAGTCGAGACGCCGTTGACCCAGACGCGCATGTTGCTCGGGCCGCCGCCGATGTAGTCGGCGTAGAACTCGACGTCGTCGCCGGCGTCCGCGCTGGCCGGGTAGTGCAGGCCCATCGCGATGGGGCCATCCCAGTCGGCGCCGCCGCCCGAGAAGTTCTGGGTCCAGTACGTGGACTTCACGCCCGTGCCGAGCTCGACGTAGCCGTCCAGCATGATGTTGGAGCGGTGTCCGGCCGAGCACATCCAGCCGTTGATCATCACGTCGTACCCATTGGAGTAGCCGTACGCGATGTTCTCGCCGAGGTAGCTGGTCTCGGTGTAGAAGTGCCCGATCCGGTCCCAGGTGTCGGTCCCGCGGAAGGGGTGGTCCCCGGTCGGCGACGAGTCGTGGTCGAACCAGTTCTCGTCGTGCATGTCGGTCGAGTGGTACCGAGCCGACTCGTTGAGCGGACGGCTGTAGTACAGGATGTCCTTGGGCTTCTTCTCGGTGCTCTCGAACTCGTTCCAGCAGCCGTAGTCGGACCGGAACGCCTCGGGGTCCGAGCGCACGATGTTCGTCCACATGTGGACGTCGCGCTCGGCGTGGCTCGGGTACCCGTCCGCATCGACATCGCCGTACCCGGACACCGCGGCGAGCAGCAGGGCGGAGTGGATGTCCATGAGGGGTCTCCCGGAAGACGTTGCGAGCTTTTGCACAATCGTCCGTCCCGAGTGTCCCCGCAAGCCGAAATGGCGTGGTTGACAAGCTGTTTTCGGCCTGTCAGGCCGCTTGACAGCTCAGCCGAGGAGCTCGCGCGTCACGACGGCCGCGCGCTCGTAGCTGCTGGTGACGTCCTCGACGATCTTCTTCTCGATGCGACCGCCGATCAGCGGCACGTTGACGCGCACCTCGCCGTTCACGAAGCGGATGCACTGGCCCTTCGCGCGCTGTTGGAACGCCAGGTCCCCGCGCGAGCTGAAGTTGCTCTCCAGCCCGGCCAGTTCGACCGTCCAGCGCATGGTGTGGTCGCGCTCCCGCCAGCGCTGAACCTGCACGTAGATGAGCTTCTCCATGCCCATCGCGCGCTGCGCTGCGGCCGGCAGCGTGCGGTCCGGGATGAACTGGATGCGCTGGACCCGCTCGTCCCGGACGACCTGGTCGTCGAGAAGGACACGGGTCAGTCCGGCCGCCCCGTCGATGGCCGAGATGTACCGGTCGCTGTGCACCAGCGCCCAGAGCTCGTCGACGTTGCACGGAAACAGGTGTTCGAGGTTGAACTTCATGACTCGGGACTTCACACGTCCGCTGTTCTGCGGCTAAGCCTTCGCCATGTTCTTGCTCCTCTCCGTCGCCTTCGCTGAAGTCCCCATGCCCGTCTTTCCGGAGTGCGGCGAGGAGGGAGGCTGTCCGAACGACCTGAAAGACTGGGATCTGATCAGCTGGATCCCGGACAACGCCAAGGACAGTGTCCGCCCCCACGAGCTCGAGATCGGCTCGGGTCTGTGGCTGGATCAGGCCGTCCGTACGCAGGCCGGCCGCTGGGACGTCCCGGTCGCCATCCTGGACTCGGGCATCGAGTGGAGCCACAGCGACCTGGCCAACAAGGTCATGCTCAACACCGACGAGCTGCCGCCGCCGCAGGACGCCGAGGGCAACGAGCTCCCCTACGACGCCGACGAGAACGGCCTCGTCAACGTCCTGGACTACGCCGAGGACCCCCGCGTCAGCATCGACGCCGGTCACGACCGCGCGGACCACATGCTCGACCCGAGCGACCTCATCTACACCTTCTCGGACGGAGTGGACGACGACGCCAACGGCTTCACCGACGACATCGCCGGCTGGGACTTCTTCGGCGACGACAACGACGCCTGGCCCGAGTACTCCGCGGGCTTCGGGGACCACGGCACCGGCACGATGCGCGAGGCGGTGGGCGAGGGGAACAACGGCGGCAACATCGGCAGCTGCCCGAACTGCGCGCTCATCCCCATCCGCACCGGCGACACGTTCATCACCGACGGCAACCGGGCCGGGGACGGCATCTCGTACGCCACCATGCGCGGCGCCCGGGTCATCGGTATGGCCATGGGTGCACTGAGCCACCCGCAGAACACGACCGCAGCGCTCCAGTACGCCCACGACAACGGCGTCGTCGTCGTCGCGGCGGCGGGCGACGAGAACACCTACCACCACAACCTCCCGGCGATGGTGGGGGACATCCTCTACGTGCACTCCGTCCACTACGACGGCTCGGACGAGGCCGGCAGCTACAGCTTCCACAACTTCTTCAACTGCAACAACTACGGACCGCGCGTCGATCTGGTGGCCGCCTCGGATGGTTGCGCGACCGGCTCGACGGCCAAGATCGCCGGTCTCTCGGGCCTGATCATCAGCGCAGGTCTGGACGCCGGCGAGGACCTGGACCCCGACCAGGTCAAGGCCATCCTGTTCTCGGGCGTGGACGACATCCACCTGTCCGACGCCGAGCTCGAGGAGGCCAAGACCTACCCGAGCGAGGAAGGCTGGGACAACTTCTACGGGCACGGGCGAGTGAACGCGCGGAAGGCCCTGGACTTCGTCGAATCCGGCGTGATGCCGCCCGCCGCGCGGATCGAGGGGCCCGGCTGGTTCGACTACTACACGACGTCCAGCGACGCGATCGAGGTCCTGGTGACCGCCGAGGGTGACGCCTGGACGCTGGAGTGGGCGCCGGGGTGGGACCAGGACGAGTGGACGCTGGTCGACGAGGGGACCGGTCAGGCCGATGGCCAGGTCGTGTCGTTCGACCCGAGCCAGGTCACCACCACGCAGGTCCCGCCGCCCGAAGCGACCGAGGGTGTGCTCGAGCGCGTCGACCGCGTGCACGGCCCAGCGGTCACCCTGCGCCTGAGCGTCACCGAGAACGGGCTGACCACCGAGGCCCGACGCACCTTCTACGTCTACGACGACCCGGATCTGAAGCCCGGCTTCCCGCTCCGCCTCGGAGCCTCGGCCGAGTCGAGCCCCATCCTGGTCGACCTCGACGGCGACATGGTCTTCGAGGTCGTGCTCGGCGACGCCGACGGTGTGGTTCGCGCGATCTACGGCGACGGCACGGACGTCCAGGGCTGGCCGGTGCGGACCGACACCGACGACGACGCGCTCCGGCACGCCGAGGCCGCGTACTACGGGGTGCTGGACGCCGAGCAGTCGGACGGCATCCTGGCGACGGTCGCTGCGGGGGACCTCGACGGCGACGGCTCGCCCGAGGTCGTGGCCGCCACGCTCGAGGGTCGCGTCCACGCCTGGCACGCCGATGGGACGCCGGTCGACGGCTTCCCGGTGCGCACCTTGGGCCGGACGCCCGAGGAGTACGACGACGACCACACCTACGACATGGGGGTCGCTGGAGCCCCCACGCTCGCGGACCTGGACGGGGACGGAACGCTCGAGGTCATCGTCGCGGCGATGGACTCGCGGATGTACGTCTGGACCCACGACGGCCAGGACTTCGCGCCCTACCCGGTGGAGATCTGCCACCCCGAGAACTGCGGCCGCCTCGGCTTCCGCACCATCGTCAGCCCGACGGTCGGCGACATCGACGCGGACGGGGATCTCGACTTCGTCTTCGGGACCAACGAGACCATCAACAACGGCAACGAGTCCGTCACCCATGCCTGGGATGCCCTCACTGGCGAGGCACTCGCCGGCTGGCCTCGTGGACAGACCGGTCTCGTGAGCGAGGCCGCGCTGCTCCCGCTCATCGGCTCGGGTCACCCTGCGAGCGTCGCGCTCGTGGACCTCGACGACGACGGCGACCTCGAGATCGTCGACGCCATCATGATCGGGCAGACCGACGTCGTTCACCACGACGGCAGCTTGGCGCTGGACCTGGGCTACGCGGCAGACACGTACGGCGAGCTCAGCAACGCGGACGAGCCGAGCTTCGTCTCGCTGACCAACAACCCCGGCGTCGGTGACCTGACCGGCGACGGGGTGCCCGACGTCTTCATGGGCGGCAGCGGGACCTACGCGCTCATCGGCCTGGCGCTGACCACGGCCATCGACTTCCAGCAGGTGCTGGGCGGCTGGGATGGCGCGACGGGCGAGGCGCTCATCGGCTGGCCTCAGCAGATCGAGGACCTGCAGTTCCTGGTCGCGCCCGCCATCGCGGACCTGTCCGGTGACGGCAAGGCTGAGGTCGTCTACGGCAGCGCCGGCTTCATGCTCCACGCCTGGGACGAGGAAGGCACGCCCGCCCCGAACTGGCCCAAGTTCACGGGACAGTGGATCCTCGGGAGTCCCGCCATCGGCGACATCGATGGAGACGGGTACTTGGACGTCGTCATCAGCACCCGCGAAGGTTGGCTGTTCGCCTGGACGACCCAGGGTCACGCCGACCAGCAGGTCCAGTGGGCCAGCATCCACCACGATCCAGCGAACACCGGAAACTACGAGACGCCGCTGATGCCGCAGATCGGGCCGGACCTGGACGTGTGCGCCGACCGCGGCTGCTGCTGCCGAGCGCGATCCGAGCGCCTCGACGGTCTGGCGCTCCTGCTCGTGCCGCTCCTGTTCGGGCTCGTCCGCAGGCGCTCACGTGACGGTTCCGTGTCGTAGAATCAGGTCCCCCCAAGGAGGCTGAATGCGCTTCACGTACCGCTCTTCGAGCGACCTCTTCACCAAGGCCCTCAAGGAGTACGCCGAGGAGAAGCTGGGTCGTCCGGCCGAGCGTCACCGCATCGAGACCCACGACCTGCGCTTCGACTGTGAGTCGGAGAAGCACCGCGATCGCATCGCGCTGCGCGTCCTCATGTCGTACCCCGGCGTGAAGATCACCGTCTCGACGCTCCATCAGGACGCCTACGCGGCCGTCGATCTCGCTGTGGACAAGATCGAGCGCAAGCTCCGAGAGACCGATGAGAAGCGTCGTGCCCTGGCTCGCCGCCCCGCGCGGCCGGGCAACATGGACCACGAAGAGAACGATCTGATGACCCAGGACGAGGAGGAGGTCCTCCGCGAGATGGGTGCTCTCGAGGAAGTCGAAGCCTCGATGGGTTGATTCCCGAGGGGACGGGGGCTAGGTGCCCCCGTCCTCTTGGAGATCGACATGAACGCGTTCGACGTGCTGAAGGCACGCGGCTTCGTCCAGCAGTTCACCGCAGGCGCTCCGGACCTGCTTCGCTCGGACACGCCTTGCGCCTTCTACGTGGGCTTCGACCCCACCGGCGACTCCCTGCACGTCGGGCACCTGCTGCCCGTGATGGCCATGGCCCACCTGCAGCGAGCGGGTCACCGGCCGATCGCCATCGTCGGTGGCGGCACGGCGATGATCGGCGACCCCACCGGTCGGGACACGGGCCGGTCGATGCTGACCAACGAGCAGCTCGAGCTCAACAAGGCGGGCCTGCGCTCGCAGCTGAGCCTGCTCCTGGACCTGTCGGAAGAGCAGGGGATGCTCATCGACAACGCGGACTGGCTCTGCGAGTGGAACTACCTGGCGTTTTTGCGCGAGGTCGGCGTCCACTTTCCGATGGGCCCGATGCTGGCCAAGGCGTCGGTGAAGGAGCGCCTCAAGACCGGCATGAGCTTCCTGGAGTTCAACTACCAGCTGCTCCAGGCGTACGACTTCCTCGAGCTCTACCGCCGCTACGGCTGTGTGCTGCAGATGGGCGGCGACGACCAGTGGGGCAACATCGTGGCCGGCGTGGACCTGATCCGTCGGGTCGAGCAGGTCGAGGCCCACGCGCTGACGTTCCCGCTGCTCACGCGCTCGGACGGAAAGAAGATGGGCAAGACGGCCAGCGGCGCCGTGTGGCTCTCGGCCGACAAGCTCTCGCCGTACGACTACTTCCAGTACTGGATCAACGTCGACGACCGCGACGTGGGCAAGCTGCTGCGGATCTTCACGTTCCTGCCGATCGAGCGCATCGAGGAGCTCGAGGCGATGACCGGAAAGCAGGTCCGCGAGGCCAAGCAGGTCCTGGCGCTCGAGGCCACCGGCATCATCCACGGGAAGACCGAGGCCCAGAAGGCGCTCGAGGGCGCTCGCGCGGCGTTCAGCGGTGGAGCGGCCAAGACCGCCATGCCGCAGCACACCGTCACGCTCCCCATCCGGGTCACCAGCGTGCTCGCCGAGTCGGGGCTCTGCCAGTCGACCAGTGACGCGCGGCGTCAGATCAAGGGCGGCGCTGTTCGGCTCGGTGACGTCAAGATCACCGACGTGAACCACGAGCTGGCCGAGTTGCCTGAAGACGCGGTGCTCTGGCGCGGCAAGAAGAAGGCTGTCCGGCTGGTCGAGGGCTGAGCCCTACTCGGTCTCGGTCTCGGTCTCGGTCTCGGTCTCCGGCTCGGTCTCGGGCTCGGGGTCCGGCTGAGGGCCCCAGGCCTTCACGTGGTCGAGCAGCTCGGCCAGCTCCTGGTCCGTGAGAGCCGCGCCGACCGGTGCCATAAGCGGGGAGAGTCCGACGCTGGCGCCACCCTGGGTGATGACCTTCGTCAGGTGCTCGTCCGTCTTGCCCTCCCACCAGGCAGCGTCCTGGAAGTTCGGCGGCTTCGGCTCGAGGGACGCCGCGGCGACGCCGTCTCCCTTGCCCTCCATCCCGTGGCAGGCCGAGCACATGCCTTCGTACGTGGCCTTTCCGTTGGCGTGGGCGAGCGAGCTGGCGAGCAGGAACATGGGGCCTCCGGGGGCCTGGAGTGTACAGCGACAGCCGATCTGGACAGATCGACGTAGCGGCTGGACACAATGACCGGCCCATTGGGAGTTGGTCGATATCGGCGATGACATCGAGTCCGGATCCCAAGACTCGGTGTCAGGATGTCAGATGTCGAGGGCCTCGGCCGCGAGCGTCTGGTCCTGGGGGCTGCCCCACTGGGCGATGTGCTCGAGGGCTTCACGTCCTTCGTCCGTCCGGAGCAGGGCCAGCGCGACCATCCCGACCCGCCGACGCTCAGGTCGGACTCGCAGCTTCAGCCAGGCGCTGACACGCTCGGCTTCGATGCGGCGGCCTCGGGCGACCAGATCGAGCGTGCACAGCCCTCGCAGCTCGGTGGACACGTCCTCGGGTGGGCCCCAGGCGGGGTCGAGCTGCACGAAGCGGGCGCCGGCGAGCAACACCTCGTCGTCGCGGTCGTCCACGAGCGCCTTGGCGATCCACGTCTTCGCCGTGGCCCCGGGGTCCCGCTTGTACGGGGCCTTGCACAGCCGGTGGAACGCGCGCACCAGCTCGGTGCGCAGCACCTCGCGAGGCGACTCCTTCAGCATGCGCGCGGCCGCGGTGACGACCGGCCCGCTCTTGTGGCGGAGCCCGCGAACGAGCTCCGCGTCGCTGACGTCCGGCTCACGGAGCCGGAGCATCAGATCCTCTGCTTTCAGAGCCCCAGGTCCTTGATGGTCTTCTTGACCTGCTTGGACTGGTCCTTGAGCTTGTTCTGGTCGGCGACGGACTGCGCGTTGTTCAGGAGCTGGCGCGCCTTGTCCGGGTCCGCCTTGTGGATGAGGCGGGCGAGCTGGACGCTACCGACGATGAACTTGGGCGCGTTGCGGGCCTGCTGGGCGATGGGGAGCAGGGCGGCCAGCGCGTTGGCGGCCTCCTGACCCTCGCCCACCTGGGCGGCGCACATGCCGAGGTTGAAGAGCAGCTCGCTGGCGAACTGCACGTCCTGCTTCAGGTTCGCGACGGCGCGGGCCTTCCGGAACAGCGCGAGCGCCTCGGTCGGACGCTGCTTCATCAGCGTGAAGAGACCGACGTTGTAGGTGTCGATCGCGACGTACTGCTGGAGCTTCAGCTGCTCGGTGAGCTGGAGCGTGCGCTTGGCCCACTCGAGCGCGGCGTCGAAGTTCTTGAGGCGGCCCTGTGCCTGCGACAGGAGCGAGCAGGCCGCGCGCTGGCGCATGCCGTCGTTGAGGCTGCCGGCGATCTGCACGACGCGGTTGAGGGCGTCGGCGGACTTGGCCGGCTCACCCGACATCAGGAGCGCCTGACCGAAGGCCAGACCGGACTCGAGCGCGAGCGGGGCGAGGCCGGTGTTGCCGGCGATCTCGTTCGCGAGGCGGAAGTGCTCGACCGCCTCCTCGAGCTTCTTCTCCTTCTGGGCGATGAGCCCGCGGGTGTACTCGGCGTTGGCGGCGATCTGCGGCATGACCGCCTTCTTGCCTTCCTCGGCCTCGACCGCGCCCTCCTGGAGGGACTTGTCGACGAGCTGGCGAGCGGCCTCGGTGTTGCCGTCGCGGAACTCGATGATGGCGAGGTGGTTGGTGACCTCGGCCAGCTTGAGCTTGTCGCCCAGGCCCCGGTACAGGGTCAGCGCGTCCTTGGCCCGGTCACGACCCCGGTACAGGTCCTGCCGGCGCACGTCGAGGCGGCTGCCCGCGAACAGGAGCCACGCCTTCATCCGGCGGTCGTCCTGCTCGTCGGCCCAGGTCATGATCTCGCCAAACAGCTTCTCGGCCTGGTCGACGTTTCCGCCTCCGGCCATGCGGTCCATGAGGTTCATCATCACGGCCCGCTGCATCTGGGCGGGCCAGGCGATGCCGTCGAAGTACTTCATGAGGTCGCGGGAGAAGCCCCACATCTCGGGGCGGTCCCCGGAGATGGCCATGCCCTTGACGACGGCGGCCCGGTTGGGCTGACCCGCCTTGGCGTACAGGCGCGAGGTCTTCACGACGAAGTCGTAGGCGCGCGGCATCAGGAAGCGCTCGATGAACGTTCCGCTCTGGAGCGCGATCTGCTTGGCGTTCTCGATGTTCTCGAAGCCGTGGACCAGGGCGCCCTCGCGGAACGCAGCCCGCTTGAACTGGTAGAGCCAGGTGTTGAGCGGCTTGCTGAACTGCATCTCCTCGAACAGTTCGTCCGCGGCGTCGAGCAGGTCGTCGATGCTGTCGCGGTCGAACTGGCCGATGTCCGCGAGGATGGTCGCGGGGAAGGCGCGGCCCAGGAGCGCGGCCCGGAAGGCGATCTCCTCGACGTCGGCGGCGGTCGCGCGGCGGCGGCCCTCGCCGTCACCGGCCTCGAGCTCGTCCTCGTCCACGCTGCGCGGGAACAGGGCGGCCAGGCTCAGGGCTCCGGCCTCGGACAGGGTGCCGCGCTCGTTCAGGATGTCGGCGATCTCGGCGATGTAGCCGGGACGACCGCCCGCCAGCGTCGCGAGGCCCGCGGCGTCGCCGTCCAGGCCCTTGCTCTCGAGGTAGCTCTTGGTCTCGTCGGCGCCCCAGGGGGTCAGCTCGACGAGGTTCACGTCGCTCGAGCGGCGGTCGAGCATGTCGAGGAGCGGCGCGGGCATCCACGCCTTGTTCTCGTCGGTCAGGTCGGCACAGCTCAGCACCATCATCAGCTGGCTGTCCTTGCTGACGTCGACGAGCGCCTCGAGCATCGCGTGCACGCCCACCGACTGGCAGCTGTGCACGTTCTGGACGTCGAGGATGACCGGGGTCTTGGCGGCGAGACCGCGCACGATCTCGACCAGGCCGAGCAGCGGGTT
Organism: Pseudomonadota bacterium; assembly: GCA_024228935.1. Lineage (GTDB taxonomy): Bacteria > Myxococcota_A > UBA796 > UBA796 > CAJQPC01 > JAAESX01. The sequence continues at coordinate 66,691 of JAAESX010000280.1, forward strand.
GTCGCGGGGGAGCGTCACCTGGACGCCCTTCTCGCCGGGGGTCTGGCCCTTCTTGAGGCCCTCGATGAAGGCCTGGAACCACTGCTGGACCCGCTTGGGCTTCTGCGGCAGCTGGGCGTTGAGGATCATCTCCGCCTTGCCCTTGGTCATCGCGTCCTTGGACAGCGTGCCGTACAGGCTGGCGTAGAAACGGAGGAGCGTGCGGAGCCCTTCCTCTTCCTCGATCAGGCCGACGCGCCAGACGATTCCGTCGAAGTCGCCCAGGCCGCGCAGGAACTCACCGACGAGCGCGCGCTTGCCGCCGCCGACCGGCGCCGAGAGCGTCACGGTGCAGCCATGACCCGAGGTCGTGCTGGCGAGGTGTCCCTTGAGGAGGTCGACATCGGAGGGGCGGGCCACGTAGAGGGCTTCGGTCGTCTCGGACAAGATGGCTTCCTTGGTTTGCTGGCGGCGCCGCTTCCGGGCGCCGTCGTGACGGACAAATGCAGAGAGACAGCGGACTTAACCTAGGCCCGACAGGGGTGCGACAACCCGGTGTTAAGCTGTCTCGCAGCCGCATTCCGGAGCGCGAGACATGCTCATCTGGACCCTTGCCACGCTCGCCTCGTGCGGCGAGGAACCTCTCTCTGAAGACGCCTACCACTGGGACGTGAAGGTCACCGGTGTCGAGACGGACTGTGTCCCTGAGGACCAGCAGTCTCCGTATGGCGAGAACCTGACCTACTCCTTGGAGTTCACGGGTTCCCTCACCAAGCTGATGATCGGGACCGACAGCTTCGCCACGGGCACGCTCCGCGGCTGTGAGCTCGAGTACGAGTCCCAGGTCGTCGGAGACCAGGACCGCGATGTCCAGTGGGTCCTGTCCGGTCATGCCGTGCAGCGGACCGGCGGCGACATCTGTGACATGGCCGACAAGGTCGAAGAGGAGCGCCTGGCCGCCGGCATCGACGACGACGCCTGGACCGCCAACCAGTCCCAGTACCTGGGTGGTGGCGAGCCGGCGACGGTCGACTGGGTGGGCATGGAGACCTTCGAGATCGTGGCGTCCGAGGACGCATCGATCCCGGTCGGCTGCACCTACACGCTCTTCGTCGCCGGGAACTACCGCACGGATGGCTGAGCCGGCCCGCTCGGCCGAGCGCATCGCCCGCATCGCGGCGCTGCGCGCTCGGATCGAGGAGGTCGTCCAGGGCAAGCCCGAGGTCGTCGAGCTGACGGTCGTCGCTGTCCTGGCCGGTGGGCACGTGCTGCTCGAGGACGTGCCCGGCGTCGGGAAGACGACCCTGGCCAGCAGCGTCGCAGCGGCGCTCGGCGGGACGTTCAATCGCGTCCAGTTCACGAGCGATCTGCTTCCGGCCGATGTGGTCGGTGCGGTCGTGCTCGAGCCGTCGAGCGGCTCGCTGGCGTTCCGTCCGGGCCCCGTCTTCGCGAACGTCGTGCTTGCGGACGAGATCAACCGCTGCACGCCGAAGACCCAGTCTGCGCTGCTCGAGGCGATGAACGAGCGCCGCGTCAGCGTCGATGGACGCAGCCACGAGCTGCCCGACCCGTTCCTCGTCATCGCCACGCAGAACCCGCATGACCACACTGGGACGTTCCCGCTGCCGGAGTCGCAGCTGGATCGGTTCCTGCTCCGACTGTCGATGGGGTACCCGGGCCGCGAGGCCGAGCGCGCCGTCCTTCGGGCGGGGGGATTCCGTCGCACCCGGATCGAGGCCGCGGTCACCCCCGAGGACCTGCGCCAACTCGCCGACGGCGTCTCGCGGGTCACCGTGCACGCGGAGGTCGAGGACTACCTGCTGGACCTCATCGCCGCGACACGGTCGGACAGCCGGTTGCTGCGAGGGGCGTCCACACGCGGGGCCGAGGCCCTGTACCGGGCGTGCAAGGCCCTGGCCTTCGTCCGCGGGCGCGAGTTCGTCGTGCCCGAGGACATCCGCGAGCTGGCTGTCGCGGTGCTGGCCCATCGCGTCATCGCGCGGGGCGAGGACGTGCGGGCCGCCGAGCAGGCCGTGCGCGAGATCCTCTGGGACCTGCCAGCGCCGGAGTGAGTGGCGGGGTGAGCAGCTTCTGGGACCGCTTCCAGGAACGCTGGCGGAAACGCATCCGTGTGCGCCCGACCCGGGATGGCTGGTGGTTCCTGCTGCTGCTGCTCGGGCTGACCGCGGCCGCGTTCAACACGGGCAACAACCTGCTGTACATCGTGCTCAGCCTGCTGCTGGCGATGCTGTTCGTGCAGAACGTCCTGGCCGAATGGAACCTCCGCTGGGTGAAGGTCGAGCGGCGGCTCCCGCCCGAGGTCTTCGCCTATGAAGGCGCGCTGGGCTCGCTCGTCCTCAAGAACACCCGCAAGCACCTGGTCGCGGTCGGGATCGAGGTCGAGGAGGTCGACGCCGGCGAGGCCCGCGCGCTGTTCGGCTTCGTCCCGGCGGGCGAGTCCGTGGACGCCACCGCGACCTGGACCTTCGCCGAGCGAGGCCCCAACGAGCTCTCCCGGGTGGTGCTCTCCAGCACGTTCCCGTTCGGGCTCTTCCGTCGGACCCGGGAGCTCGATCTCGCGGCCGAGCTGCTCGTCTTTCCCCGCCGCCGCCACGGTCCGCTCGCGCGTGGACGCAGCGGCACCGGGAACGAGGAGCGACCGGACCGACGCAGCGGCGGCGCTGGGGACTTCCAGGGACTGCGCCCGTACCAGCCCGGTGACCCGGTCCGGTCCATCCACTGGCCGAACTCGTCGCGGGCGGGCCAGCCGCTCATCGTCCTGCGGGAGCGGGCCTGCGCCGAGACCGTGATCGTGAAGGTCGATCCTCGGCGGGGGCGCCTCGAGGCTAGCCTTGCGCTCGCTTGCGGCCAGATCGTGCGCCACTTCGCGTGGGGGCACGCCGTGGGACTCCAGCTCGGAGACCGCCGCCTCGAGCCTCGACAGGGGTCGGCCTGGCGCCGCCGGCTCCTCACCGCGCTCGCGCTGTTCGACGAATGAGCGAGCGCGTCCGACTCGAGCAGCTGCGCCGCGGCTTCGTCCGTGGCCTCGTGCTGTTGGGCCTCGCCGCGCTGGTGTTGCTCGGCGACGGTGGCGTCCAGCTGGGTCTCGCGGGGCTCGCGCTGGTCTCGGGCGCCTGGGCGTTCACCAGCGACAAGCCGCGGCGTCGGGTCTGGGCGGTGGCCAGCGCGGTGGTCGCGGTGGCCACGCTCATCACGCCCATCCTGCTGTCGATTCCGTGGGCCTGGGCCGGGATGGCGCTGCTGGTCTACCTCCAGGTCCACCGGGCCCGGATCCGCCAGGACACGCGGGACGACCGGCTCTCGCTCCTGTTCGCTCTGCTGATGGTCCTGCTCGCCTCGACCACGGCGCGCTCACCGCTCCTGGCGCTGATCTTCGGCGGGCTCGTCCTGGCGATGCCCATCGCGCTGGTCCTCCTGCACGTCGTCGAGCTGGAGCGGGGACGCGCGGCACGGAGTGAGCCGCTCGCTGCCCGAGGACGGCTGTGGAAGCTGCTGGCGCTCGGCCCGGCCACGCTGTTCGCCACGGCGTTCTTCTTCGCGGTGATCCCACGCCTGAACACCGAGGTGCTGTCCTCGTTCGGCGAGGAACAGGACATCTCGGGCTTCGACGATGGCGTCCAGCTGGGCGACATCGGAGAGATCAAGGACAACCCCCAGCTCGTGATGCGCGTCGAGGTCACCAACGAACTCGACGAGCTGCAGGCCGGGCCGTTCTACTTCCGCGGGGTCGCGCTGGACGAGTTCGACGGCCGCATCTGGAGCGCCAGCGACGGGTCCCGGATCAGCGTCGCCCGGCCGCTGTCCGAGGCGCCGGCGACCCCTCCGTCCGGCATGCTCCGCCAGCGCATCCAGCTCGAGCCCATCCGGGACGTCCCGGCGTTTGCGATCGCGCCTGTCTGGGGCGTGTTCTCCGACGACGCGGTGCGACGAACCCGACGGTCCGATCTGCGCATCAGCGACGACCCGCGCCGCCGCGAGTACATCGTCGTCTCGGATGTTCGAGGCGAGCTGCACGACCACGGCAGTCGGGCCTACGCCGACGCGAGCGTGCTCTCCGTCCCACTGGACCTGGACCCGCGTATCGACGCGCTCGCCGACCAGATCGTGGGCGAGAGGCGGGCACCCCGCGCCAAGGCCGCAGCGATCGAGCAGTACCTGCGAGACAACTACGACTACACGCTGATCCCCACCGGCTCGAACTCCGACGAGCCGCTCTCCTCGTTCCTGTTCGACAGCAAGGAGGGGCACTGCGAGTACTTCGCCACGGCGCTGGCGGTGCTCCTGCGCGCCGAGGGTGTCCCGACCCGCCTGGTCAACGGGTTCTACGGAGGCGACTACAACGCGCTGGGCGGGTTCATCGCTGTCCGCCAGGCCCACGCGCACTCGTGGGTCGAGGTGTGGATCGTCGGCGAGGGCTGGGTCCGCTTCGACGCGACGCCCGCGAGCGCGCTGCCGGAGACCGCCGGCGGACCCCTGGCGCAGCTCAACGACGCGATCCAGGCCCAGTGGTACGGGCTGGTGCTCGACTACGACCTGAACGCCCAGATCGACGGTGCCCGGACCATCGGCCGGCTCGCCCGAAGCGACGCCGAGGCGGTCCAGGCGGATGGTCCTCCGAGCGAGGTGCTCGGCTTCGGCATGCTGCTCCTCGGCGGCCTCGTCGCTGTGGTGGCGGGCTCGGCGTTCGTGCGACGCTGGCTCGTCGGTCGCGCCCGTCGCCCCCGCGGTGTGCAGGCCGTCCACGCCCGAGCGCGTGCGCTGGTCGCCCGGCGGGGTTGGTCCATCCCGCGCAGCATGCCGCCGGTCGAGGGGGCCCAGTGGCTTCGCGAGCAGGCCGGTGTCGGGGCGGCGCCGCTCGAACGGCTCGCCTGGCTGATGTACCGGGTGCGCTACGCTGAGGCGCCCGAGGCGGAGTCCATCGGACCCGCGAAGGCCGCACTGGCCGAGCTGAAGCAGTCGCTCGAGGAGGCCCGGTCGTGAGCAACAGCAAGACGATCGCCGTGTTCGCCGGAGGCCTCATCCTGGGCGCCCTCGCGGTGTTCATCGCGCCCCAGGAGCAGGCCGGGCCCGGCAACCCGTCCGGGCAGATGGGACCTCCGGATGGGGGGCCGCCTCCCGATGGCGCGCCGCCGCCTGAGGGTGGACCTCCCCCCGAAGGTGGACCGCCGCCTGATGGTGGACCGCCGCCAGACGGGGGCCGGGCACCGATCGGGGAGCCGCCGCCGCTCGGCGGAGACGTCCCGGCCGAGGCGCCCGTGCCGGCCGAGACCGACGCGCCGGTGCGCGAGACCACGATGCTCGACCACCACATCGTCCAGGCGGAGAGCCGCTGGGCCGCGATCGCCCAGCGTGCAGCGGGGGTTCCGGCCGCCGAGCCCCTGGTCGGGCGCATCGAGCTGCTCGTCGAGAACACCCCGGACGTCGGGGGCAGCACGCTGCCGCCCGTCCAGGCGCTCGTGACCTTCCTCGTCGAGGAGAAGTTGCTCCTGGACGACCTCGTCGCAGCTGGCGTCGATGTCGCCGACGAGTCCGACTCGTTGGACGGCCTGCTCACCCCCCAGCGGGGCCAGCGGGTGGGAGGAAAGGACGACGCGAAGCACAAGGGCGGTGCCAGTGGTGCAAAGCCTGGGTCGCGCCCGCTGGACCCGGACGCACCGCGGGACGTCGGCGGTTAGACGCCGGTCGATGCAGCTCAACGCCGACAGTGCAGACCGGACGCTGGGCCAGGTCCTGCGGGACACGGCCGCCGCCCGCCCCGACGACCCGGCCCTGCTCGGGGACAGCCGCCAGCTGACCTGGGCGGAGCTCGACGCCGAGGTGGACCGTGTGGCGGCGCTGTTGCTGTCGATCGGCGTGGCCAAGGGCGACGTTGTCGGCTTCATGATCACGAAGCGGCCCGAGGTCGTGACCGGCTTCCTGGCCTGCGCCCGCGTCGGTGCCCTGTATGCGCCGGTGAACTTCAAGCTCCACCCCGACCACCTCCGCGACCAGTTCCGGACGGCGGACATCCAGTGCGTCTTCACCGAGACGCAGTTCGACGAGCTGCTGCGCGGCCTGCTGCCGGGCATCACCGACCCGCGCCGCGTCGTGTACGTCGGCGAGCGCGGCCGTCACGGCGAGACCCACTACGACCAGCAGGCCTCGATGGCTCCCGGCGCTGCGGTCGAGGTCTCCCCCGATGACCCCTGCTACCTGAACTACACCTCGGGCACGACCGGACGACCCAAGGGCGCCATCACGACCCACCGGAACATCAACGTCCAGGGCCTGACGGCGTTCGACGGCGCGGTCGGCGAGGGCCTCGGGTTCACTGGCGACGACGTGTTCCTGGGCATGTTCTCGGTGTTCGCCCATCCGCACGAGCTGTTCCACCGATCCATCCTGTGCGGCGGCCCGTTCGTCATCATGGACAGCCTGTCGCCGCGGGTCATCGCGCAGACCATCGAGCGCTTCGGCGTGACCTGGATGATGGCGGTCCCCAGCTTCTACGAGATGCTGCTCGACCACGTCGACGGTCGGGTGGACCTGTCCTCGCTTCGCATCCTCGAGAGCGGTGGGGCCTTCGTCTCCGCGGACACGCTCCGCCGGATGGAGGACAAGTTCGGCGCGGCCTTCATGCCGGTCTGGGGCTCGACCGAGACCACCGGCGTCGCCGTGGCCATGCGCCCGGACCGCCCCCGCCGCCCTGGAACGACGGGACGGCCGGTCAGCGGGTACGAGCTCCGCGTGGTGGACAGCCAGGGACGTGACGTGGCCGTCGGCGAGCCCGGCGAGATGCTGGTCCGCGGGCCGAGCGTGGTCACCGGCTACCTGAACAACGCCGAGGAGACCGCCGAGCTCTTCCGGGACGGCTGGTACCACACCCGCGACCTCGTCCAGTGGACCGAGGACGGGTTCCTGCAGTTCGTCGGACGCCGTTCCGAGATGCTGAAGATCGGCGGCATCCGCGTCTACCCGCTGGAGATCGAGCGGGTCGTGAAGGACCACCCCCAGGTCCGCGATGTCGTGGTCGTGCGGGCCGAGGAGCGCATCCGTGGTGAGGTCGCTCGCTGTGTGGTCGAACTCTACCCCGGCGAGGAGCTCACGCGGAAGCAGCTGCAGCGGTACTGCCGTGACCGGCTCGCCGTCTACAAGGTGCCGCGCATCATCGAGTTCTGGAGCGAGATCCCGAAGCTCCCCAACGGCAAGATCGACAAGAAGGCGACGCTGGCCGTCCCCGTCGACGCCGCGCGGGACGAGCGCACGTGAGTTGGGGTCGGGTCGCCCGGAACCCGACGCTCCTGGTCAAGGACCTCGGCGGACTGGCGCTCTACTACCCGGGGCAGGCCCTCATCTCGCGGGTCCCTCGTCCGTGGCTCGGGCACACCGCTCGGCTGGGTGGCGACCTGGTTCGCAACGTCGCGCGAGCGGACATCGAGGTCGCGCGCAGAGAGCTCCGACTCCTGTTCGGCGACCGTCTGCTCCCCCAGGCCGAGGACGACATCCTTCGCGAGGCCTGGCGCCAGACGATGTTCAACGAGCTCGAGGTGCTGCGCTACCCGCACCTCGACCCCGCGGGCATCGACGAGGTCTGCGTCGTCGAGGGCCGCGAGCATCTGGACGCCGCCTTGGCCAAGGGACGAGGCGCCATCGTGCTGATCGGCCACTTCGGCGCGAACCAGATGATCATGCCGGCGCTGGGACACCAGGGCTACCGGATGAACCAACTGTCGGCGCCGCCCCCCGTCTGGGCCGACATCCTGCGCGAGACCCGGACCACGCCTCTGTGGGAGAAGGTCCTCGCGAGGCGGTGGGAGCTCGAGCAGCGGCTGCCCGTGCGGCACATCAACGTGTTCAAGTTCCTGAGGCCGGCGCTCCAGTGCCTCCAGGACAACGAGGTGCTCGGTCTGGCGTTCGACGGCGGCGGCGGTCGGCGCTGGACCCAGGTCGAGCTGCTCGGCCGGAAGGCCAATGTCTCGGTCCAGCCGGCGCAGCTCGCTCGCAAGACGGGGGCCGCGATCCTGCCGACGCTCGTCGTCCGCGAGCCGGGGGACCGGCGTCACCGGGTCATCATCAGGCCGCCCATCGCGGTGGAGAAGACCCGCGACCGGATGGCCGATCTGGCGAGCACGATGCAGCGCTTCGTCGACGTCTTCGCCGAGTGGGTCGAGCGGCACCCGGCCCACTACGTGAACTTCCTGCTCCTACGCTGGAAGGTCCGCGGGACCGACGTCGTGCCGTTCTTCGACGACTACCCGCCGCTGCCCGGGGGCATGTCGAGTGAGCAGGCCCAGCAGCATCTGCAGTGGGCGGGGGACAAACACCAGGGGGAGTAGCGAACCTTCGGCCGATTGCCTCGCTACCTCGAGTCCGTCACTGGAGATGCTCTGGCCACGATCTGTCTTACCGCTCGTGCTGTGGGCCGGCCGACTTCGTCGGCTATCGGCCCGCACTCCCGGGGAAGCCCTCGGCGCTCGCAAGCCGTACGTCCCATTGGCGGCGCCAGGTCGGCCAAGGACGTACGGTAGCCATGCTCAGCTGAGCTCGTGCCTCGCTTCAGCTTCCGCGTGGCCCGGCGACGGGCGTCTTCGGCCCCTCGGGCCGGCTCGCCTTCGGCTCGTTCCTACAGCGGTTCAATCTCGTGGAGGACCAGCCCCGGGTTCTCCCGCAGCGCGTACTGCAGCGGCCAGGGCGACTCGGCGATGACGACGGGGTTCCCGTTGCGGTCCTCGACCAGCCGGTAGTCCCGACGCGCCTTGATCCACTCGAGCCCCTCGGGGTCCCCGCCGATCCAGCGGGCCAGCCGGAAGGGCTGCATGTCGAGCTGGCACTGCACGCGGTACTCGTTCTCGAGGCGCTCCTTGAGCACTTCGTACTGGAGCATTCCGACCGCGCCCAGGTAGGGGTCCTGGCGTCCGATCTCCGGCCGGAAGAACAGCTGGATGGCGCCCTCGTGCGACAGCTGCTCCAGCCCGGCGGACAGCTGCTTCCGCTTGAGCGGGTCCTTCAGGATGACGCGCGCGAAGTGCTCGGGAGCGAAGCGCGGGATGCCCGCGTAGACGAGCTTGCTCAGAGCGGCGGGGCCGGGGAGCTTCACCGAGACCGTGTCGCCGATGCGGAGCTTGCCCGGGTCGTACAGGCCGACGATGTCGCCCGGGAAGGCCTCCTCGACGATGGAGCGCTCCTGGGCCATGAAGCTGTGGGGCTTCGACAGCCGCAGGACCTCGCCCGACCGGCCGATGACGACGTCCATGCCTCGCTCGAACTGGCCGCTGACCACACGCATGAACGCGATGCGGTCGCGATGCCGCGGGTTCATGTTCGCCTGGATCTTGAAGATGAAGCCCGTGAACCGGTCCTCGGCCGGCTGGATCTCCTGGCCCTCGACCGACGAGCGCGGCGCCGGACCCGGCGAGGTCTCGACCAGGAACTCGAGGAAGGGCTCGATGCCGAAGTTCGTCATCGCGCTCCCCCAGAAGACGGGGGTGGTCTCGCCGGCGAGGAAGTCCTCCATCGACCAGGGATCGCCGGCCATCTCGACCAGCTCCATCTCCTCCTCGACGGTGTCCATGATGGAGCCGAGGCGTTCGCGCGCGGTCTCGAAGTCGAGTCGCTCGCTCGCCACCAGATCGGTCCCGTGGCGCCCCTCGGACTCGAACAGGATGACCTGGCGCGTCTTCATGTCCACGACGCCCTTGAAGTCGCGGCCCATGCCGATCGGCCAGTTGATCGGCACGCAGCGCAGGCCGCCGAGCTTCTCGCTGATCTCGTCCAGGAGCGCGAGCGGCTCGAGGCCCTCGCGGTCCAGCTTGTTCATGAACGTGAGGATCGGCAGGCCACGGCGACGGCAGACCTCGAACAGCTTCAGCGTCCGACCCTCGACGCCCTTGCTGTGGTCGACGAGCATCACGGCCGAGTCGACGGCCGAGAGCGTCCGGTACGTGTCCTCGGAGAAGTCCGCGTGGCCGGGGGTGTCGAGCAGGTTCAGGGCCTTGCCCAGGTAGTCGAACTGCAGGACGGACGAGGTGATGGAGATGCCGCGGGTCTTCTCCATCTCCATCCAGTCCGAGACGGCGTGGCGGCTGGCCTTGCGCGACTTGACCGAGCCCGCGAGGTGGATGGCGCCGCCGTAGAGAAGCAGCTTCTCGGTCAGCGTGGTCTTTCCCGCATCCGGGTGGCTGATGATGGCGAAGGTGCGCCGGCGCGCGGCCTCGTCGACGATCGACCCCATCTGCACCACCTCTGCGAGTGGCCTGCGCCCTATGGCGCAGCACAGGGCATGTCCAGGGGTTAGACCGGCGGGGTGCGAGCGGCCCTCACGAGAGCAGTGGTGCTGGGCGCAGCGGGCGGCTCCATCGAGTTCCTGCTGCGTGCCGAGGCACGTCTGGGCTTCGGCTTCTTCGACCAGCTGACGTTCCTGACGCTCGCGTGCGTCGCGGGCATCGTCGTGGCCGCTCCGTTCGGCGTCCTCGGCTGGCTCCTTCGCAAGGTGCCCCACGTCGGAGCCCGCCGCGAGGGGCTGGCTGTCGGTGCCCTCCTCGCGCTCCATCTGGCCCTCTACTACCGGTTCGAGCTCGTCCTGAACGAGTCGCTCCGAGACCCCCAGGTGTTCGGCGCCCTGGCGGCGCTCGGCCTCGCCGGGGTCCTGCTCGGGCTCGGCACGGCGCGGGCGATGGCGAAGATCGCCCCTTTCCTGCCCATCGTCGGGGCGCTCGCGGCGTTCGGCGGGCTCATCCGGGGGCTGCCGGCTGCACCCACCGACGAGGCGGGCCACAGCTTCCTGCTCGTCACCTGGGACACGACCCGACCCGACCGCCTCGGCCCCTATGGCGGCCCGGCCGACACCCCGAACCTCGACGCGCTGGCCGCCGACGGCCTGGTGTTCGAGTCCGCGGTCGCCACAGCCCCGCTGACCGAAGCCTCGCACCTGTCGATCCTCACCGGGCTCTCCACCGTCGAGCACGGCGTGGTCAGCAACGGCACGATGCTGGGCGAGCGGCCCGAGCTCCTGAGCCATCGCTTGCAGGACGCCGGGTACGTGACGGGGGCGGTCGTCGCGGGCTTCCCGCTGCACGGAAAGTACGGCTGGACCCAGGGCTTCGACGTCTACGACGACGACTTCGGACGGCTGCCCGGCTGGCACAGCCTCAGCCTGGGCCGTCTCTCGGACCAGCTCTTCCTGCCCGGCAACGCTCTGCGCGAGCGGGACGGGACGGATGGCATCCGTCGGGCGCTGACGTTCCTGGATCGGCACCGCGAGGGACGCTTCTTCCTCTGGGTCCATCTCTTCGACCCCCATGGGCCCTACGAGGCCGATGCCGGTCGCGACGCGCCTCGGACCGGGGATCCGCTCGATCTGCCCGCCTACTGGCCGCCCTACCACCGCCAGATCACCGACGTGGACTGGCTCATCGGGGCGTACGACCGCGAGCTCGAGAAGACGGATCGGCTGACCGGCGAGCTCATCGACCGGCTGGCCGACCTGGGGATCGACGACCGGACGACGGTCATCGTCGCCGCGGACCACGGCGAGAACCTGGACGAGCACGGGGTGTTGTTCGACCACGGCGACGACCTGTACGACCCGTCGCTGATGGTGCCGCTCATCGTCCGGAGTCCGGGGGTCGAGGCGAACCGCGTGGCTTGCCAGGTGTCCACCGTGGACATCGTGCCCACCATCCTCGGAATCGTCGGCGCACCGGACGACGCGCTGTCCGGTCGCTCGCTCATCACGCTGCCGTCGGGCTGTCCGGACGCACCGGTCGTCTCGACCACCGTCGCCGCGCGCCACGTGGACGACCCGCCCATCGACATCGGCTACCGGCTGCCGCACGAGAAGCTCATCCGGCACGGCGACACGTCGCGCGAGCCCGAGCTCTACGACCTGGTCGTCGACCCCGACGAGCTGTTCCCGGTCGAGGACGCCGAGCGGCTCGGCCTGGCCGAGGCCACCCTCGACGCGTTGCTCGCGGGCGAGGACATCGAGGCCCTGGCCGCCCCCGAGTTCGACGAGGAGTCGATCGAGGCCCTCCGCGCGCTGGGGTACATCGAGTGAACTGGCTCCGCGACCCCGCTCGACGCTGGCTCCGCGTCGTCCAGCTCGCCGTCGGCATCGGCTTCGTGGCCGGCGGCTTCGAGATGGTGCAGATCGTCTCGCTGCTCAAGCTCGAGCTCACCCCCGGCCAGGGCGTCTCGCTGGGCTTGCTGTCGCTCGCGTGCGGCGTCCTGCTGGCGGTCACCTGCGCGCTCCCGGTCGGTGTCGTCGTCCAGCTCGTGCTGAAGAAGAAGCTCGACTCCCAGGCGTACGCCGCGGGCATGGCGGGGACCGCGTTCCTCGTCGGCGGCTTCTTCCTGTGGCACGCCTCGAGTGACATGTGGGCCCAGGGGCGGGGATGGCTCCCCGTCGCCGCGATGGCGCTCTGTCCGGTCGGCGTCGGCGGCGTGGTCTGGTTCAACGCCGGGTACTGGGGGCGCCGTGAAGAGATCGGCTCCACCTCGAAGCTCGGCTGGGCCGGCGTCTCGCTGCTGCTGGGGCTCGGTCTGGTCGGTGTGGCGACGATGCTCGCCTCGGGCAAGAGCTACGGCTCGGCCAAGGCGCTGTCGGGCGACCCGAACGTCCTGCTCGTGACCATCGACACGCTCCGGCGAGACCACGTCTCGACCTACGACACGAACGGCTCCCCGGCACTCACGCCGAACCTCGATGCCCTTGGGGAGCGAGGCATCGTCTACCTGGACGCGGTGACGCCGACGCCGGAGACCACCCCGGCCCACGCCTCGCTGATGACCACGCTGCACCCGCTGCGGCACGAGGTGCTGAGCAACGCCGGCCAGCTCTCCCGCGGTCACGTGACCCTGGCCGAGCGGCTCGAGGACGAGGGCTACGCGACCGCGGCCTTCGTGTCGTCGTTCGCGGTCCGCGGCCAGACGGGCCTGTCGCAGGGCTTCCAGCTCTACGACGACGACTTCGCTCCGGTGCGCGGCCTGACGCAGATCCTCCTGGTCGAGTACGGCATCGCCGGGATCATGTGGAGCCGTCAGCCCCAGCTCGTGCCGTGGCTCCTCGAGCGGGACGGGGACGACACGGTCGCGCTCGCCAACGACTTCATCGAGCGCCAGGGCGACAAGCCGTGGTTCGTCTGGGTCCACCTGTTCGAGCCTCATGCGCCGTACGAGAGTGACGACGCGACGGTCGACCACCGCGCCTTGCTGGCGGATCCGTCGCACGCGTACACCGACTCCCAGGTCGCGGAGCTGCGCAGGGTCTACGCCCAGGAAGTCCAGGACGCCGACCGGCTGTTCGGCGAGCTGGTCGCCAAGGTCGACGAGCTCGGGGCCACCGACCGCACGATGGTCGTCGTGGTCGCCGATCACGGCGAGAGCCTGGGTGAGCACGACATCCAGTTCCACCACCACGGTCTGTACGAGGAGGTCGTCCAGATCCCGCTCATCGTCTCGGCGCCTGGTCTGACCATCGCCGAGAAGCGGGTCCCGCATCAGATCCGCATCATGGACATCGCTCCGGGTGTCCTCCGGTACATCAAGCTCGACCCGCTCGAGCCGACCGAGGGCGTCGACCTGCTCGGGTACGCCCAGCGCGTGCGGAAGAAGTCGCTCGTCGCCGACCTGCTGGGTCGCGAGACCTCGGCCCTGGACGCCGGCTGCCTGCTGGGCCTTCGGGCGCCATCGAAGCTCGCGCCGCTCGAGGGGCAGGAGCCCGAGGACGCCGGGGAAGGGCGCGTGAAGTACATCGTGCGACCCGACGACGAGCAGCAGGAGTTCTTCGACCTGATCGCTGACCCGCGTGAGCAGGAGAACGCGCTGGAGCTCCAGTCCGAGGCTGCCGCCGCGGCGCTGTCGCGGCTGCGCCCCAGCTTCCAGGCGGGCTGCGGTGTGCTCCCGGGTCAGTCCGACCTGCGCGCGCTCGAAGCGCTCGGGTACGTCGAGGAGTGAAGCGGGCCGACGCCTGGTCCATCGTGGCGCTCGTCGTGGGCGTCGTGGTCCAGACGCCCGGCGTGCTGATCGGACAGGTGTTCTGGTCGCACGACCTGCGGCACCACCATCACCCCTGGCGGGACTGGGCCGCGGGTCGGTGGGCGAGCGGCGAGCTGCCGCTGTGGGCAGGCGACGTCGGGGGCGGCTTTCCGCTGATGGCGGACGGTCAGGCCGGTGTCTTCTACCCGCCGAACATCGTGCTGGGCCTGCTCCTGACGAGCGCCCACGCGCTGACCGTCAGCATCGTGCTGCACGGCGTCCTGGCCGCTGTCGGCGTCTTCTGGCTGTGCCGCAAGCTGGGCCGGACCCACGAGGCCGCCGTGCTGGCTGGCCTCGCGTACGCCCTGTCCGGGTTCGTCGTCGCGCATGTGACCTACGCCGGGTTCCATGCGGTCGCGGCCTGGCTCCCTTGGCTGATCGGCGTGACGCTGTCGCTCCGCACCTCGCGCCAGTCCGGGCTCTTCGCCCTGATCACGGCGCTCTGTCTCACCGCCGGGCACCCGCAGGCCGCGGTCATCGCGCTCGCGACCGCCGCCTTGGTCTGGCTCACCCGGCGCCCGGGCTCGTTCTGGCTGGCGCTGGGTGGGGCGGCCATCGGGGTCTTCGGAGCGACGCCGCAGCTCGTCGCGAGCTGGGAGCTGACCGGGTTCTCCGAGCGCGAGGGCGGGGTGGTGCCGGGCTTCGCCAACATCGGCTCGCTGCCCCCGTGGGAGCTCCCGAACCTGGCCTTCCCTCGGTTCTGGGGCTGGGAGCGACCCGCCGACATCGCGCTCACCTACACCCACAAGGGCGCGGCCTACTTCGGCAGCGGTGAGAACCACTGGGAGGACTGCCTGTACCTGGGCTGGCCCGTCATCCTGCTCGTCTTGTTGAGCTGGCGCGCGCCGCGCCTGTGGAAGGCGCTGGCGACTGGGGGCCTCGTGCTCGCGCTCGGCAAGTACACGCCAGCGTGGTGGATCCTCCAGCAGATCCCGCCGTTCGACCACTTCCGCTTTCCGGCCCGGTTCGGGATGGTGGCCACGCTCGGCTTTGCAGTCCTGGCGTCCTGGGCCCTCGACCACGTGGACCGGGTGCGGCTCGAGCGGCTGGCGCTCGGCGCCATCGGGATTCTTGTGCTCGGCGGGGTGGTCGGCTGGGGGGCGCTGGCGCTCGTCCCGCCCGAGGCTGTGCCTCTGGAGGCCGTCCGGGCCCAGGCCATCCACGAGGGCCTGGGCTACGACATGACCTGGGGGCTGCTCCTGCCGATCGGCAGCCTCATCGCCCTGTTCCTGCTCTCGCGTTTCAGCGGCCAGCGGTTCTCACGCGCGGTGGTCGTCGTCCTGTTCCTGGACCTGTCGATCGGGCTGGCCGGGTACAACCCCACGGTCCCTGCCGCGACGGTCCAGGACCCCGGTGGGTTCGACGAGCTGAAGGACACGCCCTGGCGGGTGGCGACGGTCGACCGGGTCCAGCCGACCGAGCTCGACAAGCGGCTCCTGGCCAGCTCGCTCGGCCTGCTGTGGGGGACGCGCGACGTCATCGTCATGTCGCCGCTCCGGATGCCGCGCCACGAGGAGCTCCTGGCCCAGGCCGGTCTCGACGTCGGGCTCGACCACGGCGTCGTGCAGGCTCGGAGGCTCGAGGAGAACCTGGATGTCGCCCGACGCTTCGCCATCCGTTGGTACCTGACCGTTCACGAGCTGGACCACCCCGACCTGGAGCTGATCCGGGACGAAGCGGGCGTGCGTCTCTACGAGGACCGGGCTCCTCGGCCGATGCTCTGGACGTCTTCCGAGCACGCCGCCGACCCGCTGACGTTCAGCGACGAGGAGCACAGCTGGCGGGTCACGGTGCGCGAGCCATCGAGGCTCGTGCACAGCGAGACCTGGTACCCCGGCTGGGAGGTCACCCTCGACGGCGAGCCGGCCGAGCTCGAGCGGGAAGGGGACCACCAGGCCGTCCAGGTCCCCGCGGGCATCCACGAGGTCGCGTTCCGGTACGCGCCCGGCTGGAGGTGGACCTGGATCCTCTGGGCGCTGGTGTGGCCCATCGGGCTCGGTCTCGTCGTCGGTCGCCGTCGCATGACACGGATGTCGTGAATCGGAGACACCCCGACCTCGAGATCCGCATGTTAGCGGTGTCCGCGAGGTTGGCACGTGCCTTGCTTCGACCTCCGGCAACCCCCGTAGGAGTCAACGCCATGCGAAACGTCGCACTCGGAACCCTCGCACTCTCCCTGGCCGCCTCGACCGGCTGCACCTTCGTCGGCGGCGCCCTCATGGGCCAGGGCCTGTGGGGCGAGGAGCCTGTGTTCATCGGCGCCGAGCCCGGAATGGCGGGCACGAGCGCTGTCTGCCTCGGCACCGACGCGCCGGACGTCGAGATCGCCGACGACTACCTCCTGCGAGGCCGCGTCCTCACCCGGGACGCCTACGACAGCGCGCCCGAGCAGGGCTTCGACAACGTGGTTCCTTGTGAGAACCCGGTCGAGCGCAGCCTGCAGCTCGAGGACGAGAACGGCAACGTCTGGACCATCGGGTACGCCTGGATCGACCAGGACTGGGACGCGACCCCGGCCATCTGGGTCGACCGAGGCGAGCAGGTCGAGATCCTGGTCCGCGCTCCCATGGACAACACCGCGGCGGGCCTCGTGGTCTACGACCGGCACGACAGCGCCATCTACGCGCTCGAGTCCGGCATCGGTGGCCGCGCCCTCGAAGACGGCGACATCGGCAGCCTGCGGGTGTCCGAGGACGGCGTCGTGGGCGAGTCCAGTGGCGACTGCGGCGACACCGAGCACCTGTCCGTCGAGTTCGAGTCGGACTCGGACCGCCTCGTGATGTACCCCCAGGAGGACCGCGGCATGGAGGTCGATGGCGACTACCTCACGGTCTGCAGCATCGAGTCCTTCCGGTACGTCGACGGCGACTGCGACGAGGACAGCGCCGAGGTCAGCTGGGTCGTCTTCAAGTAGACGGCCTCGAATGACGCTGCGAAGCGCCGTGGATGTCCAGTAGACTGGGCATCCACGGCGCTTTTGTCTTCTGGAGTCCGCATGCGCAAGCTCGCTCTCGCTTCCACCCTCGCTCTCTCGCTCACCGGCTGCACGTTCGTCGGAGGTGCGCTCTACGGCAGCGCCCAGTGGGGTGACGACTTCGGAATGGGACTCGCAGATGGGTACGCGCTCGCCACCCTCGGCAGCGGCACCTCGGTGGTCTGCCTGGGCTCGGACATCGAGGTCCCGGCGGACCAGGACCTGTTCGAGATCCGCGGCGAGGTTGTCTCGGACGAGATGATCTCCGTGGACGTCGGCAACGTGATCCCCTGCGAGCAGGACCCGGCTCGCGTGCTCACCGTGGTCGACGGCGACGGCGCCACCTGGGAGATCGGGTACGCCTGGTACGCGGCCGACGGGTACGACCTGACGCCGGTCCCGGACCTGGTCGAGGGCCAGCAGGTGATGGTCACCGTGCGCCAGGGCGCGTCGGGAGCCGACAGCACCTCGGCGGGCTTCGTGGTCGACAGCTCCCGCGACATGATCTACGCGATGGAGGCCGGCCACGGCGAAGCGGGGCTCGCGTCGGGTGACATCGCTGATCTGGACGTCTCCGCCACCCGCGAAGCCGGCTCGATCGAGAGTGACTGCGGCGAGAACATCCCGCTCATCATCGACTTCGAGTCCAGCTCGGACGCCTTGTCGCTCTACCCGGGCGAGGACGCCGGCATGGAGATCGACGGCGAGTACTACGTGACCTGCAACATCAACAGCCTGCAGGTGGCCGACGACTGCGAAGACGACGGCGAGATCTCGTACGTCCTCTTCAAGTAGGACCGCTCGCGATAGGACCGGGGCATGCCCCTCCGACTCGATGGCGTCATGGTGCTCGGAAAGGAGCTCCGCCGGTTCCCCTGGCGAGCCCTGCGTGAGCTGCGTGCCCGCTCGGCGGCGCTGAACGTCGCGCTGCGGGACGGCGCTCGGATGGGCTTCGCCCTCGAGGCGCACCTGAAGGGCCAGGAGCACAGCGGCTCCCAGTTGGTCGTCGACGCGCTCGAGGAGCTGGGCGCCGACCTGTCCAAGGTCGTGGTCGACCAGATCACGCGCAGCACCCGGGAAGAGGTCCGCCTGGCCCAGCGGCTGGCCTTCGAGCATGGGCTGTCCCGCATCGCGCTGATCACGCACGGCTACCACGTGGACCGCGTGCGTCGGTACGTCGACGAGACGTTCCCGAAGCCGGGGCAGGGCGTCGTCTTGACCCCGGAGACGTTCCTCCAGCGAGCGCAGGGGGTCGAGCGACAGTGGATCGAGGCCGCCACGCCCGACGAGGCCGTCTATGCCGAAGAGGCCCGGGCTGAGCTGCTCCTCGGGGGGATGTCACGAGCGCTCTCGGTCCTGCCGCGTTGTCTGGCCTGGGACATCGAGGTCCAGGTCGGAGGGCTCTACCGCTCGGTGACCTGAAGGGTCGGCACCGGGAGACGCACGATGAACGTGGCGCCGGCGCCCGGCCGGGACTCGACCGAGAGCTCGCCCCCATGGGCCTTCAGGATGCGCTGGCAGATGGGCAGGCCCAGTCCGGTGCCGCCGTGCTTCGTGGTGAAGAACGGGATGAACAGCTTGTCCTGGATCTCCGGCGGGATGCCGGGTCCGTCGTCCGCGACCGTGATGAGCAGGGCTCGGGTGTCCACCGCCTTGCTGCCGGTCAGGTAGCCACGGCTCGTGCTCACGTGGATCTGGCCGCCGCCCGACAGCGCCTGGATCGCGTTCTGGACGAGGTTCAGGACCACCTGCCGAAGCTTGTCGCCGTCGACCGGGATCTCGACCAGGTCTCCGTCGAGGTCTTCGGCGAGCGTGATCCCTTCCGGAACGCCCTGGGCCCGGACGAGCTTGAGGACCTTGGCTACGAGGCCCGAGACATCGGTCGGCTGGCGGTGCAGCTCGAAGTGGCGGGCGTAGTCCAGGAAGCTCGAGACGACGGCGTTGAGCCGGTCGGTCTCCTGGGTGATGACCTCGAGGAACTCCTGGGCCTCCTCGTCCGCACTGTCGAGCGTCTGCAGGTACTGGGCCGCACCCTTGATGCCGGCGAGCGGGTTCCGGATCTCATGGGCCAGGCCGGCGGACATCGTGCCGAGCGCGGCCAGTCGCGAGCGCTCCTTGGCGGCCTCGAAGCCCTTGATGTTCTCGACGACAGTCGCCGCCTTGCTCATGGTGCGGACCATGCGGGTGATCTCTTCCTGGGAGAACCCGTCCGACCACTCCTCGTCACGGATGGCGAGCCACCCGAGCACGAGCTCTCCGGTGCGCATGGGCACCACCAGGTCGGCGTCGAGCCCGTCCATGATGCGCAGCCGGACCGCGAACTCCTCGCTTCGGTCGGCCGTGATGGCGCGTCGGCGCTCCAGGTGCTCCCGCACGTACGCCGGAGCGCCGGCCTCGAAGCCCTCGGCAAAGGGGTGGAGTGCGACCGTGGGCATCGGGCGGTGGTCGCCGCTGGCCTTCTGGGCGACCAGTCGGACCTGGTTCCGCTCGGGCTCGTAGACGTAGAGGCTCAGGGCAGGGACACGCCCCGAGCTGTGGAGCCGCTCGAGGAGGGTGTGGGACAGGTCGTCCAGAGCGATGATCTTGGGCAGGGCCAGGTCGAGCTCGTCGAGCGCCTGGGCCAGCTGGTGGCCGCGGATGTTGAACCACCGGTCCACGTAGTCCTGGATGCGGTGCCGGATGGGGTCGTACGCGAGCAGGAAGAGCACGCTCGCGACGAACAGGTGGAACAGCGTCTGGACGGGGTTCGACGCCGCAGCGAACCACAGGACCGCCGCCGCCGAGATGAGCACGAGCACCAGCGCCGTCGCCGCGACCGAGACGATGCGCGAGAAGATCTCGGTCAGGTCCAGCAGGCGCTCCATCGTGAGCACCTGGTAGAGGAAGAACAGGAACAGCCCGGCGAACAGCGCTCCGATGGGCGGCAGGTTCCCCTGGAGCTCGACCGAGCGCTCGATGAGCGGCAGCGCGGCGGCGTCGGGAGCCACCGTCAGGATGCGGTCGGCGCCCTCGAGCCCGGAGAAGCCGACCGCCGCGGCCATGAAGCCCAGGAGGTAGCGGATGCGGGCCTTCTCGACCCGGTACTCGCTGGCCTCGTGGCGCCTCCAGAGTGCGAACAGGTTCACCCCGAAGCCCGCGTAGACCAGGGCACCCAGGGCGAACTCGAGCACTCCGGGCGACACCTGGTCCCGGAAGAAGACCAGCTCGCCGGCGAGGTAGCCGATGGCCACGATGGGCGTGGCGACCCACAGCTGGCGCAGGAGTCGGGTCGGCTGCTCGCCTTGGCGCGCGAAGAAGCTCTCCATGAACTGGAGCGTGGCGACGGGCAGGAACGCCCCCGCGACGGCGAACGGGAAGCGGGCCGCGGACAGGGCCGGGAACAGGTACAGCGAGAAGCTCGTGTACGTCAGGGCCGTCAGCGCGCACAGGACGGCGAATGTGCGGCGCAGTGGGTCGCGTCCGCCACCGCGGTAGGTCGCCCGGCCAGCGAGGACCGCGGCGAGCGCGGCGACCAGGACGTAGATGACGGCGTTCACGGGCGGAACGTAACCCTCGGATAGAATCCAACCGTGGACAACACCCTGCTCCGACAGCTGCCGAAGGTCGACCGGCTCCTGAGCGCGCCCGAGCTGGGCGAGCTGCCGGACACCCTGCGGGCCGACACGGCGCGGCGCGTCCTGGACGAGCTGCGGACGGGCATCCTGGCTGGCGAGCTGACCGCGCTCCCGGACGTCCCGGCGCTCGTCCTCCTCCGCGCGAAGGCGAGGCAGACCCAGCACCTGGTCCGCGTCATCAACGCGACGGGCATCGTGCTGCACACGAACCTGGGACGCGCACCTCTGGCTCAGGCCGCCTGCGAGGCCGTCCACGCGGTCGCCTCCGGGTACAGCAACGCCGAGCTCCTGCTCGAGACCGGGCTCCGTGGCGGGCGTCTCGATGGCATCCACGACCCGCTCGTCGAGCTGCTGGGGTGCGAGGACGCCATCGCGGTGAACAACAACGCGGCGGCGGTCTTCCTGGCGCTCTCGGCGCTTGGGGCCGGCCGGGAGTGCATCGTCTCGCGGGGCGAGCTGGTCAAGATCGGCGGCAGCTTTCGCGTGCCGGACATCATGGCGCTCAGCGGGGCCCGCCTCGTCGAGGTCGGCACCACGAACCGCACCCGGGCCGCGGACTACCAACGCGCCGTGACCGAGGACACCGGCCTGGTGATGCGCGTGCACCCGTCGAACTTCAAGGTCGTCGGCTTCACCGAGCGTCCGACCACGGCCGAGCTGGCCGAGGTGGCCGCGTCCGCTCGCGTTCCGATGATCGAGGATCTCGGCAGCGGCGCGATGGTGCCGGGGCTGGGCGACGAGCCGATGGTCGCGGATGTCCTGCGCGACGGCGCAGACCTCGTCCTGTTCAGCGGGGACAAGCTCCTGGGAGGGCCCCAGGCGGGTATCCTCGCCGGGCGCCGCGACCTGGTGCAGGCCTGCCGGAAGCACCCGCTCTACCGCGCACTCCGGCTCGACAAGATGGTCCTGGCTGCGCTCGAGGCCACGCTGCGTCTCTACGTTGCCGGCCGCACCGACGAGATCCCCACCGTCGGCATGCTCACGCTCGGCCGCCCGGACTGCGCGGCCCTCGTCGCTGGCCTCGACGGCTGCGGACTGGACGTCCAGGTCGAGGACGACGTCGGCTTCAGCGGGGGCGGAGCGCTCCCCGGACACGAGCTGCCCACGCGCGTCGTGGCCCTTCGCGGGGTTCCTCCCCAGGACCTCGCCCATGCCCTGCGGACCCGCTCACCTGCCGTGGTCCCCCGAGTCGCTCGCGACGCGGTCCTCTTGGATCCGCGCACGCTGTTGCCCGGAGAGATCGACGACGTGGTCGCGGCCGTGCGCCAAGCCACGATCGCGCGATAGGAGTCGTCGATGGCGTCATTCTACGACCGGCTCGGCGTGCCCAACGGGGCGAGCGAAGAGGCAGTACGCGAGGGGTACCAGCGCTCGCTGGCGCGCCTCGTGAAGAAGCTGCGCGACACCCGCAGCCGGGGAGGGGACACCCAGGTCCTGGAAGCCGAGCGCGATGCGGTCCGCGAGGCCTTCGATGTCCTCACCGACACCACGCGGCGTCGGCGCTACGACCTGCTGCTCCAGACCGAGGCGCAGGGCCTGCCCCAGGCGCCCGAGGATCTCTGGGACACCGTCCAGGAGGGCCTCGTCGACCCCACGGCTGCCGCCGCTGTCGAGGTCGTTCGCGAGCTGACCGAGCTCGATGTGGGTGGCTCGTTCACCGACGCCGCCTACGAAAAGACGGCTCCCGCCGCGCCGCCCCAGCCCCCCGCGGTGTCGATGCTGTCGCCGGCCGAGCGGGACGAGCGAGCCCGCGCCGCCAGCGAGCCGGTGCCGGAGCCGCCCAACCTGACCGCCTTCGAGCTGCCGCCGCCGCGTATCTCCCAGCCGGTGGAGTTCGAGGTCGCCGAGCCGGCGATGCCCGACGTCGCGCGCCATGTCGGACACGACGGCCGGTACATCGCGTCGGTGCGCGCATCGAAGGGCATGACGGTCGACGACCTGTCGTCCAGCACGCGCATCGCTGCCCGCTACATCGAGGCCATCGAGAACAACGACTTCGAGCGGCTGCCCGCTGCCGTCTTCGTTCGCGGCTACCTTCGCGAGATCGCCCAGGTGCTCGACGTCGACGAGGCTGCGCTGGTCGAGGGCTACATGGCCCTCTACACGCACGCACGCGGTTGAGCGACCCCACCGAGGTCCTCGCGACCCGGCGTGAGCGATTGGACAAGCTGCTCGTCCGAGAGCTGCCCGACCTGTCCCGCTCGCGCATCAAGGCGCTCATCGAGAACGGCGACGTGACCGTCGAAGGTCAGGTGCGCAAGGTGTCGTTCAAGACCCAGCCGGGCATGTCGGTGCGGGTCCAGATCCCGGATCTGGTGCGGACCGAGCTGGTCGCCCAGGACCTCGATCTCGAGATCCTGTACCAGGACGCCGACGTCGTCGTGGTCTACAAGCCGGCCGGGATGGTCGTGCACCCCTCGAAGGGACACAGCGACGGAACGCTCGTCAACGGACTGCTGTTCGCCATCGACGACCTGTCGGGTATCGGCGGCGAGGAGCGGCCGGGCATCGTGCACAGGCTCGACAAGGGCACGAGCGGCGTGATGATCGTCGCCAAGCACGACACGGCCCACCGCCACTTGAAGGAGCAGTTCTCAGCGCACACGACCGAGCGCGTGTACCAGGCGTTGGTGCTGGGCGCTCCGGACCTGAAGGCGGGTCGCATCGACACCTGGATCGGTCGAGACCCGCGGGATCGGCTCCGTCAGGCGGTCGTACCTGAGGGCCGAGGCCGTCGCGCCGTGACGCACTGGACGCTCATCGAGCGCTTCTTCCGCAGCAGCATGCTCGAGTGCCGCTTGGAGACCGGCCGCACGCACCAAGTTCGCGTGCACCTGTCCTCTCAGGGCTGGCCGATCCTGGGCGACCCACTCTACCGGGACCGTCAGACGCCGACTCCGTCGGTGCAGGAGGTCGTTCGTGGCCTGGACCACCAGATGCTTCACGCCCGGTTGCTGGGCTTCGAGCACCCGCGGACTGGCGAGCGCATGTCCTTCACGCACGAACCCCCCGAGGACTTCCAGAGAGTCCTCGAGGGGCTGCGCGCGATCGAGGCCTGAGCCCCGGTCAGCTCGGTCGGCTCAGTTGCAGTCGGGATTCGCCGAAGGATCGATGTCCGGGTCCACCGAGACGGAGGACTCGTACGGCGCCTCGTCGTCCTCGACGTCCAGGTAGACGCACTGCTCGTCGCCGTCGTCCGGACAGGCGATGCAGGAGTCACCCGAGAGCGCCAGCAGGTCGCAGGCGGCGTAGCCGCTGAACTCGAGACCATCGAGGTCCACGTAGCCCTCGACGCTGACGTTCACGAGGTTGTCTCCACCGTCGTCGAACGAGCCGCTGACCACGAAGTCCGTGACCGGGATCTGGTAGCCGCCGGCATCGAACGTCGTCGTGTCCGGGCCCGCCTGGAAGTACGGGTTCGCGGAGAAGTCGGCGTCGGGGAAGTTGATGGCCTCGGCGCAGGCGTACTGCTCCAGCGTGCCCGAGTCCGTCCAGCCCATGGCGCCGGTCATCACGATGGTGTCGTCGTCGACGGACTCGACCAGGATGAGGATGTGGTCCGTGTCCAGCTGTCCGACAAGCAGCGAGCCGGTGGACTCGGCGGGCGAGTTCCACGTGACGCTGTTCAGGTCGATGTCGTAGACGCGTCCCTGCAGGTCGCTCGGGTCGATCTCGCCCTCGACGGTAGTGAACGTGCTGGATGCATCGTCCGTGCAGGTCTCGACGTTGAAGGTGTACTGCGTCGAGCGGGCGAGCTCCTCGCCAGGCGTGAAGCCAGCGCCGGTCGCGCCGTTCAACAGCTCGGTGGTGCCGGCGATGTCGCCGTCGGGGCCCTCGAGCGAGAGCGTGATGTCGTTCAGCGTGGCGTCGCTGTCGAACCAGGCCTTCAGCGTCGGGGTCGGGGACACGCCGTTCGTGTTGTTGCCCGGGTCCAGGTACGAGATGGCGATCTCGCAGTCCGTGTCCGTGTCCGAGTCGGTGTCGGCGTCGGAGTCGGAGTCCGAATCGGCGTCGGTGTCGGTGTCGGCGTCGACCTCCGGGACGGAGTCCTCGCCGGTGTTGATGGTGCCGTCGTCGCCGGTGCAGCCAGCGGCGAACGCCAGCAGCGCGAGCGCGGGAAGTGCAAATCGGGTCATGTCTCCTCCAGGAGCCGAAAGGGGTTCAAGTACTCAAAACGACGAAGGGGAGGGCCTTTTGGGGCCCTCCCCACAGTCATGTGGAACACCAGGTGTTGGACACCGGGGTCGTGGCTACTCGCCCCAACCGGTGGTGTCGCACTCCTCGTTCTCCCAGGAAGCGTCGCAGTTCTCGTGGCAGTCACCCTGCGCGATCTCTTCGACGTCGGTGTCGGCGGCGGTGCCGACCAGGTCGACGGCCTTGATCTCGAGGCAGAAGTTCGTGCCATCGGGGCAGGGAATGCAGCTGACGCCGAAGCCGGCGACCAGGTTGCAGACCGCGTCGTCCTCTTCCTCGTCACCGACCAGGACGGCCAGGGGACGCGTGTCGATCGAGCCCGAGAGCTCACCGCCACCGAACCAGGTGCCGTCGCTGGAGAACGTGCCGCTGATGAGCATGTCCTCGATGGTGATCTCGTAGCCGGCGACGCTGATGTTCGTCGTGGCCGGGCCGATCTTGAAGTACGGAGCCTCGCTGAAGTCCGCGGCCTCGGGGAAGTCCAGGGTCTCGGTGCAGTAGTCCTGCTGACCGGGGACGTCCTCGTCGCCGATGGCGCCCAGGAACTCGATCTCGTCGCCGGCCGAGGTGACCTCGAGGAAGATCTGGACCGTCAGGTAGGACTCGAGGACCGAGCCGACACCCTCGGGGATGACGATGCGACCGCTGTCGAGGGCCAGGTCGTAGACCATGCCTTCGATGATGGTCGGGTCGGACATCGTTCCGCCGAGCTCCGACGTCGTGAACGTGATGGCCGCGTCCGCCGTGCAGTATGACACCGTGTAGGTGTACTCCGTGTTCGGCTCGAGGGGAGCGTCAGGCGTGAAGTAGACAGTCTTGTTGTCGTCCGAGCGCCACGTGGTGCCGGTGACGCCGTCCATGCTGATCTCGGCGGTGTCGTCCGCATCCGAGAGGTGCACCTCGATGGTGCCTCGGTAGTAGAAGTCACTGCTGTTCGGGGCGGGCCAGATGTCCTGGTCGCTGATCTCGACGCCACAGGCCTCGACGAGGCCGGAGTCCGCGTTGGTGCCGTCACAACCCGCAAGGGCAAGAGCAAGAATCATGGTGTGTCTCCTCCAGAGAGCAATGGTCCCCTAGGAACGGGGATCTCAAGGCGGAGGACATACCAGTACAGCTCGCGGGCTGTCAACGTCGAAGCCGCGCGGAATGCCAGGGCTCACGCAGTCTTCAGGAAGACTTTGCTTCCTTCGTCTTGAGCCGGAGCTCGACGAGGATGCTCTCCAACAGAGCGGTCTCTTCTTCGTCCAGGTTGCCCGAGGTCTTCTCCTGTAGGACCTGGATCAGCTGGATGGTCTGGCTCGCGCCCTCGAAGTCCGGATCGACCCGTCCCTTCTCGGTGAAGCCGAGCTGGGCGAGGGCCGCGCGGCCGAGGCTCACGAGGAACGAGGAGAAGGAGACCTGGAGGTCGGGCGTCTCGGGCGGACGGGGGGCAGCGGCGTCAGACATGACGATTCCTCAGATACGAAGGGTGACGGAGCCGCGGTGGGTACCGCGGGCAACTGTGAACGTGGCGGACGAGCGGTGCCCCGACTTCGCGTCGACGAGGGCGGACCGCAGGTCCTCGGGCTTCTGGATGGCGGCCCCATTGACCGCCAGGATGATGTCGCCGGTCCGCAGACCCGCGTCGGCCCACGCGCCGGTGGGCACGACGCCCACGACGAGGAGGCCTTCTCTCGACGTCTTCAGCTCGACGCCGAGCACGTCCGCGATGACGCCGTCGACCAGCTCCTCGGGGAAGTCCGAGGTGGTGACGTCGACCTTCAGCGGCTTGGTCCCGCGGTAGAGCGAGAGCGCGATCTCCGAGCCCGGCTTCATCTGCGAGAGGTAGGCGTTCAGGTCCGCGC
Organism: Pseudomonadota bacterium; assembly: GCA_024228935.1. Taxonomy (GTDB): domain Bacteria; phylum Myxococcota_A; class UBA796; order UBA796; family CAJQPC01; genus JAAESX01. Next base: position 93,330 of record JAAESX010000280.1, read on the forward strand.
GTGAGTGGATGGCGCGCCCGTCGGCCTTGTAGAGGAGGTCGCCCGTCTCGAGGCCAGCCGCAGCGGCGGGGCTGTCGGCGTGCACGTTCTCGATGATGACGGCGCCCTCCTCGAGCGGCGTGCCCGTGAGGCGCCGCTTGGAGAGGTCGCCGAGGTCGGTGCCGAGCCAGGGGACCCGCACCTTGCCGTAGAGCATCAGGTCCTGGGCGACCTTCGAGGCGCGGTCGACGGGAATGGCGAAGCCGATGCCCTGGCCCTGCGCGTGGATGGCGGTGTTGATGCCGATGAGCTCGCCTTCGATGTTGACGAGGGCGCCGCCGCTGTTGCCCGGGTTGATGGCCGCATCCGTCTGGACGTAGTCCTGCACGATGCCGCGCTGGATCTCGACCTCCCGGGAGACGCTGCTGATGATGCCGGTGCTGACCGAGTGCCCCAGCCCATACGGGTTCCCGATCGCGATGGACGGCTCGCCGAGGAACAGGCCGTCGCTGCTCCCGAGCTCGATGGTCGGCAGCACGTCCTTGGTGTCCAGGGCCAGGACCGCCAGGTCGAGGTCGGACTCCATCCCGATGAGCCGCGCGTCGTAGGCGTTCCCATCCGAGGTGTGCACCTTGATGTCGTGGGCGCCGTCCACCACATGGGCGTTGGTGAGGACGATGCCGGTCGTGTCGATCACGACGCCACTTCCTTGGCTCGTCGTCTCGAACTCGGCGGGTCCCCAGAGCGGAAACGGGTTGGCGACGGTCATCTCGGTCTCGATGGCCACGACCGCCGGAGCGGCCCGTTCCACAGCTTCGACCACGTCAGTTCGTCGATCGGCAGCGAGGGCCGTTCCAATCAGGAGCGCGAGCATGCGGACCTTCTAGGATCGAGCGCTCGGACCGTCAACGTGCAGCGCACGCCACAGACGGCTACGGTGCCGGACGATGCGGATCCTGGGCTACTTCTCGCTGATCGCCTGTCTCTTCCTCGGCCTGTCTTCCCCGGCGGAAGCGGCCAAGGAGATGACGGTCGAGGAGCAGTACGAGCAGGGCCTCAAGTACATGAACCGGGGCTACTACGTGAAGGCCTTGGAGAACTTCAACCGCATCCGGAACTACCACCGGGACGACCCGTACGCGGTGAAGTCCGAGCTCGCGATCGCGGACCTCTACTTCAAGAAGTCCGAGTGGGACCAGGCTCGGCTCGCGTACGAGGACTTCCTTCGGCTCCACCCCCGACACGAGGACGTCGACTACGTCGTCTACCGCCTGGGGATGACCTCCTGGAAGAAGGCCGCGAAGATCGCTTCGCGAGACCAGTCCTGGACGCGCCAGGCCGTGAACACCTGGACCGGGTTCGACACCCGGTACCCGGAGTCCGAGTACGTCGACGACGTGCTCGAGAACCTGGGGGACGCGCGGGAACGCCTGGCTCGGAAGGAGGTCGTCATCGGCGCCTTCTACAGCAAGCGAAAGGCCTGGCCCGCGGTCATCGGACGGATGGAGGGTGCGTTGCGGACGTACCCCACGAGCGAACAGGCGCCGCGTGCCCTGGCTCTGCTCGCGTACGCCCAGCTGCAGCAGGGTGAGCAGGATGAGGCTCGGCAGTCCGCCGACCGCCTGCTCGCTGATCACCCGGACGACCGACACGTCCGTTGGCTCCGCCGAAAGGCGCCCGAGCTCTTCGAGTAGCCGGAGCCCTTGGTAGGGAAGACATGGTCGATTCGCGGAAGGTCCGCCTCGAGGTGGACACCGAGGCGTTCGCTACGGACGTAGAGCAGCTCAAGAAGGAGCTCGACGCGCTGCGCGGCCCCGAAGACGCTCGCCAGCTCCAGAAGGTGGTCTGGTTCACCCGTGTCATGCAGGTCGTCGGCTGGCTGACCGCCTGGATCCCGCTGAACCCGGTCTCGTTCATTGCGCTGTCGCTCTCGAGGACGGTGCGCTGGACCTCGGTCGCCCACCACGTCTGTCACCGCGGCTACGACAAGGTCGACGGCATGCCCGACCGGCTGACGTCGCGCGGCTTCGCCAAGGGCTGGCGCCGGTTCCTGGACTGGCCGGACCTGCTGGAGCCCGAGGCCTGGAAGCGGGAGCACAACCAGCTCCACCACTACCGGCTGGGCGAGATCTACGACCCCGACGTCGTCGAGCTCAACGCGGGCGCGCTGCTGCACGGCATGGGCCGCACGATGCGGCTGGTCAGCATCGTCGGCATCGCCCTCACCTGGAAGTGGCTCTACTACGCGCCCTCGAACATCCGCGAGCTCGAGGACTTCCGCAAGGGACACAAGCTGCCGCCGGAGCGCGAAGAGCGCATGGATGAGCGGCTGCTGTTCCCGTGGACCGAGTACGGCAAGCTCGTCTGGCTGCGCTGCTACCTGCCCTACGGGCTGCTGACGTTCGTCGTCATGCCGCTGCTCTTCCTGCCGTTCGGCTGGGAGTTCTCAGTGGCGGCCCTGGTCAACAGCGTCATCGCCGAGGTCCTGTCCAACCTCCACACGTTCGTCATCGTGGTCACGAACCACGCGGGCTCGGACATCCTGCGCTTCGAGGGCAAGACCCAGGGGCGGCCGGCGTTCTACATCCGCCAGGTCACGGGCTCGGTGAACTTCCGGACCGGTGGCTTCTGGAACGACGTCATGCACGGCTGGCTGAACTACCAGATCGAGCACCACGTGTGGCCCGACCTGTCGATGCGCCAGTACGTGCTGGCCCAGCCCCGCTTGAAGGCCATCTGCGAGAAGCACCAGGTGCCGTATCTGCAGGAGTCAGTCTTCCGGCGGGTGCGTCGCCTCGTCAACGTGATGATGGGCGACGAGGTCAGCCCCGTACTGGACGAGTCGACGGTGACGGACGAAGCCGCGTAGCTCCGTCCGTCGTGGGCGTCCTCAGATGCTGAGGCCGCCGTCCACGTCGATGCAGCGGCCGGTGAAGTAGTCGCACTCGATGATGAACTTCACGGCGAGCCACATCTCGTTCGTGCTGCCCACGCGGCGCAGCGGAACGGGCTTCAGCATGGCCTTGAGGACCTCTTCGGGCATGCCCTGGAGGATGGGCGTGTCGACGAAGCCGGGGGCGATGGCGCCGGTCCGGATGCCGTAGCGGGCGAGCTCGATGGCCCACAGGCGCGTGTCGGCGACGAGGCCGGCCTTGGCGGCGCTGTAGTTGGTCTGGCCACGGTTTCCGTGACGCGCGATCGAGCTGATGTTCACGATGACCGCGGGACCGCTCTTGGTCTCGATGACGTTCGCGGCGAACTCGCGCGTCATGAGGAAGGGCCCGGTCAGGTCGACGTCGATGACCGACTGCCACTTCTTGAGGCTCATCTTCTTGATGGCGCCGGTCTCACGGTCCTGCTTGACCAGGAGTCCGTCGCGGAAGATGCCCGCGTTGTTGACGAGGATGCTGAGGCCGCCGAGGGCCTCGGACGCGGCCTTCACGAAGGCCTCGACGCTGGCTTCGTCGGCGACGTTGCACTCGAAGCCCTGGACGCTGCCCGGCAGGTCCTTGGTCTCGGCGACGAGGTCGGTGATGCCGTCCGCGTTGACGTCGCAGAACGCGACGTTCGCGCCCGCCTGGGCGAGGGAGAGGACGAAGTGGCGGCCCATGCCGCTGGCACCGCCCGTGACGATGGCCTTGCTGCCGGAGAGCTGCATTTTTGGATCCTGTGAGAGGGAGCCCCTCTTAACCGGTCAGGCCTGTCCGATGAGCGTCACCGGGTGCTCACTCAACCCGAACGTCACCTCGGTCCGGTAGCCCTTGGGGTCGCCGCCCATCTGGTAGGGCAGCGCCTGGTCGAACTGGACGCGGATGCGGTCGGCGTACCAGTCGAACACGCCTTCACCGGAGAGCGTCCCGCGCCAGCCAGCGGGCAGGTTCGTGGCGCACTGGAACGGGGTGAAGTCCAGGAGCCGCACCTGCATCCGGTCAGGCTGCAGGGTGGAGTAGGGGAAGAACTTCATGCCGTAGCCGAGCAGCGGCGTCGTCGCGGCGCCGATGAAGCAGGCGGGGCCCTCGTACAGCGTGTCGCCGGTGGCGACGGGCGGGCCGAAGCCATCTCCGCCGGGGCGGATCCGCTGGGCGGGACCTCCGACGTTGACCACGCGCATCTGGGCGTTCGGGCGGCCGAGGTAGGTCGGGATGGTGCGGCCGAAGCCGGCCATCAGGTACCCGGTCAGGCCGCTGAAGAGCTTGTGCAGCGGCGTGTCCGCGAACTTCTTCTTCCACTCGTAGTAGTGGTTCAGGATCGCCGCGTCGTGGCCCACGCCCCCGAACGGGAACATGGTGCCTTCGGACTGCACCATCCGGATCGACCGTCTCGTGTGCAGGTCGCCGCGGGCGTAGCGGTGCAGGTCCCAGACAGGGAAGCCGGCGCCGAGCCAGTGGGCCAGGGCGTTGCCGGTGCCGAGGCGCAGCACGCCGACCGCGGGCAGTCGGTCCGCATCGGGGCGGTACTTCTCGAGCGCGTTGATGGTGTCGACGATGGTGCCGTCGCCGCCACCTGCGAACACTGCCGTGTAGTCCCGCTCGAGGCAGATCTTCAGCGCCTCGTCCGCGTGCTCCGGGGACTCCGTCAGGAAGACGTTCTCCTCACCCACCGCCTGCCGTACCCGCCATGCCAGGGCCCGCGTGACGCGGCCGGCGTTGGCGTTCAGGATGACGGCGAGCCGGCCGTCCGAGGGGTGGTGTGCTGGGAGCATCGAGCCTCCGTGGAGGGGTGCACTTCCCTTGTTGCAAGATGGGTGCCGTAGGTCAAACGACCGGAATCGCACGAATCGGGCCAAGAACCGCGAAGCGGTCTTCGCGGTGGTCGCGTCGACCGCTTCGCGCTCTCAGACCATGCCGTAGACGGACTCGAGCGCGGCGGGGAGCGCATCGGCGTTCCGTCCACCGGCCTGGGCCATGTCCGGCCGCCCGCCACCGCCACCGCCGACCTGCTTGGCGACCGCGCCGACGATCTTGCCGGCGTGGACACGCTTTCCGGCGATGTCCTTGGTGGCCGCGGCGATGATGACGACCTTGCCGTCGGCCCGCGAGCCGAGCACGACGAGCGCCGTGCCGAGCTGCTGACGGAGCCGGTCGGCCTCGTCACGCATGGACGACGCGTCGCCCTGGAACTCGGCGGCGAGCACCTGGATGCCGTCGATCTCGCGAGCGTGCTCGGTCAGGTCCCCGGCGCTTGCCCGCGCGAGCTCGCGCTTGGCGGAGTCGAGCTCCTTCTCCAGGCGCTTGCGCTCGCCGAGGAGCCGCTCGAGGGCCTGGGGGAGCTCGTCGATGGGGGTTCGGAGGGCGTCGGACGCAGACTGCGCGGCGTTGTCGCGCGCGCGGGCCCAGGCCATCGCGCCGGGACCCGTCAGGCCTTCGATGCGACGGACGCCGGCGGCCACGCCAGACTCGCTGGTGATGCGGAAGAGTCCGATGTCGCCGGTGCGCCGGGCGTGGGTGCCCCCGCACAGCTCGGTGCTGAACTCGCCCATCTCGACCACGCGCACGCGGTCGCCGTACTTCTCGCCGAAGAGCGCCATCGCGCCGTTGGCCTTGGCCTCCTCGATGCCCTGGACTGAGGTCTCCACCTCGTCGTTCGCCAGGATCTGGCCGTACACGCGGTCCTCGATCTGCTCGAGCTCCTGGCGCGTCAGGGCCTTGTGGTGGCTGAAGTCGAAGCGAAGGCGGTCCGGGTCGACGAGCGAGCCCTTCTGCTGGACGTGGTCGCCCAGGATCTCCTTCAGCGCGGCGTGCAGCAGGTGCGTGGCCGAGTGGTTCAGGCGCGTCTGGTCCCGCCGGCCGCCTGCGACCGACAGGTTCACCTTGTCGCCGACGGAGATGCCGCCCTCGACCACGGTCCCGACATGCGCGAACAGGTCGCCCTTGCGCTTCTGGACGTCGGCGACGTCGATGACGCCGTCGCCGAGCGAGATGCGGCCGTGGTCTCCGACCTGTCCACCGCTCTCCGCGTAGAACGGCGTGGCGGTGAGGAAGACCTCGACCGGACCGGGACTGGCGGTGTCGACGCGCGCTCCGTCCTGGACCAGCGCCAGCACGATGCCGGTGCCGGCGTCCTGGTCGTAGCCGGTGAACTCGGTGGCCTCGAGCTCGGAGCTGAGCGCCGTCTGGACCTCGGTCAGGCCGGCATCGCCGGAGCCCTTCCAGGCCGCGCGGCCCTTGGCCTTCTGGTCCTCCATCGCCGCGGTGTAGCCGGCCTCGTCGATCCCGACGTTCCGCTCCGAGGCGATGAGCCGGGTCAGGTCCGGCGGGAAGCCGAAGGTGTCGTACAGCTTGAAGACGACGTCGCCGTCCAGCGTGCCCTCGGCCTTGCCGAGTTCGCCGTCCAGCAGCGCCAGGCCCTTCTCGAGGGTCTGGCCGAAGCGCTCCTCCTCGCCGCGGATGACGTCCAGCACGAAGGTCTCGCGCTCGCGCAGCTCCGGGTAGGCCTCGCCCATCTCCCGGATGACCGTCGCGCTGGCCTCGTTCAGGAACGGCCCCTTGAGGCCGAGCTTCACGCCGTAGCGGATGGCCCGTCGCATGATGCGACGCAGGACGTACTCGCGCTCGGTGTTGCCGGGCATCACGCCGTCGGCGACCAGGAACGCGCTGGCCCGGGCGTGGTCAGCGATGACCCGCATCGCGACGTCGTCCTCGGACCCGGTGCCGCCGTAGGCCTTGCCGGCCAGAGTCGAGGTGGTCTTGATGATCTCCTGGAAGACGTCGGTGTCGTAGTTCCAGTAGACGCCTTGCTTGATGGCCGCGAGCCGCTCGAGGCCCATGCCCGTGTCGATCGAGGGCGAGGGGAGGTTTGTCCGGGTGCCGTCGGCGGCCTGGTCGAACTGCATGAAGACGTTGTTCCAGATCTCGACGTACCGGTCGGACTCGGTCGCGGGTCCGCCAGGGTTCGGGTCGATGTGAGCGCCGTGGTCCCAGTGGATCTCGCTGCACGGGCCACAGGGACCGGTGTCGCCCATCGACCAGAAGTTGTCCTTCACCCCCAAACGCTGGACGCGCTCGGCCGGCACGCCGACCTTCTTCGTCCACAGCTCATGAGCCTCGTCGTCGTCCGTGAAGATGGTGATCCACAGGCGGTTCGGATCGAGACCGAAGCAGCCGGATTCCTCGCTGCCGGTCAGGAGCTCCCACGCCATCGGGATGGCGTCCTCCTTGAAGTAGTCGCCGAAGCTGAAGTTTCCGAGCATCTCGAAGAACGTGTGGTGCCGAGCCGTTCGGCCGACGAGATCGAGGTCGTTGTGCTTGCCGCTGACGCGCAGGCACTTCTGGACCGTCGTCGCCCGGGGAACCGAGCGGACCTCGTCGCCCGTGAAGATGTCCTTGAACTGGACCATCCCGGCGTTCACGAAGAACAGGGTGGGGTCGTTCTCGGGGATCACCGACGACGACGGCAGCTGCGTGTGGCCGCGGTCGACGAAGTACTGGAGGAAGCGGCGGCGGATCTCGGCGGTCTTCACGGGACAACTCAGGCGACTTGGAGCCCCTGTCTAACCACGCTTCCGCCTGCGGGTCACGGGCCGCTCACTTGAAGTCGGGTCGCGTCCACTCGTCCGAGGCGATGCCCGACATCCGAAGCTGCAGGTCGTCGGGGTTGCTCGCGTACCGGAGCAGATCGTCCATCTCGATGAGTCCGTCCTGGTAGTGCCAGAACAGGCTCTGGTCGAAGCTCTGGGAGCCGTACTGGGCGCCACCTCGCGTCAGGAGATCCGGGATCTCCTTCACTCGGCTGCCGTCCACGATGCACTCGCCCACGGCGCCGACGTTGCGCATGATCTCGACGGCGGCGACACGCCCTCCACCCTTCCGGGGAACCAGCCGCTGGCTGATGATTGCGCGCAGGACCGCTCCCAGCATCTGGCGGACCTGGGCCTGGTGATGGGGCTCGAAGAAGCCGACGATGCGCTGGATGGCATCGGGCGCGTTGATGGTGTGCAGCGTCCCGAGGACCAGGTGGCCCGTCTCGGCCGCGGTCATCGCGATCTCCATCGTCTCCTTGTCACGGAGCTCCCCGATCAAGATGACGTCAGGGTCCTGTCGCAGCGCAGCGCGCAGCGCATCCTTGAAGGACAGGCTGTCGGCGCCGACCTCGCGCTGGTTGATCACCGAGCGTTGGTCCTTGAACGAGAACTCGATGGGGTCCTCGATCGTCAGGATGTGGTGGGCGTGGTTCCGATTGATCTCCTCGATGATCGAGGCGAGCGTCGTGCTCTTGCCCGAGCCGGTGGCCCCCGTGAGCAGGATCATCCCGCGGGGCTCTCTCGAGAGCACCTTCAGGATTCCGGGCAGCCCCATCTCATCGACGGTCTTGACCTCGTCCGGGATGGCTCGGAGGACTATTCCGTAGGTTCCACGCTGCTTGAAGACGTTCACCCGAAACCGGCCGAGGCCCGGAACCGCGTACGCCATGTCGGCGTCAGGGTGCGTCCGGAACTTTTCGCGCTGGGCCGGCTTCATCATCGACCAAGCCATCTTTCCGATGGACTCGTTCGAGAGGGCCGGGGCTCGGGGTATGCGGACGATCTCGCCATCCACGCGGACCATTGGCGGAAGGCCAGCCTTGATGTGGATGTCGGAGGCACCCGATTGGAGTGCGGCTCGGCAGATCGCGTCGATGTCCATGACGTGATGCTACCGAGCCGTGCTGGATCAGTGCGCTGTCGCTTCCGTTCCGGCGTCCGCACCCTCCGGTCCCAGCCCGTTCTTCTCGAGCACGGCGTTGCGGATCGCCTGCATCGTCTCGGGGCGCTCGAGGAGCCACAGCCGGGCGTTCTCACGGCCCTGACCGATTCGTTCGTCGCCCAGGGAGAACCAGGAGCCAGACTTGCGCACGAGGCCCAGATCCAGGCCCATGTCGAGGAGTTCACCGGCCTGGGAGATGCCCTTGCCGTACAGGATGTCGAACTCGACCTTGCGGAAGGGCGGGGCGACCTTGTTCTTCACGACCTTCACGCGCGTCCGGTTGCCCAGGATCTCGTCGCCCTTCTTGATGGCGCCGATGCGACGGATGTCGAGGCGCACCGAGGCGTAGAACTTCAGGGCGTTTCCGCCGGACGTCGTCTCGGGGTTGCCGAACATGACGCCGATCTTGTGACGCACCTGGTTGATGAAGAGCATCACGGTGTCGGACTTGTGGATGGTGCCCGTGAGCTTGCGCAGGGCCTGCGACATGAGGCGGGCCTGGAGGCCGGGCAGAGAGTCACCCATGTCGCCTTCGAGCTCGGCCTTCGGGACGAGCGCCGCAACCGAGTCGATGACCACGATGGCGAGCGCGCCCGAGCGGACCAGCGTCTCGGCGATCTCCAGGGCCTGCTCACCGAAGTCCGGCTGCGAGATGAGCAGCTCGTCGACCTTCACACCCAGCGCGGCGGCGTAGGTCGGGTCGAGGGCGTGCTCGGCGTCGATGAAGGCCGCGACGCCGCCCTTGGCCTGAGCCTCGGCGATGAGCTGCAGCGCCAGCGTGGTCTTTCCGGAGGCCTCAGGTCCGTAGACCTCGACGACGCGGCCTCGGGGGACGCCGCCCACACCGAGCGCGATGTCGAGCCCGATCGAGCCGGTGGAGATGACGTCGACCTTCTTGTTCGCCGCGTCCTCGCCGAGGCGCATGATCGAGCCCTTGCCGAACTGGCGCTCGATGGAGGTGATGGCGGCGTCGATGGCCTTGGTGCGGTTCTTGTCGAGGGGCATCGGAAGGTCCTGGGCGGGAGTGGTCTGTTCGGTACGAAGGGAATGTAAGGCGGGGGGTGGTCAGAAACTGTCCGGGCATCCGAGTTTCTGTTCAGGGTGGGGGGAGGAGCCCCTGCAGCTCTCGACGCAGGGTGTCGAGGGCGCTGCCGATCGTCAGCCGGATGATGCGCTCGCGGTCGCCGCGAAGCGAGAGCTTCCGGTGATGGACGCCGCGCGGGCCCGCGAGGGCGACGTGGACCGTGCCGACGGGCTTCTCCAGCGAGCCGCCTCCAGGACCGGCGATCCCGGTGGTCCCGATCGCATAGGTCGTGCCCGTGCGCGCCTGCATGCCGAGCGCCAGCTGCCGGGCGACGGACTCGGAGACCGCGCCGACCTCCTCGAGCAGCTCGGGGTCCACCTGGCACGTTCGGGTCTTCGCTTCGTTGGCGTAGACGCAGGCGCCCTCGACGAAGACCCGACTCGAGCCCGGGACCGAGGTCAGGGCAGCGGCGATGCCCCCACCCGTGCACGACTCGGCCGTCGAGACGGTCTGGCCGCGCTCGTCGAGCAGGTCGCGGATCACGGCCTCGACGGGGCCGGTGTCGATGCCGAAGACGCTCTTGCCGATGGCGGCATGCGCACGGTCGACGACGGCCTGCTGGTCCTCGAGGGACATGTCCGGGTGGAAGCGAAGCTTGACCTGGTTCTCGGGCAGCTTGGTCCGGAACCCGAGGGTCACGCCCTCCAGTGCCTCGAAGGGCGCCAGGATGGTGGCGAGGCGAGACTCGTGGATGCCGAGGCAGCGCAGGACGGTCAGGCGCTCCGGATGCAGGTGGAACCGCTCGATGAGGTCTGGGCGGATCCGGTGTTCCCAGAACGAGCGCATCTCCCGCGGGACGCCGGGAACGAAGTAGCCGACCGCGTCCGTGTGCTCGAGGCGGAAGCCCGGAGCCGTCCCCCAGTCGTTCCGCATCGGCGTCGCGGCGGAGGGGAGCCACGCCTGCTTCTCGTTGCTCGGCGCCATCTTCATCTTGAAGGCTCGGTGCAGCCCGTGGATGTGCGCCAGCTCGGCCTCGTCGAGCGCGAGCTCGCAGCCCAGGACAGCCGCCGCGGCCTCGCTGGTCAGGTCGTCCTGGGTCGGGCCCAGTCCGCCGGTACAGATGACGACGTCGCCGAGGCTCAGCGACTCGCGCGTGACCGCGACCAGATCGTCGAGTCGGTCTCCGACGCTGAAGTGGCGGACGACATCGAAGCCGATATCGGTGAGCCGCTCGGCTAACCACGCCGCGTTGGTGTCCACGGTCTGGCCAGTGAGGACCTCGTCGCCCTGCGAGAGCAGGACCGCAGCCGGACGGGACATCTGGACCTCACTGAACAACCGTACAGTAACACGGGCGGATCCCCATGCAAGGTCGTGCGATCGGACTCGACGTCGGAACCAAGACCATCGGTGTCGCGCTGTCGGACCCCCTCGGGATGCTGGCGCGACCGGTCCGGACGCTCAAGCGGCAGTCCGTGAAGAAGGACAGCGCAGCGCTCGCGGAGCTGTGTGCACAGGAGGGCGTGAAGCATCTGGTCGTCGGACTCCCGCTGGAGCTGGACGACACCGAGGCGCGCAGCGCGAAGCTGGCTCGGCAGGTGGGGGTGGCCCTGGGCGAGCTCCTGGGGCTCGCGCCCATCTACATCGACGAGCGATTCACCTCGGTCGATGCGGAGGAGATCCTGGTGCGCCTGGACATCTCCCGGAAGAAGCGCAAGTCGGTCATCGACCAGGTGGCCGCCGTGCTCATCCTGCAGAGCTGGCTCGACCACGGGGACTGGTCGGGCATCACCTGACGCGGCCGTGGGGCCGCGACGCGCGCTCAGAGCAAAGAGAGCCGCCCTGTGAGGGGCGGCTCTCCATCTCTGAAAGAGGGGACCTACTTGAGGTCGGCCTCGATGACGGCGCCGGACACGGCCTGCACGCGGATGGGGAGACCGTCGGGGCCGGTCGTCCAAGCGAACTCGGGACGGTAGACGCTGACGCTGGCCCAGCCAGGCGTGATGTTGCCGAGGTCGGAGCCGGAGATGTCCAGGCTACCGTCGTCGGCCTCGCGGCAGAGCAGGCCCTGCTCGATGGCGTCGCCTTCCGGCTGCTGCGGGGTCACGAAGACCATCATGTCGTCGTCGTTGCCCTGGCCGTCGAACTGGACGGTGAGGCCGCCGGAGCGAGCGATCGTGCCCTGGGGACCGGACATGTTGGTCAGGACGACCTCTTCCGGGATGACGACCCACTCCTCGTTCTCGATGGCGCCGAAGTAGGCGTCGGACGAGCCAGGCGCGTTGCCGCGGATGGTGTCACCGCCCTGCAGGTCGATGACGTTCTGGACGACCTCGACATCCTTCACACCGCGGAGCTCGAGGGTCTCGTACATGTAGACCGGGTTCCCGTCGACCTCCTCCTCGTCGAGGCGGTACGTGTCGCGCGGGGTGCGGAACTCGAGCCACTCACCAGCCGAGCGGGTGGTCGTGTCGAGGTTCTCGTCGTAGCCCCAGATCTGCGGGTAGTCGGACGGGTCCGAGACGACACACGTGCCCTCGTCGACCTTGTCCCACATGTCCTCGCAGCGCCACGGCTCACCGGGCGGCTCCCAGAACCAGGCGCGGAGCTGGTCGCCATTGGCGCCCTCGTCACCGCCACTCACGTGCAGCTCGAGGTTGTCGTTCATGATGATGCCGGCCTCGCGGCAGACCTCGATCTCGATGTCCGGGATGGGCTGGCAGTCCGCCGAGCTGGACCCGTAGCCGTAGAGGTAGACCGAGTGGTCCGCCGACCAGTTCTTTCCACCGACCGGTGTGGTGCCGGAGAAGTTGACGGTGTCGCCGACCATGACGCTCACGACGTAGTTGCCGTCGTCATCGGTGTAGACGGTGCTGCTGGACTGTCCGCCGACCGCGTCGAGACGGGCGCCGCGGACCGGGAAGCCGAGCATGTCGACGACCTTGCCGTAGGCGCAGGTCGGGACGAAGCCCTGGTCGCAGTTCCACCAGCTGAAGTGGGAGGCCTCGAAGGTGAAGGTGAGCTCACCCTCTTCATCCTCGACGACGACGCCCGCGCCTTCCTCGACCCAGATGCCCTTCTCGGGGGAGAAGGACCAGGTCTGCTGCTCGGAGCCGTCGGCCAGGTGGTAGACGCTCGGCAGGTCACCGTTGTTGACGGGGATCTCGACCGTGGCCGGGTTGTCCTCGTCGACGTTCAGCGGGTTGCCGTCCTCGTCGTAGAGGCTGATGTCCACCATGCCGTAGCTGATGAGCTGCGCAGGCTCGGTGGCGTCCTTGGCGTAGGGGTCGCTGCGGTTGAGCGCCAGTGCGGTCAGGTCGCCCGGAGCGAACTTCATGTCGTCGCTGTGGGGGTCCAGGTAGGTGACCTCGACCACGACCTCGCCGTCGAAGGCGTTCCCGTCCGCATCGATGATGCTGTCGCCGCCGAAGTCCACTTCCACGGCACCCACGACCGCCAAGCCGCCCGCCCGGGCGTCGAACATGTCGTAGCCGTCGATCTCCTGGAGGGTCGCGTCGACCGAGACCGTCTCCCAGGAGTGCAGCGTGGCGCGCTTGTAGTTCTTGGCGTAGCCCTGGTTGATGAAGTTCACGACCGTGGCGCCGGGCTCGACGCCGTCGATGACGTACCAGCCGTCGGGTCCGGTGACCGCGGTGATGCCGTCGGCGCTGACCGTCACGCCCTCGAGCCCGTCACCGTTCATGTCGGTGACCTCGCCAGCGATGCGACCGATGGGGTCGTCCGCGTAGATGCTCTCTGAGGTCGTCGTGTTGCAGGCGAGTGCGAAGAGGAGGGTCATGTGGGCTCCAGGGGCGGGATTTCTCTAAGCCTACCCCGTTGCAAGACGTGTACCAACCCACTTCAGCATGCGATCGCCTCGATGATCGGCCTGTGGCCGCGAGGCTCCCCCAGACGACGACGCCGACCCTGGGGACAGGGTGTCCCGCTGGGTCGGCGTAGGGTGCGACACAGTTGTCGCGGTGGGATGTATGCAACCCCATACAGGTGGGGTCAGAAGAGGATGACCGTGCCTGCGGAGATGAGGCCCGTGCCGCCGAAGGGCTCGACGTCGGCCTGGACCGTGTCGAAGTCCTTGCCGTACCAGAACCCGGCGCCACCGTTCACGTTCAGGCCGAACTGGTCGGTGACCATGATGTCGGCGCCCGCGCGGACACGCAGGCCCGGGGCGGTCTTGAAGGTACTGGTGTACGGCGTCAGCGTCAGGTCGCCGCCGATGTACGGACGCAGATTCCGCTTCGTCGGCTGGTACGTGATGCCGAGGTTGAACGGCATGATGTGGTTCCAGCGCGTCTCGGCGCCGCCGTACTCCTCGCGGAGCGCCTCGGGGATGTCCCGCTGCGTCGAGTAGCCCTCGAGGCCGACGTTCACGAAGGCCGCGTCGGCGATCGGGATGGAGAGCTCGGCGCCGTACGTGGCGAACTTGAAGACCTGGAACTTCGAGTACCCGGCGCGCAGCGAAAGACCGATCTTGGGGTCGTTGCTGTTCGTGTCGATCCGAGCGTCCACGCCGCTGCTGGAGCTTCGGCTGCTGGAGCTTCGGCTGCTGGAGCTTCGGCTGTCACGGCTGTCGCGGCTACTGGAGCTTCGGCTGCTTCGGCTGCTGCGGCTGTCGCGCTCGTCCGGCTCGTCCAGGTCGTAGTCGCGGCTGCTGCTGTTGCGGCTGTCGTAGTCGTCGTCGCTGCTGCGCGTCTCGCGGTCGTAGCTGTCGTACTCGCGGTAGCCGTAGTCGTCGTCCGAGTACGAGCTGTCGCTGCTGCTGTAGTCGCTGACGATGTCGGCGGTCGCGTCCCCGAACGTGATGTCGTCGATCTCGACCTCGATGTCGTCCGAGGCGTCGCCGAACACGATGTCGTCGAAGTCGTCCTCGGGCTCCTCGTAGCGGTCGGCGTCGGCTCGGGCGCGCTCGTCTTCCAGGCGGCGGCGCTCGTCCTCCTCGGCCCGGCGGCGGTCGGCTTCGGCCCGGTCACGCTCCTCCTCGAGGCGGCGGCGGTCGGCTTCGGCCTGACGGCGCTCCTCGTCCTCGGCGCGGCGGCGGGCTTCGGCCTCCTCGCGCTCGCGCTCCTCGGCCTCGGCGCGACGACGGTCCTCCTCACGGCGGCGGTCGTCTTCGGCCTGGCGGCGCTCGGCCTCGGCCTCGTCCCGGCGACGCTGGTCCTCGGCGGCGGCGCGACGCTCGTCCTCGCGGCGGCGCTCCTCCTCGACCTCCCAGTCGTCGGGCTCGTCCTCGAAGTCGTCCAGCGTGTTGTTGCTGTTTCCGCCCAGCGCGATGGTGGTGTTCCCGAAGTCGTCGCCGTCGTCGAACTCGAAGTCGTCGAAGTCGTCGTCCATCGAGAAGTCGTCGCTGACGGTGTCCGCGGCAGCGACCGCGGCCACGCTCTTGCCGGTGAGCAGCTCGTTCACGAAGCCGCCCATCGAGTCGGCCATCTTCTCGGGCGTGGTCTCGACCTTGAACGACTTCTTGCGGACGTAGGAGCCGCCCGAGGTGTTGTACAGGACCATGTAGATCTCGTACTCGTCGCCGGCGGGCGCGACGGAGCCGGCCACCAGGTGTTCGAGGCCGGTCCCGTTGCCAATCTTCTTCAGGCACGCCGACTGCGAGAGGCACGCGACGGTCAGACCGGCGGGCTTGCTGTCGAGCTGGGTGGCGCCTTCGTACTCGGACGCGAAGTCCAGCTCGCTGGCCACCAGCGACGTGATGTTGAGGGCGATGAGGGGATCGAGGCCGCCCTTCGCGATGAAGGGCGCGATGGCGACCTCCTTGGCGAAGGCGTCGGTCGGGGCGCCGGCTGCGAGCAGCGTGGCGAGGCCCAGGGTCAGGGCACCCAGACGGCGGGCGTAGTTCGAGCTCATGTTTTCACCGAAGCGTAGTGTCACCAGAGACTCGATTTCGCGTGTCTTGTCGAGTCCCGAACGTCAGTGCCGGACCTTTCCTTACACGGCGTTGACACGGGTGCTGCACGAAAGTTCCCCGGCGTGCGGGTAGGAGCCCCCCGTGACTCGCCTGCATTCCGTCCTCGCCGCCGCTGCAATCGGTGCCGCCTACGTCGGCCTCGAGGCGCTCGTCCAGGTGGTGTTCGGATCCCTCTGGCTGACCTCGTCGGTGGCGCTCGTGCTGCCTGCCATGCTGCTCGGCGGCATCCTGGCGGCTCCGGTCGGCGCGATCGGGGCCCGGGCGACACAGGGGCTGACGGCGGCCGCGGCGGTCCTGGCGCTGGTCGAACTGGGGCTCCTGGTGACGATCGACGCGCCCCCGTTCCAGGAAGCGCCCTGGTACGTCGGAAACCTGGCGCTGCTGGTGGGGGGGATCGTCGGGATCGCGGCCTGGGTCGCCGCACAACGCCGGGTCGATCCCCTTGGATGGGCTGGCCTCCTGGTGCTCGCGCTCCCGCTCGTCGGGGTCGAGGCGAGCTCAGGATCCGAGGTCGAGGGCCAGGGGACCAACGTGCTGCTCGTGACCCTCGACACCACCCGAGCGGATCACATCGGCGCCTATGGGTACGCCCAGGCCCGTACGCCGAACCTGGACGCGCTCGCGGCCGAGGGGACGCTGTACGAGGCCGCCTTCGCGAACGTCGCGGTCACCGGCCCGAGCCACACGACGCTGCTCGGTGGGCGAGGCACCTGGTCCCACGGGACGCTCCTGAACGGCATCCCGGTGCCGGACGACGAGCGGATGCTGGCCGAGATCCTCTCGGATGAGGGCTACGCCGCGGGGGCATTCGTCAGCGCCTACGTGCTCGATGGCGACTACGGCTTCCGCCGCGGGTTCGGCACCTACGACGACGACTTCTCGGGCTGGAAGGGCAGCTCGGGCCTGCTCCCGCGACGCATCCAGGCTGCGCTCGTGCGTCGGTTCTCCCCCGACGAGGTCCTCGAGCGGCGCGGTGACCGGACCACCGAGGACGCGCTCGACTGGCTCGACGAGCAGGACGGCCCTTGGTTCCTGTGGGTCCACCTGTTCGAGCCGCACGGCCCGTACGACCCGCCCGCGGAGTACCTCGTCTACGAGGGAGACCCCCGGAGCCCCGAGCACACCTCGATGGAGCAGGTCGACCTGGCCGAGGCCGCCCCGTATCTGCGCAAGACGCTCGAGGGCATCACGGACCTGGACTACGTCATGGCGGCCTACGACGGCGAGATCGCCTTCGCGGACGCCCAGGTCGGACGCTTGGTCGAGGCGGCTGGACCCGACACGCTCGTCGTCGTCTCCGGGGACCACGGCGAGTCCTTCGGTGAGAATGGCGTCTGGTTCGACCACGGCGACGACGTGTACGACGCGTCGCTGCGCGTGCCGCTGATCATCCGCCATCCGGACCTGGCCAACGGCGTGGACGACAGGCTCGTCGAGCTGGACGACGTCACGCCCACCGTGCTCGACCTGCTCGGGCTCCCCGCAGGCCGCGGGCTGGACGGCCAGAGCCTGCGCGGCACGCCTCGCAGCGTCGTTCGGTCCCTTTGCTACGACCGGGACGCGAACATGGCGATCCGCTCGGGGGAGATCGGGTCGCGGCCGACGGCACGGATGGCGGGCCTGCGTTCCGACGACGCGCTGTTCGTCCGCCGCGAGCACGAGAGCTTCGCCGATGCCTTCTACCGAGCCCCCGAGGGCGAGGGGTTCCGCCTGGTCACCGAGGAAGATGTCTCCGCCGGCGAGGACCTGGCCGTCCTGGTCCAGCACGCCGACGAGCTGCTGTCCGGCGACGCCGAGCGCAGCGCCGTCGAGCTGACCGACGCCGAGCGCGCCCGCCTCGAAGCCCTCGGCTACCTGGAGTGAGCCGTGGTCTTCGGTGAGAGCCCGCTGAAGGACGTGTACCGCCGCGTGGTCTGGGGTCCGTACAGGCGGGCCCTGGGTCGCCTGCCGGCCGGGACCGAGCTGCGCGCGAACCGGGCTCTGGGGCGCCTTGCGCACGCCGGAGCTCGGGGGAAGCGGGCGCGGGTGGAGGCCAACCTGAAGCGGGCGTTCCCCGACCGCGACGTGGGGCCTATCGTGCGCGCCACGTTCGAGAACCACTTCGCGGACCAGTACATCAGCTGGACGTTCGCTCGCATCGCGGCGGGTGAGGGGGCTTCGTACCTGCGCGTCGAGGGCATGGACCGGCTCGAGCGTGCGCTCGAGGACGGAGGCGCCGTGCTGATGCACCCGCACATGGGCTGCGCCCAGCTCCCCTTGTGCGTGCTCGGGGCTCGCGGTCTCCGCGTCCATCAGGTCGGTGGCGGCGGGGTCGAGGGCGAGCTGTCCAGCGAGGGTCAGCGGGTCACGGCGCTCCGGCGGCGACTCGAGCAGGACGTCCCCGCCACGATCTGGGACGGGGCCAGGAGCCTGCGCGGGCTGGTCCGTGCGCTCGAGGGTGGCGACGTCGTGCTCTCGGCGGTGGATGGCACCGGCGGCGGGCGCGAGCTGGGCCGACGGCTCCCACGGCAGGTCCTGGGACAGACGATGATGGTCCCGGTCGGCGCGGTCTTCCTGGCGCTGAAGAGCGGCGCCCAGCTGCTTCCGCTGCACACGTTCTTCTCGAGAGACGGCTACGTGAGCCGCATCGGAAACCCGCTCTCCATCGATCGGTCGCTCCCGACGCGACAGGCCCTCGAGGCCGGCGCCGATCTGGTGGCCGCCCACCTGCACGGCTGGCTGTCCGCCCATCCCGGCGACTGGCACTTCTGGGACGAGTTCGAGCCGGGTCGGTTCCTCGCATGAAGTGGGTCGGCTGGGGCGCGTTCCTGGGGGCACTTCCCGGGCTGCTCTTCGGAGCCTGGGCGGTGTGGCACAACCCGTGGTTCCTCGACGAGCCGACGCTGTTCCTGGTCGTGGCCATCGGCTTCCCCGCTGGGCTCGGTGGAGCGCTGGGCCTGCTCCGCCCGACCGAGGGCCGGCCCGTCGGCGCCGTGTTCGTCCTGCTCGGGGTGCTGGCCCTTTTCTTCCGGCCGGTTCCCGAGGTCGAGTCTCCCGACGTGCTGGTCATCGGCATCGACGGCGCGACCTGGACGGTCATCGACGACCTGGAGCTGCCCCACCTTCAAGGGGTGCGCGAGCGAGGTGCCAGCGGGACGCTGACCTCGATGGAGCCGATGTTCTCGCCGCTGTTGTGGACGACGATGGCGTCGGGGCGCATCCCCGCGGAGCACGGCATCCATGGCTTCCACGTCCATGCGGACGACGCCGATGTGCCCCGGTTCTGGGACGTCGCCGAGGCCGAGGGGCGCTCCATCGGCATCTACAAGTGGCTGGTGACGTACCCCCCGCGCGAGGTCGACGGCTTCATCGTGCCGGCCTGGCTGGCCCCGAGCCCGGAGACGTTCCCGGCCGAGCTGTCGTTCGTCAAGGAGCTCGAACTCGCCAATCGGATGAAGCGCAAGCAGGTCGAGACACGCCGACCGGGCTGGCAACTGGCGCTCACCGGCATCCCGCAGGGCCTTCGCATGTCGACGCTGACCGAGGTCCTGCGCTGGAAGATCCGCGAGCGGGACCGGCCGGACGACGACGAGCGGTTCATCGCCCTGAACCTGCTGCGCGGCAAGCTCGACCGGGACGTCTTCGTCCACGCGCTGTACACGCACGAGCCCGAGCTCGCGACGTTCACGTACTACGCGACCGACGGCCTGGGGCACCGGTTCTGGGACAGGCTCGGGAGTGAGGACGATCCGCTCTCCACCGCGTATCGACAGGCGGACGGCATCGTCGGCGAGCTGCTCTCGTACACGGACGAGGACACCACCGTGCTCATCGTCTCCGACCACGGGTTCCAGGCGCTCGACGCGGACAAGCTCTTCGTCGCGCCCAAGACCGAGCGGCTGATGGAGCGGCTCGGCGAGCGGCTCGGGCGCGTCCAGGTCTCCCGCCTGGGCATCAAGCTCACGGTCACGGCCGAGGAGGCGTCGCTCGAGGCGCTGGAGGACGAGCTCGCGCTCCTGACGGTCGACGGCGTCCCGCTGTACGCCTGGACGCCCATCCCCGACAGCCCCGCGACGCTCGGGCTCACGCTCACGAACGAGCAGGTCACGGCGGAGGAGCTCGCGGGCTCGACGGACGATGGCGAGCCGCTGGCCGACTACGCGTCGCTGTCCGACCGGAGCTACACCGGCGACCATCACCCCGACGGCGTGGTGCTGGCGCTGGGTCCCGATGTGACCCCAGGCCGGCTCGACGGGGGCCTGTTGGACGTCGCGCCGACCGTGCACACCGCGCTCGGCATCGCGCCGGCCGAGGATCTGCCTGGCCGCTCGCTGTTCGGCGAGGCTGGGACAGGGCCCGTCAGTCGGGATGCGCTCGTCCACGACCTGGTCTGGGGCGAGGGCGCCGCGGGCGTCGACGAGGATGCGCTGCGAGCGCTCGGCTACATGGAGTAGCGGCCTACTCGGTCGGAACGAGCAGGCTCCGCGCCAGCAGTCTGCGGCCACGAGCGCCGGGTCGCCGTCCAGCTCGGGGAGCCCTTCGCGCGACTGAGGGCCGACCGGGACCATCGGCGTGCCGTCCGCATGCACCCGGAGTGCGGTCCGCTCGTCGGCCTGCTCGGCCAGGCGGAAGCGCTCGCCGGGGCTGGTCGGGGGCAGCTCGATGTCCGGCTGGATCCCGCCCTCGCGGTCCAGGCAGCGACCGCTCGGCAGCGTCCAGACCAGGTTGGTGAGCTGGAGCGCCCAGTCCTCGTCTCCTCCGCGGAGTGCCTGGGCGTACCCCTTTCCCCAGGTGGGACTGCCGATGACGTGGGCGCCCGTGCGCTCCTGCAGGGCGCCTGCCAGCACCTCGGCCGACGACGCGGTCTCCCCGTCGACCAGGACCACGACGGGCACGCCCTCGAGCGCGTGCCCGGCGACCGCCTCGTTCCAGTCCGCCAGCCGCTCGCCGGTCTCGGGGTCGACGTCGGGACCGGTGTCCGGCAGGACGCGCCCGTCGATCCCCGCCAGGAGCCCGTCGGCGACGAACCGGTCCGCCACCTGCACGGCCGCGTTCACGTTGCCGCCCGGGTTCTGGCGCAGATCCAGGACGACGACCTCGATGTCGTCGAGGTGAGGGTCGAACAGCGCGTCGAGGTCGGCCTCGGTCGCCGCGCGGAAGGTGTCGATGCGGGCGTAGGCGACCCCCGGGTCCAGCCAGATCGACCAGGTGTTGTCGTCGTGGCGCGCGAGCCCCTGGACCGTCGCTCGGGTCACGGCGGCTCGGTTCATCTCGAAGCTCCGCAGCTCGCCGTCCCGCACGATCTCGAAGCGCAGGAGCGAGTCGAGGTCGCCCACCATGCCGCGCTCGGCCAGGGCACCTTGGCCCGCCTGGGCCTGGCTGAGGTCGAGCCGACCCGTGGCGTCCTCCATCGCCACCAGTACGTCGCCCTGGTGGATGCCCGAGGTCCAGGCCGGTGTGTCGGGGAGGGGCCGCTGGACGATGACGTAGCCATCGACCTCGGTGAGCTCGAGGCCGACCCCGACGCGCACGCCGGCGTGGTGGTCCTGCCAGCTCCGGATCTCCGCGGGCCAGACGGCTCGTGTCCACGGGTCCAGGGCCTGGCAGGCCCCGGCGATCCACTCCGCGACGATGGCCTCGGGTGGCACGCCGAGCGGCACGAGCTCGGCCAGGAACTCGTCCACGGCTCCCAGCGCGCCGACCGCATCCGACACCGCTGCGCTCGCGGGGGCCTCGACGCCGTGGGCTCTCGTCAGCCAGACGATGCGCTGCCGACCCGCCCGGGCCAGACGCTGCCAGTCCGGCGGCTCGACATACTCGCGGTCCAGGCGCGCGATGACGGCGACAGCGCCACCTCGCGTGACTCCCGTCTGCTCGATGGCCGTGGCCGCGCGGGCCTCGGCGGTGCCGTGCCGTGCGCGAACCCCCGCCTCGCCTGCCTGGCTCTGGAAGTGCGCCGAGCGCTCGGCGTCGTGCACGTAGAGCTCGGCCAGCACCTGCCATGCGAACGCGGCCTCGTCGGGCCCGGCCGCCTCGGCCTTCTCGCCCAGCTGGGTGGAGAGCATGAGGAAGGCGGTGTCGTCTGGCCAGACCGGGACCGCGCTCGCGAGCAGCGCTGCGGCTCCCTCGAGGTCCCCCTCGGCGAGGGCCTCCTCGATGGCCGAGCGGAGCATCTCGCGGCTCTCGCGGCGCAGGGCGGTGGACTGGGGCTGCAGGTCGCGCCAGGCCTCGGCGTCGGCGCGCCAGGGGTCCAGCTCGGGCTGGTCGAAATCGCCCAGGCGCGGCGCCAGACCGTCCAGATCCCCAGCGAGGGCCAGATCCGCGAGCTCGCGCTCGGTCAGCGACGTGCAGGAGAGAAGGAGCAGCAGCATGGTCCAGCAATACCGCCTCGACGCCGGTTAGTCGGCAGCGATGTGGTTCCTCCTCCTGGCCTGCTCTGGCGAGCTCGACACTCCGTCCGAGCCCGAGCTCACTCCTCTGCGCGTCGGCTGGCAGACCACCTGGGCCACCCAGGGGCAGCTCGCGGTCCTGCTCCAGACCACGGGTCTCCTCGCTGAGCAGGGCTTCGACGCGACCTTCGTGGGCTTCAGCTACGGCGGGCCGCTGAACGAAGGAGCGCTCGCCGGCGAGGTCGATGTCCTGTTCACGGCCGACCAGCCCGCCATCGCGCTGGGCACCAAGGACGCAAGCTGGGGAATCGTCGGCCGGCTCATGTACAACCGCGTCGGCACGTTCGTGCCGGTCGAGTCCACGGTCCAGGTCCCCGCCGATCTGGCCGGCAAGCGGGTGGCCATCCCGTTCGGCGCTGCGGCGCATCGGGAGACGCTCGCCGCGCTGGACGGCGTCGAGGTCGAGGTGGTGAACCTGGGGCTCGAGGAGATCGTCGCGCTGGTCGGGGCCGGGGCCACCGACGGGAGCTGGGGGTCCATCGACGCCGGCAGCGCGTGGGACCCGGCGTTCGCCAACCTCGAGGAGTCCGGCCAGGTCCGCACCATCGCGAGCGGCACCGTCACCAGCGTCGTGGTGATGGACGACGACTACGTCGCTGCGCACCCCGGCGCCGACGAGCGGTTCATGCAGGCCCTCGATGGGGCGTACGGGCTCTACAAGGCGGATCCGGCGGCGGCGAACACCGCGTTCAAGGACGCGAGCCGGCTGCCGTTCGACGTCGCGGTCCTGGACCGGGCCGCCAGCGTCGAGCCCAACCTGACCGGACCGACGCGGCTCACGCTCTCGGACGAGGACAAGGCCAACCTGCAGTCGGCTGCGGACTTCATGCTCTCGGCCGAGCTCCTGCGCGAGCCTGTCTCCGTGGAGACGCTCCTCCGTTGAGCCGCGCGGTCGTCCTCGCGGTCGTGTGCGCAGCCGTCCTCGTCTGGCAGGGGGCGGCGGTCGCGGTCGACTCGCCCGTGCTTCCGTCGCCGGTCGACGTCCTGCAGAGCGACACCGACGGGCTGGCCGCCGATGCCTGGCAGAGCCTGTCGCGCGTGCTCGTCGGGTACCTCTTCGCCGCGGTCCTCAGCGTGACGCTGGGCTCGGCCGCCGCACTGTCGGGGTCCGTCGGGCGCGGCGTGCGGGCGCTGGTCAACGGGCTCCGACCCATCCCGCCCATCGCGTGGGTCCCGCTGGCCATCCTGTGGTTCGGGCTGGGCGACGGCAGCGCCTGGTTCATCGTCTTCATCGGCGCGTTCTTTCCCGTCTTCGTCCAGGTCGCCTGGGCGCTCGGCCGTCCGCCGGCGAAGTGGCTCGAGCTGGCGGCCAGCGTCGGGGCCTCGCCCAGCCAGACGTTCTGGAGCGTCCGACTCCCGGCGGCAGCCCCTGGGATCGCCGCCGGTCTGCGCACCGGGCTCGGGCTGGCGTGGACGAGCGTCATCGCCGCCGAGCTGGTCGGGGCCCAGTCCGGGCTCGGCTACCGCATCCAGCTCCATCGCCTGATGCTCGAGACCGACGCGGTGGTCGCTGGAATGCTCATCATCGGCGTGCTCGGGTTCGGCATGGATCGGCTCGCCCGGCTCGTCGAGAAGCGGCTGGTCCCGTGGGAGACGCCGTGATCCAAGGGCTGACCTTCGGCTTCGATGCTCCGCTGTTCGACGGACTGGACCTGGACGTCCCCGCGGGCGAGGTCGTCGCGCTGCTCGGCCCGTCAGGGTGTGGAAAGTCGACCCTCCTTCGACTCGTCGCTGGCCTGCTCACACCCGAGTCGGGCGCCGTGCACGCCGGCTCGACAGCGCTCGTGTTCCAGGACCCTCGGCTGCTGCCCTGGAAGACCGTCCGCGGGAACCTGGACTTCGCCGGGTGCGATTCCAGTCTGGCCGAGAGGCTCCTCGCCCGGGTCGGCCTGCCCGATGTGCTCGACCGCCGGCCTGGCGAGCTGTCTGGAGGGATGGCCCAGCGCGTCGGCGTGGTCCGTGCGCTGGCCCGCGAGCCCCAGGTCCTGCTCCTCGACGAGCCGTTCGCGGCTGTCGACCCCCTGCGCCGCGAGGACCTGCAGGATCTGCTCGTGGAGCTGCTCGCTGAGCGAGGTGGGACCGCGCTGCTCGTGACCCACGACGTGCGCGAGGCGGTTCGTGTGGCGGACCGCGTCGTCGTGCTGGGTGGCTCGCCGACTCGGATCCGGCTGGACCATCGGGTGGTCGAGCGCGAGCGGGACGCGCCCGGGTTCCTGGCGTCATGTCGGACGATCCGGCAGGCGTTGTCCGGTTAGGGCGTCGCATGCGTGTGACCCTCACCGGTGCGACCGGGCTCGTCGGAGCCAACCTCGCCGCGGCGCTGCTCGAGCAGGGCCACACGGTCCGCGCGACGAAGCGGTCGTCCTCTCGGACCGACCACCTGGCCGACCTCGACATCGAGTGGACCACCGCGCCGCTGTCGGACCTGGATGGGCTCACGGCGGCGTTCGAGGGGGCCGATGCCGTCTTCCACTGCGCGGCGGCGGTCAGCATCAAGGCCGAGGTCACGCCGATGCTGCAGTCGGCGAACATCGACGGCACGAAGAACGTGCTCGAGGCGGTTCGCAAGGCCCGGGTCGCCCGGCTGATCCATTGCTCGAGCACCGTCGCGGTCGGGCTCTCGACGGACGGCTCGGACTGCACCGAGGACGCCCCCTGGAACTTCGCCGACTTCGGCCTGGCGGATGGGTACGCCACCACGAAGAAGCAGTCCGAGGAGCTCGTCTGGGCGGCAAAGGACATCGACGCGGTCGCCGTCTGTCCCGGCTTCATGTTCGGTCCCTACGACGTCCGACCCAGCAGCGGCGGGATGATCCTCGAGGTCTGCCGGAACGCGGTCCCCGGGTACAGCAGCGGCGTGAACAACTTCGTCGACGTGCGCGACGTCGTCGACGGGATGATCCTGGCCTGGGAGAAGGGAAAGCGTGGTGAGCGGTACATCCTGGGCGGCGAGAACCTGACGTACGGCGAGGTCTTCGCGCGCATCTCCGCCGTCGCGGGCACCAAGCCCATCACGATGGGCGTTCCCAAGTGGATCGCGACCGTCCCGGCGCTGTGGGGCGACCTGACCGAGATGGTGACGGGCAAGGAGCCGCTCCTGAACAGCAACTCGGTCAACTGGGGCTACGCGCCCGGGTTCCGGTTCAGCTCGGAGAAGGCCCGCCGCGAGCTCGGGTACACCACCCGGCCGCTCGACGAGGGCATCAGCTCGGCCATCACCTGGTTCCGCGAGCACGACATGGTCGGGCCGCTTCCGAGGTTCCCTTGAAGATCCTGATGGTCGCGCGCCGCTACCCGCCGGACGTGCGGAGCGGCACCGAGACGGTCTTCGAGAACCTGTACCGGCGAGCACGCCAGAAGCACGAGGTTCGCCTGGTGGTGGGCTTCCGGAACGACCGGAAGCTCGTCCCGCCCGAGGCGGTCGCCGTCGACCTGCGAGGCGTCGGCACCGCGGCGGCCTGGCGCAAGCTCTGGTGGGCCGCGGTCCGCGAGGGGAGGCGGTTCTCGCCCGACGTCGTGCTGGCCAACTCGATCGAGGTTCCGACGTTCGGCGCTCCCGCCGCTTGCATCGTGCACGACCTGAACTTCGGCATCGCCAGCCGCAGCGCGGGTGTTCGGGCCCGCGAGCTGTTCTACGCGGCGAAGAGCCGACGCCTGGGCGCGGTCATCACGGTCAGCGGGGCGAGCCGCCAGCGGCTGGTCGAGGTCGGCGTGCCCGAGGGCAAGATCCACGTCGTGCACAACGGGGTGGACCTGGCCCGGTTCCGGGTGGTCCCGCGTCGCGAGCTCCCCGACGAGCCCGAAGGCATGGTCCGCTTCGCTCACCCCAGCCGCATCCTCCCGGGGAAGGGGCAGCATGTGGCGATCGACGCCATCGCGCGCCTTCCCAGGACGCACAAGCGCCGCGCGGACCTGACCGTCGTGGGCGCGGTGGACGACCGGGTGTTCTTCGACCAGCTCAAGGTCCAGGCCTGGGACCAGCCGGTCACCGTGACCGGCGACGTGCCCGAGATCGCGCCCTACTACCAGGACGCGGACGTGGTGCTCTTCCCCACGCTCATGCAGGAGGGGTTCGGGTTCACGGCCATCGAGGCGATGGCGTGCGGCCGTCCGGTCATCTGGTCCGATCAGCCCGCGATCCGAGAGGCCACGGGGGGCATCGGTCGCGCCGTCCCCCA
Source organism: Pseudomonadota bacterium (assembly GCA_024228935.1). Classification (GTDB taxonomy): domain Bacteria; phylum Myxococcota_A; class UBA796; order UBA796; family CAJQPC01; genus JAAESX01. The sequence goes on from JAAESX010000280.1 coordinate 119,552, forward strand.
AGGCGACGTGGTGGCGATGCGTGCCGCCATGATCGAGCTGATGGACGACCCCGCGGAGCGCCGTCGACTGGGCGAGGCCGGGCGCGCCTTCGTCGAGGAGCGGTACGGCTGGGACGGGGTATGGTTGCGCTACGAGCGCGTCCTGGAGGGGCTCCGACATGGCTGACACCGCCGTCCTTTCCGACATGGCCATCGAGCTGGAAGCGTCCGGCCAGGCCGAAGACGCGCGCATCCTTCGCGAGGCGGTCGACGAGATCGACGGCATCGAGAAGCCGCCGGGGCTGTTCTCCCGCATGGCGAGCTCGGTCAAGGACACCGCTCAGCGACAGTGGCGGAACGTGGTCGGCGAGCTCCAGGAGAGCAAGGAAGCGTGGGGGCTCCTGTCCAAGCGCATCTCCACCGGCGAGCCGCTCACCAAGGAACAGCACGACACGGTCAAGGCCCAGATCCTGGACGTCATGCGTGTGGTCCCCGCCGGTCTCGTGGCGAGCGCCAACGCCACGCTCCCGGTCCCGGCGACCGGGCTGTTCACCCCCTGGCTGCTGAAGAAGCTGGGGCTCCTGCCGTCCCGATGGCGCGAGGCCCACGCGATCTCGACGCTGACCAAGGAAGCCGAGCACCTGGAGGAGGTCGGCGAGATCCACAAGGCGGAGTGCGTCCGACGGGTCGTCCAGCAGCTCGAGGCCGAGGCCGAGCACCGCGAGGAGGTCGAGCAGAAGTGCGCGCTCCTGACGTCGTGGGACGCCAACGACAATGGGATCTGGGACGCGGACGAGGTCGAGGCCTACCAGAAGTGCGTCGACAAGACCCGCAAGCGGCTCGACCTGCGCGGGCACACCAAGCACTGGTACTTCCAGATGCACGGACACGTCTTCGGCCCGGTGCGCGTCTCGGAGCTCGGGGACCTGGACCCAGAGGGCCGCTTGCTCGTCTGCTACGACGCCGGCGGCTGGGTCTGCTGGTCCGATCTGGTCCGCACCGACGGGCAGATCGGCGTGGCGGTCGGCGACCGCGGAGCCTGACGCTCCATGGATCTGTCCTTCGGCGACCGTGGGCACGTACGCGTTCGGCAGGCGTGGACAGCGGCCGAGGTCCGGACGACCGTCGAGGAGCTCGTCGAGGCGTTCTCGCACCGGCTCCCGCCCAAGGACGCGCGCATCGTCCTCAAGCCGAACCTGAACAACGACCTGGTCGCGCTCGTCGGCAACTCGGTCGATCTGCGGGTCCTCTGCTCGCTGATCGAGTCGCTGAAGAACCGCGGGTTCCACGACCTCGCCGTGGCCGACGGCAGCAACGTCGGCGTGCATCGGCGGGGGATCGACGCCATGCAGCGGCTGCGCGTGGATCGGCTGCGCGACCGCTACGACGTCGAGACCATCGACCTGAACCACGACGACGGCGTGCCGGTGGTCCTGCATGCCGGCGCCCATCCTCGGGTCGCTCGCACGGTGCTCGACGCGGACTTCCTGATCTCGATCCCGAAGATCAAGACGCACGCCGAGGCCGGGCTCTCCTGCGCGCTCAAGAACTGGGTCGGCATCTGTGCCGGGCAGCAGAAGCGCCACATGCACATGGACCTGGCGCGGAACATCTTCGCCATCAACGAGGCGGTGCTCCCGAACCTCGTCCTGGTCGACGGCCTGGTGGGCATGGAGGGCAACGGTCCTGGTGACGGGCAGCCGTTCCGCTTCGGCCACCTGGTGATGAGCGACGACTCGTTCCTGAACGATCTCGTGGTGATGCGGCTGGTGGACATGCCCTGGCGCGAGGTGCCCTACATGCAGCACGCGCACGACGCCGGCTACATCGACGACGCCCTCGACTCGCGTGTCCAGGCCGAGGTCCCCATCATCCGGTCGATCGAGAAGGCGCCTGCGCGAAGCCGGCTGGCCGAGCTCTCCGAGGCCAAGAGCCTGCACTGGCTGAAGCTGGCGGTGCGTCCCCTGGTCGACCGACCCGAGGTCTCCGACGCGGCCTACCGCCTCAAGATCATCCAGGACGTCTACGACCTGGACGACGACACGGTCACCGGGCTGTCCAAGGACGCCAGCCGCTGCGGCGAGTGCACGAAGTGCGGCGACTTCTGCCCGACGCATCTCTCCAGCGAGGAGATCGGCGTGAAGACCGAACCGCAGGACTGCATCCAGTGTCTGTACTGCTGGTGGGTCTGTCCAGAAGGTGCAATCGAGCTGTCCGGCGAGTTGGGGCACCTGTCCCGGCAGGTCGAGCGGTACAAGAGCGACGTCGAGCGGCTCTGACGTGATCTGGCTCGCTCTCTCGAGCGGGGCCTGGGCCTCGCCCTCGCCCTCGCACGTCCGCGCCGTCGCCGAGCAGCCGGCGAGCCTCGATGAGCTCGACCGCCGCCAGGTGCGCCTGTGGTGGGACGAGGCCGGCCCGGCCCGGATCGAGGTCCAGCGGGGCGAGGACTGGGTGACCGTCGTCGAAGAAGCGCGCCCCGGGGACAGCGCGGGTCGACTGCACGCCGAGTTGCGGGTCCGGGTCGTGGTCGACGAGGTCCCCAGCGCTGGGCTCGTGCCGGTCTGGGGGCTCGACCCCCACGGGGTCGCCCGGCTCGCCGCGCCGGTCCATCTGGCCGGGGCCGAGGTGGCCGATGTGGCGCCGACGTCCGACGGCGCCTGGGTCGCGCTGCTCGGAGGCGGGTTGGCTCGCGTCGACAAGGCCTCGCTCGAGGTCGCGCCGTTCGGCCGGGCCGAGGGGCTCCCATCCGGCCAGGTCAACGCGGTCGTGGTGGACGGGGAGACCACCTGGGTGGCGACGGGGCAGGGGCTCGCCCGCATGGACGGCGAGCGCGTGGTGCGCGTCTGGGACCGCAAGGACGGGCTGCCCGACGCATGGGTCCAGGCGCTGGGCGTGCACGACGGCGTGGTGTGGGCCGGGACGTGGCACGGGCTGGCGTCGATCGAGGAGGGCTACGTCGAGGACGTGATGCTCCGGGACCACTCGGTGTTCGCCCTCGAGCCGGGCAACGACGACCGGATGTGGGCGGGCTCCGACGGGCTGCGCGGCCTGCCCCAGGGCGAGCCGATCGAGGGGATCGAGGCCGAGCTGAACGTCTGGGACGTCGAACACGCCCCCGGAAGGACGCACGTCGCCACCGACTCCGCAGGGGTCCTGTTGCTGCGCGAGGGCGTCGCGACGTCGTTCTGGGAGGACGGCAGCGCCGCCGTCTATGCGCTGTCCCGGGTCGGTGGCCGGCTTGTGGCCGCGGCGAACACCGAGGGGCTGGTCGAGCTGTCCGAGTCGGGCTCCGTCGTCCATCGGCACGGCCGGGCCGACGGCCTGCCCAGCGACACCGTGTTCGAGGTGGTCGAGGGGCCCCCGGGCAAGGCCTGGGTGGGGACCGACAACGGGCTCGCCCTGGCCTGGCTCGAGCACGGGGTCGTCGTGCCTTGGCCCGTGTCGCCGGCCGCCGAGGGCATCGGCGGGAGCGCCGCGCTGGCGATCGGAGACGCTGTCCTGCTGGGCGGGGACGACGGCCTGGCCGTCCTGGGCGAGCTGCCCCGAAGGCTCCGCGACGCCAGCGCGGCGGTCGGCCCGATCGTGGGTCTGCATCGTCTGGAGAAGGCGGTCTGGATCGTCGGCGCGGAGCACGCCTGGCGTGTGGAGCGAGGCCGCGTCGAGTCCTTCGACCTGCCGATGACGGCGACGGGCAGCGCCGTCGCCTCCCAGTCCGTCTGGGTGACGGATGGGGACGCGCTGGTTCGCTTCGACGCGGGGCTCGGGCGGTTCGTGCCAGGGCCCTCGCTCGACCACGTCGCGGACATCGCAGGCGGCGCCGTGCTGTGGACCGCCTCGGGAGGGCGCGTGGTGGCGGTCGACCGGATCGGGGAGACCCGGGACTACGCGCGTGTGCGCCTGCCGACGTGCGTTGCGCCGCACGGCGGGGTCGTCCTGGTGGGCACCGAGACCGGCCTCCAGGTGCTCGACCCGGGCTCGGGCGAGGTCACGGATCTGGACGGTCTCCGTGAGCCCATCGTGGATCTGGCGGTCGGCGACATGGCCTATGCGCTGCTCGAGGACCGCGTCGTGCGGGTCCCGACCATGACCCCGGTGGGCGGCGCGCCCGAGCTGTGGACGCTCGGGGAGCTTCGCGGGCTCGACGTCGATACCGAAGGTCGCGTATGGGTATTCGGGGAACGCGGCTATGCTCTGCTACCAGATGGTTGAGCGGGACGCAGAAGGGCGAATCATCCGACGGATGACGGACGACGAGGCGCTTGCGCTCGCGCGTCATCGGACGGCGGGTCGAATCGTTCGCGGAGCCGTGCACGACTTCCGGAACGCCATCGGGAGCGTCTCGGGCAACCTGGAGTGGGTCACGGGCTGGCGCGAGGACGAGCAGCGTCTCCTCGCCGCGCTTGAGGGAGCGCTCGGCGCCTATGCGGAGCCCGGCGACCTGCCGCGACGCGCCGCCGAGCTCATCGACAAGGGACGGGCCGACCGGCAGGAGGCGCTCGAGGTCTTCGACGAGTGCGCCATGGGTCTGCAGCTGGGCCTGAAGGCGTCGCTCAACTTGTCGCTGCCAGCCCAGGAACGGGAGAACGTCGGCCGCTGGCCGCTCGCCGAGGTGGTCGAAGAGGCGCAC
>JAAESX010000281.1 GCA_024228935.1 Pseudomonadota bacterium
ACGCGGTCGAGTGGTCCCTGTCAGTCCGCACCTGCTCGAGGAACTGGCAGGCTGGGGCCGTCGTGAGGGCTTCGTCATTGACACCCGCCGGGTCTCTCGGGGCAAGGCCAGCACATCTCGGACCGTCCACCACGGCTACGTCAAGACGATCTGGACGAGGACCTCGGTCCCCGAGGACCGCTACCGGCAGCCTTGCCATTGCTTCAGGAAGGGCTTCATCTCTGGCCTTCTTCGCTCCGGAGCCCGCGAGTACGCTGTGAAGCGACTCGTCGGTCATGCCTCCGGGGTGACCATCGATGTCTACGCCGATGACTCCGCCATCGAGAGCGACCTCCGTGCAGCGGTCGCCATGGTTCCGCGCATCGCTCCCCAAGAGCAGCCCAAGGTCATCTCTCTGGACAAGAATGGGGTCAGAGAGGGGTCAGCCGCGATATCTGCGTCCAACTCCGGAGCTGCTGAATGAACTACGACATGCCGCTCTTTCGGCCTCCATCCGAAGCTTCCAGCCTCATCCTCCAGGCCACGCTGGGCTGCAGCTGGAACAACTGCACCTACTGCCACATGTACCGGTCCAAGCAGTTCCGCATCCGGGACGAGGCCGAGATCATCGAGGACATCGAGCTCGCTGGCCAGCGCTACGGCAGCCGGGTGGAGAAGGTCTTCGTGGCCGACGGCGACGCTCTGGTCATGCCCATCGAGCGCTGGGAGCCCATCCTCGCCAAGCTGCAGAGAACGTTCCCCTTTCTCCGACAGGTCAGCTGCTACGCGATGGCCTCGAACATCAACGAGAAGTCCATCGCGGATCTCGAGGATCTGAAGCAGCTCGGACTGAACCTCTTCTACATCGGCCCCGAGTCCGGCGACGAGCACACCATGCGGCAGCTCGCCAAGCAGCCTCGGCCGGCCGGCGCCAGCCGGGACTCGGACTACCTGTTCGACGCCCACGTCGAAGCCGCGCAGAAGGCGCGAAGCGTCCGCATCAAGACCAGCGCCATCTTCCTGCTCGGAGCCGGAGGAGTCGAACGTTCTCAGGTACATGCGGAAGGCTCGGCTCGGCTCGCGACCGCGATGGACCCCGACTACCTGGCCGCCCTGACGCTCACCGTCGTTTCCGGCACGCCGCTCGCCGCGACGATGGACCGACTGGGCTGGCGACTCCCCGACATCCACGGTCTGCTGGGCGAGCTCCGCACCTTCGTGACCGAAGCGAAGCCCAACCGGGCGCTCTTCCGCACGAACCACGCGAGCAACCACCTGCCGCTCGGCGGAACGCTCCCGGACGACGGACCTCGCATCGCGCGCGTCATCGACATGGCACTCGCCGGCGAGATCCCGCTGCGGCCCGAACAGCACCGAGGGCTCTGAGCTCAGTCCTCGATCGCCGCCGCGATCAGCTCCGCCAGCAACACGCTCCCCTCGGCCGTCGGATGCACCTGGTCCGAGCGGTACGCATCGGGCGTCGACTCCATCGACACCACCTCGCCCGGATTCACGAACGTCACCCCGTCGCGCCCCGCGGCCACCAGCTCATACCTGGTGTTCAACTCACCGATCGCCGGGTTGCAGACATCGAAGCCATTCGTCGCCTCGGGGCCCATCTCGTAGTACCCGACGAGCACCACCTCGGCGCCGTCCGAGAGCGCCCGGTCGACCAGGGTGGGCATCGCGCCGCCTCCCCCATCGGCCGCAACGATCCGGTCCAGCACGTCGTCGCACCCAGCACAGTCGCAGTCGAAGTTCAGGTCGTTGACGCCGCCCTCGACGATGACGTGGCTCCAGTCCCCTGCCACGTAGGCCTCGCGGATGTCCCCGAAGATCCAGCGCTCCTCCGGCGAGATCATCGCGCCCGAGCGCGCGGCGTTGAACACATCGCGGCCGAGGAGCGCGCCGACCACGTCCGGAGCCGACTCACAGTCCCCCGAGTTGTAGGCGAAGATCGAGTCGCCCACGGCCAGGATGGAGCCGTCGACGGCGGCACACGGGCGCTCGCCGAACCCGGCGGTGCACGACATCAGTGTCCAGAGCAACACCGCCTACTCCAGCTCGTACCCGTCACGCTCCCAGCCGTTCATCCCGGCCGGGTAGTCGTAGATAGCGCAGTAGCCTCGGTCGATCAGCGCGTTCGCGGCCCGCTCGCTCATCGGCCCCGTCTTGCAGTACAGGACCGCGCGCGCGTCCAGCTCGCCGATGGCGGCCTCGAGCGCGTCGATCTCGGTGTACTCGATGTGCGCGTCCGTCCCCGCGATCTCACCCGCGTAGGGGACGTGCACGTCGATGAACACGAAGTCATTCGCCTCCAGCATCGTGGCGAGCTCGTCCGAGTCCAGATCGGTCACCTCGGGCGTGATCCCGTCGCACGGCTCGGCCGGGGGCGTGGACTCGACGAGCTCGCTGTCCGTGCCGCTCTCGGACGGCGGCGTGGCATCGGGCGTGGAACAGGCGAGCAGCAACGCGAACATGAGGACCTCTGGGCCGTGCCTATCCCGGCTGACCGCTGCCCCCGCGACGAGATGCGCACCGACCCGCCGCCGCGGTACATCGTCCCCATGTGGATGATGCTCCTGGCGTGCACCTCGCACCCGGTCCCGAAGGCGCCTCCGGGCGTGACCGTCGCGGTGATGGGCGACGTCCCGTATGCCGAAGACGAGTGGGCCACGCTCGACGCGAACATCGCGCTCAGCAACGGCGACCCGAACGTCGATCTCCTCGTCCACGTGGGCGACATCCGGCGCGGCGCCGACTGCCAGGAGTCGAGCTACGTGGGCGTGGCAGGGGCGTTGCAGACCTCGACCCACCCCGTCTGGATCCTGGTCGGCGACAACGAGTGGAACGACTGCGGTCGCGAGGGCGGGCCGGGACCCGACGTGGCGTGGGCCTGGTGGCAGGAACACCTCGCGCCGCTGAACGGCGACCCGGCCTGGCGCCGTCAGGAGGGTCGACCCGAGAACCTGGCGTGGACCCAGGACGACGTGCTCGTCCTCGGCCTCATGCTGCCCGGCGGCCGCAAGCACGACGAGGCGGTCTGGGACGCCCTGCTCGACGACGCCGCGAGCTGGGTCCGTTCCGAGTTCGCCGCCCACCCGGACGCCAGGGCCGTCATCATCACCGGACACGCCAAGCCCGAGAAACGGCACCAGCGCGTCGTCGAGGCGATGCAGGAGAGCGCGCGCGCGTTCGGCAAGCCCGTGCGCTACATCCACGGCGACGGACACGACCACGAAGACCACCCGGCCTGGGGCGGCGTCCCGAACCTGCGCCGCGTCATGGTCGAGCGTGGGGGTGACGAGGCGCCGGCCTGGGTCACCGCGCGCGACGGTGGGACCGAGATCGAGCTCCAGCGGGGCCCGAGCCGCTGACGCGGTCTGAGACACTGACGCATGCTCACTCGCCGCTCGATGTTCGGCCTGCTCGCCGCGTCGCCCGCGCTACTGACCGTCCGGCATGCGCGAGCCGAACCCCAGGGCGAGTACCTGCTCCCCGACGGGCAGGCCTATTTCAACACCGGGACGCTCGGAGCCTCGCCACGCGCCGTCATCGACGCCATGGCCCGGGACCTGGCCCACGTCGAGGAGACGCTGGCCGAGTGGAACTTCCCCAAGGGCGCCGGCCAGCCACCAATGGCCGGGTACCGCCCAGACGACGCCGTTCGCGCCAAGCTGGGGGCGATGTTCAACGTCCACGGCCAGGACGTCGCGCTGACACGCAACGCCACGATGGGCATGAACTTCCTGGCGCACGGACTCGATCTGAAGCCCGGCGACGAGGTCCTGATCACGGACCAGGAACACCCCGGCGGGCGCACAGGCTGGGACCTGCGCTCCCGGCGTGACGGCATCGTCGTGCGCGAGGTCGCCGTCGATCTGGACTCGCCGGACGCCATCGCCACGGCCTTCGAGGGCGCGTGGAGCCCCCAGGTCCGCGTCGTCGCCGTCCCGCACATCACCAGCCGCCTCGGTCTCGTCCTGCCGGTCCACCGCCTTGCCGGCCTGGCCCGCGACAGGGGCGCGCTGTGTGTGATCGACGGAGCCCAGGCACCCGGGCAGCTGGTCGTCGACATCGCGAAGATCGGCTGTCACGCCTACTTCAGCAGCCCCCACAAGTGGCTCCTGGCGCCGAAGGGGACGGGCTTCCTGTGGATCGCTCCCGAGCTGCAGGATCGCCTGTGGACGACGCTCGCGAGCACCCAGTGGGACAACCGCGAGGACGGCGCCTTCCGCTTCATGCAGCTCGGCACCGGGAACCGCAGCCTGGTCGTCGGCCTGGAGGCCGCGCTCGACTGGTGGACGGGCCTGCAGCCGGCTCAGGTGCAGGCTCATGGCCGCTCACTGGCCGACCGACTGCGCGAAGGCCTCGTCGAGCAGGGCGCGACGGTCCACAGTCCCACCCATCCGGACCTGGCCGGCTCGATGGTGACCTGGAGTCTCGGCGGCGACACCCGCGCTCTGATGAACGCGCTGTGGGACCAGGAGCGCATTCGCGTCCGGGCCGTCGAGCACGACACCCAGATCCGCCAGTGCTGCCACCTCTACAACACCCTCGAGCAGGTCGAACGGACCCTCGCCTGGGTGCGTCGCCAGCCATGAGCTCCGACCCGGTCCAGGCGCTCATCGACGCTCTCGAGGCCGGCGGCGACTGGGTCCCCCTGCTGGCGGCGCTCCAGAGCGATCTCCCTGGCGCGACGTGGGCGCCCGGCGACGAGTTCGCGAACGATGTCAGCCAGTTGAGAATGAGCCTCCGCGGCGTGTGCGAGCTGCTGGAGACCCAACGCGTCGGCCCCGACGAGGGCGCCGCGCTGCTTCGAGCCCTGTCACGCCCTGGCCCAGCGGCCCGCGACTTCGAGCTCGACGACGACCGATGGAGGACTGGAGACCTGTTGGGCGTCGGCGGCATGGGCGAGGTCCGCACCGTCCACGACCGTCGACTGGGGCGCTCCATCGCGCAGAAGTGGCTCCTGGCGCCCAACCCCGACACGGCCCTCGTCGAGCGGTTCGTCCGCGAAGCGCAACACCGCACAGCTCCGAACACCCCAACATCGTTCCGATCTACGACCTGACGGTCGAGGAGGGCCGGCCCGTCCTGACGATGCGCGTCGTGCGCGGACGGAGCCTGCGGCAGGTGATGGACGCCGAGGAGATGCCCGCGTGGACTCGCCGACTCGACGTCTTCAAGAAGGTCTGCGACGCCATCGCGTACGCGCACAGTCGAGGCGTCGTGCATCGGGACCTGAAGGCCGACAACATCATGGTCGGTGCCTTCGGCGAGGTGCAGGTCATGGACTGGGGCCTGGCCTGGCGAGCGGACGAGCCGGAGACCGCTGGCACCATCGCCGGGACACCCGCCACGATGGCGCCCGAGCAGGCCCGCGGCGAGACACACCGAATCGGACCCGCCGTCGACGTGTACGCCCTGGGGGTCCTGCTGTACGAGCTCCTGTGCGGCATCCGAGCGTTCCGGGGGACGACGCCCCAGGTCCTCGAGGCCGTCCGAGCCAACCGCTTCGACCCGCCGCGACGGCACCGCCGAGACCTCCCCCACGAGCTCGAGGCCATCGTCCTGCGCGCGATGTCCGCTCGTCCCGAGGATCGGTTCTCCACCATCGCCGAGCTCCGGTCCGAGGTGGAGACGCTCGAGCAGGGGCTGCCGATCGAGAGCCTCACGTACTCGCCCTGGGCACGGCTGCGACTGTGGCTCGTGCGGCACCGCCAGCGGCTGGTCCCTGTCGCGCTCACCGCTGGCCTCGCGGCGTCCCTCGGGGTCTTGGGATTGGCTCGATACGCGACCGATCTCGGCATCGCACGGGACGACGCGATGGCGGAACGCGACCGGGCCGTGGACGCCGAGCGGCTGGCGCTGGAGCGGGTCGTAGAGGCCCAGCTCGCGGGCGCTCGAGGGAGAGCGCTGGCTCGAAGCGCGGACCCGCTGGGCCGACGCCCGCGACCTGGCTGTCGAGCTGAACCTCGACACGCGCGAGGCGGACCTGGGCCTGGCCTGGACTGCCCACCTGGCCCCTCCCCCACTTCACACGTGGGACGGGCCTTTCCGGGGCCTCGGGGCCACCGACGGCGAGCTCCTCCTCCAGGCCGAAGACCACGTCCGGCACTACAGCCTCCCCCTGGGGAACGAGCTCGGCGTCCGCGAGCAGGGAGACGACTCCCCGGTCGCATTCCTGGCCGGGCGCCCAGTCTTCGTGGACACGTCAGCGGGACTGCGCGTCACCGACTGGGACGACGAGGTCGTCCACGAACACCCCCTCGAAGACGGCCACGGGTTTCCGCGAGCGGACGACGACCTGGTGACGGTCCGCTCCGGGGACGAGCTCATCTTCCTGGCCCCGGACCCCGGCGTCCTGCCGCTCCCGGCGGACCGGCCGGGCATGGTCCAGTACAACGGCGAGCGCGTGACCATCCGCAGCGAGATCGGCAACGACGCCGTCTTCGACCTGGACGGAGAGGAGCTGGCCGTGGTCGAGCGCGTGCCCGCGCTGGTCGGCCAGGACTGGCTGGTCGCCGAGTCGGGAACCCTGGCCCGTGATGGCATCGACGGCAGGCAGTGGGAGGTCACCAGCTCACCGGTGGAGACCGCGCGGGTCTCCCCCGACGGCGAGCTGGTCGCGCTGCTGGCGTACGACCCCGAGCTCCGCGTGCTCGACCTGGCCACCGGTCAGGTGGTCGCGCGCGTCCCCGACGGCCGCACCGGACACGTGGCCTGGGCGGGCCCTCGCCTGCTGGTGACGATCGACGCCGACCGACAGGCCGCCGTCTGGCCCATTCCCGACGCGCCCGCCGGACTCGTCCAGCTCCCAGAACAGGCGGTCGGTTTCTCGCTGGCTCCGGACGGCGAACACCTGGCGGTCTCGAGCTGGAGCCAGGAGAGCTGGCTCGTCGAGCTGCAGACCGGTCGAGTGGTCCAGACCTACCCCGGTGCGGCGGACGGCTCGCGCGACGCCCAGTTCTCAGCCGACAGGAGCCGCCTCTGGCTGGCCGGGCGCGACGGAGCGGCGTGGTGCTTCGACGTGGAGACGGGCAAGCAGCTCGAGCGACGGCCGCTCGACACGCTGCTGACCACGGTGGTGGAGCGCGAGGACGGCGTGCTGGCCGTCGGCGCTTCGGGCACGTTCGTCCGCCCGGACGCTCCGAGCGCGCCGGCCCACGACGGCGTGGTGTGGGAGCTGGACCGGGCCTCGGGTCGCCTGCTCACCACCGGGCGGAACCAGGCCGACGGCCACGTCCGTGTCTGGGACCAGGACCTCACCCCACTCATGGCGCTCGACGTCGGCAGCGCCGTGTACCGGGCGGATCTGGACGGGGACCGTGTCGGCGCGGGGATCCACGACGGTCGCGTCGTGGTCGCGAACCTGGACGGCGAGATCACGCTGGAGCTCCTGGCGCACAAGGGACCGACGATGGCGGTCGCCCTCCACGACGACCTGCTCGCGACCACCGGGTACGACCTGCAGCTCCACCTGTACGACGCCACGACGGGCGCTCAGCTGATGAGCCTCCAGCCGTTCACGCAGCCCGGCGTCGATCTGGAGTTCACGCCGGACGGACGCTGGCTCATCGCGCTCTCGGGCGCTGGCGAGCTCGTCCTGTTCGACCTCGAACGCGATCTGCGGCTGAGCGACCTCGCCGCCATCGCGGACCCCGACTCCGTGGCGGAGAGCCTGCGCCTGCGCGGCCTCTCCGACTGACTTCCCGGTCCACCCGACCCGTGGTGTCCGAACCCAGACACCAACAAGGGAGAGTGCACGTGGAGACGATGAAGACCCCATTCTCCGCGATGTTCCCGATGTTCCTGGTCGCCTGCATCGGCGGCGCGAAGGACCTGACCGGCACCGGAGACTCCGGGAGCACAAGCGCGACCGACGGCTTCTGCCTGGCCAACGACTGCACGTGTCCGGCGTCGGGCGACTGCGACCTGGACTGCGACAGCGACGCGACGTGCCAGGCCATCTGCATGGACTCGAGCGACTGCGCCGTGACCTGCGAGGACAACCCCGACTGCGACGTGGAGTGCAGCACCGCCGAGGCCTGTGCAACCGACTGCGCCGGCTCCGAGAGCTGCGATGTGAACTGCGCCGGCGCCGCGACCTGCGAGGTGGACTGCACGGACGTCGGCGCCTGCGACGTCGAGTGCGTCGGTTCGGAGAGCTGCGAGGTCGACTGCAACGGCGCGGGCTGCGATGTCCACTGCCCGGACGGCGACTGCACCGTGAAGAACTGCACCCAGGGCGACGGCTGCGACGTCGGCTGCGGCGCGAGCAACACGCCCGGAGTCCAGTCCGGAAGCGACGTGGTCTGCGGGGGTTAGCCCCCCAGGCCCAGGCCCAGGCCGCGCGGGAACGGAAGAGCTCCCGGGCGCGCCGGGACCGAGATGATCGGCCCCAGCGGCTTGATGCCCTCGAGGCGCCGCGTGTTGTCCTGTTCGGGCATGACGTACGGCTCGAAGTCGAGGTTCTGGCGCGCCAGGACCTCGGCGTCGAAGGTCCCGTCGAACACGGTCAGCGTGAACGAGTCCAGCCGCATCATCGCCGCCTCCAGGGCCTCGTCCCGCTGCTCGGCGACGTGGTCGGCATGCCGCGCGTCGATCTCGACGCCCCGAAGCCCGAGCGCTTCGCTGATGTTGAGCAGCTCGGTCTGGGCCTCCTCGAAGCCCAGCGCCAGCTCGCCGCTCTCGAACGCGAGCAGGTCCGAGGCGATGAGCTCACGTGCAACCCCGTTGAACCGTTCAGGATCTCGCTGCTTCCTGAACTGACCGAGCACCCCGTCCCGCACATCCTGCCGACGCCCGTTGCGGAACCAGAACGGGATGGGGTCCTCGAGGTTCGAGGCGAGATCTGCGCCCGGGACCTGTCGGACCACCAGCTCGCGGTCCAGGTCCCGGATGGCGACCTCCTGCTCCGTCAGCATGTACAGCACGTTCCGAGGGGCCTCGCCGTTGAAGACCGACAGGCGCATCGGGACGACCGGCTCGTCGACCTCGAACCGGAAGCCCATCGCCTGGACGAAGCCGTCGAACGTGGCGCCCTCGGGCAGGTCGGTGTCCGCGGTCCGCATCCCCGGACGTGGCGTGGCCCCGTCGCCATCGCCGACCTTGGCCTTGATGGCGACGAAGCACCACTTCGACTCGATGTAGGCCGCCACGGTGGCGTCCATCCCCTCGGGATAGGCGAAGTCGTTCGCGCCCATCCACCGCGACAGCGCCTCGGGGCTCCCCGCCTCGATGACGGCCACCTCGTACATGCCGACGGCTTCCTCGCGGAGGATCCGGACCTCGTGGTAGCCCAGCGTCGGCTCCAGCTCGGGTGTCTGCTTGGAGAGGGCGCCTTCGCCCTTGGTCCCCATCGCCACGCCCGAGCCGCCCATCCCCGAGCCGCGGCTCGCCAGCCCGCCGAGCACGATGGGCGGGTACTCGATGTCCACCGTCATGGCCGGCGGGTCGACAGCCGCCTCGACGTGGGAGAAGACGTTCTCGTCGACCTTTCGCAGCGTGGGTGGACTCGGGAACGGGATGAGCATGCCGAACTCGTCGACCGACCCCGTGAAGCCCGGCCGCAACACCATCGTCTCGATGCCGTCGGCATAGGCGATCCAGGTCCTCTGGGCGCCCTCGCGCTCGAGGACGCGACCTCCATTCCGAATCAGTTCCGGGGACTTGGGTTGCCACGGGGGCGGACGCCAGACCATCCCGCAGGGATCGGCGTGGAGCGACGACAACAGCGCGAGGATCACGAGTCACCTCCGAGCTCAGCGCGTCGAAGTCGCAGCGGCCGCTCGAGCGAGGGCCAGGTCCGGACGAGCGGCTCGAGCTCGTCGAGCTCATCCGCGTCGGCCAGCTGGATGCGTCCGGCCGCCGCCCAGATTCGCAGGATCTCGGGTTCATCGGGGTCGGCCTGGATTCGCCGGAACAGCTCTTCACCACGCCCCAGCTCAGCGAGGGTGACGATGGCCCGTCCGCGCTCGGCCGCGTCACCGTCCGACGCGAGCAGGTCCTCGAGGGCCTGCGGATCGATGGGCGAGACGGCCTTTTCCACTTGGACGGTCTCGGTGGACCAGGCCGGCGTGGGAGGCGGGGGTGGGTCGAAGCAGGCGAGCAGTAGAGCGAGTGTCATGGGCTGTACGACAACGAGCTCTCGAGTTCGGCCGTAAACAATCCTTGACCCGGATAGGTGTAAGCCATGATCTCCCTGCTCCTGGCGTGCACATCGACCGACCCTGACACCCCGAGCGACTCGGGTCCTGGTGACTCGGAGGCCGCCTGGACCGGCTGCCACGGGCAACCCCGAACGGCGGACGACCACGAGCTCCTGCTCTCGTTCCCGTACGACGCCGATGCGAGCCCCGCGGACACCTGGCGCCGGTACAGCTACGACGGGGCCGTCACCCAGGTGGACAGCCTCGAGCCCGGCCGAGCGACGTCCGGTCGCGGCGCATGGACCCCGGACGGCGCGTTCGTCTTCACGGTCGACGACGAGGGCGGACTCCACGGCCCGGCGAACTCCCTGACCACGCCGTACACATCGAGCGTGACCATCGACCCGACCGGAGAGGTGGCCTGGATCGTGGACCCGAACTGGGCGGAGAACGGCGGCGGTGTCTACCGCTCGACCATCGACTGCGACACGGGAGCCCTGGGCGACGCCGAGCTGGTCTGGACCGGCAAGAACACGAGCGTGATCGCACTGCGTCCCGGCTCGACCGAGGCGGCTGTCGTGACCCGCGAGCTGGACGGGGTCTTCGGCATCGTCCACGTCGTCGACCTGGAGACCCTGGATGTCCTGGCCCACATCGACGCGTTCGGCGACGACGAAGCCATCGTGAGCGACGCGGCCTGGGACCACGAGGGCGAGCGCCTGCTGGTCGCCGACTACAGCGAGTGGTCCGGCGTCCCGACGCGCGTCGCGGTCGTGAGCGACAGCGGCGTCATGGGCGTGCTCGACGTGCCCGACCCGGTCTCGATCGTGACCGCTCCCTTCCCCGGCTCGAGCGCGCTGGTGGTCAGCGGGTACGACAACGCGGTCTTCGAGCTCGAGAGGACCGACGACGGCTACACGCTGGGTGCCGAGATCGCGTCACCCGCCCTCCCCGGCTCGGCCGTGGGCGTCCGACGGGGCGCCCTCGCCGGACGCGTCGTGGTGGTGGAGAACACCGGGCTCTGGGAGCTCGAGTTCACCGAGGGCGGCGGTGTCACCGACCGCGGACGACTGCTGGACGGCTCGGGTCTGGACGAGATCCCCGGCGCCATCGCGCTTCAGCCCTGAAGCGCCCGGTACCTGAGCGTGGCGATGGCTGCCTCGCGATCGGTCGCCGCCATGTCCATCACCTCGTGCTTCGCCGTGCCTCCCTCGGTGTGGCGAGCTCCCCAGAGACCGATCTCCAGGAGCGTGGGGATCAGATCGGCCCCCTTCTCCGTCGGTCGGTAGACGAACCGTCGCCCGTCGTCGGGATCGCGCTCCTTGGCCAGGATCCCGAGCTGTTCCAGTCGCTTGAGCCGGTCCGAGAGCACGTTCGTGGCGATCCCCTCGTGCCGCGCGAGCTCGCCGAACCGACGCCAGCCGCCCAGGACGATGTCGCGCAGCACGACAAGGGTCCAGCGGTCGCCGAAGACGTCCAGGGCGCAGACGATGGGGCAGTGACACATGGAGATCGAAATGGACCTGACTGGACGCACCATCCTCATCACCGGCGGCAGTGCCGGCATCGGCCTGGCCTTCGCCAAGAGCTTCGTCGAGCTCGACATCAACGTGGCCGGTCCCATCCGGACGGTCTCGGTCCTCGTCGAGCGGCTGATCGCGAACCGCGGCACCATCGTGAACGTCAGCTCGGGCCTGGCGTTCGTCCCGCTGCAGGCCGGCCCCATCTACTGCGCGACCAAGGCGGCGCTCCACAGCGACACGCTGAGCCTGCGCCAGCAGCTCGAGGGCAAGGTGCACGTGGTCGAGCTCATGCCCCCCGCGGTCCACACCGACCTGACCGCGGACCTGCCGAAGGACGGCGACTTCGCGATCCTGACGACCGAGCAGCTGCTCGCCGAGACGATCCCCGCGCTGCGCAAGGGCACCACGGAGATCCGTCCGGGTCAGGCCAACCAGCTCCACTGGATGTCCCGCATCGCTCCTGGGTTCATCAACGGCCAGCTCACCAAGGGCAGCGTCGACCTGATCCCCGAGGCGTGATCAGCGACTGACGAGCTCGCCGTCGAGGTCGCGGACCACCCCGACCCCTTCGGCGAGCAGCTGGACCTGCCCACCCTTCCGCCACTCCAGGACCTCGAAGGTCCCCGCGGGCACGGTGAGCAGCAGCGGCGGGCCGAGCTCGATCTCGTAGTCCTGGGAGAACGGCGCGTCGGGCTCGCCGTTGATGGTCAGCACGTAGACCTCGTGCCCGGACCAGCTGTCGGCGGCCCCGGCCCCGGCGCGAAGGACGAGGGGCGGCTCCTCCCAGACCGTGGACTCGATCGATGTCCGGTCGGGGAGCTCCAGCGTGAGCTCGCGGCCCAACCACCAGACGCCCTCGTCATCGCAACGGTAGGTCCGCTCGTCGACGAAGCCGACGCTGTTGTCGTCCTGCGACACGACCTGGCCGGTCCTCCGCGTGACCACGTCCTGGCCGGCCCGCTCGACCGTCCGGGTCCACGCCCCCGAGGCGAGCTCGTCCGAGTCGGCGTGGACCTCCCAGTCCTGGTCCCGTTCCTGGTCGAACCCGGAGAGCAACGGACAGATCGAAGGCTCTGATCCCGTGTCCACCGTGGACGGAGCGCAGCCGAGGAGCCAGACGAGCACGCAGCACCCTACCCGCCGAACAGCCCGAACTGCTCCCCGGGGCGGTGGAACCTCGTGGACTCTTGCCTGGGCGGGTCCGCGTACCCGAGCCGCCGGGCGTGGATCTCGAACAGCCGCTTCGCCGCGGGCCACCCGGCATCCAGCGCAGGACGAGCTCGGTCTCTCGGACCTTCGATGAGCTGCCCCCGGCGACGCACCTGTCGCTCGAGGACCGACCGAGCCTTGAGCGGCATCTTCTCGACGAGCGTCCTGGAGAACACCTGCGCTGTTTTGTCCGGCAGCCACAGCGGCATCAGGAAGGCCCAGCGCGCACCCGCAGCCCGCGACGCTTCCAGGATCTTCGGCAGCTGGGGTTCGGTCAGTCCGGGGATGCACGGCGCGATGTTGATCCCGACCGGGACGCCCGCCTCGGCGAGCGTCGCCAGCGCCTCGAGCCGACGCTGCGGCGAGGGGGCGTGGGGCTCGAGCTTCCGCGTCATCTCCGTGTCCCACAGCGGCATCGAGAACGTGACGTGCGCGTCCAGGTCGGCGAGCACGTCCGCGTCTCGGGCGACCAGGGCCGAGCGCGTGATCATTCCGACCGGGTTGCCGAACTCGCTGCAGACCTCGAGGCACTGCCGCGTGAGCCGGTAGCGGCGCTCCACGGGCTGGTAGGAGTCGGTGTTCCCGGAGAAGACGATGAGCTCCCCGGTCCACGAGCGACGCGTGAATGATCTGGTTGTTCGCATGCACCTCGCCTGAGCTCCCCGACTCCGAAGCGGAGCTGGACAGCACCCCGCCGCCAACAGTCGTCGGCACGTTCGACATCCGGAACGCCCAGAACGGCAATGGCCGAAGCGGCATCGAGCTCGCCCACTCGGGAGGATCGGTGACCACCGACGAGGCCGGCCGAGCCGACCTGTTGCTGGAGCCCGACGCCCAGTTCAACGTCGTGGCGACCGGGGGCGCCATGCTGCCGCACTACCTGGTCGGCGACGTCGGCAGCGACGCGTTCACGTTCACCACCTTCAAGGCGACCCAGAACCAGACCGACCAGGTGCTGAGCTACCTGGGGGCGACCTGGGAGCCCGGCACCGGGATCGGGATCGTCGTGGTCGGCATCGACGCGCCAGACCCCGCCCCCGTGTACGGCGCCTCGGCCGCGATCGACGCCGAGAGCGACATGTCCTTCGTCTTCGGCGCCAGCCTGCCCGAGGAGGGCGATACGCTGGTCGAGGGCGGGAGCTCGATCGTCAGCTTCCTGAACGTCACCCCCGACATCGTCTGGGCCACGGTGACGCCACCTGCGGACGAGGACTGCGCGGTCTTTCCCGCACGGACCAACGTCACCCGGGCGGTCCAGATGGTGCCCGATGCGGTCAGCGTGGTCGTCTTCACCTGCGAATGACAAACCGGATCGGCGCGGTACGGTCCAACCTCTCGACCCCACTGGAGAAGTGATGCTGTTGTTCCTGGCCTGTGGCGGCAAGCCCGTCCCCGAGACCGCCCCGATCACGAACGCCGAGGCCACCACGGCCGCCGCCGCCGTCATCTGCAAGGCCGCCACCGAGGCCGGCCTGACGTGCACATCCGACGCCACCTCGGCGACCGTCGGCGAGCACACGCTCACCCCGACCGTGACGGTCGATGGCTTCGTGGTCCTGCCCGGTTCGAGCATCGGAATGGGCGCGACCAAGCAGGAGATCCCCGGCGAGGTCCAGCTCACCACGCAGGTCGCCCTGGCCGTCGATGGCGCCCCCCTGTTCTGGGTCCCCGTCTCCCATGCCGCGAGCGACCTCGACCCCGACGTGGCCCGCGCCAAGGTCCTCGACGAGGCCATGGAGCGCTGGATGGTCGGCTACGGCCTGGCCGTCCTGGACGCCGTCACCGACGACCCGACCTCGCCTGCGCTCGCCAGCGTGGGCATGAAGGCCGAGGCCCACGGAACCGACGAGTGGATCGCCTGGGGCGCCTACCCCATGCTCAAGGGTGCCGGCCTGAACCCCTCGACCGCCAGTCGGATGGGGCCTGGTCTGGCGGCGATGCTGGGCGGCCTCGAGCCGTACCTCGACCAGCTCGATCCTGGCCTGCACGCGGTCCAGGTGAACGCGAAGCTGGGCGGCTCGGACGGCCCTGGACCCTGCGGGATCCTGCCGCCGATGGTCGCCAGCGGCCAGTCCGCGTCGATCGTCCCGCTGTCCGGCCTGGTGCTCGTGGACGGCGACCCGACCGGCAACATCTGCGACCTGTCCGAGGTCGTCAGCTGGCCGCTCCCTCCGACCGGCACCACGGTCGAGTGGGACCAGTTCATCGTGGTCCGCGTGCGGTGACATACTCCTGGGCGTGTGGTGGCTCCTGACCAGCGCCTGGGCCGTCGAGACCGGCGCGATGTCGGCCACGCTCGACGGCGCGACGCTCACCGAGCTGGAGGCCGGCGGCCAGGACTGGCTCTCGGGCACGCCGACCCTCGCGCATGGGGTCGACGGCCTGGACGCGCTCGTCACCGCCGAGTCGCTGCCGGATGGCCAGCTCCTGTTCCGCCTCGACCTGACCAACACTGGCGATCAGCTCGTCTCCTCGGACGTCACCTTCCCCTACATCCCGGGCCTGGGGACGGGGACCGAGCTGTCCTACGTGTTCCCCGCGGTCGGGCCCATCGTCGACGACCAGACGGGCTCGCACGTCCGGTACTACGGCGGGCTGTTCCCGATGCAGTGGATGGAGGTGCACACCGACGACGGTGGACTGTGGCTGATGTCCCGCGACACGAACGGCTCGCCGAAGACGTTCAAGCTCACGAAGACCAGCGAGACGCGCGCGACGCTGTCGGTCATCTGGCCCGGTCTCGAGGTGGAGCCGGGCGGGACCGTGACCCTCGAAGCGGCTCTGGGCGTGCACGACACCACCTGGCACGAGGCCCTGGCGGCGTACCGACGCTGGGTCTCCGAGTGGTACCGGCCCGCCGTCCGACGCGACCCCGCGTTCCGAGAGGCCTTCCACGTCCGGCAGATCCACCTGCACGAGAACGCGGTGCTGGGGGACCATCCGGGAGCCTTCCAGGACGGGACCTGGAGCCTGCAAGAGGCGGTCGACACCGACATCGAGGCCTTCGGGGGAGTCGACTGGGTGCACGTCTTCGACTGGGGCATGGACTTCATCCACGGACGCGTCGGCGACTACAACCCGTACCCCTACCTGGGCGACCCGCAGGACCTGCGCGACGAGGTCGACGCGCTGCAGGACCGAGGCATCGGCGTGGGCCTGTACGTCGAAGGCGTCCTGCTCGACACGACCTCGCTGACCGGACTTCGCTGGGGTGACGCCTGGGAGCTCGAGAACAGCTCGGGCGAGGTGTACACCGACTATGCCCCGTCCTGGCACGTGTGCGCCGACGTGCCCGAGTGGCAGGAACACATGGCGCTCCGCAACGCCCGCCGCACCCAGCTCCGAGTCGGCCCCGACGGTCTGTACGTGGACCAGTTCGGGTTCGGCTACCAATACGCCTGTCACCGGACGGACCACGACCACGGCGTACCGAGCGCCCAGATCCAGGCGGAGTGGGAGCTGATGCAGGCCGTGCGCGAGGCCTCGTCCCCCGCCCAGATCCTGTACTCCGAGTCGGTGCCCGCCGATGTCGCGACACAGACCCAGGACGGGGCGTTCACCGAGTCCATCACCTCGTTCCGCTACGACAGCCGCACGGTCCCGGTGAGCCTGGTGCGGTTCGGGCTGCCCGACTTCAAGACCATCCAGCTCCTGACCCAGGACGCCCCGCTGGCCGACGACGTCGAAGGCGTGCGCCTGACCTTCTTCAACGGCGAAGCCCAGCGCCTGATGGGCTACGCCGACTGGTTCGACGAGGCGACGCTCATCGAGCTTCGGATCTCGTGGCGAGCGCTGACCTCCTACCGGAAGGAGTTCACCAGTTCCAATCCCTTGCCTCTCGTCCAGACACCCGCTCCGGACGTTCATGCGAACGCGTTCCCGACCGAGGACAGCACGCTGTGGACCCTGTTCAACAGCGGCGACGAGACCACGAGCGGGGTCGTCCTCGAAGCGGACGCCATCCCCGGCTCGACCTGGACCGACTGCTGGAACGATACGCAGCTCGAACCTGAGATCCTGAACGGTCTCGCACAGATCGAGCTCGACCTGGCGCCCGGCGAGGTCGGCTGCATCGTCCAGGAATGGACCCGGACCGAGCCCACCCTGGTCGCCCACTGGGAGCTGGACGCTGGCGAAGCGAGCGCACACGAACGGCTCGGCTCCGCGACCCGCTTCGACGAGGCCCTCGACCTGGGCGAACAGCCCGACCTGGACGCACTGACAGCGGACTTCTCGGTCGCGGCCTGGGTCCGACCCGACGAGCTCGGAGGGGTGCAGCGCATCCTGGCCAGCGAGGGCTGGTCGAGCGGTGGCTGGCTGTTCGGGCTGACCGAGACCGGCGGCCAGCCCGCGGTCGTCCTGACCACCATCGGCGTCCAGGACCATGTGGTCCGCGCGGTCGTCCCAGCCGAGAGCTGGACACACCTCGCCGCGGTGGTCGACGCCGGCTCGACGGTGACGTTGTACGTCGACGGTCACCCCCGCGGGACGGTGCAAGGGTCGCAACCTGCCCGCGCCGGCACCAGCACCTGGCACCTGGGCGGCAACGGCATCGACGGCTCGCTGGCCGGGGCCCTGGACGATGTCCGGGTCTACGATGGGGCGCTCTCGGTCGACGAGGTGCGTGCGCTCGCCGACATCACGCCGCCGATGGCGGGCTCGATCCGCGCAGCGGACACCACGGTCCCGGACGTCGAGATCTGGTGGTCGGGGTTCCACGACGCCGGCTCGGGCATCGCCTCGTACACCGTGACCGTAGGCGACGAAGAGCGCGTGACCACCGACCTGATCGGCACGTTCGCGGGCCTGGACGGCGCGGTCGATGTCTCGGTCACCGCCGTGGACGCGGTGGGTCTGACGACCACCGTCTCGGCCACGCTCGATGTCGATGCCGGCCGTCCGCCGCTGCTCGGGCGGTTCGACTCCGGGGACTCCGTCGAGGCCGAGCTCTTCCGCGGGGAGGCGTTCTCGGTGGTCGTCGACGCGGGGTCCGCGGGTCCACTCATCGGGTGGGAGGACAGCTGGTCGCTCGAGCGCACGGCGGAAGGGGTGGAGCTCGATCTCGTCGACGAGCTCCTGTCCGTCCCGGTCGAGAGCGCCGGCGAGCTGACCATCGTCTTCGACCGCTGGAGCGATCTGACCGTCCACGTCGACGGGGTCCTCGCCGGAACCGCCCCAGGCACCCTGCCCGCTCCCGCCACCACCGGAGTCGGCGCTGTGGCGGTGGACGGTCTCGAGCTCTACGACGGGGTGCTCCGACCCACCGCCCCAGACGACTCGGGCTTGGACTCCATCGCGGACGCCGCCGGGGACACGAGCGCGCCGACACCACCAGAGCCCCACGAGCGCTGCGGCTGTCGCAGCGGCTCCGCGGTCTTGTTGCTGGGCCTCGGGCTGCTCGTTCGCCGACGTCGGTGACCCTCAGCGGGGACCCGGCATACTCCCGGTGTGCTGCTCCTGATCTCCACGGCTCTCGCGGGACCCTGGGTCCACCCCGAGAGTGAAGGCTACCTGCGGCTGGGCGCCCAGCACTTCGGCGCGGCAGACAGCGTCGTCGAGGGGCAGTCGTCCGGCCTGGCCTACGCCTCGAACAGCGTGGTCGCCTACGGCGAGTGGGGACTCGGCGAACAGTTCCAGGTGGTTGCGTCGCTGCCGTTCATCTCCGCCTCGCACACCACGGACACCGGCATCGTGTTCCGCCACCGGTGGACGGGGGACCTGCGGGTCGAGGTCGACCGGTCACTCGGGCCTCGAGCGCTCGCCATCGGGGTCGAGGCGCGGTTCCCGACCTACAAGGAGCCCGTCGAGTACGCGTCGGCCGCGGGCATCGAGGACGAGCTGGTCGGCGCCTTCGCGACGAGCTTTCCTCCGCTCGGCGACAAGAACACCGACCTGACGCTCAAGCTCATGGCCGGCGTCGGAAACGACCGCGGCTGGCTCTCCGGCGAGGTCGGACCGACCCTGCGCTTCGGCGGCTTTGGACACAGCGCCTGGGCCTCGGCCAACGCCGGCATCTGGGCCGTCGAGGAGCGGCTGGCGGTGGGTCTGTACGGCAACCTGGTCGTACGAGCCCCCTGGATCGAGCCCGACCGCCCGACCCGGCAGGGCGCGACCGTCCTCGGCCAGGTGATGTGGACGGGGTTCGAGGCCGCCCCCGGACTGGGTCTCGAGCTCAACGGCGGCGGCATGGTCTGGGCGGACGCGGCCACGCGCGGCTGGAGCGCCGGCGCCGGCGTCAGCTACAGGAGGACCCGATGAAGCTCCGCAAGAAGAGACGCTGGGAGCTCCCGGAGAGCCAGGTGACCTCCCGCTCGGACTGGGAGAAGCGGCCTCGCTCGGGGCTGTACACCCGACGTCGGATGCTGGCCGCCTCGGGCGCGGGGCTGGCGCTGAGCTCGGGCTGCGGACTGTCGGTCGAGGGCCTCGAGCTCGGACAGGTGGACACCGCCGACACGCCGTACTCGGGCTGGTTCCCCGTCGAGCGGAACGAGGACTACCAGGTGCCCGAGCGCAGCCTGACGAACCCCATCTCGGCGACGACCTACAACAACTACTACGAGTTCTCGACCAACAAGACCGCGGTCAGCCAGCTGGTCGGCGACTTCGAGATCGAGCCGTGGACCATCGAGGTCTCGGGCCTCTGCAACAACGGCGGCACCTTCGGCGTCGAGGACCTGTTCACCCTGTTCGACATGGAGGAGCGCATCTACCGCTTCCGCTGCGTCGAGGCGTGGGCGATGACCGTGCCCTGGTCGGGCTTCCCGCTGCACAGGCTCCTGGAGTACGTGGACCCCACCGCGGACGCGACGCACGTCTCGTTCGTCAGCGCCAACGACCCGGTGGTGATGCCCGGCGTCGACCAGCGCCCCAGCTACCCGTGGCCGTACCACGAGGGCCTGCGCATGGACGAGGCGATGAACGAGCTCACGCTGATGGTCGGCGGCCTGTTCGGTGAGCCCATTCCTCGGCAGAACGGGGCTCCGCTGCGGCTGATCGTGCCGTGGAAGTACGGGTACAAGTCCATCAAGAGCATCGTCCGGATCGAGCTGACCGCGAGCCAGCCCGAGACGTTCTGGAGCACGCTGGTCCCGGACGAGTACCCCTTCGAGTCGAACGTCGACCCGAGCGTGCCGCACCCCCGCTGGAGCCAGGCGACCGAGCGGCTCATCCCGGGCTCGGAAGAGGTCGAGACGCTGCTCTACAACGGGTACGAGCCCGAGGTCGGGCACCTGTACTGAGCGCTAGACGGTCCGGTTGTCGGAGTCGTCTTCCTGGGCCTTGGCCCAGGCCAGCTGGCGCTTCTTCTCGTGGTGCCCCCAGGCGACCGCGCTCCCGGTCACGGCGGCGACGATGGCGAACGTCGTGCCGCCCACCATCAGCGGGTCGGCCTGGACCGCCGCGTACCACTCTCCCCACGCATACCAGGCGATGCCACCGATGACGACGATGGCCAGAGCGACCATCCGAAAGATGAACCGCCGCTCGCCCCAGCTCATCTTGCTCACTCGGCGGCCACGTCTTCGAGCGTGGTCACCAGGCCCCAGTAGTTCTCGTCGAGCGACAGGTCGTTGTCGGTGACGTTGAAGACCGTGTGGAAGTTGCCATCGCGGTCGAGGATGACGACGTCGCGGTAGGTGACCCCCCAGGCGTCCCAGACGGCGCCGTCGTCCTGGGCCCAGGGAAGGTCACGTCCGGAGCAGAACTCCTCGTTCCCGGACTCGTGCCCCATCTCGTTGAGGCCGAGGATGACGATGTCGTCGGCGAGGTCTGTCTGGAGCTGGTCGAGCAAGCCGAACTGGCTGCTGCAGTACGGTCACGTCGCGTGGCCGAAGTACCAGGCGCTGACCTGACCCGCCTGGGTGGCCGGACCCACGAACTCGCCGAAGGTGGCCGAGCTGGCGTTGATGTCCTCGAGCTCGAACAGGGGAGCCGCGGTACCGGCGTCCTGGTGGTCGAAGCCGACGGTCTCCCAGACCTGGTCCGACGGGGGTGTCAGGCAACCGACGAGAGCGATGAGCATGGGCTGTTCTCCTCCTCGAGGAGTAGCGGAAAACGGAGCGGTCCACTACCGCGGCGCGGCTAGGGGTTCGTGACCTCGGGGTTGCCGTAGCAGGCGCCCGAGTCGTTGTCGTAGCTGAAGAACCCGATGGTTCCGGCCCCGACGGGGCTCGTGGTGTGGGTGTAGGTCAGGACCTCGGTCCCATCCCAGCTGATGGAGATGTCGGCGTCATCGACGCTCACCGACATCACCACCGCCGTGTTGTACGCGAGCGTGAAGTCGTGCGTGTCATCCGAGTCGAGCGTTGTGCACGTCCCGGCGACGCACTGCACGAGCTCCACCTGCCCGGGAGGCGAGAAGCGTGTGTAGTAGTCCGTCGGGTCGTTGACCCGAGCCACCCAGAAGTTGTCGTCGTCCACGTAGTCGAACACGAGCCCGAGGTAGTCGGTCGCCGCGCCCCCGATGTAGACGTCGGCCGAGTACGTCCAGGCGTCCAGCTCGCCGAGGTCCGGTCCCGCGAGGACCGTGTAGGCCGCGTTGCTGGACTCGCAGACATACGAGCCGGAGATGTTCCAGTTCGGGGAGTTCGAGCCGCCCAGGTCCTCTTCCGTCCAGTCGGAGAGTGTCCCCGACGACCAGTCGTACTCCCAGACGTCGCTGTCGATGCAGTTGTCGACGCCGTCCCCATCCGTGTCCACGCCGGTCGGGTCGATGTCTCCGTCGCAGTCGTTGTCGACCCCGTCGCAGACGTCTTCGGCGTCCGGGTTCACGTCGCCGTCCGTGTCGTCGCAGTCGTCGGTGTCGTCGACGTAGTTGCTGGGCTGGTCGCAAGCCTGGGTGCTGGTCGAGGCGTCGCCGTAGCCGTCCCCATCGCTGTCCGCGTACCAGGTGTCCGCGTCGATGGCGGAGTCCTCGTCGACGTCTCCGTCGCAGTCGTTGTCGACGCTGTCGCACTCCTCGTCGGCGTCGGGGGAGATGTCGCCATCGGCGTCGTCGCAGTCGTCGGTGTTGTCGACGTAGCTCGAGGGCTGGTCGCAGTCGGCGAGCGAGGTGCTGCCGCCGTGGCCGTCGCTGTCGTCGTCCAGGTACCAGACGCTCGCGTCGATGGCGTCGTCGTCGATGTCCCCGTCGCAGTCGTCGTCGACGTCGTTGCAGACCTCGTCCGCTCCCGGGAAGACGTCGTCGTCTCCGTCGTCGCAGTCGGTGTCGTCGGCCAGGTACCCGGTCGGCTGGTCGCAGTCCGCGGTCGAGTCACTGGCGTCCCCGAACCCGTCGGCGTCGTCGTCCGCGTACCAGGTCGGGGCGTCCAGGGCGCCCGAGTCGATGTCCCCGTCGCAGTCGTCGTCGATGTCGTTGCAGACCTCGTCCGCGTCGGGGCTCACGGCGGCCTGGGTGTCATCGCAGTCCGTCGCATCCGACACGAACCCACTGGGCGCCTCGCAAGCGCTCGCGGTGCTCGAGGCGTCGCCGAACCCGTCCGTGTCCGCGTCCTCGTAGAACGTCAGGAGCACATCCTCGTCGATGTCTCCCTCGCAGTCGTTGTCGAGGCCATCGCAGATCTCGTCGGCATCGGGGTGCACTGCGGCGTTGGTGTCGTCGCAGTCCGTGGCGTCCGCGACCTGGTCGCCCTCGCCCTCGCAGGACTGGGCCTCGGTCGCCGCGTCCCCGTAGGTGTCGCCGTCCGCGTCCGTGTACCAGAGGTCGCCCACAGCGTCGTCGACCAGGTCATTGCAGTCGTCGTCGATGCCGTTGCACACCTCGTTGGCGCCGGGGTGAACCGCCGCGTCGTTGTCGTCGCAGTCCTCGAACGCCAGGTACCCGTCCAGGTCCTCGTCGATGCCACCGGTGTCCGGGACCGACTCGAGCAGAAGCCCGGAGTCGGCGGCGAAGTCCTTGTTACGACAACCCAGGGACAGAAGAAGGACGATCATGGCGTCTCCAGTGTGATGCGACCGATGGTGCCAGCCCGAAACTCCCGGACCAAGAGCTCACTGACCTTGTGCAGGTCGACGACGCCGCCCCGCTTGATGCAGCCGCGCTTGGCGGCGATCTGACCGAGGAGCCCCTCGGCACCCTGGACGAGTTCATCCAACTTGTACCGTTTCTTCAACAGTCCTGGATAGTTCTCTGCGATGTACTCCACCAGGTACCAGGCCATGGACTCGTATTCGACGATGCCCTGGGCGACCGCCCCCGAGGTCGCCAGCCGGTAGCCGCACTCCGGCGGATGGAGGCGCGGCCACAGGAAACCCGGCGTGTCGAGCAGGATGGTGTTGTTCCCGACCGGGATGCGCTGCTGCTGCTTGGTGACCGCCGGCTTGTTGCCCGTCTTCGCGATGGTCCGGCTCGCCAAGGCATTGATGATGGTGGACTTTCCGACGTTCGGGACGCCGAGGATCATCGCCCGGACGGGCCGGGTCTTGTTCCGCTCGGCGGGCAGCATCGTGCGCCCGACCTCCATGATCTTCTGGGCCTTCTTCTGCGGGTCCAGCTCCATCGCGGTGACCCCTTCGCGGGCGTTGAACCAGTCGAGCCACCGCCGCGTCCGGGCAGGGTCGGCCAGGTCCGCCTTGTTGAGCACCTTGAGGACAGGCTTCCCGTCCAAGAGGCCGGGAACGATGGGGTTTTCGCTCGAGAAGGGCAGCCTGGCGTCCAGCACCTCGACCACGAAGTCCACCTTGACGACGACCTTCTTGATCTCCTTCCTGGCCTTGTGCATGTGGCCCGGAAACCAGTTGATCGGCTGCATCGTTCAGACCTTCGGCCGGTAGACGACGAGCCGATCGACGCCCTTCAGCTCGAAGGTGCCACAGGGCTCCCAGTCGCCGCCCTCGCGGATGACGAACTCGCCGCTCGCCAGGATGGGCTCGCCCAGGGTCGCGCAGAGCCCCTCGATGCGCGACGCGGTGTTGACCTCGCGCCCTATGACGGTGAAGTCCAGCCGGGCCGGTGCGCCGATGTTGCCGTAGCTCACGGTTCCGAAGTGCAGGGCCACGCCGAGGTCCGCCACGGGAAGTCCGGCCGCCTGCCGTCGCGCCCGCAAGGCCACGAGCCCCTGGGTGAGGGCCGCCGAGGCCCGGCGTGCGGCAGCACACGCGTCCTTGCCCAGGTGATCGTCGTCCTCGACCGTGAACACGGCGAGCAGGCCGTCGCCCATGAACTTGAGGACCTCGCCCCCGTTGTCCTCGAGCGCACCGACCATCAGCTCGAAGTTGTCGTTGAGCAGCCCCAGCAACACGTCTGGTGGAAGCTCGTTGGACATGCGGGTGAAGCCGCGGACATCGGAGAACCAGATCACCGCGCGGACGCTCTGTCCCTCGCCTCGCCGGACCTGACCCTCGAACACCCGGGTCCCGGCATCGCGACCCAGGTAGGTCCTCAGCAACGTCGCCGTGACCAGATCCTGCGCCAACGGCTGCATGACCGCCGAGAGCGCCGCCAGCACGGCCTTGAACACGTCGAGGTCGGCGTCAACGAAGCCGTCGGGCGACCTGGTCGCGAACGTGTAGCCGCCCACCCACTTCCTCTTGAAGAACAGAGGGAGCGCGTAGAAGTCCGTGTAGCCCTGGTCCCACAGGTCGAGGATGTCGCTGACCGCGGGACCCTTTCCCCGCTCATCTCGGCGGATTCGGACGTACGCTGCGCCCTTCTCCAGGCGCCGAATGGGGGTGTCGCCTTGCTTCAGCTTCTCCATCAGCGCGTGGTTCAGCTCGCGCGCCATCAGCGGGCCGTCGGCCGTCCAGATCCAGAAATACGCCGCCGCCTGGGGGTGGAGCACCTTCGTGCCCGCCCACACGCGCTCGACCGGCGTGACCTCGGCCAGACGCGGGCACACCGTGTTCATCAGCTCGATGACCGTTCGAGCGTTGCGTCCTTCCGTGAGGAGCCAGCGCTCGATCTCGCGTCCACGTTCGCTCATGTCCTCTTCATATCCCGGACCGCGTCCACGAGATCGTCCAACTCGTCGAGCACGATATCTGCGCGCGGTTCCAGTAGTTTACGAGGCGACGCACCCGTGGCCACCGCGACCGCGACGGCTCCCGCGGCGCGCGCCATGTGCATGTCGTGGAGCGTGTCCCCCACAACTGCGACCTCGGAGGGGTCCAAGCCCGTCGCGGCGCAGAACCCCAGGACCATGCCGGGACCGGGCTTCTCGCCATGCCCGCCGTCGAACCCCGTACAGAAGACGACGTCGAGACTCCACAGCTCGACCAGTCGGCGCGCCTGGAAGGTCGAGTCCATCGTGGCGATTCCCAGGTGCAGGTGCGCCAGACGGGCGAACAGCGCCGGCACGTCGGTGAGCGCGACGGGCTCGAGGTTGGCATCCGCACACCGGTTCAGCGCCGCGCGGTCCACGGGGATGCGTTCCTGCCACAGATCCCAGACCTGCTCGAGCGTCCCGCACGCGAGCACGGAGGTCGGCCCGATGTGGCCGTCGGCCCCCTGCCCGGCCAGCTCCAGCAGCTCACGCGCCAGCGCTGGGTCTCCGTCGGCGGCGGCCAGCGCGCACGCGTCGTAGCAGGGACGCCACGTCCGCTCGAAGTCGACGAGCGTTCCGTCCTTGTCGAAGAGGATGCCGCGGATCATCCTCGGGGGTCCGCGATGGCTTCGGCCAGGTCGGCGACGAGGGCGTCGATCCTGTCCTGGTGGGTTCGGAAGGACAAAACACAGACTCGGCCCACGAAGGCACCTCCTACAGTCGCACCGGTCAGGAACACACGCTGCTTCTGGTTCACACGCGCCAGGACCCGGCGGGTCAGGCCGTCGTGGTCCGGATGGCCCGGGGGCTCGATCCGGAAGGCGAACAGCGACAGATCAGGGCCGGCCACCATGCGGACATGGGGCAGCGCCGCCACCCGACGAGCGGCGTCCTCGGCCAGGTCGAGTTTCTCGTCGAGGGCATCGCGAAACGCGCCGACGCCATGCATCTTCAGCGGCAGCCACAGGCGCAGACCCCGCGTGGGCCGGGAGAGCTCCGGACCCAGGTCGGTGAAGTCCCAGAAGTCGTCGCCGTCGACCGGGTCGGGCAGGTAGCTCGCCTCGGAGCGGAAGGCCTCGCGCAAGGCGGACCGGTCCTTCACGAGAAGGGCACCGGTTCCATACGGCAGGAACAGTCCCTTGTGGGGGTCGAGCAGAATGGAGTCCGCCCGTTCGATTCCGGCGAGCGCGCGCCGACCTCGCTCGGTGAGGACGAAGCAGCCGCCATAGGCTCCATCCACGTGGAACCAGTGGCGTCCCTCGCAGGAATCGGCCAGCTCGGCGATGGGATCGACGTTGCCGAGCGCCGTGGTCCCGGCCGAGGCGATGACCACACCGGGCTCGTCCCCGATGGCGTCGGGGCGCATCCGATGCTCCGAGTCCATCGGCACGATGGTGACCGGCATGTCGGCGATTCGGGCGGCCTTCGCGGCGCAGTGGTGCACGAGCTCGGTCGTGTAGACCCGCCGGAACCCACGCTCACGCGCCGCGACGAACGCCGACAGTGTGGCGAGCGAGCCGCCGCTCGTGAGCGTGCCCCCAGCCTCGGAGCCGTACCCCACCCAGCCACACATCCAGCGCAGCACGGCGATCTCGGTCTGCACCAGCCC
Source organism: Pseudomonadota bacterium (assembly GCA_024228935.1). Classification (GTDB taxonomy): domain Bacteria; phylum Myxococcota_A; class UBA796; order UBA796; family CAJQPC01; genus JAAESX01. The sequence goes on from JAAESX010000281.1 coordinate 26,453, forward strand.
AGGCGCGGGCATCCAGATGCCGGTGAAGCGGTTGGTGACCCCGGTGATGAGGTCGGCGACCGCCGCGTGGGGCAGGCCGCCGCCGGGGATGAACGCCAGGTAGCCGGGGGATGCGGTGTTCAGGCTGGTGGGGACGATCTGATCGGTGATCTGGGCGAGCAGCCGCGAGAACGGGACCCCCGTCTCCGGGCAGGGCTCCATCAGCCGGCGAGCGAGCTTCCGCCCCCCTTCGGTGTTGGACACGGGTTGCTGTGGGAGCGAGTCCAGGAACGGCGCCAGCTTGTCGGCGGTTCGACGCAGCATGTCGCGAAGGTCGGCGCCGGAGAGTTCGAGCGGGTGCACGCCCTCTCGTAGCCCGGGCTACCGTCGTCGCCATGTGGCTCCTTGTCTCCAGCATCGCGAGCACCCAGTCCTGGACGGACGCGGGCTGGGGCCTCGAGGTCGCCGAGTGGACGACCGGCACACCGAACACGATTCAGGCGCTGCGCATCGACCTGTGCCAGCCGGGCCTGCGGATGCGGGCGACCAAGAGCGGCGAGCGCGGGCAGAAGACGTGGGCGTCCGCGACCGGGGTCTCCGCGGCGACGAATGGCGGGTTCCATGTGTCCGGATACGCGCCAGACCAGGGTCGCGCGATGGGCGACGGCTCGGAGTGGCCCGACTCGACGGACACCACCGTCCGAGGCTGAATTGCGTTCGGGGAGCACACGCTCGAGCACTGGCCATCGGGCTATGCCGAGGCCCTGCCCGCGTGGGCCGACGAGGCGGTGAACGGCGACGCGACGCTGATCGCCGAGGGGAGCGCCACGGATTGTGGCGGATGCGGTGGCGGACGCGCTCCCCGCACAGCGGTCGGGTACGACGAGGACAAGGAGACCCTGTGGCTGGTGGCGGTCGACGGACGCACCAGCTCGAGCGCAGGGATGACGATCGACGAGCTCGCCGTGCTCATGGACTCGCTCGGGGCCTGGCGCGCCATGAACCTGGATGGAAGCGGCTCGACCACACTGTGGACGGCGACCGGAGGTGTGCTCAACGCGCCCTCGGACGGCAGCGAGCGGACCGTCGCGAACCACCTGGGGGTGTTCACGCCGGGGAGCGGGCTGGCGCGGCACTGTCCGACCGGATGGGCCGCGGGCTGGGGCTCGCTGGACTTCCCGGGGGCGAGCGGCACGACCATCACGGCCGAGGCGGGCTCGACGGTGACCGGCTCGATGAGCGTGCTGAACACGGGCACGGAGACATGGGACACGACCGCGACGAAGCTCGCTCCCCTGCCCCGCGACGCCGACAGCGCGCTTGCGACGGACGACTGGGCGACGACGCACCGCGTGACAACGGTGGACGCGACCACCGCGCCCGGCGAGACCGGCACGTTCTCGTTCTCGCTGCGGGTGCCGGACACCGTGGGCTCGTCGAGCCGCTTCGAGTTCAGCTTCCTGCAGGAGAGCGTGGCCTGGTTCGGCAACTCGTGGGGGCCCGAGGACGGCACGCTCTATCTGACGGTCGTAGCGACCGAGCCGGTGGTCGACACGGGCACCAAGGACTCACCGACGGACTCGCTCGTGGACTCGGCGGGTGGGACCGGCCTGCCGCATCGCGACCCGGCGGCCGAGGAGCTGCCCTGGGCGAGGGAGCGGCTGACACCGAGCTGCGCAGCGCTACCCATCGGGGGCTGGAGTGTCACCATCCTGGCGATCGCGCTGGCTCGAAGGCGCCGATAGACGCGGCCCATGCGCCTCATCGTCTTCGACCTGGACGGCACGCTGTCCGACAGCCGCGCCGCCATCCTCGCCACGTTCGCCGACGCCTGCCGTGCGCACGGCGAGCACGTCCCTACCGAAGACGCCATCTCCGCCCGAATCGGGCTGCCGCTCGAGGAGATGTTCTCCCAGGTCGTCCCCCGAGGCGACGCAGCAGCGCTGTCCGCCACGTACCGCTCGACCTACATCCCGCACGACGCCGTGCACACCCGGCTGTTTCCGGGCGCCATCGACCTGCTCGTCGCGCTGGCCGACCGACGGCTCGCCATCGCCACGAGCAAGTCGCAGAAGGGCGCGGAGAACTCGGTGACCCGAGCGGGGATCCGACCGCACTTCGACGTGGTGCTCGGGCAGGACAGCGTGGCCCGGCCCAAGCCGCACGCCGACATGCTGGTCGAGGTCATGCGGCGCGCGGGAGTCGCGCCGGATCGGACGGTCATGGTCGGGGACACGACGTTCGACCTGGAGATGGCCGACGCTGCGGGCGTGCGCGGAATCGGCGTGGCGTGGGGGCACCATGGGGCCGAGCGGCTGGGTCGGTGGGAGGTCGCCGGGTCGATGCGGGAGCTGGGCGGGCTGCTGGGCTGAGGAGGCCTGACGTCTGGTGCGGTCTGTCAGGGGCTCGAAAGCTGAGTGGGGCTCGAGGAGTTGTCGGCCACCGACGACAACTCCAGGGTTGACGGTCAACTCTCGAGTTGTCGGCCTCTCCATGACGACAACTCCAGGGTTGACGGTCAGCTGTCGACTGAACGGGTGCCAACTCTTGATACCCGTTCAGGTTTTGACACCCGTTCAAGTTTTGACACCCGTTCAAATGCATACGTCGGATGAGCGGAGTGTCCCCAGGTGTGACGCTCGGTCCGGGTCGCCCCGTCACCTCGTGCG
>JAAESX010000282.1 GCA_024228935.1 Pseudomonadota bacterium
CGGCCTTCTAAGCCGACGGTCCCGTGTTCGAATCACGGCGGGGGTGCCTTCCGCCCCTCAGTTGCGCGTGACGACGACCGTGTCGCTCCCCACGCTCTCGCCACGCAGGTCGAGGGCCTCGAGCGTCAGGACGTTCTCCCCCTCGCTCAAGGGCACGGTGACCTCCCACGTCGTCGAGTCCAGCCAGGTCAGCTCCAGCGCCTGACCGTCGAGAGCGATGGCTCGCACATCGACCCACGCCTGGCCCTCGAGCGCGACCTCGTCGCCGGACACCTCGAAGTCGTCGCCGTCGTTCGTCGTGATCTCGAAGTCCTCGGCCGGGAACACCGTGTGCACCCCGTCGCTCGAGCCGTACAGCACCCAGTCGGCCCGGTCGTCGACGAAGGCGCAGTGCGCGTCGAAGTCCTGGCCGGGCAGCAGCTCGCTCAGCTGGTCGCACCAGGGCTGCAGGTACGCGCTGTTGTACGAGACCTCGATGATGTCGTTCAGGTGGCCGTGGTAGCTGCGCAGGTTCTCGGGATCCTCGAGCAGGCGGGACAGATCGCCGTTGCCGATCACCGGCATCTGGCTGCTCGAGAAGAAGTCCAGGTCGTGCGGGAAGTACAGGACCCGGCCGTCCTCGGGTCGGACCCAGAACTGGGCGTTGTGCTGGCTGCCGGCCCCGCCGTACTGATCGGTGGCGCCGCTCAGCGTGGCGAAGGCATGCGCCCGCAGCCACTGCTCGACGTCGATGACGTCCTCGGCTGCATCGAGGAAGTCGTCCCCGGACTGGGAGAACGCCCAGCACAGATCCAGGATCTCGTCGTACCGATCCTCGGCGGCGTTGTTCTTGATGAGGAACAGCCAGCGGTAGTCCTCGGGGTCTTCGCCGAGGTCCGTGATGTACGTGCCGACCACGCTGTCGGGCTGAGGCCGCTTGAAGCCCTCGGCGGTCCCGTCCGAGGTGGTCGTCGGGTAGTAGATCAGCTCGTACTCGAAGCGCGTCCCGTCGCTCCCAGCGGGGAACTGGGCGTCCAGGACGAGGTTGCTGAACCGGTCGAGCTGGAGCTCCGCCGAGCCGTCGTACGTCGACACCGGACCCAGCAGCTGGATGACGTCGTTGTGCTCGCCGCTGACCGACCCCGAGCGCGTCATCATCAGGTTGATGAGCATCTCGCGCTGGCCGTAGCCGACACCCTCGCTGCGATCGATGAGCACGCTCGTGTGGCTGCCGCGGAAGGGCTGCTCGTCGTGGAACCGGATGCCGTACCCGATGCGCGCGGCCTCGGGACGACCCCGCTGGCTGCCCTTCAGGCGCACGCCCACGTCGTGGAACACCTCGGCCTCGTCGTAGACGACCGTGGCGCCGATCCGCCCCTCGCTCATCAGCTCGAGCTCGTCGTGGAGCTGGTCCGAGTCCTCGGGCGTCATCAGGATGCGCAGGACGTGTCGGCCGTTCGTCGTCGCGTTGCCGTCGTCGACCTTGTAGAGCGCCCGCGCGTCCGCGCCCGCTGCCGGAGCCATCGCGACCGCGCCGAGCTCGTCCTCGGCCTCGACGAAGAAGTGCACCAGGCTCCCGGCGCTCTGCCCCTCGACTGTGGCGCTCCAGACGCCGTCCTGCTCGGCCATCGTCGCCTGCTCGAGCGCTCCCCCATCGACCGAGGACCACAACACCAGCGACGCGATCCCGTCGGGGTCCTGTGCCGAGACCGAGATGACCACGGGCTCGTCCGGCGAGGGCACCGCGACGTCCTGGCGCAGCGCGGAGAGCGTCGGCCCCAGGTTGGTCACGCGCGTCGAGTTCTCGGCGCCCGGCGTACCCGACATCACCGGGCGGTCCACGAGGGTCGTGCGCGGCAGCCGGTTGAAGTACAGCCGGCTGTGGAGCTGGTTGCTGCCCGAGACCCAGCGCGCGCGGAACGACACCTCGACCTCACGCGCAGCGACCGGCTGCACGAGCGTCGTCTCCGCGTGGTTGTGCATGTGTCCGGCGCCGCCCGTCGCGACCAGGCGGAGGACGCTGTTGCCGGCGTCCTCGGGGTCCGGGACGATCTTGCTGTCGCCGTGGTTCCCGAGCAGGCGCCAGTGCGCGGCGTCCTCGAACGAGCCGTTCTGCAGGAGCTCCACGGGGTCGCTGTCGGGGTCCTGCACGACGCTCAGATCGTCGATCAGCACCTCGCCCGAGTCGAGCAGGCCGACCACGAGCTCCTCCCAGACACCGTCCGGACCGACCACGCTGGACTCGGCAACACCCTGGAACTGCACGTTAATCCACTCAGCGCGCGCCCCCTCGTCGCTGGCCGCCCAGGCCTCGGCGACTGCGTTGTCTGCCCAGGGGTCCCGCAGCTCGAGCGAGGAGCCCCCGCCATCGGCCGCCGCGGGCCATCGGCCGCCATCGAAGTAGTGGACCTCGTCCGCCGGGTTCCCGAGCGCATCCAGCAGCAGGATCCGGTCCCCGCCGTTGCCCAGGCCTCCTGTGAATGGTCCGAAGACGTCGACATCGGGGTGCGCCATGGCCATCCCCGGCGGATCCGACGTGATGACCAGGAACTCGCCGGCCCCGAGCACGGTGTCCTCGGGGAGCTCGAACACGACGGCGTCGGTTAGCTGCCAGCCGCTCACGTCCACGGCGTCGTCGCTCCGGTTGAAGAGCTCGATCCACTCCTCGCTGCCGCGGTGGTACTGCACCTCGTTGAGCACGATGGCGTCGATCAGCTCGACCTGATTGACCTCGCCGGGGGTCTCCTCGACCGGCACGCGCCAGTGGCCGTCCTCGTCGCGAGCGCGCGGCCACTCCTCCAGACGAACGACGTCCAGCACGGCGTTCTCGGTCGCGAGGATCAGCCGGTCGCCCGCTTCGGCGGCCAGCTCGACCTCCAAGTCCAGAAGCTCCGCCGAGCCCAGCGACCCGGCGTCCAGCGCGACCTCGTCCCCGGCCGTCGACCGGACCACGACCCCGTCGAGATCCAATGTGGCCGTCCCGAGGTTGGTCAGCTCGACCCAGCCTCCCCCAGCTGCCGGCACCTCGCTGAACACGAGGGTCGGAGCGGACGAGGCGGCCTCGATCTCAGCGCGGAGCAGACACGCGAACAACAGGTCCTCGTCGGGGTCCTCGGCCTGGTGCAGCTCCACGGCCAGCACGTTGTCCCCCTCGACCAGGGTGTCGGCCGGCACGTCGGCGAACAAGGCCGCGTCGTCGACCACCGCCGAAGCCAGGGTGCTCGCGTCGACCGGCCCGTCTGGCATGTTCTCGCGCAGGACCTCGACCCCGTTCAGGTAGATGACCGCGCCGTCGTCGAGCTCGCAGTCCAGGGTCAGCGAGGCGCCCGCCGGGTCGCCCTGAAAGTCGAAGTGCGTGCGGAACGTGACCGTCGTGGGCACGTCGCCGAGGTCCTCGTTCCCCTGCGCCCCGAGCAGCGGGTCGATGGACCGGAACAGGACGTACGTGTCGTCCTGGTTCGTGACCGAGTCGCTCGAGAACGTGTCGGCCCAGATGAACCCCGCCGCGTCCGTGAACCAGCCGCCGACGGAGCTCCCCCAGGGGCTGGACCCGCGAGCGGCTTCGACCGCAGGGACGTCCCAGCTCGCGTCCGTGACCAGCTCGACCAGGTCGGCCTCGTCCGGCGGCGGGCTGGACGGCAGCCCACCCGGGTTGTCGCCGACGGGACCCAGGGTCCACTCGAACCCCGACGCGTCGGTCCCGAACGCACCCTCGGGCAGGTCCACCTCGGCGATGACCATCTGGGGGCTCGTCGAGTCGCCCGTCAGCTCCCAGGCCGCCACGTACAGATGGTCCAGCGGACCGGCCTCGAGGTCGATCTCCTGGACCGTGGTCCAGCTCCCGTCGGAGTCCTCGCCGACCAGGCGGAGCTCGCTGCCATCGGCGTGCCCCAGGTACATCGCGAAGTAGTTGTCGGCGGTGGCCCGAGCTGTCGCGGTCACCGGCTCGTCCGAGCCGCCCGCGAAGAAGGGCGCCTGGTCGGCGGCCCACGCGCTGTCGTCGTGATCCGGTTCCGCCCAGTCCTCGCCCGGATACGCGCCCGAGGCATCGTAGAGCCACTCGGCGTCCTCGTCGACGAGAACCACCCGCAGGGGTGGCGCGAACGGATCGACCCCGTTCGCCTCCCCCGGAGTGCCTCCGACGCGGTCGCTGAAGGTCCAGTTCTCGGCGTGGTCGCTCGCCAGCGTCGGCGCGAGCTTGGCCAGCGTCAGCCCCGAGCCGTCGGGATGGACCGGCCACGGAGTGTCGTCGAGGTACTGGACGATGTCGATGAGCCGGTCGCTGGTGCTGCGCAGCTCGACCCGTTCGCCGTCGTTGGCCAGGCTGCCGGTGTAGGGCCCCTGGGCCGGGACCTCCAACAGCGCCGGGTCCGCCGCGACGACGAGGTAGCCCCCAGCCGGAATCACGGTCCCCTCGGCGAAGGCGAAGGACACGCCCCCGTCCAATCTCCAGCCGGACAGGTCCATGTCCAGCGCCATCGGGTTGTGCAGCTCGAGCCACTCGCCCTCGTCGACCGGGTGGTAGTGCACCTCGGTGAAGGTCACGCTCCCCGGGGCCTGGACCTCGTCCCGGAGCCAGAGCACCTCCTCCAGCTCGACCGGGGGCACCTCGCGCCCGGTGTCCTCGGGCTCAGGCCCCGTGGTCGTCGGATCGTCGCGGTCGCAGGCGGGGAGCAGGAACAGAGCGAGCAGGGACAACGGCTGGCCTCCGAACGCAGGGTAGCCGCCGGCTCGCTCAGCCGGGCAGGCGCACCAGCTCGAGCTCAGCGACCGCGTCGCCGTCGCCGACACCGTTGGGCGCCGGGTTCTCCACCTCGACCTGACCTCGCCGGGTCAGCAGGCAGTCCACCGTCAGGTCGGTCCCCGCCAGGCCAGACGTGCAGTCAGCCCCCTCGAACCGCAGCACGACGGGCCGATCGCTGTGCACCACGGCGCGGTAGCGAGCCGGCTCCAGAGGCACCTCGGCGACATCGCCCTCCGCGATCTGGAGCGCCCGCTCGACCAGGAGCCGACTGACCTCGACCGGGACGCTCTTGACCACGTGCCCCGCCTGAAGCGTCAGCTCGGCCACGCCACTGTCCAGGCACTCGAACGAACCGCTCGTACCGGGCCGGAGCACCTCGGGGTCCGAGGACGACGTCACGACGACCTCGACGGGCAGCCTCTGGCCCGCCTCCCCGAGCGCCTGGGCGTCCAGGAACACGGCCCCGAAGCTGGTCACCTCGGTGACGGGGTCGACGCGGATCGAGGACACCTCGGGCGGCACGGAAGCGGCGTTGCAGGCCAAGAGCAGGATCATCGTGCCTCCTGACCCGTCTACGCCTGGGCCCGCGCTCGGCGGCCTCGCATCCGGCTTTCACGCCCGGCCCGGGTCAGTTCGTACACCCCCCGTGTGATCCCGGATGGACGGTTAGAAGTCCACTATGCCGACATCCCCCGTCGATGCGCTGCTGCCTGCCGAGATGGCCGAGAAGGCCGAGAAGATCGGCGTGGCCAAAGCCGACCTCTCCTGGCTCCGAACCGTCATGCTCGGGGTGCTGGCCGGCGCCTTCATCGCACTCGGCGCAGTCTTCGCCACCACCACGGTCGCCGGCTCGACGCTGTCGTTCGGGGTCACAAAGCTCCTGGCCGGCGTCGTCTTCAGCGTCGGCCTGATCCTGGTCGTCATCGGCGGCGCCGAGCTGTTCACAGGCAACAACCTCATCGTCATGGCCTGGGCCAACAAGCGGGTGAGCACGGCGAAGCTCCTGAGGAACTGGGGACTGGTGTTCCTGGGCAACACGATCGGAGCGCTCGGAACCGCGGCCCTCGTCTTCCTCGGCGAGCACCACATGATGGGCGGCGCCCAGGTCGGGGCCACCGCCCTGGCCATCGCCGACGCCAAGTGCCAGCTCGGCTTCGTCCAGGCCGTCTCGCTCGGCGTCCTGTGCAACACCCTGGTCTGCCTGGCCGTGTGGATGACGTTCAGCGCCCGCTCGGCCGTCGACAAGGTCGCGGTCATCGTCCCGCCCATCGCGGCGTTCGTCGCGGCCGGGTTCGAGCACTCCATCGCGAACCTGTTCTTCGTGCCGTCCGCCCTGCTCATCAAGTGGGGCGCCAGCGACGCGTTCTGGCAGCAGCTCGGCAAGACGCCAGCGGACTAACCCGAGCTCACCGCGTCGGGCTTCCTCGTGAACAACCTGCTGCCGGTCACCCTGGGCAACATCCTGGGGGGCGGCGTCCTGGTCGCGCTCGTGTACTGGGCGATCTACCTCCGAGGGAGCAACCGGGTGGCATAGTGCGCCCATGCTCCTCGCCCTGATCGCCTGCCAGTCCGGCGCCGTCATCGGGCCCGTCGACCCGGGCCAGATCGAAGTCGAAGAGCCCGACGACACCGGGCTCGAGAACATCCCGGGCATCGAGACCTCGGAGCTCTTCCAGCTCGAGCGGGTCGTGGAGATCGAGCTCGAGATCTCGGACGAGGGGTGGGACAGCCTGCGCAGCGACCCGTACACCTACGTCGAGGCGCAGCTCACGATCGACGACCGGCCCTACGCCTCGGTCGGCGTGCGCATCAAGGGACGCCTCGGCTCGCTCCGGACGCTGCCGAACAAGGCCGCCCTGAAGATCGACTTCCAGCAGTTCGGAGGCTCCAAGGGCCCGGACGGACTCAAGAAACTGAACCTGAACAACATGGTCCAGGACTGCGCCCAGGCCCACGAGCTCCTGAGCTACGGCATCCACCGCGACCTGGGCATCCCCGCCCCGCGCGTCGCGTATGCCTGGGTCCAGATCAACCACCAGGACTACGGGCTCTACACGCTGGTCGACGTCTACGACGACGTCTTCCTGGAGCGCACGTTCGACGACCCCTCGGGCAACCTGTACGACGGCGACTACCACCTGTACCCGGACAACAGCTACGACCTGGTGGACTTCCACACCGGCACGCAGCACCTGTTCGAGCTCGACGAGGGCGACGACGTCGGGTTCGCGGACGTGTACGCGGTGACCGCCGCCCGGGACGAGGGCTTCGACGCGGTCGGTCAGGTCGTCGATCTGGACGCCTTCGCGACCTTCCTGGGCATCTCGGCCTGGACCGGCCACTACGACAGCTACGCGTACTACACGAACAACTACCGGTTGTACTTCGACCCCGGACGCGACGGGAAGGCCGTCTTCCTGCCCTGGGACCCGGACTGGGCGTTCTACTCGAGCACTCCCGTGACCAGCGGAACGGGGGTGATCGCCCAGGGCTGCCTGGCGGACGCAGACTGCAGGGAGAAGGCCCACGACGCCGCCGCCCACATCTCGGCGACGCTGCCGGGCTCAGCGCTCGAGCGCGACCTCGTGGACATCTACGAGCTGACCGAGGACTACATCCAGGACGACCCGAAGCGCGAGTCCGGGGTGGGACAGATCGAGTCGTGCCGCGCGGACCTGCTCGACTGGATCGACCGTCGCCAGGGCGAGCTGGACAGCTACGGGTTCTGAGCCGCCGGCAGGATCGAGAACACGCAGGACAGCCCGTGGTCCTCGACGACGAAGCGCTCGAGCTCGCGGCCGGTCTGCAGGTCGTAGGACGCGACCCGACTGGGCTCCGGCTCGGGGCGGTTGAGGGCCCCGCGCAGCCACGACAGGTTCTGCTTGAACTTCGTCGGCCGCAGCCGCGAGAAGCCGACCAGCGTTCGATCGGGCTCGACCCGGATGCCCCGGCACCAACCGAGCGGACCGTCAACCCCCTGGAACTGAATGAGATCCCAGCGACTGACCGTCTCTCCCGAGGCCGCATCGGCCTGAACGACGTGACCGGACACCACGGTGAACCAGATGGAGCCGTCGACCAGCTCGCCGTCGTGGATCCCGTCGCCCGCGACCGCGATGGGCGGCCGCTCCACGTCGATGGGCAGAGCGTCGCCCTGCTCGAACCGGGTGATCCAGCGCGTTCCGGCCGCCTCGAACACATAGTTCGGGTGGCTGGGGTGCGGCTTGGTCGTGTGGACCTTGCGGTAGTCGACAGACCGGTCGTAGCGCTCCCAGATCGGGACGCCGCTGGCCGAGTGCGTCTCGCAGACCGCGTCGTCCTCGTCCAGGACGAACACCGCGTCGAGCCCCGTGGAGACGACGTGCAGCCGCCCCCCGATCCGCCGCACATGGTGCACGTCGTTGAAGCAAGGGTGCGAGATCACGCGCTCGATCGACCAGGTCGCCGGATCGACGACGAGGACCTCGGTCTGGGTCGAGAGCGCCAGCCGATCGCCATCCCAGGACGCCGACTTGAAGAGCACCGACGGGTCCTTGTCCGGTCGGTTCGAGGGCGGGCTCGTGTACTCGAGTCGCGTCTCCACGGCGCCCGTGTCGGTGTCGATCTCCAAGACGACAGCGCGCTCGAACGAGGTCCACTCCTCGCGCCGCACGAACGTCTACGTCCTTTGGCGGCCTCCGGTGACCAGGTAGCGAGCCAAGGCGAAGTCCTGCGTGGTGACGGTTTCAGCGAGCGAGCGACGACAGCCTACCGCCCGGTCGCTGGCGATTCCCGGCTGTCACGCATCGGCAAGTGAGCAAGGGCCTCGTCGACCCGCGATGCCTTGGACCTGAGCTATCGTCGCGGCGCTCATGAACCTCGACACCATCCGCGACATCGTCCTCGAGCACGCCCGGCTGTCCGCCGAGCCGACCGAGGTCGAGCCCACGACCGACCTCTACCAGATCCAGGTGGCGTGCATCGTCCACCACGCGCTGGGCTCGCCGTTCTTCCAGGACTACGCCCGCCGTCTCGCTGCCGAGCTGCTGCTGCTGGCCTCGGCCACGACCGAGATCCACATCGGCGGCAACCTGCGGACCAGCAGCTGCGCGGTCGAGCGCCAGGGTGACCTGGTTCACCCTGCACAAGGTGGCGCCGGTCATCAGCTACGGCGAGGCCGCCGACGCCATCCTGCGTCACCGCGCGGACCCACTCCGAGGCCGCGGCGAGCGACCAGGTCCACGTCCTGACGACGAACGCCCAGCTCGAGCCGAGCAGCGGCTGGGACACGCTCGGCTTCCGGGGCACCTGCAGCAGCGGCTACGACCTGACCGCCGAAGGGCATGTCGACCAGATCCTGCCCGCGCCCTACGCCGACATCCACGAGCGCACGATGCATCCCGCGGCGCACACGCTCTGGGCGGCCCTGTGGGTCAGCATCGCGACCGATGCGTGGAAGCGGGCCCAGGGCTTCGTGCGCAAGCGCGCCCGGAAGACGCCCGGCCAGATGCCCCCGTCCACCATGCGCCTGGCCGAGGTCGACGCCAAGCTCTTCACGATGCGCGGCTCGGTCCGCGACGCCGTCCGCAGCTACCAGGACCTGCTGGACCGGAACGATCCCGCGGCCTTCCAGGCGAACGTCCCCTTCGCCACCCAGATGAACAACACCAAGGTCACCGCCAGCCAGCTCATGGTCGAGGTGGTCGGCGGGTGCATGATCATCTGCGGCATCGCCGGCTACCGGAACGACGGAAAGCACTCGCTGGCTCGACAGCTCCGCAATGCGTACGGCGCTCAGATCATGGTGAACAACGACCGGATCCTCGGCCAGAGCTCGCCCATCCTGCTGGTGCGGCGGGGCTTCTGATGTGCTCGCTGTCCCCGTACCAGGCCCTACAAAACGACCTGTTCGACGCCGGGCTGCTGATCCCATCCGGCGTGCCCGGCATCTACGGACGCTCGGGTGCGTTCGAGAGCGTGACCGAAGGCTTCGAGCGCCTCGTCACCCAGGCCGGAGCGGACCCGGACGCCGAGGTCATGCGGTTCCCGCCGATCTTCAACCGCGCCCACTACTGCCAGATCAGCCACATCCACCAGTTCCCCGACCTGCTGGGCTCGGTCCACACGTTCACTGGAGACGGCAAGGACCACCGGCGCATGACCGGCAAGCAGATGGACGGCGAGGACTGGACCGACGAGCTGGTCCCGGCCGACGCGATGCTCATCCCGGCGGCCTGCTACCCGCTGTACCCGACGGCGACCGGCACGCTCCCCGTCGAGGGACGCATCGTCGATCTGCGCAGCTACGTCTTCCGGCACGAGCCGAGCCCCGATCCAGTCCGCATGCAGATCTTCCGCCAGCGCGAGTACGTGCGCCTGGGCACCGCCGAGCAGGTCGTCGCCCACCGCGACATGTGGCTGGACCGAGGCGAGGCGCTGCTGAAGAGCCTGGGACTGCCGGTCCGACGCGAGCTGGCCAACGACCCCTTCTTCGGTCGCGGCGGCCGCCTGGCCAAGGCCACGCAGCGCGAGCAGGAGCTCAAGTACGAGCTGGTCGTGCCCTTCGACATCCAGACCGCCGACGGGCAGCCCGCCCACTCGGCGTGCATCAGCGACGTCGTCATCGAGCTGCTGCACGGCCTGGGACACGAGCCCATCGCGTCGCTGCCGTTCACGCTGACCATCGACTTCGATGTCGACCAGTGGACGTTATTCAAGTTCCCCCACGCGGACATCGAGGCGCTGTACGGGCTCGGCATCCACGAGCTGGGCCCGTGGCGGCCGCTGGCGACGCACGTCGAGGAGCAGGTCGAGGCCGGACGCCCGGTCCTCGTCGAGGACCCGGAGCTGACCCGACGCCTCGGCACCGCGGGGGCACGCGTGGCCGATGCGCGCTTCGATGCTCCCGTCATGGCCCAGACCTATGCCCAGGCCTTCTCCGGCTCGTGGTAGGAAACGCCGTGATCCACGCCCTCTGCTTGCTCATCGGAACGAGCCTCGCCGCCACCGAAGCGGACTACGAGGTCGGCGCCGGAGACACCCTCGAGGTGACGGTCTACGGCGTGCCCGACCTGTCCGGCCCGTTCGAGATCGACGACGGCGGCTCGGTCGCGTTCCCGCTGCTCGGGCCCATCGACGTCGCGGGCCTGACGACGCCGGCCATCGCCGAGGACCTGACCACGCGGCTCTCGCCCGACTACCTGGTCAACCCACGCATCACGGTCTCGGTCAGCGAGTTCGGCAGCCAGCCGGTCCAGGTGCTCGGTTCGGTCGCGAAGCCAGGCGTCTACTACCTGCGCGGCGACACGACGCTGCTCGAGCTCCTGAGCGAGGCAGGCGGGGTGAGCCGTGGTGGGGTCGACGAGATCCGGGTCGCGCACAGCGGCGACGAGGACTCGGTCAGCACCATCGCCTACCAGACCCTGCTGGCGGGCAGCGAGGCGGACTTCGCGCTGCAGGCCGGCGACATCGTGTTCGTGCCGGACAGCCTGGTCGCCGTCATGGGCGAGGTCGGCAAGCCCAGCGAGATCGCGTTCCGCGAAGGCATGACGGTGTCCCAGAGAATCGCCGCGGCCGGCGGACTGCTGGTGACCGGCAGCAAGCGACGCGTCCTCATCCTGCGCGGCGAAGACCAGATCCGCGTGAACCTGGCCACCATCCTGACCGGCGAGTCCTCCGACATCGTGCTCGAGCCCGGCGACCGGGTCTTCGTCAAGCGCGCCATCTTCTGAGAGGAACCGAGATGCGAATCCTGGCCACCGGAGGCGCGGGCTACATCGGCACCCACGTCGTGCTCGACCTGCTCGAGGCGGGCCACGACGTCGTGGTGGTCGACGACTTCAGCACCGGCGAGCGTCAGGCGCTGGCCCGAGCCCAGGAGATCGCTGGACAGACCTGCGAGATCGTCGCGTCGGACATCGCGGACGGCGCGGTGCTGCGCGAGGCACTCCAGGGGGTCGACGCCGTCATCCACTTCGCCGCGTACAAGCGCGTTGGCGAGTCGATGGAGCGGCCCGAGCACTACTTCCGGAACAACCTCGGGGGCATGGCGACGCTGCTGTCCGCCATGGTGGACTCGGGCGTGGACCGCATCGTCTACAGCTCGAGCGCCGCGGTCTACGGAACGCAGGAGGTCCTGCCGATCCCGGAGGCCGCCGCCGGACGCCCCGACAGTCCCTATGGCCTGACCAAGCTCCAGGGCGAACAGATGCTCGAGTGGATGGCGGACCGTCGGGGCTGGTCGGCGACGTCGCTGCGCTACTTCAACCCGGTCGGCGCCCACGCCTCGGGCCACATCGGCGAGCCCGTCGCGAACGGCGCCAACCTGTTCCCTCGGGTGCTCGACGCCTACGCCGACGCGAGAAAGGCGCTGACGGTCTTCGGCACCGACTACGACACCCCTGATGGCACGTGCCTGCGCGACTACATCCACGTCTGCGACCTTTCGCAGGGCCACCTGAAGGCCCTCGAGCTGACCGAGCCGGGCCACCGGGCGTTCAACGTCGGCACCGGTCGACCGCACAGCGTGCGCGAGATCCTGGACGGCTTCGAGCGGCACACCGGCCGCCGCGTCCCGCACACCGACGGTCCCCGGCGAGCGGGCGACGTGCCGGCCGCCGCGGCGGACCCGTCGCGGTTCCACCAGGCGACAGGCTTCGAGGCGACCCGAGATCTGGACGAGATGGTCACGTCCGCGTGGCGCTGGTTCACGCAGAACACGAACGGTTACAGGTAGATGCGATGCCGACTTGTCCTCGCAGCCACGCTCGGTGCGCTGCTCGCGCTGAGCCCCGAGGCCTACGAAGACGAGACCAGCGAGGTCGAGTCCGGGCCGCTGTTCGGGTTCTGGGGGCTGAACGGCTTCTGGGAGACCGACGCCCTGAACCAGCTGCAGACGCTGACCGGTCTCACGCTCTACCAGGTGGCCTGCGCGGACCCGGCCATCGCGCTGTCCACGCTGCTCCCCCAGGCCCGTCTGGCCGGCGTGAAGATGACCCTGCGGATGGCCGGCGACCACGACCGCTACACCCGCGAGGGCGCCTTCGACGTGCGCGCCTGGAAGGTCCAGCTCGGGCCCTGGGCCGGCTCGGGCGTCCAGGAGTTCGTCGACGACGGCACGCTCGTCGGCCACATGCTGCTCGACGACATCCACAACTTCCCCGAGGGAGGCCCGATCGCGGCCGAGCTCGAAGAGATGGCCCGCTACACCGGGTCGCTGATGCCGGGCCTGATGACCTACGTGCGCGAGCGGGCCACGGAGATGCCCGAGCCCGAGAGCGGGACCTACACCCAGGTCGACGCCTGCGTGAACCAGTACAAGGCCATGGACGGTCCCGTGCAGGAGTGGGCGGACGAGCAGGCCGAGCGTTCACGCGAGCTGGACCTGGGCATCATCAACGGCCTGAACCTGTGCGATGGCGGTGACGGCAGCAGCGAGCAGCCCGGCTGGCGCAAGGACCGGTACGCGATGACGGGCGACGAGATCCGCGAGTACGGCCGCGTGCTGGCCCAGGTCGAGGGCATGGGGATGTTCCTGAACTGGGAGTACGACGACGAGGAGCGCTGGTCCGACGGCTCCCTCGGAACGGCCTGGCTCACCCGCCGCGAGCAGGAAGAGGCCCTGCGAGACATCGGGGACCTGGTCGGCTCGCGGCCCCACGTCCAGCTCCTGCGCTCTCCCTGATGGACCGGCTGGAGCGCCTGCGCCCGCTGCTGCCCGTGCTCGCCGTGTTGGGCGTGCCGACGGCCGTGATGTTCGCCATGTACTGGCCGCTGCCGCTGCACCCGTACTCGTGGTACGACCCGACGGCGTTCGGCGGCGCGCACGTCTGGTCCCTGGACTACATGGGCGGCATCGTCCGGGGCGAGCACGCCCTGGGCGGACTCACGGACGAGATGGGCTACCCGGGCATGCGCCAGGCCCAGTTCCTGGCCTGGCTCCCGGCGCTCATCGCCATGCCGCTCAGCGCCATCTGGGGCCCGCTCGGCGCGTACAACATGCAGGTCCTGTTCGCGCCGGCCATCGCCGCCGGGTTCACCGCGGCCTGGGTGCGACGCGCCACCGACGCCGATGGCTGGACCGCCGCGCTCGCGGGCTGCCTCTACGGCCTCTCGCCCTACATGCTGGCGACGCTGTCGGGCGGGAACATCGACAAGATCCAGATCGGGTTCTACCCGTGCTGGCTCCTGCTGGCGTGGACGCTCCTGCATGCCCGGCGCGGCTGGCTGGTGTTGCCGCTGTTCCCGCTCATGGGCGCGGCGATGGCCTTCACCGAGCCCTACTTCGGCCTGTTCCTGCCGCTGTTCGCCGGCCCGCTCCTGATGCTCCGCAGCGCGTGGCGACGGTCCCTGCGCGAGGGGGCCTGGAGCTTCCTGGCGCTGTCGCTGACGGGCGCTGGGATGGTGCCCGCCAAGAGCTACTACGCGATGGAAGAGGGCATGCGCGGCCCCCTGCAGATGTTCCAGCCGTCCGTGATCATGCCGGGCATCGACCCGCCGATGTTCCAGGAGCCGGTGGCCACGCTGCGGAACCTGCTCATCCGCCCGTTCGCCATCCCGGACGACCCGTCCGAGGTCGTACACGTCTCCACGCTGGGCCTGCCGCTGCTCATCGGCCTGATGGTCGTGCTCATCCCAGCCCGCCGCTATCGCCAGGCCCGCGAGCTCGGCTTCTGGCTGCTCGTCGCCGGGATCGGCCTGGTCGTCGCCATCGGATCGCAGCTGATGATCGATGGCTCGTGGCAGACCTCCCCGTTCTCCGACGGCCCGTTCCACCTCCCGATGGAGCTGCTGGAGCGCGTCGGCTACCCGCTCGCCAAGGGTGGCCAGTACTACCGGGCCAACCCCATCATCGTCCTGGGCCTGGTGACCGCGCTGGCCGCTGGCGTGGCCCTGCTGGACCGCCGCTGGAAGCAGCTCGCATGGCTCATCCTGCCGCTGAACCTGGTCCACGGCTTCTGGGCCAGCGCGAGCATGTTCCCGCGCTCTGTCGAGCCCTACCCGGGCTACGAGGTCCTGCGCGAGGCCGGCGCCGACACCCCCACCGACGACCGGTCCGGGGCCGGCTCCCGAAGGCTGGGGGTCATCGCCCTGCCCGCGTTCGGGTCCCAGGCAGGCGCGAACGCCCGGGTCATCGCCGGCGCGCTGACGGGACTGCCCATCACCGCCCGCGCGGTCCCGCTCCACTACTCGCAGGAGGGCGGCGGCGTGCCCAACTGGGTCCGCGAGATCGAGCGCGGCGAGCTGCGGGCGAACGAGTTCAGCTACCTGGTGCTGTTCAAGACCCACGACGCCAGCGGCGAGCCCGAGTTCCTCCGCGAGCCGGCCCTGAGAGCGTGGCTGGGCGAGCCGCGCTGGGACACCGACGAGGTGGCCGTCTGGGACCTGTATGTGCGCAACGGCCGGCGACCCAAGGGCTTCTGAGGCCTACTCGACCGCTCGCAGGTCGGTCCGGTCAGCGCCTCGCGAGAAGACGGGCGGCGAGCCGATGGGCCCGCTGGCCGTGATCCAGCCCGGACCGTCGGTCGAGGCCCCGGTCCAGACGTCGAACCACGTGCCCTCGGGCAGGTAGACCTCGCGCTCGTCGGCGCCCTCGACGAGCATCGGAGCGACCAGCAGGTCCGGCCCCAGCAGGTACTGGTCCGACAGCGGCCAGACCTCGGGGTCGTCGGGGAACTCGAGCATCAGGTGCCGCACGATGGGGGTGCCGGCGTCCTCGGCCTGCTCCGCCAGCTCGATGAGCTCCGGGGCCAGGACCTCGTGGATGCGAGCGAACCGGGCGAAGTGCGCCTTCGTCTCCTCGTCCATGTCCCAGCGCCAGTTGTCGTCCCGCTCGTTGCCGTCGTGGGTCCGCATGAACGGGCTGAACGCGCCGAGCTCGGTCCAGCGCAGGTACAGCTCCTCGCCCGAGGGTCCGCCCGAGAACCCGGCGATGTCGTGGGTCGTGAACGGCTGGCCGGAGAGGCCCGAGTTGATCATCGCGGGGACCACCGTCGGAAGCCCATCGGTGTCGTGCCAGTCGGCCTCCTGGTCGCCGATCCAGTGCACCATCGCGACGTCGTGCACGCCGGTCCAGCCCGACCGCGCGAAGATCAGCACGTCGTCGTCCCTGCCGGCCTCGGTGATGGCCTCGCGGCTGATCCGCTGCCAGGCCTCGGGGTAGCGGTTGTGGAACGCCGCGGCGTCGCCGGTGTGGATGTCGGCGTCGAGCGGAAGCCACTCGGCGAAGTCCGCCATCCAGCCGTCGAGCCCGACGTCGGTGAGCGCCGTGACCAGGTGCCCTCGGATGTAGTCCTGGGTGTCCGGGTTCGAGAGGTCCGCGGTCGTCATGCTGCCGCGCGGCCCGATGAACTCGTAGACGGCGCCGGTCTCAGGGTCCAGCGGGAGCATCCCCGCGGCCTCCATCTCGTCCCAGTGCTGGAGCTCGGCGTCAACGAACGGGTTCATGTACCCGACGACCCGGTAGCCGCCGTCGTGCAGCTCATCGATGAGCGCGGGCAGGTCGGCGAACAGCTCGTCGCTGTCGTCCATCTCCCAGCGGTACTGGACGCCGTAGCCTCCGCCCGGGTTCTCGCGCCGTCCCGACCAGTCCTGGATCCAGAGGACCGACGCGGGGATGCCGGCGGCCTCGATGGCCTCGACCTGCTGGCGCACCGCCTCGTCCCCGCCCTGGGTGCACATCCAGGTGCCGTGGGCCCACGCAGGTGGCGCGGTGGGACGGCCCACGTGGTCGCCGAGTCGCTCGACCACATCCAGTGGCTCGGGCCCGTCGAGCACGGTCCAGGTCAGCGTCTCGTCGCCGACCACCTCGAGCCAGGCGACGTCGGCGTCCCCAGCGCACAGGTCCACCTCGACCCGTCGATCCGTCTCGACCAGGACGCCCCAGCCGCGGGCGTCGACGTACCAGGGCATCGGGAAGTAGCTGGTGTGGGCGTCGCCGGTGAACTGCCGGGCGCTCCCGTCCCGACCGATGCCCTGCTCGCTGACCAGCAGCGGGAACGCCTCGCCCTTCTGGTCCGTGGCGTTGTACTGCTCGCCGAAGCCGTGGAACGTGCTGTCGGCGTCACACCGGACGGGGACGGCCAGGCTGTCGTGGTCGGCGTCCAGCGTGAAGGTGAAGTGGGTGGCCCCCTCGCCGGCGGTCATCACCAGCACCCCCTGCGAGAACGTCAGGGTGAGCGACGGGGCGAGCTGCTGACCCTCTCCCGAAGCCTTCGCGCGCTTCAGGTCACCCGCGCCGACCGCCACCTCGCCCGACCGCTCGAACGTGAAGACCCCGAGCGATGCCAGCAGCTCCTCGTCGAAGGTCCGACCCTCGGGAGCGCCGACGGTGGCGAACGTCTCGCGCCCATCCACCCAGAGTGTGATCGAGCCGTCGGCCGCGACATCGACCTCGTGCGTGTCGTCGAGGTCGTACGAGCCCTTGGGCGAGCAGGCGAGAAGGAGCGTCAACATGCCCCCCATGTACGATCTCTTGCAGGAGGTTGCGAACGTGGAGACCGACGAGCTGTACGACCTGGTGGTGGATGCGGTGAGGACCGCCGTGAAGGAGGAAGCCGGAGGTCAGGACGTCCGGATCTCCCGCCGGATGCTGGCCGGAAAGGTCATCTTCGAGGACGACGAGGGCCGGGTCGTGAAGGAGACGTCGGCAGACGCGCTCTTCAAGAAGGTCACCTCGGTCCGCGAGAAGCTCCGCGTGATGGAGCAGAAGCTGAACAACCACAAGAGCCTCAGCACCGCCGAGAAGGCCGAGCTCCAGGGCTACCTGACGCGCTGCTACGGCTCGCTCACGACCTTCAACTTCCTGTTCCGCGAGGACGCCGAGCGTTTCCGCGGGAGCGGAGGCTGACCCCCGCGTGAAGTGGACCAGCACCATCACGACCGAGGCCGAGGCAGGCCGCGCCCTCATCGAGCTCCTGCAGCACCTGGCCGACGAGCTCCCCGCCCCCGACCTGCTGCTGGTCTTCGTCTCGCCCCACTACGAGGTGCGGTACGACACGATCGGCAGCACGCTGAAGGAGCACCACCCGAACGCCACGGTGATCGGCTGCAGCGGCGGCTCGGTGATCGGAGGCGGCTTCGAGGTCGAGAACGAGCCGGCCATCGCGCTCCTCGCTGCCCAGCTCCCGGACGTGGGCTGCGTGCCCTTCCGGCTTCGACAGGGCGAGGTCCCGAGCGACTGGCGCGGGCTGCTGGGGCTGGAGCCCGAGCACGAGCCGGCGTTCATCCTGCTCCCCGACCCGCTCTCGACCGACCCACTCCAGCTCATCGCGAGCCTGGACGACGCCTACCCGGGGGCCGTCAAGGTCGGCGGACTGGCCTCGGGAGGGACCGGCCCCGAGGAGAACGCGCTCTTCCTGGACGGCGAGCTGCACCACGACGGCTGCGTCGGCGTGGCGCTCTACGGCGACCTCGTGATCGAGCCGCTCGTGGCCCAGGGCTGTCGCCCACTCGGCCAGCCGATGAAGGTCACGCGAGGCCGGCACGACCTGGTCTTCGAGCTGGACGGTCGGTCCGCGCTGGAGATCCTCGACGAGGTCTTCACCGCGCTGAAGCCCGACGAGCGCCCGTTGTTCGCCGCCTCGCCGATGGTCGGCATGGCCATGGCCGACTCGACCGACTTCCTCATCCGCCACGTGGTCGGGGTCGACCGGAAGGCGGGCGTCGTGGCCATCGGCGCGAGCGTCACCGAGGGCGCGATGATCCAGTTCCACCTGCGTGATCCGGCCGCTTCGTCGAGCGACCTGCGCGGGCTCCTGGCCCAGCACGTGATGCGGAGCCCGACCCCCGTCGGCGCCCTGATGTTCTCGTGCATGGGGCGCGGCGTGAAGTTCTACGGGAAGCCCGATCACGACTCAGCGCTGGTGCGCGAGCACGTGGGCGACGTGCCGATGGGTGGCTTCTTCGGAAACGGTGAGCTCGGTCCGGTGCACGGACGGACCTGGCTGCACGGGTACACGACGTCGATCGCGTTCGTCCGGCCGCGAGGCTGGAGCTAGCCCGAGCTGGTCCGCCAGATGCTCTGGCCGCGGTCGTTGCACAGCACGCGCTGGTCCGGCCGCATGCCCCGGACGCCGTCGACGACCGACGCCAACAGGTCCGGCGCCTTGGGGTCACCCTCCTGCTGGAGCGACGTGACGTAGAACTTCGGCCGCAGCGGCACGATCACCCCGTGGAGCTCGATCGGGCGGGTCCGCAGCATGTACTCGTTGCGCTCGGCGAAGGCGCGGCCGCCTCGCACGTCGGTCTCGGGCAGCACGATGAGCAGCGTCGTTCGATCGAGCACCCCGACGACGTCGCAGACCCGCACCGCTCCGCGGAGTCGCTCGGCCAGGTGCTCGAGGACCGTGTGCGGGGGCAGGTCGTAGTCCCCGGGCTGGATCGACCCGGCGACGACCGTCAGCCGTCGCTTGTACCGGGTCGCTCGGGCCACCTCGATCTCCAGGCGCCCCTCGGCGGTGTTGGCGTCGATGCCGTCCCCGACCCCCCGGTCGTCCTCCTGCAGCTCCTCGACCTGCCGCTGCAGGGCCTCGATGCGCGTGTCCAGGTCGCTGCGCTCGGACAGGACGTCGGCCACACATGCGGCGAGCTCCGAGGCGTCGACGACCTCGACCAGACCGGCCGTGACCTCCAGCATCCGAGCCAGCTCGAACGCCACGCCGGGTGGGTCTCCGGCACGCTCCAGCGCTGCGCTCTGGATGGCCTCCTCGGGCGACTCCGGCATCGGGATGATCAGCGCCGCCAGGTCGTGGGGCAGATCCACCTGGGCGATGAAGTCGTAGAGCATGTCCTCGCTCGTGCGACCGAACACCGCACGCTCGACATCGCGCCCACCAGCGGCGGCGACGAGGCGGGCCACGGCGGGAGCGACCGGCTGCGAAGACCTCAACAGCCGCCAGCCCAGGCGGCTCGCCATCGCGCACGTCATCGCGGCGAAGGGATCGGCCTCGGCGTCGACCAGGGCGTGGGCGGCGAGCGTCACCGCCTCGGGGGTGCCCTGCTCGCCCAGGGCGTCCAGCAGTACGTGCCACGCGGCGACGTGGCGGACGCGTGGTGCGCCCAGGGTCATCGCGGCCTGGGCGGCGCTGCCCGGCATCCGTCCCGAGCCGAAGCGCGTGGACGCCGCGACGTTCTCCAGACGCCGCGCCAGGAGTGGCTCCGAGCGCTCCAGCTCCGCGAGCTGGGACTCGTCCCAGACTCCTTGGAGCAGGACAACGATGGTGCTTTCGGCGTGCACCCTGAGCATGACGGCCCTCCAGGAGGACCTCTCGGATCAGTCGACGGCCGCGTTGAGGACGATCTCCCGCCCGACGGTCACCTGCAGGCTCGCCGTCCCCGCCGGCGGCAGGAAGTGCCGTGACGTGGCCTGGGTGAGGACCTCGCCGCCCGCGTCGTAGGCGATCCACTCGCGAAGCGGCTCGCCCTCGTCCCAGCCCTCGGCCGGGGCGGACCAGACCAGGCCGGGCACCAGCGTGGCGCCCAGGTCGACCGGCGGGGTCGCGGTGCCACTGCGAGCGCCGCCGTACAGGGCGTCGTCCAGCGGCGTGTTCCGCCAGTCGCAGTGGATGTGCGTCTCGTACCAGCCGACGTAGCCGACATCGAGGTCCTCGCAGTGTCCGGCTATCTCCGACAGCGACGCGGCCGAGCTCGCCATGTCGATGGCGTCCCCGTACATGTGTCGGCTGTACTCGGCCCCACCGACGCCCGCGTTGTAGCTGACGTTCCGGTAGCCGGAGTTCACAGTGACCGGTCCACCGACGCGGTCACGCAGGATCTGCATCGTCTCGACGGCGTGCGGCTGCATCAACGCGTAGCGGCCCTTCCACTCCTGCATGAACTCGTCGAGCACGAAGTTCTCGGCCAGCGCGGCGTCCGGATCGACGGCGCTCAGGTCGAGAAAGCGCAACGGTTTCGCATACTGGGCGGATCCGTTGTAGGGCTCGGAGTAGGCGTAGTCGGCGCCCCAGGCGGAGTCGTACTCGACCAGCGGGAAGCACACGGACCAGTCGTCTGCGGGCCCGGGGTAGCAGATCTCGAGCTCGCTCGGCGTCGGGACCGAGGTGTCCTCGAGTCCGGTGTCCCCCGGGATGGCGGAGTCGCTCGGCTCGTGGACGTCGGCTTCCTCGTCGTCGTCGGTCTGCGGGCCGCGGATGATGGGCGGCGTGCGGATGTCCTCGGCCGGGATGCATGCGAAGAGCCAGAGGATCACAGCAGTCCCTCCCCGTCGTGGGCGAGTGTGGTGCCGCCGTCGAAGAACAATCGCTCGTATCGGAACGTCCCGTCGAGCCCCCAGACCCGCAGCGCGCCGCTGGCGTGCCCGACCCAGATGCCCTCGTCGCTGACGTGCAGCGCGTGGACCGGCGAGCCGTCCCCGGGTAGACCGGCGATCCACTCGCCCGTCGTCACGTCGAGCACCGTCACCGCTCCGCCGCTGGTCCCGACGATGGCTCGCACCCCGTCCGGCGTGGCGACACACTCGAGGCGGCTCTGGCCGGACACCGCCGTGTCGGCCTCGATCACCTTGCCCTCGGGGTCGACGACGAACACGGTGGAGGCCGCGCCCCAGCTCATGTCCGCGGAGAGCACGCGGCTACCGTCCGGACAGTCCGTGATGCGTCCGGACATGGCGTTGCGCTGGCGCCGCTTGAGCTTCGCGCCCGGGAGATCCGCGCCCCAGCCGACCTGTCGCTCCGTGCCGACGGGCCAGCCCTCGAGCGTGGGTGCGTCGGCCCAGGAGCCGGTCTTCCAGGCCCGGGTGGTGCCGTCGATCTGGCGTCCGTAGACGACCCCATCCAGCACCGCGAGCTCGAGCAGCCCTTGATCCGAGAGCTCATGGACCGCGTCGTCCAGCGCGTAGGTCCCGCGCGAGGTCGCCACGACAAGCTGGTCCTCGGTGCCGGCCACGCCCCAGATCTCCGGCTGTGCGCCCGTGAGGACCCGGCTCTCGTCGGCTGTCGACCAGTGCACGTGGCCGTGCAGTGACGCCCAGGCGACCCCGGTGGGGTGCGCAGCGATCAGCGTCGGGGTCAGCGGGTAGCTGGGAAGGGTCGCCCCGGAGATCGACATCAGCGAGGTGCCGTCTTCGTCGAAGAGCTCGGTGCCGCCGGTGTTCCAGCTCTGGAAGGCCATCGCGCCGGGGGCCAGCGAGGCCAGCGAGGCCTCGCGCATGAAGACCCCTTCGACCTCTCCGGTCTGGAGGTCCCACGCCCACACGCCGACGCCATCGACAAAGCGAACGGTCTCGCCGACATCGATCGCGAGCGGCACGCTGGCGTACAGGTCGCTGGCGCGGCTGGCCAGGACCTCGCCGGTCGGCGCGTCGAAGGCCGTCATGCTGCCCTGGTAGTCGGCCACCACGACGGTCACGCCGCCAGGGCCCACCGCGAGGGCGCCCGGGTAGGTCGCCGGGAACTCGCCGACGAGCTCGCCCTCGGCGTTCCATGTGCGGACCCACGAGGCCGAGGCGACGCCCAGCGACCCGTCTTCGGCGAGGTCTACCAGCACCTGGGACTCGCCTCCCGGGAGTAGGGGCCCGAACGACTCGCCGGTGTCCACGTTCCAGCGAAGGACCGTGCCTCGGCTCGTGGCAGCGGCCAGCCAGGTGCCGTCGGCGGAGACCTCGACCAGCCCGACGCCCCAGCCCGCGAAGAGCGGGATGTCGAACGAAGACAAGGGAGCGCCGGTGGCCAGGTCCCAGGCCGCGACGTGTCCATCGGCCCACACGGCGACCGCGCGCCGGCCGTCGGTCGAGACCTTCAGGTGGACGGGGGCGACGCCGCGAGAGGCGGACAGATCGACCCGGGGGCCGTCGGGCACGGAGTCGATGCGCACCTGGCCGTCCATCCACACACTGACCAGGCGCTCGCCGTCGGGCGAGAACGACAGGTCGTAGACGCCGGACGAGGCCGCGACGGTGTCCAGGACCGTGCCGCTGTCCGGGTCGATGAACTGGATGGTGGTGCCGGACATGTCGGTCCGAGCGAGCGTCTGCCCGTCCCGGGTGATCGCGCTGGCGCCCAGCCCGGTGCCAGTGTGCAGCGAGGAACGCTCCCCGTCCAGCCCGACCCGCTCGACCGATCCGTCGTAGTCCAGCAGGACGAACCCGCCGTCGACCGCCTCGATCGAGACCGCCGAGCTGCGCGTGGTGAGGGTGCGCTCGCCTGCGGGGTCGTAGACGTGCAGCCGTCCGCCCTCCCAGGCGAAGGGCGTGCCGTCGTCGCGGTACCCGGCGTGCTCGTCCGAGGCGAGCCAGATGCCGTCGGCGACGATGCGCTCGGCGCCGATCAGATCCCGCTCCAGGATGCTGCCCTCGATGACCAGGTACCGGTCGTTCACGCCGGGGAGCACGCTCGGCGCAGACCACCGCGTGGCCTTCGGCACCTTGACGACCCGCTTTCCGGTCGAGACGTCGTACAAGCTCGCTCGTCCTCGCCAGACCTGGGTCGCGACCAGCTGCCCGTCCGGCGAGACCTGCAGTCCCCAGGTGGTCCGGCTGGTGTCGAACGCGTCGATCATGCCCAGGCCCTCGTCGAGCACCACGACCTGGCCCCAGGTGTTCAGGCCGATGATGCCGGCTTCGGTCCACTCGACCTGGGAGATCGACTCACTCGCCAGCTCGCGCGAAGCCAGGGGCGTGGCCAGCGCAGCGCCCACCCACAACGCCAGCGGGGACAGGGTCATCAAATGGCCTTGATCGAGCCGGTGTAGAAGCCGTCCAGCACGTCCTTGTGCTTGGCCTCGATGACCTTGCGCTTCACCTTCAAGCTGGGCGTCAGCTCCTTCTCCTCGATGCTCCAGTCGCGGTCCAGGATGGCGAACTTCTTGATGGTCTCGTAGCTGGGCAGGTCCTTGTTCATCGCATCGACCGCCTTCTGGACGAGCGCGATGACGGCGGGCTCGGTCGAGAGCTGCGCGACGGTCCGACCGGGCAGGTCGTGGTCCTCGGCCCAGACCGGGATGCCCTCGGGATCCAGCGTGACGAGCGCGGTGCAGAAGTTCCGGGCGTTTCCGTGGACCAGCACCTGGGACAGGTACGGGCACAGGGCCTTGAGCTTGGACTCCAGCGCCTGGGGAGCGACGTACTTGCCGCCCGAGGTCTTGATGAGGTCCTTCTTCCGGTCCGTGATCTTGAGGAAGCCGTCCGGGTCGATCTCGCCGATGTCGCCGGTCAGCAGCCAGCCGTCCTGGAGCGTCTCGGCGGTCTTCTCGCCGAGCCCGTAGTAGCCGCGCATGATGCCGCGGCTCTTCATCAGGATCTCGCCGTCGTCGGCGATCTTCAGCTCGGTGCCCGGCATGGGCAGGCCGACCGTACCGAACCGGAACTGGTCAGGCCGGTTCACCACGCTCGCCGCGCTGGACTCGGTCAGACCGTAGCCCTCGCAGATGAGGATGCCCGCGGCGTGGAAGAACTCGGCCATATCACGGCTCAAGGGGGCGGAACCGCTGATGAAGTACTGGATCCGACCGCCGAAACGAGCCCGCAGCTTCGAGAACACGAGGCGGTCCGCGATGCGGCGCTTGAGCTCGAGGAACGGCCCGGGCTCGCCGCCCTTCTGCTGGATGGCGGAGACCTCCTTGCCGACGGCGAGCGCCCACTTGAAGATGCGGAGCTTGGCCCCGCCGGCCTCCTCGGCCCCCGTGACGACCTTGTTGTAGACCTTCTCGAAGATGCGGGGAGCGGCCGCCATGAAGGTCGGGCGCACGATGCTGAGGTTGTCGATGATCTTGGGGATGCGACCGTCGATGGCGGTCGGGACAGGGCCGACCAGCGTGGCGATCTCCAGGACCTTGCCGAAGCTATGGCTCATGGGCAGCCACAGGAATTGCTTGTGGCCGTCGGCGAAGAGGCCCAGCTGGTCGAGCGCCTCGCCCGTGTAGACCCAACAGTCGTGCAGCAGCTCGACGCCCTTGGGGGTGCCGGTCGTGCCCGAGGTGTAGATCAGCGTCGCCAGCTTGTCCGGCGTGATCGCGTCGATGGTCTCCCGCCAGGACTCGGGGGTCGCGTCGTCGAACTCGAGCCCCTTCTCCTCAAGGGCGTCCAGCCGCATGACCCAGCCGTCGGCGCTGGTCGAGCCGTCGATGGTCACGACCTGGCGGACGTTGGGGATGCGGTCCCGCACCGCGAGCAGCTTCTCGATCTGGTCGTCGTTCTCGGCGAGCACCACCACGGCGCCGGAGTCCGAGATGATGAACTCGCTCTCCTCGGCCGTGGAGCTCGGGTAGATGGTCGTGGTCGCGGCGCCGGCGCACAAGATGCCGAAGTCGCACAGGATCCACTCGACGCGGGTCGCGCACAGGATGGCGACTCGCTCCTCGGGCTGCACCCGGATGGCCTTCAGCCCCGACGCGATGCGGCGGACGCGCTCGCCGACCTCGGCCCACTTCATGGTGTGCCAGGCCTCGCGGCTGTCGGGGTAGTAGAACGCGTCCTCGCTCGCAGACTCGGCGACACGATGGACGAGCATCGCGGCGACGCTCGCGTGCTTCAAGGTGGGGGTGGGCTCGGCGACCATGGGATCTCCTCGGATGAAGAGGAGGTATCCCGTCTATTCGAGGCGCGGCCTACCAGTTCACGCCGGTCGTGAGGCCAGCCCGCCAGTCGCCGTCGACGTCGGGGATGTAGTACGCGTGAATGGGCACATTGAAGCTGCCCGCGTTGGCCGTGAAGCCGCCGGCCGCGACCATGTGCACGTACTTCTCGTTCACGTCGAAGGGCGAGATGTTGGGCCCGACGCCGATCTGCGCCATCTTGTTCAGCTCGAAGCCGACGAGCACGTTGGCGGTCGGGATGAAGAGCGACTGGTTGATGCCGGACAGGCTGAGGTTCTCGACGGCGATGACCGTGAGCCACTCGCCGCCGGCCAGGCGCTGCGTGAACTCGTACCCCATGACGAACATGTGGGGCGTCTTCACCTTGGGGTGGGTCGCCGCGTTGTTGGCGTAGGCGTACCCGAGCCGGAACCCGTGCAGGCTCTTCTTGTAGATGATCGCGTCGTCATCGGGCTCCTCGACGACCTTGGCGGCCTGGACGTCGTTGGCGAAGAGGGCGGCGGCGAGCGTGAAGAGGGTCATCCTGGACTCCGGTGCGTGGCGGTCACACCCTCCAAAGCAACCGCCGTGCCAGCTCACAAGCGCGCGGGATCTCGTGGATCGCGGGGCCCTGTTGTCATCCGTGGACGACGGGGTGTCACGCGGGGGCGACACCCGGCGGCAGCTGACCCAGGAGCGCCGCCCTTCCCACCGCTTCGGTCCCCTCGCGCACCGGCATCGGGAAAGGGCCGAGCGCCCGGACGAGCAGCTCGACGCCGAAGTGCCGGGCGAAGCACGAGCGGTGGTCCGGCTGCAGGGCCTGGGGGTCGACCTCGTCCCGGTAGCTCCGGTCGAAGGCCGCCCAGGCTGGCAGCGCATCCGCGAGCCACAGGTGCGCGGCCAGATGCGCGGTGTCCTGCATGGGCTGACCGAAGTGGGCCAGCTCCCAGTCGATGACGCGGGCCCCCCAGCCATCGACCAGCACGCTCGGCGGCCACAGGTCCCCCATCACGAGGCAGACCCCCGGCTGCATGAGGCGCACGCCGAGAGCCGGGTCGTAGCGCTGGTAGCAAAGGGCGTTCCGCGTGGCCTGGACTCCATCGTTGGCCATCCCGCGCACGCTGGCGGACCGGGCGTGGAGCCGGCCGATGAAGCGACCGAGCGCCGCCGCCGCCTCGGGAGAGGGTCGCTCGCCCAGGTGCGGCAGGTCCCCCAGGTCCTCGAGGATGAGGGTCTCCCCCGCGCGGTCCAGCAGCCGAGGTGGCCGGACCTGGGGCGAGGCCACGTCCTGGAGCACGCCCCCTTGCCCCAGCATGCGGAGCGCGCGCTCCTCGAACCCGATGCGCGCCACATCGAGCGGGACGTCCGGGGCGCTGGCCACGTACGGCGGCGCGTGCTTCACGACGACCGATCCGCCCGAGCCGACCACGCGCCAGACGTGGTTCAGCAGCCCACCCGTGAGCACCTGGGCCTGACTGGCGCCGAGCTGGGGCAGCCGCTCGCGGACATGCGCGACGGGGTCGATCACGAGAAGCGGAACAGCGTGTTGGCGAAGGGGACGGCGGGCGCCGACGCCAGGAAGTGCTCCACGACGGCCAGCTGCTCGGCGCGGGAGCGCTCGAGTGACTCGGCGATTCCGGTCCGGTCCGGGGCCGGGTGATCCGGGTGGCTGAGCTTGTGTCCGACCACCAGGGCCGCACAGGGGATGCCGAGCTCGTTGGCGATCACCAGCTCGGGCGCGACGCTCATCGAGTTCACCTGGGCGCCCGTGCTCGCCAGCCACCTGTTCTCGGCCGGGGTCTTGGTCCGCGGCCCCGGCACGAAGCTGAAGACAACGCCATCAACCCTGAACTGTTCACGAATCTACGAGTTCAGCGCAGTCGAGACCAGACCGTCCTCGAGCACCAGGTGCCCGCCGCCTTCGTCGAAGACGGTGCAGACGCCCCCGCTCGGCAGGCGCATGTCGGGCCACAGGACGTCCTCGACGAGCAGCAGTCGGTCCAGCGGCACGGCCGGATCGAGCACCCCGACCGGCGAGGTGACGAGCAGCCGCGTCACCCCCAGCTGGGCGAGCGCCACGGCGTTCGCTCGCCAAGGGATCTGGTGCGGCAGGCCGTGCCGGTACAGGACGAAGCCGTCGGCGTGCTCGTGGATCCGAGCGAGTCCGAAGCGCGTGTGCACCACGACCTCGCGGCCCCGGGGACCCTGGTCGTGGAACGCGCTCCCGAGGACGACGGCCTTGCTCATGTGGACCATCATCCCCCCGGGATACGTTCCGGTCATGCTCCTGCTGACCCTCGCCTGCGCCCGTTCTCCCCTCGAGCTCGCCTGGGAGGAGGGCCTCGACATCTCCGAGGTCGCGCTCGTCGACGGCGTGATCTATGCGACCGACGGCCCAATGCTCCTGGGCATCGACGTGGCCAGCGGGGGCACGATGTGGAGCACCGAGATGCCCGACGCCGCGGGGGGCATGCCCGTGGTCACCGGCGCGGACGAGGTCGTGACCTGGGCCGAGGCGGGCGTCTTCGTGTACGACCTCGACGGCCTGATGCTGTGGAGCCTGAGCGCGGACATGGTCGTGCAGGAGCCTCCGGCGGTCGGGGCGGACGACACGCTCTACCTGGTGGGACTCACGCTCGCGCAGGACCAGGCACTCCTGACCGCGCTCACGTCCGACGGCGTGGCCTGGCAGACCCCGTTCGAGGCGGGGCGTCCGATCGGGCAGCCCGCGGTGGGCGCCGACGGGACGATCTACGTCGTGCTGACAGACGGCACCGGCGGGCTCCTGGCGGCGGTCGACGACGACGGGAACCGGCTGTGGCAGACCCTGCTGGACGGCGCGTCCGCCAACACCGAGGTCATCCCTCACCAAGGGCTCCACGTGCTGGAGGCGGGGGTCATCACCGAGCTGGACCCGGCGACCGGCGAGGTGCTGGGCACCAGCGAGGGGGTCGGCCTGACCTTCGACGGCGCGGTGTCGGTCCGCTCGGGCGACGGACTCGTGGTCACCGGCCGGGAAGACGAGGCCGAGGAGTTCCTGGAATACACGTGCAACCGCACGGTCCTGGGGGACGACGGCGCCGCGTACACCGCGTGCGTGCTGCCCGATGACCCCGGCCGGACGCTGGTCTTCGACGCCAAAGGCAAGGCCCGGGTCGGCGACGTGGCGGACTTCGCGGCCGTGACGACGCTTCCAGCGCCGCTGGTCTGGGACGGCACGCTCGTCTACCAGCTCGACGCGGGCCTGGTGGCCTACAGCGGGGCCGCGAGCGATGTCGCGACCGGCTGGCCCCGTCGCCGCGCCGACCAGCGGAACACCAACCGCGCGAAGTGATGCAGGTCGTCTTCGAGTCCGACGCCTGGCTGGTCGTCGACAAGCCCGCCGGCTGGCTGACCGTGCCCGCGCGGCACCCGGACGACCCTCGAACCGTGCTGAGGCGCGAGCTGGAGAAGACCGGCGTGGCGCTCCCCTGTCATCGGCTCGACGCGCCGGTCTCCGGGCTCATCGTGTTTGCCCGGACGAGGGCGGCCCACAAGGAGGCGAACCGGGCGTTCGAGCACGGGCGCGTCGCGAAGACATACGAGGCCTGGACGTCCGGACCGGTCCCGCAGGCGCCCGTACAGGAGTGGCGGTGCCTGCTCGCTCGCGGCAAGCGGCGCTCGTACGAGGCCCCCCACGGGAAGGAGAGCCACACCACGGCCGAGGTCTCCCCGAGCGCGGTCGTGCCCGACCCGCTGGTCCGTTGGCTCCTTCGACCGCACACCGGGCGGACTCACCAGCTGCGCGTGCACTGCGCCCAGGCGGGGCACCCCATCGCGGGGGACACGCTCTATGGGTCTGACATCGCATGGGAATCCGGCATCGCACTGCGCGCCGTCCGACTGGAGACGCGCCTGGACGGGCTGCCCCCGGTGTTGACGGTACCGGGGCTGGTAGACTCACGCGCATGAGCCACGACGCGCAGGAACAGGCAGAGCTGGAGGCCACCCTCGCCCGACAGGCCGAGGAACTGGAGGAGGCGCGCGGTCGCCTCGCCGAGGCCGCCGCCGCCCTCGAGGAAGCGGACGCCGAGGTCGAGCGCTGCGAAAAGGCGCTGTCCGAGCGCGAGGCCGAGGGTGCCCGCCTGCAGCAGGCCGCCGCCGACGCCGACAAGGAGGTCACCCGCTGCCGCGAGGAGCGAGACCGGGCCCGTGGCGAGCTGGAGGAGGCCCAGGAGGCCGAGCGCGCCCGCAAGGCCCGCATGGCCGAGCAGCAGGCCGCCGCCGATGCCCAGCAGGCCGAGATCGACGCAGAGATCGCCAAGCTCGAGTCCGAGCAGGCCGCGCTCACGGCCGAGATCGCCGAGGCCGACACCGAGCTGGAGCGCCTGGCGGCCGAGGACGCCGCGCTGGTCGATGAGATCAAGGCGCTGCGGGAGGAGCTCGGAGCCGGCTGATGCTGACGCTCCCGTCCCTCCTCGCGCATCCGGGACGCGTGACGTGCCTCACGCTGGTCCGAACCGTCGTGCCCGATCCGCCGAGCGCGGGGGACCTCGCCCCGCCCGCCCCCGACGCGGGCGCCGCCCGGGCGCTCGCGCTGGCGGCCGAGCTCGACACGGGCAGCTGGTTCGCGGGCATCACCCTGTCTCTCCGCAGCGCGCTCTCGCTGCACGACGCCCACGTCGACTGGGCCGCGGGCATCGCCGACCTCGAAGAGGACCAGGGCCGAGACACGTCGCTACGCGTGCTCGGACTGGCCGCGGTGGCGGGCGTCCTCTGGCCCGACGACCCCGTCGGCGAGCTCGCCGACCACGCTCATGGGCGAGCGCTTGTCGACTGGCTGGCAGCGGACGTGGCGTTGTCTCTGGCGACCGACGACGACCCGCCCGAGGACGACCAGCCGCTCAGCGGGATCCTGGCCTTCCACCTGGATGGGCTCGAGCTACCCGAGGCCCTGGCCGAGCACGAGGACCTGGCCCGAGAGGTGCTCGAGGAGCTGGCCCCGATCCTGGACGACAGGTCGATGGTGATGGCGGACGGCGTCGGCGAGCTGGCCGAGGCGCTGCGCGGGGTCCTGCCCGAGATCGAGTCCGAGGCGGAGGCGCTCGCGGCCGAGGCCGAAGCGACGCCGGTCTTCGCGGTCCTGATCGGTCGCCTGGTCGCCGAGCGCGCGGGGGTGGCGCCCGGAGCCGCGGCGTCTGCAGCCGAGCCCGAGCCTGAGCCTGAGCCTGAGCGTGCCGGACCGCACCCCCTGATCGCTCCCCGGCGCGCCCTGCACGAACGACACGTCGCCCTGACCGCCGCCCTGAGCCGGGCCCGCGCTCGCACGGTCGACGGGCCCGCGGACGAGCCCGTGGCCATCGACGAGGCGCCCCTCCTGGCCGCACAGACCGACCTGGACCAGGCGCGCCTGGGCGTCCTGCGCCGGCGGCTGCTCGCGCTTCGCTACCGCATCGTGACGGCGCACCTGAGGCGCCAGGCCGCCATGCAGGGTCGAGCTCCAACCGCACGGACCACGGTCTCCGCGGTCGAGGCCTCCGAGCCCATTCCGATGCCCGACATCGCCCCCTTCGAGCAGGCGCTCGCGGCCGCCGAGGCCCGCCGCGCCGAGCTGGGAGGCCCGACCGCGGGCTCCCCCCATCGCCGTGCGCGGGACCTGGCACGCCGCCGCGCGGACAACCGGCGCGCGACCCTGGCGGCGCTCAAGCGTCGGATCCGCGGTCTGGAGAGACTGGACGCCACGCTCCGGCACCGCGCGGCCATCCCCGGGCAGACGGTCGAGACCCCGGCGCCGCCACCACCAGCGATGCCGCAGGCTGACCACGACACGCTCGACGAGGCGGTCCAGGACGCCCAGCGCCGCTTCGATCAGATGCAGCACCACGTCGACGGCTCGCAGGAGGAGATCGACGAGGCCCGCCAGGAACGAGACGTCGCCGCCGAAGCGCGAGACCGGCGTGCGCGCACCCGAGACGAGCTGCTCGCCGACATCGCCCGGCTGGGGCGCCTCGCCGTCGAGGGCCGCTCAGCGATCCAGGCCGGCGTGAACGGCCGCATCGCCCGGATCCGGTTCGCGCAAGCCCGCCGCGGTGACAAGAGCGCGGCCCTGGCCGATCGGATCGCCAAGGCTCGGGCCCGCATCGCGGCGCTCCTCCGCCCGCCGGAGGAGCCCTCGAGCCTCCCGGACACCTCGCCCTCGGAGCGGATGCTTCGCGACGCCGAGCACGTCCTGGCAGACCACCGCGCCGAGCAGGACAGCGCCCGTCGCGACCTGGTCCACGCCCGCGCCCAGGTCGCCCGCGCCCGCAAGCTGAAGGCCGCGACCGAGCGCTGGATGGCGCATCGCGAGCAGACCCTCGCGACCCATGTCTGTCGCGCCGGCTTCGGTCCCCGTCGCACCGAGCAGGCCCGACTGCTGGCCGAGGTGGCCGCCAAGACCCCGAAACCGTTCCACTTTGACGAACCCGAGATCGAGGCCCCGCTCATCGGGGACGTCCGCCGTGCCCTGCTCGACGCCGAGCGGGACCGCAAGCGCGCCGGCCAGGCCATCGACGCGTTCGAGCAGGCCGGACTGGGGCTCGACAACGCGCGGACCCTGGCGCTGGACAAGCGGGACGCCTGCCGCTTCGAGCGCCTGACCGAGGCCCGAAGCGCACACTCTCAGCTGAAGCAGCTCCTGCTCGCGGCCAGGCTGCTGGCCGGTATGCGTGGCTCCCACCTGGAGCTCGTGGAGACCCGGCTCATCGCAGCCCGGAACCGCAAGCCCACCGTCCAGGTGGAAGCCGGCTCTCGACCGGACGCCGGTCCGTTCCGCACGGCCAACGCCGCGTGGACGCAGTCGAAGCGCCGGGTGAACGAGCTCGCCAAGGCGCTGGACGGGTTCCCGCAGGAGACCGAGCGGCTGCGCGACCAGCTCGACGACCTGGAGGATCGGTCCGACGAGCTCCGCCGCAGCCACGGCCGCCGGCGACGCCGCGTCGGAATCCTGGAGAGCGAGCTGCCCGAGCAGCTGAGAAGACCGTCCAAGCCACCGGAACCACCGCGGAAGTCCAAGTCCGTCGACGACCTGATGGCCTGGGTGAAGGAGAAGAAGCCCGCCGAGCCGCAGCCGGTGAAGGCCGCGCCGCCGCCTCTCCCGGTGGTCTCGGCTGGAGGCCTCGACGAGGACAAGACGACGATGATGTCCCCCGAGGAGATCGCGCGTCAGCTCGCCGCGCTGGACGAGCCACCCGAGCCACCCGAGCCGGAGCCACAGCCGGCCGGCCTCGACGAGGGCAAGACCACGATGATGTCGCCCGAGGAGCTCGAGCGCCTGAAGAAGGAGCTCCTCGGAGACTGACCCCGGGGTCTACTGCCGACGCCGGCGCACGAGCGCGAGGCCCAGCATCAGGAGCGCCGCAGCACCCGCCGGTGCCCCGCTGGTGCTCGCACAGCCGCAGCCTCCGCCGCCCTGGTACCAGCCCTCCGTCGGGCCATCGATCCCCGTGTCTCCACCGGTGTCCTCGACCGGGTAGTCGTCGTCCGGATCGAGCGGATCGGTGCCCGCTTCGACCTCGTCGCCGTCGCTCACGCCGCCGTCGTCGGTGTCCGCGTCGTTCGGGTCGGTGCCGTACTCGTCGAGCTCCTCGCCGTCGTCCAGCCCGTCGTCGTCCGAGTCGGCGTCGTTCGGGTCGGTGGCGGTGTCCTCGACCTCGGTGCGGTCGTCCAG
>JAAESX010000283.1 GCA_024228935.1 Pseudomonadota bacterium
CAGCTACTACGGCGAGCTCCTGAGCAACTGCTCGAGCTGCCACCAGGCCCTGCGCCCCGAGTAGCGGGTGCTCCTGTTCAGCCTCGCCTGCGGCCAGGTTCCCCTGGCGACGAACGCCTACGACACCCACCCGCAGACGCCACGGATCCTGCGCGACGTGGCCACCGTCGACGACGACGTCGAGAACCCGTCCCCCTACGTGCCCGGCCACCGGACGACGATGGACGGCCGGGTCGCCCTGCGCGTCCAAGGAGCCACCGCCGACATCGACCGGCTGTCGACGAACCTGTCGTTCTTCCTGTTCGCGCCCGAGAAGCTCGACGAGCCCATCCTCCAGGGTCCGGCGGGACCCGAGATCCTGGCGGACACGGCGCCGTTCGACGTCGAGTTCCCACCCGCGCTCGACCCGGAGATGTTCCGCCTCGGCCACCACGCCATCTGCGACCCGACCACCGAGTTCCCCGAGCCGGGAGAGCAGCCCAACCCCTACGCCTGCGGAGACGACGGCCTGGACGACTGCTACGACCTGCACGTCATCAGCTCGACCAGTCCGGACATCGGCTTCCAGCTGTGGGGCACACCGGTCACCGTCGTGGTCTCGGACCCCAAGACCTCGGACGCGCGCATCGCGGACATCACGCTGGGCGAGCCCGTCGAGGGCGCCTGGGTCTCGGCCTCGACCGAGTGGACCGAGCCCTCGGTGACGAGCGATGGCCGCCTGATGACCGGACGGCTGGGTCGCCTGCCTCGCGACTGGACGAACCCCGAGACGGGCGAGACGCTCAGCCGGTACTACGACCTGGCCTACAGCCTGCTCCCCGACGATGCCGAGCCATGCGACATCACGGGCTGGACCGACTTCCACCCCATGTCGCACGCCCCCTACGACCCCGACATGGTCGGCGTGTACGGCCTGGCCGCCTACCCGTTCCGCGACACCGAGGGGAACGTCATCGCGGACGGCGAGGACCTGGGCGGCACCTACCCCTGGGTCGACCGCGAGGGGGCCAACGTCTTCATGACCGGCGTCCCCGGCCGCATCAGCGAGCAGTCGGAGACGCGCTACCCGCGGAGCTGCGTGCACGAAGGCTGCGACGAGCTGGACGAGAGCGTCGACCACGACCGGGGCTTCCAGGTCGCCGGGCTGTGGACCCACGGCAAGTTCGTGCACCTGGACGGGCGCATCAACCACCTGGACTGGGCGGTCGGCGTCTCACCCGAGACCCACTGGAACCTGGATCTGTACGTGGACGACGGCGGCGAGCCCGTCTCGGTCCGCGTCGGCGGCGGCCGGTTCGTCGAGCAGTTCCGCGACGGCGGCCCCTACCCGGACGGCTACACGCACAACGCCAACGTCCTGGACTCGCTGCAGAACGTCGCCAACTTCTGGCCCGCCGCTCGTCCGGTCACGCCGCGTGACGTGGTGTGGGTGATGAGCAGCGGCGTGGCGACGGACGAGATCGCCTTCGACGATCTGCTCGATCCCAACGCGCTGATCGTCAGCAACATGCAGGCCACGGTGACGCAGGTGTACGGCGAGGACGGCGCCTCGCTGTCGATCCCGGACCACAACAACGGCCAGGTGCGCACGCACCAGGGGCTGGGTGGCGTCTTCGGAATCATGGAGCTCGACGCCGAGGGGGACGAGGAGATCCACCTGCAGAACGGCGCCACGAGCCCCGGCTGGAAGGTGCCCGCCTACGGCTCGATCGAGGCCGGGGCGGCCCGCGTGGAGCCCGTCGCCCTGGGGGGCGTGAACGGCCGAGGCCTTTGGCTGTCCGGTGACGCTGCGGTGGTCTACGCGATGCCCGAGCAGCCCGCCGCCGACCAGGAGCCCGGCTACATCGGCGTGTTCGTGGACTCGCGAGCCGACGCCGGCGAGCTGCGCGAGCTCCTGCGTTTCCCCGACGGCAGCGGCGTGGTCCTGGATGCGAGCGGCGACGTCGTCTACGTGCGCGACCAGCGCGAGATGCACACCGTGAGCATCGACCCGGTCGACGGCTGGGTCCACCTGGGCTGGCGCGTCGACGCCGGCCACCGAGCGGTCACGCTGCTGGTCGACGGGATGCCGCTGGACCGGTTCGAGGTCAAGCGCCGCCACGACCCGATGTTCTCGTTCAGCGGCGGTGACCTGGTGGTCGGACGCCACAGCGACACCTGGACCGGGTTCCGTGGCTGGATCGACGACTTCGTGGTGCTGCTGCACGACGTGGACCCCGAGGTCGCCTGCAACCACGCGATGGGCTCGCTGGTGACCGTCGCCGACGGCCCCTGGGCGACCTGGGCCGCGGCCTACCCCGAGTGGGCGCACGCCGAGGTGGCGGACGCCGCGGGCACCGGCTCGACGTTCGCGTGCTGGCACGACCACACCGCCGACCACGCGATCAACGCGGCCGCGCCGCCCGAGGGCACGTCCTCGGTCCGCGGTGCCATCCTGTTCCCCGAGGGCCCGCTCCAGGCCGGAGCGCCTCGACCCGACTCGTCCGAGAACGCCTTCTGCTTGTCGTGCCACACCGAGGACGGCGTCGGCAGCATGCACACGGACGCGCTGCAGGCCGACGCATCGCTGCTGCTCGAGGACGACCCCCGGCGGCAGCCGAGCCAGCCGCCTCGCCGCGTGTTCGGCAACATTCCGGCGGGGTGGATCCCGGCGGGTGAGGGACCCGGCTCACCGGCCGAGGCGAGTCAGGCTCCCGACGAGGGCGCGCTCATCGACCACTGGGTGCTGCCGGCCAGCGACTAGCGTAAGAACCGCGCGGGATGTGCCGCGGTCCGGTTCCGGTGAGGGTGGAGGCAACGGAGGAATCCATGCCCATCCTGTCCTTGCTCCTGGCCCCGCCCGCTCTCGCCGACTCACTCGAGGTGCTCGGTGAGTCCGTGCTGGCCCACTCGGTCGCTGACGCCCGCCTGGGGTCGGTGAGCCTCAGCGGCGACCGGCTCCTGGTGGGCGCCTACGGCGAGGACAGCAAGGCGGGGGCCGCCTACATCTATGAGCTGGATGGGGAGACGTGGGGCCAGGTCGCGAGGCTGGACCCGAGCGACGGCGCCGCCGATGACCTGGCTGGGTTCGCAGTCAGCCTCGACGGCGACCGCGCGCTGATCGGCGCGCACTACGACGACGACGCGGCGGACAGGTCGGGCTCGGCCTACGTCTTCGAGCTGGATGACTCCGGCGACTGGGTCGAGACCGCGAAGCTCACCGCCTCGGATGGCGGGGAGAAGCACCTGTTCGGCATGTCGGTCAGCCTCGACGGTGATCGCGCCCTGGTGGGCTCGCGGGCAGCGGACGCCGCCTGGTCGGGCGAGGGGGCCGCCTACGTCTACGACTACGACGCCGGCTCGGAAGCTTGGACGGAGACAGCCAAGCTGGTCGCCACCGATGGCAGCAACGGCGAGAAGTTCGGAGGCGCGGTCAGCCTCGAGGCCGATCGGGCGCTGGTCGGTGCCTACAGCGACACGGAGAACGGGCACCTGTCCGGCGCCGCCTACGTCTTCGACCTGGATGCGGGGAGCTGGACCGAGACGGCCAAGCTGATGCCGTCGGACACCGCGACCTACCACTACTTCGGCAATGCGGTCAGCCTGAGCGGCGACCGAGTGCTGGTCGGCGCAATCGGGGACGGCGAGCTCGGGGCGAACTCGGGTGCGGGGTACGTCTTCGAGCTCGTGGCGGGCGAGTGGGTCGAAGCGGCCAAGCTGGTGGCCGACGCCGGTGCGGCCAACGACCAGTTCGGAGGCAGCGTGAACCTGTACGGGGACCGGGCTGCGCTGGGTGGACAGTACGCGAGCAGCACCGGGCAGGCCCTGGTCTTCGACGTAGTCGATGGGATCTGGGAGCTGGTCGCTGAGGTCGGGCCCTCCGATGGGGTCGCCTCCGACGCCTTCGGCTCGTCGCTGAGCCTGGGCAGCGACGGACTGGCCGTGGGCGCGCCCCTGGCGACGCGCGACACCCAGTACGAGGGGCAGGCCTACGTCTACGAGTTCGCTCCGGCCAACACGGCACCGGTGGTCGAGGTCAACCTGGGCCTGACCGTGTCCAACGGCGCGGTCGCCGAGATCACGCCAGCGACACTGACAGCAGCCGATCTGGAGTCCGGACCCGAGGAGCTGCTCTTCACCCTGGTCTCGGGACCGGACCACGGGAGCCTGTCGACCGACGTCTTCACGCAGGCCGACCTCGAGGCTGGGCTCGTCAGCTACAGCCATGACGGATCGGACACGGCCGACGACGCCTTCGAGTTCACGCTCAGCGACGCCGGTGGGCTGGCTGTGGACGGTACCTTCGTGGTCTCGATCACGGCGGAGGACCCCGACG
This sequence comes from Pseudomonadota bacterium, assembly GCA_024228935.1. Lineage (GTDB taxonomy): Bacteria > Myxococcota_A > UBA796 > UBA796 > CAJQPC01 > JAAESX01. Next base: position 4,316 of record JAAESX010000283.1, read on the forward strand.
ACACCGGCCCAGCGGACGACACCGGCCCTGCGGACGACCCGGACGACTCCGACGTGGAGGACTCTGGCTGCGCGTCGACGCCGCCCTCGCCCTGGGGCTTCGGTCTCGCGGTCCTCGGGCTGTGCGCCCTTCGCAGCCGGCGTCGGTAGATGAAGCGCCCGGACTACTCGACGTATCCGGTGAGTTGAGGAATCACCATGGGTTGCGTCCCGTGGGATCAGTCGGTGGGATCA
>JAAESX010000284.1 GCA_024228935.1 Pseudomonadota bacterium
CAGGTCCACCAAACGCAGCACCCGGTCCGCGTGCTCGCTCCGGGCGCTCCGAATCAGACCCCACAGTGGCGCGTGCACCAGGTCGGTGGCAGCGTCCATCGGACCCGTTCCCACAGCAGCGCACGTCACCCACACCAGCGAGGCCGAGGCGAGTCTGGAATCAGCGAGAAGGGCTTGGAGTGTCTCCAGATGGGAGGCGGTCGTTCCCAGCACCGCGGCCGGAAGGTCGGAGACGTCCTCGGGGCCGACCGTCACGTCCACGATGAGACGCTCGGGTGGCTGCTCACCCGCATCCAGCGCCGCGAGCAGCGCCGGCACGTCGGCCCGCGCCTCCGCGCCCAGCGAACCAGCCACGTCTCCGGCCCCGAGTACCGCCCACCCATTGGTGGTGGGTGTGGACTCGGGCAGCATCACCGGCTGCCACGCCACCCGGTACAGGTCCCGTGTCGTCGGCTGGGCCGCCGCCCGCACCTGTGCCATCGTCGCCCGACGGACCTGCAGCCCGCCCACCGTCGCCACCGGGCCGCCCGAGCCGTCCGCCACCGACAGCACCGCCGTGGCCTCGCCCGTCGCTGTGGTCTCAGACAGCTCCAGGCACACCCGAAGCTCGGCTGCGCCCGTCGCATGAAGCGTCACGTCCGACCAGGCGAAGGGAAGCATGACTTCGCCAGCGGGCGTGTCGGCCGAAGCTAGCCCCACCGCCGCCAGCGTGTGCAGTGCCGCGTCCAGCAGGGCCGGGTGGATGCCGTAGTCCCCGGCCGTCTCCGACACCGAGGCCGGCAACACCACGCGGCCATAGACCACCTTGCCCACCCTGAAGGCCTCGGTCAGCCCCTGAAACACCGGGCCGTAGCCCAGCCCCTGCTCGGCCAGCCGTGGGTAGAGCTCGGTCAGGTCGAGTGGCTCCCCACCGGCCGGAGGCCAGGCCTGAAGACGCGGGTCGGCGGAGGGAGACGCCTCGTTCTCCGGAGCGGACAGCATCCCCGTCGCGTGTGCAGTCCATGGACCGTCCTCGGGTGCATCCTCGGCGCGGCTGTAGAGCGCGACGGTCCGATGCCCTTGTCCGTCGGGAGCCTCGACGTGCAGCTGCACACGAACCGCACCCCGCTCCGGCAGCACCAACGGAGCGGCCAGCGTCAGGTCGGACACCGTCGTGCAGCCC
>JAAESX010000285.1 GCA_024228935.1 Pseudomonadota bacterium
GCCCCGGAGGTGCTGCAGGCTTCCCCGCTCCGGCAGGTCCAGACGCCAGGCCTCCTCCGAGGGCACCTGAAGGCTGTCACCCGCCGCGTCGCGCAGCCGCCCAGCCAGCGCCACCCCGTACCGCCACGCCAGCTCAGGCTCCGTGTCGGCCGACAGCACCGAAGACACATCCGTCGTGCTCACGTCCGCAGCACCCAGGTCCACCAAACGCAGCACCCGGTCCGCGTGCTCGCTCCGGGCGCTCCGAATCAGACCCCACAGCGGCGCGTGCACCAGGTCAGCCGCCGCGTCCATCGGGCCCGTCCCCACCGCAGCGGACGTCACCCACACCAGGGAGGTCGAGGCGAGTCTGGAATCAGCGAGAAGGGCTTGGAGTGTCTCCAGATGAGAGGCGGTGGCTTCCAGCACCGTAGCCGGAAGGTCGGACACATCCCCGGGGCCGACCGTCACGTCCACGATGAGACGCTCCGGTGGCTCCTCGCCCGCTTCCAGCGCGGCGAGCAGCGCCGGCACATCGGTCCATGCCTCCAAGCCCAGCGAACCGGCCAGGTCTCCGGCCCCGACCACCGCCCATCCGTCGGCCGACATGGGCGAATCGGACAGCATCACCGGCTGCCACGCCACCCGATACAGGTCCCGCGTGGTCGGCTGGGCCGCCGCACGCACCTGCGCCATCGTCGCTTGGCGAACCTGAAGCCCGCCCACCGTCGCCACCGGGCCGCCCGATGCGTCCGCCACCGACAGCACCACCGTGGTCTCGCCCATCGCCGTGGCCTCAGACACCTCCAGGCACACCCGAAGCTCGGCTGCACCCGTCGCATGAAGCGTCACGTCCGACCAGGCGAAGGGAAGCATGACCTCGCCAGCAGGCGTGTCGACCGAAGCCAGCCCCACCGCTGTCAGCGTGTGAAGCGCCGCATCCAGCAGCGCGGGGTGGATTCCGTAGTCCCCCGCTGTCTCGGACACCGACGCCGGCAACACCACACGGCCATAGACCGCGCTGCCCACCCTGAAGGCCTCCGTCAGTCCCTGGAACGTCGGGCCATAGCCCAGTCCCTGCTCTGCCAGTCGCGGGTAGAGGTCGGTCAGGTCGAGTGGCTCGCCACCGGCCGGAGGCCAGACCTGAAGACGCGGGTCGGCGGGGGGAGCCGCCTCGTCCTCGGGCGGTGACAGCGTCCCCGTGGCATGTGCGGTCCATGGACCGTCCTCGGGTGCATCCTCGGCACGGCTGTAGAGCGCGACGGTCCGATGCCCTTGTCCGTCGGGAGCCTCGACGTGCAGCTGCACACGAACCGCACCCCGCTCCGGCAGCACCAACGGAGCGGCCAGCGTCAGGTCGGACACCGTCGTGCA
>JAAESX010000286.1 GCA_024228935.1 Pseudomonadota bacterium
CCTGGGCCCAGTTGGGTCCCCTGGCGTGCTTCATTCCCTAGCGCCCCGGACAGGGTGCTCGGCCCGAGGGTCGGTCGTTCGGCCTCACGGCGACGACAACTCGGCAGTTGGCCGGCAACTCGGCAGTTCTCTGTCAACGCCGGCGTAGACCTGCACTCATTCGGTGAACAGTGCAGTGCGCCGACGTCGATGAAAGCTGCATCGTGACCTTCGGGGCCTGTCAGGAGGAGGTTCGTGGTGTCTGGCGCCCCCTCTTCTCTGCGCGCTCTCGGGCTTCCTTGAGGCGGTAGGAGTCTCCCTCGATGTGAAGGATCTCGGACCGATGGACGAGACGGTCGACGAGGGTGACGACACAGGTCGCGTTGGGGAAGACCTCGTTCCAGCCGCTGAACGCCTTGTTCGTGGTGATGACGATGGGCTTTCGTGCCGCGTAGCGACGTGAGACGACCTCGTAGAGGAGGTCGGCGTGTCGGTTGCCGTAGGCGAGGTAGCCGACCTCGTCGATGGACAAGACGCGCGGCCTGCAGAGACGGCGGAGACGACGCTCCAGGGCGGTGGCGCTGTCCTCCGCGGCGAGGGTGTTCAACATGGCGCTGGCCGTGGTGAAGCGGACGGTGTGGCCTCCCAACAAGGCGCTGTAGGCGAGGTTCTTCGCCAGCATCGTCTTGCCAACGCCGTTGGGCCCGACCAGCACGACGTTAGCGCCCTCCTCGACAAATCGGAGGGCCATCAGCTCGTCGACCAGGCTGCGATCGATGCGGTCGGGCCAGGTCCAGTCGAAGTCGGCCAGCGCCTTGAAGCGTCCCAGCCTCGCGTTGAGGGTGCGCCGCTCGAGGCTGCGTCGCGCTCGCTCGCTCTCCTCCCACGCGAGCAGGTCCGGGAGCCAGTCGGCGTCCGCGCTCTCCTCCCAGTGCAACAGCAGGCCGTGGAGGCCCAGGGCGTGGGCGCGCTCGCGGAGGATGGGCTCAGACATCCGGGCCTCCCAGCCCGTCGTAGGAACGGAGGGCGTGTGGCACGACGGTCAGCTCACGGACGCGGGGGTCGTCGGGGAGCTCGACCTGGCTCGGCGGCGGCAGCTCGGCCTCCTGCTGGCGGCGGTCGAGGGTCTGCCGGACAGCGGCGACGTGCAGGGCGTCCGCGGCGATGCACTCGATGACGGCGCTCTCGACGGCCTCGGGTCCCCAGGTGTCCAGCAGGCGCAGCAGGCCGGCCACGGCGCTGCCCAGGTTGTGGCCACGCTGGGCGGCCCCCTGCAACAGGACCTTGGCGCTGGGCGTGGCGTGGTGCAGACGGTCCATGCCGCGCTGCTCGCGGGCGTCGCGCTTCCAGGCGGTCAGGGCGCGGAGGTGCTCAGGGTCCTCGACCTGGGCGCCCTTGTCGAAGCTGCGCTCGTGCCGGGCGATGACCTCGCCGCCGTCCAGGACGCGGACGACGGTGGGGGTGGCGCGGACGGTCAGCGTCCTCCGTACATGGTCGTGGGGGACGCTGTAGTCGTTGAGGTCGAAGCGAACGTAGGGCTGCTTGCCGCAGCGGACCTCCAGCTGGTCTTCGGCGGGGAAGGCGTCGTCAGCCAGGGGCCGAAGCCGTGGCTGCTCGTCGGCCCAGGCCTGGGCGACGGTCAGGGTGCGGTCCTCGGGGCAGGGACGGCCTCCAGCGGTCTCGAGACACCAGGTCTGGACACGGTCGTTGAGGTCGTCGAGGTCCTCGGTGCCGTCGTGAGGCCTCTTCGCCCAGAATGACGTCCGAAGGTGGAGAATACGGCGTTCGACGCGTCCCTTTTCGTTTCCGCGGTAGGGCGCGGCCGGGCGGGGTTCGTAGCGGTAGTGCCTGGCCAACGCCAGCAGCGTCGGGTTGAACTGGATGGCGTCGCCATGGCGAGACAGCACGGCCGACTTGAGGTTGTCGTAGAGGCAGCGCCTGGGCACTCCCTTGAAGAAGGCGAAGGCGGCGACGTGGCCCGCCAGGAAGCTGCCCATGCGCTGATCGTAGAAGAAGCGCACGAAGGGCATGCGCGACCAGGACAGGACCATCACGAAGGCGGACCGGCGTCGCCAGGCCTTCCCGACGCGCACCTGTCCGAAGTCCGCCCAGTCGACCTGGGCCTCCTCGGCGGGCAGGGTGCGCAGGCGCAGGTAGGCCTCGGCGGGCCTGCGGGGCCGCATGCGGGCGATGAGGGAGCGGAAGTGGCCCTCGGTGCCGGGGTAGCCGCGCTCGACGCACATGGCGTAGAGGCAGCTCGCGGGCAGCGTCGGGGACTTCACCAGCGTCTCCTCGATGAAGGCCCGGTAGGGGTCGACGATGGAGGGGCGCGGCGCCGCCGGCTTCCGCGGCACGCCGTGGGTGCGCAGGACCCGCTTGACGGTGTTGTGGTGAACGCCAACCTGGCGGGCGATGGTGCCCGGGCGCCAGCCCTCGACGAGATGCAGGCGCAGGATGAGCTGCTCGAGCTCCTCGGGGATCATCGGAGCCTCCCGTGCAGCAGCCGGAGCTGGCGGAAGTCGCCGGGGCCGGCCAGGCGCTTGCGCTTACGGGGGGTGACGATGTCGAAGCGGACGTTGCTGAGGTCTTCGGGAAGGAAGCCCTCGCCGAAGAGAGCGTCGACGCGCGAAGCGCCCAAGGGGCCCTCCGCAACGAGGGCAGCGTGGACCGGGCAGGCTGTCCACAGCGCGAGTCCCTCCAGCAGGGAGGTCAAGGCGCGCGGATGCTTCGGGGTCGGGGACAGGCGTGCCTTGAGCAGGTCGTCGCCGTGGTGGGTCACCAGGATGCGGGTCGACCAGGTGGTCGAGAGGATGCTTGCGTTGAGCTCCATGAGCGTTCTCCGGGCCGGAGACCGTCAGTGGCTCCAGCGCAGCAGAGGCTGGTGCGGCGAGGGTGGACTGGGAACCCTGATGCGTCACCTTCGCTGCCCGGCGCTCCAGGTAGGTCTGCTGCCGGACCTTGTGGTTCTCCTTGCCCCTCGGCGTGGCCTGGTAGCGCCTACCAGCCCGCCGGAGAGACTCCCGACGGGCCTCCTGGGCGCATCCCTCGAAGCAGTATTGGTTCCCCCGGTCGCAGGAGCGACAGAGCTGGACGAGGGCCCCGCAACGCGAGCAGCTGTAGAGGCGATGGTCGGTCGGAGCACGCTTTGCCCTCGACGACGAGCCCGCGCTGGGTGATGCTCTGGATGAGCTTCCCTGGTCGGTCGGACCGCGCAGGCTCTTGGCGGCTCGGAGCGGTAACTCCGGGCCGTCGCCACTCTGGGCTGGGCCACCCTATCGAGGGGCGAGCCCTCCACTGCGCTGCGCTCCACTCCGGGCTCGCCCCATGAGCGCTACCTCCAGGCCTTGCTGGTCACGTGCAGGATTCACCGAGTAGGTGCAGATCTTGGGAGTCGTCTACA
>JAAESX010000287.1 GCA_024228935.1 Pseudomonadota bacterium
AGTCGGGGGCTTTTCGCCATTCAGCGTGAAGCTGAATCAGCCGCCACAAGCGTTGCAGGCGTTGCAGGCGTTGCAGGCGTTGCAGGCATTGCAGGCGTTGCAGGCGTTGCAGGCGTTGCAGGCGTTGCAGGCGTTGCAAGCGTTGTCGGCGTTGTCACCGTTGTCGGCGTTGTCGGCATCCTTGTCGCCACAGGCGATCAGGGCAAAGGCGGCGGCGGCGGTGGCGGCCACGGCAAGCAGCTTGGTGTTCATGGGAGTCTCCTGTTGTTCTTGCGGATGACCGACAGACTGAACCGCCTGTCGGCGGCCCCAGCCTAAATGACTGGGGAGGGGATTTGAAGTCAGCAATATGACGGGGCACGGTCTATCGCACATGTGCGCAAATGTCTATGACCTGTCGCATTCTCCAAGACGACCGGAGTGTTACAGCGTGGTGGTGACTTGTCAAGACCTGAGCCGGGCGGCCTCGTGAGCGCGCTCGCGGGACTGGCGAGGCTACGCCGCATCCGGTGGACGACGGTCGTCGCTCTGCTCGTGGTGCAGGGGATCCTCGCGGTCATGATGGTCTTCGACTGGCGCCTTCCGGTGGCGCTGGTCGCCGGCGCGGCTGTGGTGGTCGTGGCGCTTCGACAGCCTCTCGTGGCCGTCGGACTGCTCATCGCGGGACGCCTGATCTCGACGGGCTCGATGGCATTCCTGCGGATCGGGAAGATCAACATCGGGCTGTTCGAGCCCGTCCTGTTGCTCGCGCTCATCGCCCTGGCCGTGCACGCGGTCACCCGACAGCAGAAGCTCCTCCACTCCTGGCCCTGGCGCGCCCCGCTGCTGGGGCTCGCCGCGTTCCAGGTGCTCGGGCTGTTGTGGTGCGTCAGCCTGGGCGGCGGCCTTCAGGAGCTGATGGCCGTCGGCGTCATCTTCTGCACCACCACCATCATCCTCAGCTACGTGAAGACCTACTCGGACTTCCGGTTGGTCCTGACAGCGTGGCTCGCAGCCGCCGTGGTGATCGGCCTGCTCGCCGTCACCACCGACTGGACCGGCGTCGGCGACGTGAAGGACACCTGGGAGGTCGCCGCTGGCGGCGGGCGCGAGACAGGCCTGGGCCAGCAGCCCAACTGGTTCGCCATGAACCTCATGTTCATCGTGCTCACGGCGCTGGGCATGGCGGTCGTCGAGGAGCGCAAGTGGCTGCGCTGGCTGTTCGTCGGTGCTGCCTTCTTCGTCTTCGTCAGCCAGCTCCGGAGCGGCTCGCGCGGCGGGATTTACGCGCTCACCATCGCCTGCGGGCTCGTCGGCCTCGCCCATCCGGTGGCCCGGCGCTGGGTGGCTCGAGGGGGGCTCGTCGCGTTCCTCCTGTTCGCCGCGTTCACGCTGTTCGGCGAGGGAGGGTCCACGACCAAGGCGGTCAACCGCATCGTGATGAACCTGGGCACGACGTGGGGCGAGGACATCCGGCAGCAGAACTGGCTGGTCTGCCTCGAGATGTTCGCCGAGACCTGGGGTCGCGGCATAGGACCCGGCGGCTACGAGGACCTTGTCGCCGACTACAACTGGCGCATCTACGACTCGATCCACAAGTACCCCCACGGCATCTTCTGGGGCATCACCGCGCACTACGGCGTCATCGGGATCGGCCTGTTCGGTGCGATGGCGGTCGCCGTGGTCCGGATGGCCCGCGACCTGGTGCGATGGACCAAGGGCTCCGCGATCGAGGTCTTCGCCTGGACCATGCCCGCCACGATGCTCGGTTACGCGCTCTGGTCCTTCGTCGAGTTCAACTTCGACGACAAGCCCTTCTGGGAGTTCCTGGCCTTGTTCACCGCGCTCTGGCTCTGTGTGAAGCGCATGCGGGCCGAAGGCGAGGCGATGCCGGCCCTCCCCGCGGACATCGCATGACGCTGGACCACGCGCTGTGGGCGTTCGTCGTCGTGCTCGTGCTGGTGGCGTGGTGGTACACGCTGCCTCGCCCCGTCGAGCTGGACTGGGAGCGCTTGTTCAAGATCGCGCTGGTCACGGGCATCCGCGGCCCCATCGAGGCGCGTGAAGGCGGGACCGAGGAGTGGCTCGCGGCCGGTCGGGAGCGCGTCTGGTACCACCCGGCGTCGCGCGGCCTGGCCGAGAAGCTCGCCCGGCCCGACCAGGTGTCCCCCATCGTGCCGGCGCTGCCCGGCGAGCGCGCCCTGCTCGAGAAGCTGGCGGCGACCGAGTCTCGCGCCGAGCGACTGGACGCCTTGTTCGCCTCGGGTGCGGACGAGCCGCTGTACGACGACCCGGCCGTGATGGGCGAGGGCTGGGACCTGGCCAGGATGCTCGGCCCGGATGCGACCTGGGACGCCGTGTCGACCTGGGAGGACGGCGTCGTCACCGTCCTGAACCGCCGGCTCGAAAAGCAGACGTGGGTCTGTCTGGGCCAGGGCGTCGATCTGATCGAGCCGCTCGGCCAGGTGCTGGGCGAGCGCGCTGTGTCCCTGCCGGTGGACGACGGGCTGCTCGAGGCGCTCGAGGAGCTGTGTCCGACGCTGGCCGACCGACTCGTGTTGATCGTGCAGGGCGAGGCCGCTCGCGCCGTGATCGAGCTGGTGCACGCCGACGAGGGCCTGCGGAACCGCATCACCGCCGTCGTCGGACTGTCCCTCGCGCTCGACGACGCCTGGATGGCCGAGCACTTCAACCACGTGGAGTTCGACACCGAGGTCCATCGCGCGGCCCCGTGGTTCCACCTGGCCTTCCTCGAGCGCGAGAGCGAGTCGGCTCTCGGCACGCTGCCGGTGCCCGAGGTCCCGCCCACCGGCCGGGCCGTGCTCGATCCGATCGATCTGGGGGCGCTGCCCGGACCGGCCAGCGTCTACCCCGGCGATCTCCTCGCGCGGTCCTTGTTGATCGTGGTAGCTGCGCGGCTCGCACTGTCCTGATCGGAGTCGCCCGTGCACCCGTTCCATCGCACCGAGCTGATCGTCGGCAAGAAGGGCTGGGCCCGACTGCAGAAGAGTCGCGTCTTGATCCTGGGCCTGGGAGGCGTGGGGTCCTACGCCGCCGAAGCGATCTCGCGGGCCGGCGTCGGTCACATCGGCTTGGTCGACTTCGACGACGTCTGCGTCACGAACCTGAACCGCCAGCTGCATGCATTCCGTCGCACGGTGGGGCTGCCCAAAGCGGCGCTCATGGCCAAGCGGTGTGAGGCCATCAACCCCAAGGCCACGGTCGTCTCGCACGTCGCGTTCTACGACCACAAGACCAGCGACGAGCTGCTCGAGCCCGGGTGGGACTTCGTCATCGACTGCATCGACAACGTGACCGCGAAGCTCCATCTCCTGGAGACCTGTGTGAGGCGGGAGCTGCCCGTGGTCGCCTCGATGGGGGCGGGCGGCAAGCTCGACCCGACCCGGGTGACCGTCGCACCGATGGACCAGACCCGGATCGACCCGTTCGCCAAGGTGCTGCGCAAGGAACTCCGCCGTCGGGACGTGGACCTGACGCGCATCACGGCCGTCTACTCGGACGAGCCCCCCGTCGAGCTCGACGACGACGTGTCCGCGGCCTTCCGCTGCATCTGCCCGGGTGGCGACAACGACGTGCACTCGTGCGAGGACCGCAACGTGATCCAGGGAACCGTCAGCTTCATCCCATCCCTCTTCGGCCTGATGGCCGCGGGCGCGGTGGTGAACTCGATCATCGGACGGCCGCTCGCATGAAGCTCGGTCGGGCCGTTCGGCCGCTCTGGGGACTCGATCCCGACGCCAGCTACCTGAACCACGGCGCGTTCGGGGCGACGCCGCTCGATGTGCTCGAGGCGCAGTCGCAGCTGCGCGCGCTGATGGAGCGCCAGCCCCTGCGCTTCTTCGTCGACCACGCCCCGGTGGCCACGCGTGAAGCCGCCGCCGAGCTGGCCCGGTTCGTCGGTGCCCGGCCCCAGGACCTGGCGTTCGTCTGCAACGCCAGCGAGGCCATCAACGCCGTGCTGCGGAGCCAGGACTTCCGCCCAGGCGACAAGATCGTCGCCGTCACGCACGTCTACCCGGCGGTCTGGCAGACGCTTCGGTTCCTGGCTGATCGGTACGGCGTCGAGATCGAGCTCGTCGAGGTGCCGTGCCCGCCCGATGCCGACTGGCTCGCCCGCCTGGACGAGGCCGTCACCAGGGCTCGCATCGCCGTGCTCGATCACATCACCAGCGCGACCGGGCTGGTGCTGCCCATCGCCGAGATGATCGGCATCTGCAAGGCGCGGGGAGTCCAGGTCCTGGTCGACGGTGCGCATGCCCCTGGGCAGGTCGCGCTGGATCTGCCGGCGCTCGGAGCCACCTGGTACACCGGCAACGCTCACAAGTGGCTGTGCGCGCCCAAGGGCTGCGCGCTCCTGTGGGCTTCGGAGGAAGGACAGCAGGGCTTGCACCCCGGCGTCATCTCCCACGCGTACGGGCAGGGCCTGGCCGAGGAGTTCGACTACACGGGCACGCGCGACATCACCCCGTGGCTCTCCATCCCGGCGGTGATGGCGTTCCGCGAGCGGCTCGGTGGCGACGCGCTGATGGACAGGAACCACAGGATCGCCCTGGAAGCCAGGATGATCTTGATGGATCGGCTCCAGACGATCGGGGCGGGGGAGGCCGAGCACGTCGGCTCGCTGGTGTCCGTGCGCGTCCCGAGAAGCGCGGGCTCCAGCGTCGAGGACGGGGTGCGGCTGTCCGCTGCGATCTGGCACGAGGACCGGATCGAGGTGCCCATCTTCTGTCACGCCGACCACCTTTGGGCGCGCGTGAGCATCCAGGCCTACGTCGAGCTCGACGAGGTGGCCGCCTATGCCGAGGTGCTCGCGAAACGCGTCTGAGGGACGGCCGACCTAAACCTCGCCTGGATCGGGTCCGAGGAGAGATTCATCGGAGGTCACGCCATGAACATTCTCTTCCTCTTCGCCTGCAGCGCTCCCTCGAGCGACATCGAAGCCACCCTGACCGCTTCGGAGCTCGAGGAGCCGGACGGCGACGGACCGACGTCGGACCCGGGCGTCGATCCTGGTATCGACAACGACTTCGAAGGCGAGCTCGAGCCGCTCGAGGACATCGAGGAGCCCGAGGTCACCGAGGTCGACTACGGCACGCCTCTCTGCGACGACGGCAACGCGGCCAGCCTCGGCGAGAGCCTGTACCCCGACCTACAGTCGGCCATCGACGCGGCGACGCCGGAGAACCCCTGGGTCTGGGCCTGTCCCGGTGTCCACGAGGGTCCCTTCAACGTCAGCACGAACTTCGCGACGGGCATCCTGGGTGCCGACGACGACGTCATCCTGACCTCGGCCGACGAGAGCGTCGTGACCGCATTCACCTGGCGCGGTGGCCTCGAGGCTGAGCCCGCCACGTTCGTCCTGCGGGACCTGACCATCTCGGGTGGTGCGGCCCCGGCCGGTGGCGGCATCAACGCGACGACCCAGCAGCTCCTCATCGAGGACGTGGTCATCCGCGACGGTACGGCCAGCCGCGGTGGCGGTCTCTGGGTCAGCCAGGACGTCATGCTCGTCACGCTCGACGGCGTCTCGTTCTTCGACAACGTCGCGGCCAACGGTGGTGGCGTCTTCTTCGCGGCCAACGAGGTCAAGCAGGTCATCTCGATGAGCGACGTCGGCTTCTTCCACAACGACGCCACGGCGGCGGGTGGAGCCATCTTCATGGACCCGGGGGCGGTCGACGCCCGTCTCTACGGCGTCTACTCCCGCGAGAACACGGCACCCGTCGGTGGTGCCTGGCGCCTGGCCGCCGCGCAGGACTCCGAGAACCAGATCCACGTCTGGGGCGGTGGACTCCACGCGAACACCAGTGAGGCCGGCTCGGTCGTGGTCGCTGGCGCCGCCTCGGTCCTGTTCGAGGACGTCGACTTCGGCGAAGGCGACGACGACAACAACGGCGCGGACGTCCAGGGCTGCAACGAGAGCTTCAGCACCGATGCGAGCTTCGTGCACTGGCCCGACGGCGACATGTACTGCGAGGATCTCCAATAGGTCCCTTTTCTCAGGGACTCGTGAATGGACTCGGAAGGTCCTTCGTCGGTGGCTGCATCGACGGAGGACCTTTCATGTTGTTCCTGCTCTCTCTCGGCTGCCTGCCGAACCTCTCCCGGAACGGCGAGCGCCCGGACGGTGAAGACACCGCTGCGCTCGACCTGCTGACGGTCGAGTCCGTGGCCCCCGCCTACGCGACCACTCTCGGTGGCACCGAGGCCACGCTCACGGGCGGCCTCTTCGACGGCTCTGCCCGGGTGTTCGTGGGCGGCGAAGAAGCCCAGGTCCTGTTGGTCTCCGGCGAGTCCATCACGTTCTCCGTCCCCGCCGTCACCGCCGGCATGCGCGACGTCTCCGTCGTGACCGACGAGGGCGAGGGCGAGCTCGAGTCCGCCATCCGCGTGTTCGAGGACGGCACGGGCCAGACCGGGGCCATCGGGGCCATCGAGTGGTACGAGCTGCAGGGCTCCTACTGGTCCGAGGACAGCCAGGACTTCGGCAACGCCTGGTGGGGGCTCATCGAGCCCCAGGAGCTCCACTACTGGGACCTCTTCGGCGCGGCCGGCGATGGGGACAGCTGCGTGAGCGACCCCGAGTTCCCCGGCATGCGGGTGATGGACACCGGCCTGGCCGAGGTCCAGATAGTGGTCGAGGGACGCGTCATCTCGATGGACGTCCTCGAGGACCGCACGTTCGACGGGCCGCTGGCCGACGGCGACTTCAAGTCCTGGGCGACGTACGGCGTCTCGCTGGACGCCGGCGAGCTGCCCGCGTTCGAGATCGAGGAGCTCGCTCGCACCGGCGGCTCGTTCGACCTGTACGCGCCCTACCTGTACGGCTCGGCCCCGCCGGTCCTGACGAAGACCGAGCTCGAGTTCGAGTGGGGCAACGCCGACGCCGACCGCGTCATCCTGTGGGTCGAGCGGTACGACCAGTCGATGTCCGAGCGGATGGAGGTCGTCGCCTGCGTGACCCAGGACAGCGGGAGCTTCAAGATCCCGGCGGACGCCTGGGCCGACACCTGGGACAACGACCAGTGGCTCTACATCTACGTCGGCGCCGTGCGCGAGGACGGAGGCATCGTGCCGCTGAACAACAGCTTCAGCAACGTGGCCGGCGTGAGCTGGCTGTTGGGCGCGGCGACGACGAGCAAGGGCGACTGAGTGTGGCAACTCGCTGTTGCTCTGTCTGGCAACAGCGAGTAGAACGGCCCCATGCTCCCTGATCACGCCTCCGAGCCCGACGCCCGCGCCCTCCCGATCGACCAGGTCGGGATCGGGCGCCTGTCCTACCCCATCACCGTCTGGGACAAGGCGCGTCAGCGCCAGGACACCGTCGCTCAGTTCCAGGTCTCCGTGGGGCTGCCCGCCGACTTCAAGGGCACCCACATGAGCCGCTTCCTCGAGATCCTCGAGGGCCATCGCGGCGAGCTCAGCCTGACGACGGTCCCGGACATCCTGGCCGAGGTGCAGCGCCGCCTCGAGGCCGACGACGCCTACCTCGACGTGGCGTTCCCGTACTTCCTCGAGCGCACCGCGCCGGTCAGTGGGGCTCGCTCGCTGATGGAGTACAAGTGCCGCTTCCGGGCCTCGCGCAAGGGCGACGAGCTGGACTTCGTCCTGTGCGTGGACGTGCCGGTCACGACGCTCTGCCCGTGCTCGAAGGCGGTCAGTCGCTACGGCGCCCACAACCAGCGCGGCATCGTGAGCGTGGAGCTCCGGCTCGACGACATGGTCTGGATCGAGGACGTCGTCGCGGTCGTCGAGGCCCAGGCGTCGAGCCCGCTCTACGCGCTGCTCAAGCGCGAGGACGAGAAGTACGTCACCGAGAAGGCGTACGAGAACCCGCGGTTCGTCGAGGACCTGGTGCGGGACTGCGTCATCGCGCTCCGCGAGCTGCCCGGCGTGTCGTGGCTGACGGTCGAGGTCGAGAACCTGGAGTCGATCCACAACCACTCGGCGTGGGCCCGCGTGGTCTGGCCCGGCGAGGACGTCGGGTCGCGCGCACCGGCCCGGCGGTTCCAGCCCCGCCCGTTCGGCGAGCTGCTGAAGAGCCGTCGTGAGAGCCAGGGGCTCAGCCAGCGGGGCCTCGCCACTCGAGCGGGAATCTCGCCGTCGATCCTCTCGCGCATCGAGGCTGGGCTGCGCGAGCCGAGCGACGAGTCCATCGCCGCCCTGGCCAAGGCGCTGGGTGTCGATGCGACGCGAATGGCGCTCGCCGCCGGCCGGCTGTCGCCCGAGCTCATCGCCCGCATCCAGGCGGATCCGGAAGGATTCCTGGCCTGGTCGCGCCGGTGAAAGCGCTGCGGGTGTCGAACGTTCTTTCGGCGAGGTGACGATGTTGTTCCTGGTACCGATGGCCGCTGCGAGCGGGATTGTGCACCCACCCGTGCACACCCTCGTCGGCGGGGACTGCACCCCCTGGACACGACCGAGCCGTGGTCCAGGGACACATCGATCCGGTTCACCGGCCATGCGAGCGGGTCGACGTCGCCGCCGGGTGGACCGGTGACAAACCACTACTGGCCCATCGACCAGAAGCAGCTCGCGCTCCGCCGCGCCGACTGTGAAGCGCCGACGGGCAAGTGAGTCGGGCAGAAGAGGGTCTGCGGCAAGGACCCCGTCTGGGCTTGGATCGGCACGCTGGAGCCGGGCGCGTCCTACGTGATCGACGTCGACGGCAGCTCGTCGGTGTTCCTCGAGATCGCGGGCGCGGGCTCGCTGTCGGAGTGCCCGGTCGTCGTCCCGCCCGAGCCACCGCCCGTCTACCGCTCGACCGATCTGGGCGGCGAGGAGCGCGACATCGTCTTTCCGGCCGGAGCCGTCGAGGCCGAGCACGGCAGAGAGAACCTCTCGAGCACGGACGTGCGGAAGGCTCTAGACCTGCCGCACCTGCACGGAACGCAGTCTTACGAGGGCGAGCTCACCCCCTCGGAAGACGGGACGGTGGCGGCCCACGCCACGATTCATCGGCATCGCATCGTCCAGGACGCCGAGGGCGACGGCGGCTGGACGTGCCGCACGACCGAGACCGCCTCGGTGTTCCTGGAGACGATGGGACCGACGTGACGTTCGCCTTCGACGGCGAGCTGTTCGTCTCCGACGTCCAGGGGCGCTGCCCCTAGCACTCGATCGGATCCGAGTGCTCGCACGCCGAGCTCCGAGCGCTGATCGAGGCCATCGCAGTCGAGCTCGAAGCCCTGCTCGGGTCAGCTGAGTGCGACTGAGACGAGCGTCACCACCACCACGGAGACGAACAGCGTCCCCAGGATGAGGGCGTGGATCGGGCCGGGGACGTCGGTGAAGGCATCGACCATCCGACGCTTCCGACTCCTCAGCCAGCGGGGCCACAGGTCGATGGTCGTCTCGCGGCGCGCAACGGGGCGCGGCTCGGTCAGAAGGAGCCAGGAGAAGCCGCCGACGCCCAGAACGCCAAGGCGAGACACAACACGAAGATCAGGGTGTCCACACCGGGTGTACGGGCGAGCGCGGCGGTCGATTGCCGTGCAACTGACCCGCCGGTCGGTTTAGATTTCAACGGGCATTGAAGTCTTTGAAGAAACGGGATAGAAGGCCCCATGCGCTACGAGAACGTCTGCGTCGAGGCCTTGAGTCACGAGATTCCCGACCAGGTGCTCACCACCGAGTCGCTGGAGTCCGCGCTCAGCCCTCTCTACAACCGACTCGGCATGATGCCGGGCTGGTTGGAGACCGTGACCGGCATCAAGGCGCGTCGGATGTGGAACGCCGCGGACGACGCCGAGAAGGCCGCGGCCCGCGCTGCCCAGAAGGCCCTGACCGAGGGTGGCGTCGCTCGCGCCCAGGTCGATGTGCTCGTCAGCTGCTCGGTCTACAAGCAGAACCTCGAGCCCAGCGTCGCCTGCAAGGTGCACCACGCGCTCGGTCTGCGTCCCTCGGCGATGAACTTCGACGTGGGCAACGCCTGCCTCGGTCTGCTCTCCGGAATGCAGGTCGTCGCGAACATGATCGAGCTCGGCCAGGCCAAGGTCGGCCTCGTGGTCGCGGGTGAGTGCAGCCGCGAGGTCACGCGGAACACGCTCGCCAAGCTGCGCGCCCCCGACGCGGGCATGCAGGACTACAAGGACAACCTCGCGACCCTGACGCTCGGCAGCGCAGCCAGCGCGGTCCTCCTCGTGCACAAGAGCCTGAGCGTCCAGGGCCACAAGCTGGTCGGCGGCGTCACGCGGAGCGCGTCCGAGCACGCCGGCCTCTGCTACGGCGGGAACAAGGGCATGACGACCGATGCCACCAAGCTGCTCGCCGAGGGTGTGCGGCTCGCTCGCTCGACCTGGGACGAGTTCCGTCGGGAGCAGGGCGAGGCCCGCGCCTACGCTCTTCACCAGGTCGGAAAGGCCAACCACGACACGGTCTGCTCGACGCTCGGCATCGACCAGCGGTCGGCGCTGCGCATCTACCCGGAGATCGGGAACGTGGGCGCGGCGAGCGTGGCCATCGCCGCCGCCAAGACCGTCGAGGCCGGACACGTCGGCGTCGGCGACACCCTGGCGCTGATGGGTATCGGCAGCGGACTCAACGTCTCGATGATGCGGATCGACTGGTGACACTCCCTTCTTCGCTTCGGGCGATGTACCCCTGGTCCGGCCACACCCTGCCGGTCGATGGCGGCAACCTGAACTACGTCGACGAGGGCCCTCGCGACGCCCCGGTCATGCTGTGCGTGCACGGCAACCCGACGTGGAGCTTCTACTGGCGCAAGCTGGTCGAGACGTACTCGGACCGGTTCCGCGTGGTGGTCCCGGACCACATCGGCTGCGGCCTGTCGGACAAGCCCCAGGACTGGGACTACCGGCTGGGCGGCCACATCGGGAACCTGACCCGGCTCATCGAGCACCTGGATCTGACCGACATCACCCTCGTCGTGCACGACTGGGGTGGCGCCATCGGCAGCGGCGCGGCGACGCGTCTCCCGGACCGGTTCTCACGCATCGTCGTGACGAACACCGCGGCCTTCCGCAGCCAGTCCATCCCGCCGAGCATCGCCAGCTGTCGCATCCCGCTGTTCGGCGACGTCGCGGTTCGCGGCTTCAACGGCTTCGCCTGGGCCGCGACCTGGCGCACGACGGTCCGGCCGCTCGACAAGGCGGTCAAGGAAGGCCTGCTGCACCCCTACGACAGCTGGGCGAACCGCATCGCGACCCTGCGCTTCGTCGAGGACATCCCGATGAAGGCCGACCACCCGAGCTGGGACACGCTGATCGGGGTCGAGGACGGCCTCGAGAAGCTGGCCGACAAGCCGATGATGGTGCTGTGGGGCGAGCAGGACTGGTGCTTCACGCCCGAGTTCCGCCGCGAGTGGCAGCGCCGCTTCCCAAGCGCCCAGGTCCACGCCTGGGACGACGTCGGGCACTACGTGATGGAGGACGCGCCCGAGCGGGTCGTGGAAGCCATCGACGCGTTCATCGCATGACGGCCCTGGTCGCCAGGACGGCGGTCGAGCACAACTTCGCGCATCGCATCGACGTCCTCGCGGCCGAGCGGCCGTGGCAGCGAGCGCTGGTGCGGCCGGCCGGCATCGACTCGCGCGATGGCAGTCGGCTGTGGTCACAGCGGACGTTCGCCCAGCTGCACGACGAGACCTGTGCCCTGGCCAACGGGTTCACCACCCAGGGCATCCGGAAGGGCGACCGCGTCATCGTGCTGGTGAAGCCCAGCTACGAGTTCTTCAGCATCATCTTCGCGCTGTGGAAGCTGGGCGCGGTGCCCATCCTCATCGACCCGGGCATGGGCCTGGACGGGTTCCTGCGCTGCGTCGCCGAGATCAAGCCGCGCGTCGCCATCGGCATCCCGACGGCGATGATCCTCTCGAGCGTGAAGCGGGCCGCGTTCGCCAGCGTCAAGCTGCGCATCACTGTCGGTCCCTCGACCTGGTTCTGGGGTGGCGAGACCCTGCCGATGTGCCAGGAGCCCGGCCCGTTCGAGACCGTGCCCGTCTCGCTCGACACCCCCGCGGGCGTGCTGTTCACCAGCGGCTCGACCGGCCCCGCCAAGGGCGTCCGCTACACGCACGAGATGTTCGCGGCGCAGGCCACACGCATCGCCCGCATGTACGGCATCGAGGCTGGCCAGGTCGACGTGCCCTGCTTCCTGCCGTTCGCGATGTTCAGCTGCGTGATGGGCATGACCGTCGTGCTGCCGGACATGGACTTCAGCAAGCCGGCCACCGCCGAGCCGGACAAGGTCGCTGAGGCCGTGCTCGCCCATGGCGCCGACCAGCTCGTCGGGTCGCCTGCGGTCATGAAGCGCCTCGCCGCCTGGGCGCTGGAGAAGGACGTCACGCTCCCCTCGCTGAAGCGCGTCCTGACGTTCGGAGCCCCCATCCCGCGCCCGCTGCACGAGGACTTCCGCTCGATCCTGAGCGAGGGCGTCGACATCCACACGCCGTACGGCGCCACCGAGTCGCTGCCGGTCGCGACGACCTCATCCACGCACGTGCTGGGCGAGATCGGCGAGCGGACCGCGGCAGGTGAGGGGACCTGCGTCGGCGACCTGGCCCCGGAGACAACCGTCCGCGTGATCCGCATCACCGACGAGCCCATCACCGATTGGGACGACGAGATGGTCTGCGGCGTCGGCGAGGTCGGCGAGATCTGCGTGCAGGGCCCTCAGGTCTCGGTCGCGTACGAGGAGCGCCCGGACGCCACCTCGGCGAGCAAGATCCAGGCGCCGGACGGCCTGTGGCACCGGATGGGCGACGTCGGCTTCTTCGACGCGGACGGCCGGCTCTGGTTCTGCGGGCGCAAGTCGCACCGGGTCCAGTGCGCGGACGGCTCGCTCGTCTTCCCGGTCCCGATGGAGGGCGTCTTCAACGAGGTGCCCGGCGTGGCGCGGTCCGCGGTGGTCGAGGTCCAGGGCGCCCCGGTGCTGGTGGTCGAGAAGGCCGGCGAGGTCACCTCGGCGACGCTGCTGGCCGCGGCCAAGGCGAACCCCACGACCGAGCGCATCGAGAAGGTGCTGTTCCACCCGGGCTTTCCCGTGGACCGGCGCCACAACGCCAAGATCCACCGGCTCGAGCTGCGCGACTGGGCCCGGGGGCGGGCGTGAGGTGCGTGGTCACCGGTGGCGGCGGCTTCCTCGGAACCGCCATCGTGACGATGCTGCGCGCTCGTGGTGACGACGTCCTCGTCCTCGGCCGGAACACGTACGAGCACATCGAAGAGCTCGGGGCCGAGAGCATCGCCTTCGATCTGACCGAGGCCGGTGCTTCGGACAACGACCTGGCCGAGCTGCTGCTCGGGGCCGACGTCGTCTTTCACGTCGCGGCGCTCGCGGGGATGTGGGGGCCGTACGAGCGGTACCACGCCATCAACGTGACCGGGACCGAGAACATCCTGCGAGCCGCGCGCACCGCCGGGGTGAAGCGCTTCGTGCACACCAGCTCGCCGAGCGTGACGTTCCACGGCCACGACGAGGAAGGCATCTCCGAGCAGGACGCGACGTACCCGGACACCTTCTTGTTCCACTACCCGGCGACCAAGGCGCGGGCCGAGGCGTTCGTCCTGGGTGAGAACACGGGGGAGTTTGCGACCACGGCGCTGCGCCCCCACCTCATCTATGGGCCGGGGGACCCCCACTTGATTCCTCGGCTGTTGGCGCGCCAACGGGCAGGGCGGCTTCGTCGGCTGGGGGATGGAACCAACAAGGTCGCGCTGACGTTCGTCGAGAACGCCGCCGCCGCCCACGTCCAGGCCGCCGACGCGTTGCAGCCCGGCTCGGCGAACTCGGGCAAGGCGTACTTCATCACCGACGACGAGCCGGTGAAGGTCTGGACCTGGCTGGCCGACCTGTTCCGAGCTGTCGGCGCCGGCGAGATTCGCGGCAGCGTCCCGTCCTGGCTGGCGATGCCGGTGGCGGGCTTCATCGAGTGGGCGTGGCGCACGTTCGGGCTCGACGGCGAGCCGCCCATCACCCGGTTCACCGTGGCCCAGGTCTCGACCTCGCACTGGTACTCGCTGGACAACGCGCGGAAGGACTTCGGGTACACGACCGTGGTCTCCGCTGAGGATGCGTTCCAGCGAACGGTTGACGCATTTTGGGTGTGAGGGAGCGGCGCTCCAAGGTCAGGATGCCCGTTCTGGGGGTCAGAGCCCCCGAAACGCCAGTCCTCACAGGCAGGACGCGAGCTGTGGGGGGCAGAGCCCCCCGAAGTCCAATCCTCACGGGCGAGGACTGGACTTTCGGTCCTCCCCAGGGTCACAAGTCGCATCCTGACGGCGAGGACTGGAGTTTCGGTCCTCCCGAGGGTCACAACTCGCACCCTGAGCCGAATCACGGCTCTCAGAACGCCCTCGAATACCGCCGTTTCGCCGCTGACTCGTGGGTCAGAAAACAATCCCGCGAGTCAGAAAACAAACCGGTCGGTTTTTTTGGGTCCAAGGCCCCCGAAATGACCGGGATTGTGGCGAATTCCCCCTTCTGGGCCTCCGCAAACTCCTGATATTCGGGGGTATAGGCCTGCCGCCGGCGTCCGGAAGCCGGCTTGGAGCGACATCTTGAGCACGCTGTCGAGCGTCGGGGCCTGGACGCAGGGCCCGACTCCCCCGAGTTTTGCCGCCTCCGAGCTGCTGGATTGTGTCCAGCGGATTCGTGAGCCCATCCACATCGTGCAGCACCCCGACGGTCGAGTCGGAGTGGCTCGCGCGGGCCGCGCCATCCCCAACGAGATGGTCAACGGCACGCCGACGCTGCCGCTGTTGGCCACGCTGCCCGCGCTCTACCCCGAGTGGCTGGGCGACCGCGGGTTCTGCGAGGCGCACGGCGTCCGCTTCCCGTACGTCCAGGGCGCGATGGCCAACGGCATCGCGACGACCCGCATGGTCATCGCGATGTGCAACGCCGGCATGCTGGGCTTCTTCGGCGCCGCGGGCCTTCCGCTGCACCGCATCGAGGCCGCCGTCGACGAGCTGGTCTCGACCCTGGGTGACAAGCCGAACTGGGGCTGCAACCTCATCCACGCGCCCCAGGAGCCGGACCTCGAGCAGGCCACCGTCGACCTGTACCTGTCGCGCGGCGTGCGTCGCATCAGCGCGGCCGCGTACATGAAGCTGAACCCGATGGTCGTGCAGTACGCCGCCACCGGGCTCCGCGAGGTGAACGGCCAGATCGTCCGGAAGAACTTCGTCTTCGCGAAGATCAGCCGCCCCGAGGTCGCCGGCCACTTCATGCGTCCGGCCCCCGCGGACATCCTCGACAAGCTCGTGCAGCAGGGCCGGCTCACCGCCGACGAGGCTCGCCTCGCCAGCCAGATCCCGGTCGCCGAGGACTACACCGTCGAGTCCGACTCCGGCGGGCACACTGACAACCGGCCCCTTGGCTCGCTGTTCCCTCGCATCGTCGAGCTGCGCGACCAGGTCGTCCGCGAGCAGGGCTACAGCCGGCCCATCCGCTTGGGCGCTGCCGGCGGCCTCGGGACCCCGACCAGCGTCGCCTCGGCCTTTGCGCTGGGCGCTGCGTACGTGCTGACCGGCTCGGTCAACCAGGGCTGCGTCGAGTCCGGCCTATCGCCGGCCGGTCGCGAGATGCTGACCCACGCGGACATCGCCGACGTGGGCATGGCCCCGGCCGCCGACATGTTCGAGCTCGGCGTCGAGGTCCAGGTCCTCAAGCGCGGAACGATGTTCGGCAACCGAGGAAAGCGGCTCTACGACGCGTACCACGCGTATGCCTCGCTCGATGCCATCCCCGCGAACGAGCGGACCCGCCTCGAGAAGCAGGTGCTCGGCGCCACCTTCGACGAGGTCTGGGCCAACACCGCGTCCTTCTGGAAGGACCGGGATCCCCGCGAGCTCGACAAGGCCAACCGGGACCCCAAGCACAAGATGGCCCTGTGCTTCCGCTGGTACCTCGGGCTGTCCAGCCGCTGGGCCATCGCCGGGGAGCCCAGCCGTCGCCTCGACTACCAGATCTGGTGTGGTCCGGCGATGGGCGCGTTCAACGCCTGGGCCAAGGGCTCGTTCCTCGAGCCCGTCGAAGGCCGGACCTGTGTCCAGGTCGCCCTCAATCTCCTGGAAGGTGCCGCGGTCCTGACCCGCGCGCAGCAGCTTCGTGTGTACGGCGTCGCCGTCCCCGCTGCGGCCTTCGCTTTCCGTCCTCGTCCTCTCTCGTGAGCAAGTCCATGTCGAATGAGACCCCCACCGTGAACCGTCCGCCCCTCGCCATCGTCGGGGTCAGCGCGCTGTTCCCGGGCAGCCTGGACGCCAGCGGCTTCTGGAACGACATCCTGGCCGGCCGCGACCTGATCCAGGACGTGCCGAAGAGCCACTGGCTGCTCGAGGACTACTACGACGAGGACATGACGGCGGTCGACAAGACCTACGCCACGCGCGGCGCGTTCCTGAAGGATGTCCCGTTCGACCCGCTCGAGTGGGGCGTGCCGCCGAGCATCGTGCCCGCGACGGACACCTCGCAGCTGCTGGCCCTCATCATGGCCAAGCGCGTGCTCCAGGACGCCTCGCAGGGTCAGTTCCAGGACATGGACACCAAGCGGATGAGCGTCATCCTGGGGGTCACGAGCGCCCAGGAGCTCCTCGGCTCGATGAACAGCCGGCTGCAGAAGCCGATGTGGAAGAAGGTGCTCCGCGACTCCGGTCTGCCCGAGAGCAAGGTCCAGGAGCTGCTCGGTCGCATCGACGGCGAGTACGTGCCCTGGCAGGAGGCCACCTTCCCCGGCCTCCTCGGAAACGTCGTCGCCGGCCGCATCGCCAACCGCCTGGACCTGGGCGGCACCAACTGCGTCTGTGACGCCGCGTGCGCCTCGGCGTTCTCGGCCATCAACATGGCCGCCAACGAGCTGTGGCTCGGTCAGTCCGACGTCGTCATCACGGGCGGCGTCGACACCATGAACGACATCTTCATGTTCATGTGCTTCTCGAAGACGCCGGCGCTCTCCAAGAGCGGCGACGTGAAGCCGTTCTCGGACGAGGCCGACGGCACGATGCTGGGCGAGGGCCTGGGCATGGTCGCCATCAAGCGCCTGGCCGACGCCGAGGCCAACGGCGACCGCATCTACGCGGTCCTGAACGGCATCGGTGCCAGCAGCGACGGCCGCGCGAAGAGCGTGTACGCGCCTCGCCCGAGTGGCCAGCGCCTGGCGCTCGACCGCGCGTATGCGAACGCCGGCTACGGTATGGACACCGTCGAGATCGTCGAGGCCCACGGCACCGGCACCATCGCCGGTGACGCCGCCGAGTTCGAGGGTCTCAAGATGGCCTTCGGCGAGGCCCACCCCGACAAGAAGCAGTGGGCCGCGCTCGGCAGCGTGAAGTCCCAGATCGGCCACACCAAGGCCGCCGCAGGCTCGGCTGGCCTGTTCAAGATGGTCATGGCGCTGCACCACAAGGTCCTGCCGCCCACCATCAAGGTGGACCGGCCGAACCCGAAGATGGACCTCGAGAACAGCCCGTTCTACCTGTCCACGCGCGCTCGCCCCTGGGTCCGTGGTCCCGAGCACCCGCGTCGCGCTGGCGTTTCGAGCTTCGGCTTCGGCGGCTCGAACTTCCACCTGGCCCTCGAGGAGTACACCGGGTCGGCTGAGAAGGCCTTCCGTCGCCGCGTGAGCGAGACCGAGCTGGTCGTGTTCTCAGCGGACAACGCCCAGGCGCTCGACGCGCAGCTGGCCGGCATCGAGCTCGGCGGCGCCGGGTTCCTCGAGTGGTTCGCTCGGGACTCCCAGGCCAACTTCGAGCCCAAGTCGGTCCGTGCCGCCATCGTGGCCACCGACGAGGCCGACCTGGCCAAGCAGATCGAGACCCTTCGCGGTCACCTGGCCAAGAAGCCGGGCAAGAAGCTCAACTCGCCCAAGGGCCTGTACCTGTCCTTCGACGCGGTCGCGGGCGATGTCGGCTTCCTGTTCCCCGGACAGGGCAGCCAGTACGTCGACATGGGAGCCAAGGTCGCCATGACCTGGCCGCTCGCGCTGTCGGCCTGGGACACCGCCGCTGGCATCGCCGAGCTGACCGAGCTGCACGACGTCGTCTTCCCGAAGCCGGACTTCAGTGACGGCTCGGCGTGGCAGAAGACGCTGACCGAGACCCAGTGGGCCCAGCCCGCCATCGGTGCCGCGTCGCTGTCGCTCTACCGCCTGCTCACCGCCGCCGGCGTGAAGCCCGCCGCGGTCGGTGGCCACAGCTACGGAGAGGTCACCGCGCTGCACGCTGCGGGTGTGCTGACCGCGGACGACATGCTCCGCGTCGCGCGCAAGCGGGGCGAGCTGATGGCCGAGGCCGCCAAGACCCCCGGGTCCATGACCGCCGTCGTCGCCGATGTCGCGGACGTGAAGCCGGTCGTCGAGGCCAGCGGCCTGGACGTGGTCATCGCGAACCACAACTCGCCCTCGCAGGCGGTGCTCTCGGGCCCGACCGCGGACATCGACGCCATCGAGAAGAAGCTCGATGACGCCGGGCTGTCCTACAAGCGCCTGGGTGTCGCGACCGCGTTTCACAGCAGCGTGGTGTCCGCCAGCGTCGAGCCCTTCGCCGAGTTCCTGGCGACCGTCGACTTCGGCGAGGCCACCGTGCCCGTCTACGCGAACTCCGAGGCCGCGCCGTACCCGGCGGGTGCTGACGACAAGCGCTCCATCCTGGGCAACCAGATCGCCCGGGGCGTCCGCTTCGTCGAGCAGGTCGAGGCCATGTACGCCGCCGGCATCCGGACCTTCATCGAGGTCGGCCCCCACGCCGTGCTCACCGGTCTGGTCGGCAAGATCCTGAAGGGCAAGGAGTTCACCGCGGTGAACCTCGACCGGAAGGGCAAGGACGGCCTGAAGGCCCTGAACGAGGCGCTCGGCAAGCTGGTCGTTGCGGGCGTCGAGGTGAACCTCTCGGCGTTCTGGGACGGCGTGCAGCCGGCCGTCGACCCGCGGAGCGTCCCCGCTCCCAAGATGGTCCTGAAGATCAACGGCGCCAACTACGGCAAGCCGTACCCGCCGCCCGAGGGAGCCAGCGCGCTGCCCGGCCCGAACCCCGAGATCGAGCCCGAGGTCATCGTGAAGGAAGTCATCAAGGAAGTCGTGAAGGAGGTTCGCGTCGAGGTGCCCGTTGAGGTTCCGGTCCACGTGCCCGTCGCCGCCCAGCCGACGCAGGCTGCTCCGGTCGCCTACGCCGCCCCCGTCGCTCCCGCGAGCGCCTGGGTCCAGGCCTTCCAGGACAGCCAGCGCCAGACCGTTGAGGCCCACGCCGCCTTCCAGGACGCGATGAGCCGCTCGCACACCGCCTTCCTCGAGTCGATGGAGCGCAGCTTCGTCCAGCTCACGGGCATGGTGACCGGTCAGGCCGTGGCCGCTCCGGTGATGCCGGTCGCTCCGGTCGTCCACGCGGTGATGCCGCAGGTCGTCGCTCCGGTGGCTCCAGTCATCCACGCTCCGGTCGCGGCTACTCCGGTGCAGACCGCCGTCGACATCGACAGCCTGCTCACGACGCCGGGTGCTCCCTCTCCCGTCGCCGCGCCCGTCGTCGCCGCCCCGGTGGCCGTCGCCGCCGCGCCGAGCCGAGACCTCAACCAGCTGATGCTGGACGTGGTCGCCGACAAGACCGGCTACCCGGCCGAGATGCTCGGTCTCGAGATGACGCTCGAAGGGGACCTCGGCATCGACTCGATCAAGCGGGTCGAGATCCTCTCGGCGATGCGGGATGCGGAGCCCAGTCTCCCCGAAGTGGACGCCGGTGAGATGGCCTCGCTCCAGACCCTCGGTCAGATCGTCGCCTACATGGCCGACCAGATGGGAGCCGTGCCTGTCGCTTCGGCCCCGGTGGCCGTGGCCGCCTCGTCGAGCATCGACCTCAATCAGCTCATGCTGGACGTGGTCGCGGACAAGACTGGCTACCCGGCCGAGATGCTCGGTCTCGAGATGACGCTCGAGGGCGACCTGGGCATCGACTCGATCAAGCGGGTCGAGATCCTCTCGGCGATGCGGGATGCCGAGCCGA
The DNA here is from genome assembly GCA_024228935.1 of Pseudomonadota bacterium. Lineage (GTDB taxonomy): Bacteria > Myxococcota_A > UBA796 > UBA796 > CAJQPC01 > JAAESX01. The sequence continues at coordinate 19,950 of JAAESX010000287.1, forward strand.
GCCTCCCCGAGGTGGACGCCTCGGAGATGGCCACGCTCCAGACGCTCGGCCAGATCGTGGACTACATGGACGCTCAGCTCGGCCAGGTCTCGGCTCCGGTCGTTGCGGCTCCTGTCGCGGCTGCCCCGGCCTCCACGGCCAACATCCACCAGCTCATGCTGGACGTGGTCGCTGAAAGGACCGGCTACCCGGCCGAGATGCTGACGATGGAGATGTCGCTCGAGGGCGACCTGGGCATCGACTCCATCAAGCGGGTCGAGATCCTCTCGGCGATGACGGACGCGGAGCCCACGCTCCCCGAGGTGGACGCCAGTGAGATGGCCAGCCTCCAGACCCTCGGTCAGATCGTCGACTACATGAATGCACAGATGGGCACGACCTCGGCGCCGGCAGCGGCTGCTCCGGTCGCGGCCGCTTCGACTGCAAACATCCACCAGTTGATGCTGGACGTGGTCGCTGAGAAGACCGGCTACCCGGCCGAGATGCTGACGATGGA
>JAAESX010000288.1 GCA_024228935.1 Pseudomonadota bacterium
CGCCGCTCGCGCATGTAGTCGGGCAGCACGACCCGGCCGGCGGCGTCCTCGCTCGGTCGCGCCACGTCCTGCGGCACCCGCACGGGTACCGGCTCGATGTCGACCGAGACCGAGGCATCGCCCACGAGGTAGGCCACCGCGTGCCATCCGTCGCCCTCGTCGTCCGGCTCCACCTGGAGGGTCAGCCCCTGCGGTAGTCGCCCGATCCGGCGCTTGAGCAGGCCCGAGAACGGCTCCCGCTGGTGCTGCACGTCGTCGCCGGACAGCATGCCTACGGCGTGGATGAGGCTGTGCTCCTCGGACGCGCCCATGATGTCCAGCACGACGCAGTCGGTCTTGCCCGGGTACAGGCGCAGTCCGCGGCCGACCGCCTGAATCCACAGCACCTTCGACGCGAACGGCCGCGCAGCGACGATCATGTCGCATCGGGGCAGGTCGGTGCCCTCGGTCAGCACCCCGCAGTTGCAGATCACGTCGATCTGGCCAGCCTGAAACGCCGCCAGGATGCGCCCCCGGGTCGCCTGTGCGGTGTTGCCGGTGACGACCGCCGACCGCCATCCGTCCGCCCCCAGAGCCGTCGATGTTTCCTTCGCTTGTCGCACGTCCGCCGTGAACACGAGCGCCGCCCGCCCTCGATGCGGCTCCATCGCCCGCACAGTGTGGCCCACGACATCGGCGTCGAGCAGCACCCGAGCGACCTCGGCGCTCTCGTCGTCGCCCGCCTTGCGCGCCAGGGCCAGCGCATCCGCGGCGTCTTCGGACAGATCGAGCCGCTCCAGCACGACCCGGGGCGGGACGAGGTAGCCCTCGCTGATGGCGTCCTGGTAGCCGTAAACATAGGCCGGCTCGGTGCCCCAGAGCCCGGTCAGGCCCCGGCGGTCGGTCCGCTCTGGCGTCGCCGTCAGTCCTAGCCAGTGTTGCGGAGTCTCCCCGGCGAGCTCGGCGCATGCCTGCAGCAGCGCCGCGAACTGCCCCCGCCCATCGTCGGCGTAGTGGTGGGCCTCGTCGACGACCACGAGGCGGGGCACGCCAGCGGCGTACAC
>JAAESX010000289.1 GCA_024228935.1 Pseudomonadota bacterium
AGAGCAGCGCCCAGGCCGAAGGCCCGGGCCAGGCTGTCACCGACCACGGCCATGATCACGCAGACCACCATGGCCAGCAAGACCAGGGACTGGACGAAATTCTGGCTGTAAGACAGGACCCCGTGGCTGCGGGCATAGGTCCACCCGACGGCCTGGCCGACGAGAAATGCGACCAGCAGCCGCAAGGCGAACTCTTCGAGGGGGACTTCTCCGCCGGGGGCGGCGGAGAACATACCGGTCAGTAAGGCATCCACGCTGTGCTCCATTGTGGACGGGCCCATGGCTGATTCCAGCACTGGACCGCACCCAGCGTGTACTTGGACACGCTGACGCGCTTCAGCTGCAGGCAGTGGACGATCTTCTGCATCCACGCTGGCGAAGCGCCGTTGAACTCCATCTCGAGGATGGTGGGCTGCTCAAGAGGGACAGACTCCCAGGCGTTCTTGCGTGGCTTGAACGGCTTGTCAGGGCGAGGGGGCTGGACCATCAGCTGCATGTCGAAGGTCAGCCTCGATCCGTCCCCGAAGGGGGAGACCCAGGGCTCGCGTTTGTAGCCCACCCAGAGTCGAGGCTGCATCCGCAGCCCGTCGGCCAGTCCCCGAAAGCGGTCCAAGGTCACGCTGTCCTTCTTGCTCTTGGTGCCCCAGCCGGACTCCGGCTCCTGGTCACCGAGGCACAGGGCATTGACCGTCTTGCGGTCGATGAGGGCGCGGCGCTTGACGATGGATGTTCCGACACGGCCTTTCTCTTCGACGAATACGGGGAAGTGGTCTTTGAAGCCATAGGTCCGAATCCGGAGCTTGAACCGCTCTCTGAGTCCTTCGAGGGTGGCGTTGGCGCAGTAATAGTCGTTGCTGTCGAAGTAGAGACTGTAGACGGAGTAGACACCGTCGGGTGCGTAGGGGTCGGGTTCCATGTAGGCACTGGCGATGCTTCGGACGGTCTCCATCTCGGCATCGGTGATCAGGTACTTGAACTCGTACCGCGCTTTCACGTCACCTCCTTCCTGGAAGTACGGGGGCCCGGCAGGGATTGTAACAGCTGGGGGGCGCAAGGAAGGCAAGGCCTGGCTTCCGTCAGGCCTTCCTTGCCGGGCTGATGACATGCGGTGCTACTCGTTGGTGGCTCGCGGGGTGGGGGTTGTGTCGGCCTCCCAGGTTGTCGAACCGTCGGGCATCCGGGCCATGGAGATGTCGGTTGCCTGGCTCTCGTACTCGATGGCGTCGACCAGCACGCCCCCGTACTCGCTGCTGGCGGCCAGCCCGATCTGCTCTCCGTTCTTGTCCAGGTTCCAGGCCGTGTGTAGGCCTTCCTGGTCCTCGTCTCCGTCTGCCCAGACGAGCAGGTAGCCGCCCGCGTCGATGGAGGTGCTCTCGGGGAAGGTGTACCTGTCCAGCTCCTCGAGGTCGTCCGTCAAGGTCCAGCCGTCCATGTCCACGGCCTCGGCGCCGGGGTTGTAGAGCTCGATCCAGTCCGGGTAGGCGCCGGAAGAATCCGCGATGGTGGAAGCGTTGGAGGCCATGAACTCATTGATGACGACTTCCGGCGCGCTGGGGAAGGTTCCGGGGGTTCCGGTGTCATCCGTCGTGGTCGTCGTCGAGGACGTGTCGTCCAGGGTCACGCCGCCGCCACAGGCGGTGAGCAGGGGAAAAAGCAGCAAGCGGTGCATGGGCATCTCCGAGGTCTCCGTTCAGACGAGACAGTAGAGCACCGGTGTGGCATCGCGTCTACACGGTCATGTGCGTTATGTGCCGCGGCCTTCATCGGGAGAAGCTGTGGCCAAGGAATTCATCTACCAGATGATCGGTACGGAGAAGGTCCTGCCGAGCGGACGAAAGATCCTGGAGCCGACGTGGCTCTCGTTCTTCCCGGACGCCAAGATCGGCGTCATCGGCCACAACGGCTCGGGAAAGTCGACCCTGATGAAGATCATGGCGGGCCTCGACGACGAGTTCGACGGCGAGACCATCCTGCGTCCGGGCGCGACAGTCGGCTACCTCTCGCAGGAGCCGGAGCTCGACCCCGACCTGACCGTGCGCGAGAACATCGAGCTCGGGCTCTCGCACTGGCGCGAGATGCTCGCCGAGTACGAGAAGATCAGCGAGGCCTTCGGGGACGAGGACGCCGACTTCGACGCGCTGATCGAGAAGCAGGCGCGCGTGCAGGACGAGATCGACGCTGCCGGCGCCTGGGACCTCGACCGCACCATCGAGATCGCGATGGACGCCCTGCGCGTGCCGCCAGCGGACTCGCCCGTCACCAACCTGTCCGGTGGTGAGAAGCGTCGCGTCGCCCTGTGCAAGCTGCTGCTCGAGAAGCCCTCGATGCTGCTGCTGGACGAGCCCACCAACCACCTCGACGCCGAGTCGGTGGCCTGGCTCGAGCGGCACCTGTCCGAGTACGCGGGCTGCGTCATCTCGGTCACACACGACCGCTACTTCCTGGACAACGTCGCCCACTGGATCCTGGAGCTCGACTCCGGCAAGGCCTACCCCTTCGAGGGCAACTACTCCGGCTGGCTCGAGCAGAAGCACGAGCGCATGCGGAAGGAGAAGAAGGCCGAGAGCGAGCGGGGCAAGAAGCTGGCTCGCGAGCTCGAGTGGATCCGCAAGTCGCCCAAGGGCCGGCAGACCAAGAGCAAGGCGCGCGTCACGCAGTACGACGACCTGGTCGCGAATGCCGCCGCCAAGCGCAAGAGCGTAGGCGCGAGCATCTCGATCCCGCTCACGCGCCGCCTCGGCAACAACGTCGTCAAGACGGACGCGGTCAGCAAGGGCTACGGCGACAAGCTGCTGTTCGACAACCTGTCCTTCGAGCTGCCCCCGGGAGGCATCATCGGCGTCATCGGAGCCAACGGCGCTGGAAAGACCACGCTGTTCCGCATGATCGTCGGCCAGGAGACTCCGGACGCCGGCAGCGTCACCGTCGGCGAGACGGTGGACCTGGCGTACGTCGACCAGAGCCGCGACGCCCTGAACGACAAGCGCAGCGTGTGGGAGGAGATCACCGGGGGACACGACGTCGTCGAGATCGGTGGCCACCAGATGAACTCGCGTGCGTACGTCTCGCTGTTCAACTTCCGCGGCACCGAGCAGCAGCAGAAGGTCGGCACCCTGTCCGGCGGTGAGCGCAACCGCGTCCACCTGGCCCGGCTGCTGAAGACCGGCGGCAACCTGATGCTCCTCGATGAGCCGACGAACGACCTCGATGTCGAGACGCTGGGCAACCTCGAGGAGGCGCTCCTGGACTTCCCCGGCTGCGCGGTCGTCATCAGCCATGATCGGTTCTTCCTGGACCGCATCGCGACGCACATCCTGGCCTTCGAGGGCGACAGCAACGTCGTCTGGTTCGAGGGCAACTACCAGGAGTACGAGCGCGACCGGAAGAAGCGCCTGGGCGACGTCGGCCCGACCCGGATCAAGTACAAGAAGCTCACCCGATGATCCTGCTCGCCCTGGCTTGCACCGGCCCCACCAGCACCGCGCCCGATCTGTGGCAGGCGGACGTGCGGTTCACGGTCGAGCGGGGCGTGCTCGGCCCCGAGGTGGTCGAGCTGGCCGAGGCCGTCGTCCTGACCGTCGGTGAGACGACGACCTACATCGCGCGGGACACCGAGAGCGTGGCCGAGCTCATCCTGTCGGTCGAGGCCGGCGAGGTCGTGTTCGTGCGCTACCGAAAGGGCCAGCAGCACATCCTGGCGCTCGAGGCGGACTGCACGATGGACGGCTCGACGTTCGGTTGTACGGGCCTCGAGGACGCCGACGACCCGGGCGAGGCGTGGTCGATTCTCGACGGCGAGTGGTCCGGCGGCGCCCCGTTCGACGGCCAGAGCACGCTCCAGGCGACGGATGGCTTCAGCTGGGGCATCACGTTCACGACCGAGGACGACAGCTGGTCGCTGACCGACGCGGACCGGACGCTCGTCGTGCCCTGGCGCGCGGAAGAGTTCTGGGTGCTGAGCGACGACGGGGCCGCTGATGGACCCGATGACGTCGAGCTTCGTGTCGTCGCGACCGCGGGCCAGGTGGTCGTGGACCGGCTCGCCCGGGAAGGCGTCGCCGAGGGCGTGGCCGTCGACCTCGATCTGCTCGGCGAGGGCGAGCTGACCGCGTCGTACGAGTCCGTCGATGAGACTGGAACCGAGCTGGCGGTGCGCCTGTGGGACGACCTGACGCTCGGTCAGGACGAGGCGGTCGTCACGATTCGATGATCGAGGCGAGCGCCCGGTCCTGCTCGGGCGTGCCGCCGTGGAAGGCGATGCCGATGCCGCGCTCTTCAGGTGCGCCGCCCGTTCGGGCCCAGGCCACCTGTCCGTTCCGCTCGACGCTCTCCGAAGTCCCCGGGTCGACCACCACCGCGTGGACCGGGGTGCCGACGGGCAATGGCTCGAGCGTGTGCAGGAACATGCCCCCTTGGCTGATGTCGCCCACGGGGTAGCCCTTCATCCCGTCGCTCGACGTGGCCCAGACCACGAGCTCGGCCCGGACCCGCTCGGCGATGCGGCGGTCACTGCGGTGGTCCTCGAGCCAGCGGGTGAGCCAGGTGGCCCAGCGCTCGCGGCCGTCGATGGCCATGATGACGAACTCGACGCCGATGCCCCCGTCGAGGCCCTGATGGCGCACGACGCCGGTGGCGGAGACGCACTCCATGCTCGGGAGGGCCAGCTCCAGGGTCAGGATGGAGGACTCGGGACCGCCCCGGACCAGGGCGCCGCCCACGCTGACGTTCAGCGTGCGGCTCTCGATCTCGACGGCGCCGTGGCGAGTCCGGCACGGCAGCACGATGTCGAAGCGGGGGCGCTGCCGTCGGGTGACCATGGGGGGCTCACAGCAGGAGTTTCAGTCCCTCGACCGATCCGAGGGCTCGGTAGGTGGATCGGATCTCTTCCCCATCCACAACAGTGGCGCTGATCCGAACACTCCGAAAGCGTCGGTTCTTGCTGGGCTTCTCCTCCACCAGGATCGCGGCCCTGGACAGGGTCGTCTCCACCAGACGCTGGCACGTCTCCGCCAGATCCGGGGCGGCGTCGGCGATCACGCGGAAGGTGAACGTCGCAGGGAAATCGACCAGGTGGTCGAACTTGGTGTCGTCCGTCACGGGGCGTGCTCCTCTTGGCGCGCCGCCTAACCGGGTAGGGTGCGGCCATGCCCCCATCCGAGAGTCCCGGGCGTCGTCTGTCCGCCGAGGAGAGCCGGAAGCGGCTCGTCGACGCGGCGACGAGGCTGTTTCGCGAGCGGCCTCCGAAGGCCGTGTCCGTCCGCGAGATCGCGGCCGAGGCCGGTGTGAATCACGGGCTCGTCCATCGCCACTTCGGCGGCAAGGACGGGCTCATCCGGGCCGTCCTGTCCCGGATCTTCCGCAGCACCGGGCGCGCCATCACCGCGCGCATGGACCAGGACCTCGAGGCGGCGCTGTGCGACGGCATCGGGCTGCTGGTGCGCGAGCGCTGGACCGCCCCCGTCGTCGCGCACCTGCTGCAGGCCGAGGGGCCCGACTCGATCCCCACGGCGTCGATGATGCCGGTCATCCGCCAGAAGGTGGGCGAGGACCTGTCGCCCCAGGAGGCCGCGCTCATCTCGGTCGTCGAGGCTGCGGTGCTCGGGTGGATGCTGTTCGAGCCGCTCGTCGCTCGGGGGACCGGCCTCGACGCGCTGGACGAGGAGGCCCGGCTCCGTGCCTTCTCCGCGGCGATCGCGAGCCAGCTGGCGCCGGCCCTTCGGGGTCGGGCGCGACGCCCGTCTTGACCCCGGCGCCATACCAATGTAGTCACTGACTACATCGCACCTCTAAACCGCCTCGGAGGGCCTCGCCCGTGTCCGAATCGTCCGACGTCTGCGTCGTCACCTGCGCGCTCACCGGCGTGCTCACGAACCCCGCGCAGCACCCTGTCCCGGTCACCCCGGCCGAGATGGCCCAGGCCG
>JAAESX010000290.1 GCA_024228935.1 Pseudomonadota bacterium
CAACACCCCCCTCTGCCACCCCCCATGCCCATGCTCGGCCTCGACGTTGAGATACCGCGCATCCCGCAGCACGAAGCTCAGCGACCCATCGTCCTCGAGCGACGGGTTCTGCAGCACCACGCTGATCCCGGCCTCCTTCAGCGCCGTGAAGTCCTCCTCGCGGGTGACCAGCACGAAGTCGTCCACGTCCTGGTCCGGCTCCCGGTGCATCCGACGAGCCGCCTCGCTGTTCCGATAGGTCAGGACGGACAGGTCCTTCGGGTCCGGCGGCGTTCCCGCGTCCCAGTTGTTGTGCAGCGCGATGGTCGTCGTGCACCCCTCGAGCGCCGTCATCACCTGGGCCGCGAACGCCTCGACCGCCGCCAGCTCGTCCTCGGTGGGCAGGCGCTCTGACCAGGTCTGCGCCGACGCCTCGATCCCTCGACGGGTGAACATCCGGTTCGGGTCCAGCGACAGCTCGCCGAAGGTGACGAGGCGCTCGCCGTCCTCCTCGATCGCGATGAACCGCACGTCTCCGGCCTTCGAGCGCACATGGCCCGCATGGAATGCCGTGGACTCGTTCTCGTGCAGCGAGACCAGGCAGGTCGAGCCCGACCCCGCCGTCACCAGTGTCGGCTCGGCACCGACCAGCCCGATCAGCGCGAGTACCACTGCACCACCACTCCCTGGTCCGAGGCGATCACGAAGTTCGCGTCCCACATCGGCGTGGTCAGCGAGGTCGTGTCGTACCGGTCCCCTGGCAACGAGTCGGGCAGACCCAGCTTCTCGGCGAGCACCGGATCGACGAGCACCGCCCGGTCACCCGTCCGCTCCAGCCCGCTCGTGTCCGCGCCCTGGAACACCGCAACCACGACGAGATCCGTCGGCCCCAGCCCCGGCGAACCCAGCGGCCGTCCCGCCCACCGGACGTCCTCCCAGCCCTCGGGCACCGCCACGTTCCGGACCAGAGCGGCCCGGTCCGTCTTCACCTCGATCGGCGGCTCCTCGAAGCAGGCCAGCAGGAAGAGGATCACTTCTCCACCAGGTCCCAGCTGTTCACCCGCCCGTTCAGCACCACGACCTTCAGGACATGGTCCTCGGTCCGCCACTTCCAGACGTCCTGGGACGTGCTCTTCTCGCGCACCGTGTACTCGCAGCGGATGAGCCCGGACAGCTCGGGCGTGTCCATCCCGGACCGCAGCTTCTCGGGGTACCGGTCGAGCCGATCGCAGGCCACGCCGTCCCAGGTCTTCACGTGCAGGTCGTCGTACCAGGCCTCCTGAAGGACCTCGACGTGGATGCAGCCGGCCAGCATGAGGGTGAGCATGTCCCGCAGACGGTAGCGCGACCCCGCCATTCAGACGGACAATGACGCTGTACTCCCACTCGTCCTGTTCAGCGCGGCCCACGCCGAGATGCCGCGAGACCGGCTGTGCTGGGAGACGCGCTTCGGCCAGCCGACCGAGGCCGAGGTCGCCGAGCTGATCGACCTGGGCGACCCGCTGGACGAGCTCTGCAACGGCGCCATCTCCAGCAGCACGCTCGACCTGATCGACGGCAAGAAGGCCAGGTCCGCGTCGACGACGAAGAAGATCACCGCGGCCCACGTCGTCTTCCCGCGTGGCACGGGGACGCCAAGGCCGTCGCGTTCCTGTTGGCGCACGGAGCCTCGGTCGAGGTGGGCGACCCCGTCTTCGAGACGCTTCGGAAGCGCGAGCGGGAGCCGGTTCGCGTCGACGCACTGCGGCTGTTGCTCGAGGCTGGAGCGCCGATCTCGGCCGACACCGAGACGTGGACGGAGACGTGGTTCGGGTGCGGGGAGCCCTCGCTGTTGTTGGTTCGAGCGGGGCTCGAGGTCACCGAGGATCGCCTGCGCGACACCATGTGGATGTGTGATGCGGAGACGTTCGAGGAGATCGCGTCGAAGGCCTCGCCGAAGACGAAGCGGCGGACGTGGCTGCGGGCGAGGAAGAGCCCAAACAGACCGGCGCTGTGGGCGTTGATGCGGGAGAGCCGCTCCGGGGGAGAGTGAGGGGGGGCGGAGGACTACGTCGCTCACTACGCACAAGTCCCGGGCTGACCGGCAGCCTCCGAGAACTGCGTCGCTCACTGCGCACAAGTCCCGGGCTGACCGGCAGCCTCCGAGAACTGCGTCACTTCCGCCGCTCGAACCAGCTCAGCTCCTCGAGCCCCGGCCCCGCCAGCCGACCGTCGGCGTCCCGAACCAGCTCCGCCGAAGGCAGCTCCGGCACCCGAGCTAATGGGCCCGTCGGTCGCTCGACCTGCTGGCCCTGGAGCACCGAGCGCACCCACGACGCTTCGGCATCGACGTGGTCTGCGATGAACGCCACCTCGTCCTCGCCGCCACGCAGCAGCCAGGCGTACGCAGCCAGATCGACCGCCGGCCCGAGGCTCCCTTCGTCCGCTGCGACCCGCGCCTCGGTCAGGAACCGCTCGGCCCGTTCATCCGCAGCCAGCGAAGCCAGCCGACGGGACGTCTTGTCGACGCTCTCCCACGCCCCCTCCAGCGACGCCGCCTCGGCCGCCGGGACATCCAGCACGACCTGCTCCGAGCTGGTCTGGTAGGCGATGGTCGTCGACACGTGACGCACCGTGATCGGCGACGTCTCCGAGCCGCCATCCCAGCGCGCGATGAGCGTGCCGCCGATGGAGCGGCTGACCGCGACCTTGGTGACCTCGACGCCCAGCTCGTCGTCCATCGCTCGCGACTCGCTCTTCTGCGTCGAGCACCGCCCCGAGAGCCGCACCTCGACGTCCGTCCGGTCCTTCGGCGTCCGGTCCTGGTCCCAGGGCTGCAGCATGGCGCAGCGACCCACATCGACCCGAACCGGGACCGTGAACTCCAGAGGCACGTCCGACCCCGTTCCGGCGCCGACCCGCTCGCCCACCGCATGCAGGAACCAGCTGTCCAGAAGCGCCACCGTGTCGCCGTACAGCGCATCCGTCGGGCGCGACTCGAGCAGCCGGCGCTCCAGCGTGACGGGATCCTCGGGCAGGGCAGCCAGCGCGCGGGACACCTCGACCACGCTCTCCTCGGACAGGCCCAGCCGCTCCCGGTCGTTCAGCAGACCGGACACCTGGTTCCGGGCCGCGAGCTCGACGACCGCCTCGTGTCGAGCCGCCTTCAGCTCCTCGGCCACCTGATCCGAGTACGGAAAGCCGGCGCGATCCGCCTCGATCCCCACCGACAGCGCCAGAACGTCCCACGCATCGCCGACCAACGCCGACCGGACAGCTCCGTCCGCCGCTTCGGTCAGCTCGGCCGTGCACGTGCTGTCCGCGCACTCGGCCCCCTGAAGCTGGACCATCGCCGCTGCGTGCTCGCCGCGCTCGAGCAAGCGTCGGCCATGGTCCTCGAGGGGCTCATCCGCCCAGGCCGCCGCGATGAAGAACCACATGGCCGGCGTTCTACATCACTCGAAGTCGGCCGCGAAGACCTTGTAGTAGTGCTCGGTGCGCAAGACGGCTCGATCGCCGAGCTCGGTCAGGCAGCTGCGGCCTGGGACGGCGCAGTTGTCGCCGGACACCAGCGCCATGTCCTCGTCGACCTCGAGGATCCAGGCCCACCCGATCTCGCGCGTGCTGTCGACCCCGATGTGGGCGCCGTGCAGGAACGGCTCGTAGTCATCGTCCCAGGCATCGCCGAACACGTCGACAAGGTCCTTCTCTAGGTCGGGCGTCAGGGGCTCGACGCCTACGATCAGCCGATCGACGTCGCTCGTCGGGTCGAGGTTCGAGGCCGCGAAGCAGTCCCCGTCCCGGTACGTGAGCGCGAGCGTCCAGCGGTGCCCATCCGCCACCTGATCGGCGACGTCGTAGTGCCCGGTGCAGCCCGGGTCGTCCTCGCCCGGCGCGTAGAAGTCGACCGACAGCGTCAGGGGTCCCGCCGCGTGGTCGACGAGCTGGCCGTCCCGGACCCCCGCGTCGAGGCGCGTGGTGAACAGGAACCACTCGCCGACGTCGGTATCGGAGTCCGCGTCGGTGTCGGCGTCGGTGTCCGCATCCGAGTCGGCGTCGGTGTCCGTGTCGGACTCGAGCACCGAGTCGGTGGGCGCGGCGGTGCAGGCGAGGAGCAGCGTCATCACGGCAGTCTACCGAGCCTCAGGGGCTCGCTGAGCAGCTGGACCAGGCTCTTCTCGGGGAGGAGACGGCACTCGACGGTGGGCCGACGGTAGGTCACACAGCGGCGTCAGACCGCTCCAGCCGTCTCAGCTCGCCTTCTCACCGTCACGAGGGGACTTGAGACGGCTGGGGCAGTCTCAACTCCCACTGTCACGCTCCTCCCCGCCGCCCCCCTCCCGGCGACCGGGCGAGATCCGCCCGACCGCCTCAACTCACGTCCTCACGCTGAGAAGCTGACCGCTCAGTTCTCGAACCAGAAGTAGTTCAGACCGGTCCACTCGGTCGTCGTGCCGCCCACGCCGCGCACCGACCACGCGTAGTACGTGTCGTCCACGGCCGGCCAGAACTGCTTGGAATCACTCGACGTCGAGTAGCTGTAGTAGTGGTTCCAGTCGTAGCCATCGTGCCAGTAGATCTGGACTTCGTAGCTGCTGCTGGACCCGTCCCAGGTCATCGTCACGTCGGGGCCGTAGACCGTCTCCCAGCCCGTGGGCTCCATGTTCGTCGGCACGCCGCCGGGCGAACTGGAGCCACCGGAGCCGCCGCCCGATCCGCTCGACGCCGTCAGCGCGACCGAGCCCCAGTTCATGCCCGAGGCCAGGCTCTTCGTGCTGCTCTCGCTGCCGTACCCACTGGCCGAGATGACCAGGTCGACGTTCCCGTCGCTCATGCCCTCGAGCACGTAGAGCCCGTCCGCGTCCGTCAGCGTCGTCCAGCCGTTGCTCAGCGAGACCGTCGCGCCCGCCACGCCCGCCGAGGCGTCGTAGATGGAGCCTTCCCGCACGTACCCGATGAGGTCGGCGCTCCCGGTCGAGCCCGCCGAGCCACCCGAGCCACCCGAGCCGGAGCCACCACCGGAGCCGCCGCCGGACCCGCCGCCGGACCCGCCACTGCGAGCCGCGACCTCGTCCATCAGCCGGTCCCAGTCGAAGCCGGTGCCGGGGTCGGTGTGGCAGCCGGCGCCGCCGCCGCCGCTGTAGGCGCAGCCGGGGACCTCCATGTGCCCGATGATGTGGCCCCGGTCCAAGGTCACGCCCTGCCGGTCGCTGATGTCGACGATCAGGTCCGCCAAGCTGGCGTACATCGCGGACGTGTACCAGGTGCCGGGGCTGTCGATGTAGCCCTCGAGTTCGATGCCGACCGACCGCCAGTTCGTGCTGCTGTGGCCGGCGTGCCAGGCGTTGTCCTCTTCCCAGACCATCTGGGTGACCTCACCATCCGAGGACCGGATGACGTAGTGGGCGGACGCGCTCGCGCTCGAGTTCTGGAACCAGTTGTAGGTGCCGCTGTAGCTGCCCTGGGCGGTGTGCACGACGATCATGTCGATGTCGCTGCTGCCACGGCTGCCGTTCGTGTAGTTGCTCGTCGAGGCGGCCACGAAGTTGGCGTTGCCGGCGTAGTCGCCCGTGCTCCCACGCCAGTCGAGGTCGAGCGCCGGGGTGTCGAGCTGGCGCGACTCGACGTAGAGCCACGAGCCGTCGGGGGCCTCGACGTCGAGGCCACCCTCGATGTTCCGGTAGACCTGACGGGCGAACGACAGCCGCGCGCCGCCGTCCTCGCTGCCGCTGTACCAGGCGACGACCTCGACCCAGTCGCCGATCATGACGAGCTCGGTCCCGGTCTCGCGCTCGAAGTCGTCGGCTGCGGCGCGGAGCTCGGCCGCGGCACCCAGGATGTTCATCTCCTGGTCGCGCATGAGCACGGTGGGCTCGCTACCGATCCGCTCGGCGGCTCGGTCGAGCGACGGCCCGTACCCGGTCTCGCCGCCAGGCAGGTCCATGACGCCGAAGCCGCCGGCGATGGAGGGCTCGCCGCCGCGCTCGTCGAAGCGGGTGAGCGCGTAGCTCATCGAGACGAGCAGGTCGCGGGGGACGTCGTAGGCCTTGGCCGCGGCGTCGAAGGACTCGTCGAGGGCCAGGGCCTCGGAGTCGACATCGCCAGAGGTGGCGCAGGCGAGAACGAACAGAAACGGCATCGGGGAGCTCCAGGGGGCGCTGGTGGTGGTCAGCGGTGGAGCCCAGACCTCTCCGAAGAGTCGATGCCGGCTTGGGCGTCGGGAGTATACAAATGCGGCGATCCCGCGCTGGAGGTTTCGTGTTCTTTCTGCTGGCGTGCCTCGGCGAGGTGCCCGACTCGTCGACGCCGGAATCCACTCCGGACAGCCCGGTCGACAGCGAGCCCGCCGTCTTCTGGCAGCTCTCGATCACGGGCGACGACTACCCGCACATCGGGCAGCAGCTCGGGCTCAACGTCATCCGGACCGACACCGACGAGCTCGTGGCGCAAGAGTTCCTGGTCTTCGCCGACAACACGTTCTCGCTCGAGCTCGGCGCCATCCTGGCCGACGGGGTCGAGCACCACATCGACTGGTACGCGGACGCCGACGACAGCGAGAGCTGCTCGGACGACGACCACGCCTGGACGTGGGCGATGTTGGCCGCGACCGAGGACGTCAACCTGGCGCTGCCCCACGTGAACGGGCGCCCCTTCGACATCGACAACGCCTGCAGCCACTTCTGATGGAGCACCGCCTCGACATGGACTGGGCCGAGTTCGCTCAGCAGCTCCAGACGAACGGCGTCCTCCGCGCTGCCCTGACCGACCGGCTTCGTGGCGAGCCCGCCCTCTGGGAGTGCGCGCCAAGGTTCTCTCCGCAGGACGAGGTCCGCTTCGTCGTCCTCCCGTCGAGCGCGGTCGCGAGCCTGTCGCCCGACCCATCGGCATTCCGCGGCCACTTCGGAGCCTCCCCGGTCGCCTCGTTCTGGAACCTGGGTGGGGACACGCGCCTGGTCGCCCCCGCCCCGTTCGGCGCGTACCCGCACCTCCAGGCGTTCCTGGAGCGAGCCTCGCTCCACACCGTCGACGAGCTCTGGAAGCAGATCGGTCGCGAGATCCTCGCCTGGGAGGGCCCGCTCTACCTCTCGACCCATGGACTGGGCGTCCCGTGGCTCCACGTCCGACTCGATCCGCGGCCGAAGTACTACCGCCACGCACCCTACCGAGCGATGGCGTGAACGAACTCCTCGCCCGCGTCCGCGCCTGCCGCCTGTGCGAGGACCAGCTCGAGCCCCGGCCCGTCCTGCGCCTCAGCCCGACCTCCCGCGTCCTGGTCATCGGCCAGGCCCCGGGGACCAAGGTGCACGCCTCGGGCATCCCCTGGGACGACGCCAGCGGCGACCACCTGCTCGAGTGGCTCGGCGTCACGCGCGAGCAGTTCGACGACCCCGCGCTGTTCGGCATCCTTCCGATGGCGTTCTGCTACCCGGGCAAAGGCCAGGGCGGGGACGCGCCACCGCCGCCGATCTGCCACGCGACCTGGCATGGGGAGCTGACCTCGAGGTTCGAGCAGCCTGCTCTCACCTTGCTGATCGGCCAGTACGCCCAGGCCGCCTATCTGGGTTCTCGGCGCAAGAGGACGCTCACTCTGACGGTGCAGGCGCATGCGGAGTACAACGAGTTCCCACTCCCGCATCCGTCCTGGCGGTCCAAGATCTGGATGAAGAAGAACCCCTGGTTCGGCGACGAGGTGCTGCCGCTCCTACGCGACCAGGTGGCCGCGGCGTGTCAGGGAGACTCCTGAGGGCAGGAGTCCGAACGGGCGAGCCAGAGCCAGATCATCGGTGCTGA
Source organism: Pseudomonadota bacterium (assembly GCA_024228935.1). GTDB lineage: Bacteria > Myxococcota_A > UBA796 > UBA796 > CAJQPC01 > JAAESX01. Next base: position 7,750 of record JAAESX010000290.1, read on the forward strand.
TCGATCAGGATGGCGCTCCCATCGGGATCCACGAGCCGGATGTGCGCCGGACCGCTCGGACCCTTCTCCGCCGTGTTGGACTCGACGGGCTCGATGCCCTGGGCCTTCAGCGACGCCTCGATCTCCGGCACGTCCGTCCAGTCGCCCTCGACGAAGCCGCCGACCTCGAGGCCGGGCGTGAACGTCATGATGTTGCCCTCGAACATCCCGCAGAACAGCCCGATGACCTTCTGCCCGTTCACCAGGATCAGCCAGCCCTGATCAGCGTCTCCGCCCATCTGGGTGAAGCCCAGCTTCTCGTAGAAGGCCTTCGAGACCGCCAGGTCCTTCACGGACAGGCTGACCGACATCGCTCCAAGGTCCATGCTCACTCCCAGGGTCGCGTCACTCGGCGCAGAACGGACCGGTGACGTTGAAGTCGTTGTTGCTCTCGCTGCACTCGGCGATGGCGCCCGTGCCCGTCCCGTCGTCGTCGACCACCAGCGTGAGTGTCTCCATGCTCGCCAGCGAGTCGGCGACCACGGTGAACTCGATGCCCTCGCTCGACCAGCCGCTGGGCACCGCCGCATCCGTCGTCGCCGTTCCGAGCACGTAGCGGTAGGCGCCGTCGAAGCCGTACAGCGCGACGTTCACGCCGGCCGGGATCTCCTCGACGCCCTTGTTGTGCAGCCGCGTCATCACGTGGACGGTGCCGACATCACAGTCGTCCTCGCAGACCTCGACGATCTCGGCCTCGAGGTCGGCGCCCAGGCTGAACGCGTCGGTTCCGATGGCCGCGTGCCACGTGTTGGTCGCCGAGAAGCCGGGCGTCGCCGTGACGGGGATCGAGAAGTCGTCGTTGATGTTGCTGATGCTGTAGGCGTGCTGGTTCCAGAGCTTCCGGACCGGCGGCCAGGACTCGTCGGCGTCGCCGTACACGCTCATCGCGCTGCTGTAGCCGTCGTGGCAGACGACGATCTCGGCCTGGTCGTCGGCGTCAACGTCCGCGATGACCGGGTAGTCCATCATCGTGCCGCTGGCGTGCTCGGACGAGTAGAACTTCAGCGCCCCGGTCAGGCCGTCGTAGACCGCCATCTCGATCTCGTCGATGTAGACGACCTCGGGCGATCCGTCGCCTTCGAAGTCGAAGATCGAGGCCCCGGTCGCGCCGGACTCGTCCTTCACGTTGGTCTTCCACATCAGACTGCCGTCAGCGTGGAGCGTCCACAGCTCGTTGCCGCCAGCCAGGATGATCTCGGGCGAGCCGTCCAGGTCCAGGTCGCCGATGGCGGGGACGGACAGGATGTTGCCGCTCGGAATCGTGTTCGGTCCCCACAGGATGGAGCCGTCGGTGTCGTGCGCCCGGAAGGTGTTGCCGGTGATGGCGACGAACTCGCCTTCGGGGTCCGCGTCCAGGTTGCCGACGGCGATCATGCCGTCGAATCCGTTGGGGTCGGACCAGATCGCCGTGCCGTTCACGTCGTAGATCGCGTTGCCGACGATGACCTCTTCCTGGCCGTCCAGGTCCAGGTCGGTGACCGCGCTGGCGCTGCCCTCGGCGATGAAGAAGTCGCCCAGCATGGTGATGCCGTAGCTGCCGTGGCCGTACTCGCCGACCCCGCGGGTCTCGCCCGTCAGGCTGTCGAGGATGACGCGGCCGACGATGATCTCGGGGGTGCCGTCGTGGTCCATGTCCGAGAAGATGGGCGCCGCGGTCCAGTCGAAGTCCAGGCCCATGAAGTGGTCCGACTCCCAGATCTGGTTGCCCTCGTTGTCGAGCAGCAGGACCGTGTAGTCGCCGTCCGCGAACAGGCTCTGGGCGTACTCGCGGGCCGTCGCGACCTCGGGGATGCCGTCGTCGTCGACGTCGCCGATCGCGGGACTGCCGCCGTACGGGATGTCGACCGCGGCCTGCCAGAGCTCGCCCGAGCCGTCTCCGTGCAGCGCGTGGATGACGCCCGGGAACGAGAGCGAGGACTTGTTGACGAGGATCTCGGGGATGCCGTCGCCGTCCAGGTCGCCGACGACGGGCAGCGCGGTGCAGCCCGAGCCGGTGGACTCCCACTCGACGATGGGCGTGAAGCTGCCTTCGTGCTCGATGCAGTGGTCGCCGACGCCGACCTCGTACGCCGAGGCCTCGAGCGTCTCGCACACGTCGTCGTCGTTGTGCGAGCCGGTGTCCGAGCCGACCAGACCGGAGTCGTGCGGGGCGCCCGCATCGGTCTCGCCGCGGAGCTTGTAGTCGGAGCAGGCGAGTGTCATGAAAAGGACCATGAGGTCTCCCGGAAGGTGCCGGGCCCAGACGTACCCGGCGCTCGCAAGCTACGCGAACGGAAGTTGAACCCAGGTGCATCCTGACGATCCGCTGACGAACCCGGCTCCGGGGTGGCGGTCGGACCTCTCGACACCTGGAGGTCCACATGTTCCTGCTCGCGCTTCTCTCCACCGACGCCGACGCCTGCGCCATGGCCTATGGAGGCGGCAACATCGGCTACAGCTACACGTCCACGGTCTCGCTCGGGCAGCTGATCGGCGAGATCGACGAGCCCGAGTCCCACAACGACCGATTCGAGAAGCTGGCGCCGAAGGTCCAGGGCCCGGCCCCTGCGCGGGCTCCGGTCGAGCGCGAGCCGGTGAGACCGATCAGCTGACCCTCGCTCAGTCGCAGGCGCCCGTACCGTCGTAGCTGATGACGACCTTGTCGCCGCCCGACGGGTAGTCGCCGGTGAACGTCACGACGTTCCGCGCGGCGTCGAAGGTCCAGTCGTACCGCTCACTGCCGTTCACCTTCACGACGATCGAGGACTCGACGGCCGGACTGGAGAGCTCGAAGCTGTTCTGGTTGACCGAGGCCTCGGCGAGGAGCGCCAGGTTCGCGTCGGTGGCCCAGTTGTCGCAGACGCTCAGGAAGACGCCGTCGGTGGCCGCGACCGCCTCGGCGTACCCGGTGCCGGGCGCGGCGGAGTCACAGCCGTCGGGGACCGGACCGGCGATGGCGGACACCTTGACCAGCGCGGCGTTGCCCTTGGCCGTGTAGAGCCGGTCGACGTTGTCGTACCACTCGAGCCCGCCCATGTCGGCGCTCTGCTCGGGCTCGTCGCTGACGTCGATGATGTGCAGGAGCGCGTTCGGGCGCATGAAGCCGCTGTTGCACTCGCCGCTGTCCGTGGCCTCGGCGGCGTTCACGTTGATGGTCAGCAGCGCCTCGGTCCAGTCGGCGAAGAAGCCGCCCCACAGGATGTTGTCCTTGAAGGTCTGGATGTAGTTGGGCGTGCCCGGACGCAGGATGCCGCCCGTGTTGCAGCCGTCGTCGCTGCTCGCGATGATGATCTGCCAGTCCGATGTGTAGGTGTCGAGCTCGTTGATGAAGACCTCAAACTCGCTGGCGAGCGCGAACAGGTCCTCGGCCATCGAGCAGCTGGCGTCGACGCTGAACATGATGTCGCTCGGCGGGTCACCTTCCGGGATGTACCAGTCGTCGGTGTAGCTGCCGTCGGTCACGCCGGCGCCGAGCTGGAGCGCCTCGCGGGTCCCCATGGCCTCGTCGCTGGTCACGACGAGCGCGCCCTCGAACTCGTACTCGACGGTGGGGGCGAAGCCGATGTCGACCTCGGTGAACTCGCCGGGAGACAGGGTGAGGGGGAGGGTCGGCGCGCTGAGCAGCTCGAAGCCGGTCCCCGTGATCTCGATGCCGTCGATGGTGACGGGGACGCTGCCCACACTCGTGATGATGGCGCGGTTCTCGCGGTCGCAGCCGACGCCGATGTCGCCGTGGTCGAGCGGGTCGGGGTCGACCTCGAGCTCGGGCACGTCGGCGTCGCCGTAGAGATCGACGGGCAGGTTGGGGGTGTCGGGGTCGTTGGACTCGACGATGACGCGGGCCTCAGCGTCGTTGGCCCAGGGGTGGAACAGGACGTCGACCTCGATGGACTCGCCAGCCATCAAGGGGCCGGACGGGACGTCGGTCAGGAGCTCGAACGCGGCGTAGTCGCCCTCGCGGAGCCAGACGCCCTTGATGGCGACCGCATCGGTGCCGGTGGCCGTGATCGTGAAGGTCTGGGGCGCGGCCTCCTCGCCGGCGGCGAGCGTGCCGAAGTCCAGGAACTCGGGGTCCACCTGCAAGTGCGGACCCTCTCCGTCGATCCCCGTGGTGACCGTGTGGAGCTGGGAGTCTTGGCCGCAGGCGAGCGAGAGAACGAAGAAGAGCATGGGGGACCCTTAGAGAAGGTCGGTGCGCGGCGGAAGTGGACCACAGCGCCAAGGCCGTGCCAAGGAGTCGCGAGGGGTCGGTCGACCGGGTCCGGCGGCCCCGGGGGCGAGGATGCGAGGATGCGAGTTGCGGTCCCTCAGGGGGTCGAAACTCGCGAGCGCTCAGCCCGTCAGCAGCCGAACCCCAGCCTTCGCCTTCCGCATCAGATCGACGGGCGAGCGGATCTGGAACACGTTCCGGGCCACGAACTTCGGCCGCCAGTAGAAGCGCTTGTAGGCCAGATCGAGCATGTCGCGCAGCTCGGCCCGGGAGAAGTGCTCCTCCCAGATCTGGGCCTTGAACCCCTCGTTCGGCTGCGCCATGAACTCCTGCCACGGCGTGATGTCGAGCACCCCGGACTCCATGCCCTGGTCGTAGATGACCGTGCCCGGGAACGGCGTCAGGATGTTGAACATCACGAAGTCGGGGTCCAGGTCGATCGAGTACTGGATGGTCTGCATGACGTCGGCGACGGTGCGCTCGACGGGCGTGCCGATCATGAAGTAGGCGACGGTGTTGATGCCGATGTCGCGGCACAGCGCGAACGCGTTGTGGATCTCGGCGACCGTGACGTCCTTGCGCAGCAGGAGCAAGCCCTCTTCGGTCCCCTGCTCCACACCGAACTGGATGCGCTGGCAGCCCGCCGCCTTCATCTTCTCGAGCAGCTGGCGGTTCATGCCCTTCACGCGGAAGCGCACCGTCCAGCTGAAGTCCAGGCCGCGACGGATGATCTCGTCGCACAGCTCCTCGACGCGCTTGTTCGTGATGTTGAACGTGTCGTCGACGAAGTAGATCTCGCTGATGCCCTTGGCGAGCGCGTTCTCGATCTCCTCGCAGACCCGCTCGGGCGACATCACGCGGTACCGGTGGCGCGGCGTGTTGCAGAACGTGCAGCGGTACGGACAACCTCGGCTGGTGATGAGCGTCGTGAACACGCCGCCCTTGCCCATGACGTCGTAGTACTTCTCGTACTCGATGAGATCGAGGTCGGGGATGGGGTAGTCGTCCAGGCCGTTGCTGTAGTAGGTGTCGGACTCGGGGACGGTGTCGTCCGGATGGGCCACGACGCCGGGAATGCCCTTGGCGACCTCGCCCCTCTCCCAGCAGTCGAGCAGCAGCTCGAGCGGCTTCTGGCCCTCGCCCTTCACGACCGCGTCGACGCCGGCCAGGCCGACGGACTCCATCGGGAAGTCGTTGATGTGCGGGCCGCCGAGCACCACGTGCTTCACCGACTTCACGCGGCGCGCGATCTCGACCGTGCGGTGACAGTCGACCAGGCCGACGGTGTAGACCGTGACGCCAACGACGTCGGGCTTCCACTCGGTCATCCGGCGCTCGACTTCCTCGTAGTCCAGGTTCTCGAGCTGGGCGTCGAGGATGCAGACCTCGTGGTCCGTGTTCGCCTTGATGTGCGTGGCGCACGCCAGGAGTGCCAACGGCGGGTAGCTCTGGTTCTCGGCGGCGACGGCCTCGGGGACCTCGCTCTCGACGGTGTGCTTTGCAGGGGCGCGCACGAGCATCAGACGCATGGACAGAGCCTCCGGGGGCCTAGGGATCCGACTGCGGATCCTTGCGGGGGGCAGAACGTAGCCCGCTGGAGCCCCTCGATGTGGGTCAGATCGCGCACGCACACTCCACGCCGTCGGGCCCACCCCAGTTCTGGAGCATCGTCAGCACGCTGTCGTCGCAGTAGCCGCCGTCGTCGTCGAACTCTTCGGAGCCACTACAGCCGCTGCTGCCATAGAAGAGGACGCCGTAGCAGGTGCCCCCCAGGTCCGCGCAGATCGCATCGCACGTCCGGTCGGGGGCGTTCCCGCTGCCCAGGCACGACGCCGCGCCCACACAGCCGTCCTCGCAGATCTCCTCGCCGTCGGGAAGCTCGCCCAGCGAGGCGTCCGCCAGGACGGTGTCGCAGTCCGCGCCGCATCCACCGCAGTTGTCTCAGTCCCGGGCCACGTCGGTGCACAGGTGGTCGCCCCCATCGCAGGTGAGCTCCAGCTCCAGCTCCAGGTCCTGGGTCGAGGTGTTGCCCGTCTGGTCGCTGAAGCTGGCGGTCACGGTCAGCGTCCCGGACTGTCCGTCCGCGTCCACGTCGTACGCCTCGGACAGCGCCGTGAAGCCCACCGTCGCGCTGTAGCTGCCCTCGTCTGCGGCCCCGGAGAACGCCGCCAGCGTCGCGCCGTTCGCCTTCAGGCTTCCGCCGATCAGATCGTCGATGCCCTGGGGGTCGGTGACCAGCGCGCAGAACGTGGCGTCGGCCCCATCGCTGACCGTCATCGGGTTCGCCGTGAACTCCAGGATCTGGGGGGCCTGCTCGGAGCTCGACGCGGTGTCACCGCCACCCGGGTCGCCGACGGGGTCGTCGTCCCCGCCTCCGCCCGTGCAGGCCAACGCGAAGGCGACCAGCGCCGCGAGCGGGAGTCGCAGCCGCATCAGAGGATGCAGCCGCAGGCCGCCCCCCCCCGCGCAGTCGTCCAGGTAGACCGCGCCGCCGTTGCTGCTGGCGTTGTCCTCGACCGTCACGCCGTCCATCTCGACGGTGACGTCGCTGCAGCGGACCGCGCCGCCGTACCCGTAGTTGCCCTCGGTCAGCGTGATGTCCGTGAACGTCGTGTCCGCCCCGCTGTACCCGTACAGGATGAAGTCGTCGTCGCCGCCGGACAGGATGGCGTCGTCCACGCCGATGATGTCGACGGTCTTGTTGTTGCTCGCGAGCCGCACGTAGAACGTGTCGCCGCAGAACGTGTAGGTGCCGGTGGAGAGGCTCACTGGCTGCCGGGCTGGCGTACGTGCCGTTGAACGTCGACGTGACGTCGGAGACCGTGCCCCCGCTGGTCTCGTACGAGACGTCGCAGTCGTTGTCGATGTCGTCGCAGTACTCGTCCGCGAACGGATGGATGTCCGCGTCGGCGTCGTTGCAGTCCTCGTCGTAACCGTCGCCGTCAGGTGCCGTTGGTGTCGCCGGGGTCCTTGTCGCCACAAGCCAACGCGAGGAGGAGGAGGGTCATCTCAGGATCCGGTGCCGTAGGGGTGGTTCACGTCCTCGAGCTGGTCGTAGGCGCCCTGGTCGAGGTACCCGGTGCGGGTCGCGGTCACGCCGTTCTCGCCCGAGCAGGTGGTCAGCACGTCGAGGGTACAGCGCATCTCGCTGCACTCGCTGTCGTCGATGTTGTTGACGCGCGGGATGTCGTCGGTGTCGCCGATGCTGAACGCCAGGTACTGGTCGCTCGGAATGTCGCCCGTGCCGAAGCCGACCGGGACGTCCCAGAGGTCGGACTCGGAGTAGTTGATGGTCTCCTCGAACTCGGCGGTCCACTTGCCGCTGGCGGTGTCGCCGTCGACGGTCAGGACCAGCGTGTTCACGTCCGAGCGCTCGACGGTCTCGTTGTAGACGTAGCCCTCTTCGTGCTCGTTGCCGTACTGGACGCTGTCGGTGGCGGTCCAGGTGAAGGTCCACTTTCCGTCGGCGCCGGTGCCCGGTCACACGTCGGTGCCGATGACCAGGATGGCGTTCTCGCTGTCGAGCTGGGCGACCTGGGCCAGCAGCAGCGCGTCGCTGTGGTCACGCAGCCAGGTCTCGGCCCACGGGCCGTCGCCGGCCTCGTAGCTGTCCTGGAAGCTGTGGTTGATGCTCGTGTCGCACGCGTCGGCGGCGTCGGCGTACTCGAGCTGGAGCAGCCAGATGCCGTCGATGCCATTCGCGCCGGTCGGGGCGTCCGAGTTGCAGGCGAGGGAGAGGAGGAGGAGCATGGTGTCGCCTGTACTACAGGGGCTGTTGGCCGGGGACCTTCCGGGATTCTCCGTCAGTCCTCGCCGATGAGGGCGTCCACGGTGCGCTGGTCGGCGCCGGGGAACTCGTAGTCCTTGAAGTCCTGGGGCTTGACCCACCGGACCTCGTTGACGTGCTTGGCGGTCGGCTCCAGGCCGTTCAGCTCGCAGCTGTACACGCGCAGATCGAGCGTGTATCGGTCGTACTCGTGGGTCACGTTCAGGCTCAGGCCGCCGACCCGCACGGGGGCGCCGATCTTCTCCTGAAGCTCGCGCTGCAGGGCGTCCTGGTCGGACTCGCCCGGCTCGACCTTGCCGCCGGGGAACTCCCACAGCAGCGGGAGCACGGCTTCCGGCCGGCGCTGGGTGATCAGGTACAGGCCACCGCGTTCGATCTCGGCGGCCACGACACGTACATGAGGCTTGTCCACGGCGGCGGGGTATATCACGGCCGTTGGAGGCTCCATGTTGCTGCTCTTGTCCGGCTGTGCGCTGACCACCCTGATGACCTCGGGCCGTTCGCTGCCCGAGCTGGAGGGGCAGCTCGAAGCTCCGGGGCTCGCCGGGCCGGCGGAGATCATCCGCGACGAACGGGGCATTCCGCACATCCGGGCGAACAGCGAGGCGGATGCGGCCTACTCGGTGGGCTTCGTGCACGCCCAGGACCGGCTCTTCCAGCTCGACCTGGCTCGGCGGCTCGCGTACGGCCGCCTGGCGGAGATCCTTGGCCCCGATGCGGTCCCGCTGGACATCTTCATGCGCAGCCTCGGGCTCCAGGAGCAGGCCGTCGGGGCCATGAAGGCGATGGACGCGGACACGCGCTTCGTGCTCGCGGCGTACTCGTCGGGCGTGAACGCCGGGCGGGACTCGGCCAAGAAGCCCCCGCTCGAGCACCGCCTGCTCGACCAGCGCAAGGTCGATGACTGGACGCCGACCGACTCGATGGCCGTGGTGTTCCTGAACAGCTGGTGGCTCTCGCGGAACGCCGACGAGGAGCTGTTCGCCTGGCTCAACCGCAAGGAGCTGTCCCGCGACGACCTGGACGCGCTGTTCGGTCTCTACGACGAGACGACGGGCGCCGATCCGTACTGGGAGGGCATCCGCAAGACGCGTTCGGGCGGTCTCTCCGAGCCGTTCTCGGCCTTCATGGGCACCATGAGCGGCATCGCCGCCGAGGGCCAGGCCAGCAACAACTGGGTCATCAGCGGCGATCGGACCGAGTCCGGCAAGCCCATCCTGGCGAACGACCCCCACCTGGTGCGCAGCGTCCCGGCGACCTGGTACGTCGCCGACATCAAGGGCGGGAGCTGGCACGCGGCGGGCGGCACCGTCCCCGGTCTGCCGTACGTCATCGTCGGCCACAACGAGACGCTGGCCTGGGGCGCGACGAACGTGATGATCGACTACGTCGACTTCGTCGTGCTCGAGCGGGACGGGACGCTCGGCTACTTCCACCAGGGCGAGAAGAAGACGCTCGTCGAGAAGACCGTGGAGATCGTGGTCGCGGGCGAGGAGCTGCCTCGCACCGAGACCGTGTACCTGAGTGATGCGGGACCGGTCGTGACGGATCTGGCGGGCACGCACCTGCTGGCGATGCAGTGGTCGGCGCTGACCGAGGTGGACAACTCCGCCTCGCTGGTGCGCCAGATCAACCTGGCCGCGACGGTCGAGGAGGCCTCGCAGATCCCGACGGCGGGCGCGAACACCGGACTGAACTTCGTGTTCGCCGACAGCGAAGGCTCCATCGGCTGGTCGGTGACCGGACGGGCGCCGAAGCGGCTCGCCCACAGCGGCCTGTTGCCCTACCCGGGCTCGTCCGAGCACCACGGCTGGGACGGCTACTGGGAGACGCTGCCCCAGGAGGTCGACCCCGAGCGCGGCTACATCGTGACCGCGAACAGCCGGCCCGAGTACGAGGTCGACCCCGAAGCCGAGGTCGTGCTCCCGACACCCGAGGAGCTGTCCAACAGCTACATCAAGCCGTTCCGGAAGGACCGCATCTCGGAGCTGATCGAGGCCACGCCCAAGCACACGCCCGAGTCCGTGATGGCCATCCAGATGGACATCCAGGACGGCCAGGCGCGGCAGCAGGTGCCGGCGCTGCTCGATGGGCTCGACAGCAAGACCGAGGGCGGCATCTGGGTCAAGGAGACCCTGATCGCGTGGGACTACGAGGCCAACGGCCGCGGCGTCGAGTCGCTGGTCTGGGCCGAGTACAACAAGCAGCTCGTCGAGTACGCGCTCGAGGACACGCTCAGCAAGGCGGGCGTCCAGACCTACCTGGAGACCTGCTCGGCGGGCGGCACGCTGGTCGACGTCGAGGGCGGCCTGGAGCACTTCGTGGCGGACGCCGACATGGCCCGTCGGGCGGCGCTGCTGGAGACGCACAAGTCGCTGACCGAATCGTTCGGCGAGAGCACGTCGGGCTGGCGCTGGGAGTACGCCCACACGCTGACCTTCGAGCACCCCTTCGTGCAGGCTGGGGCTCCGACGTCGCTGAACGCGGGCTTCGTGGACGACGGGCACGGCTCGCCGAACACGGTCAATGCGGCCGGGTACGCCTGGGACCAGGGCTACGAGATGACGTGGATTCCCAGCATGCGCCTCATCGTGCCGCTGGACGACGTCGGGAGTGCGACCGTCGTGGTGCCGCCTGGGCAGTCCGGTCAGCCCGGCAGCGACAACTACCAGGACCAGGTCCGGTACTGGAAGAACGGCGAGCAGCTGCCGCTGTGGTTCGACGACGAGGATGTCGAGCGCGAGGCGGCCTATCGGCTGGAGCTGACGCCCTGACACAGAAGTCGGAGGCTGACGGTCACCCTCGGGGTTGTGCGCACTGAGCGACGCAGACGTCGGAGGCTGACGGTCACCCTCGGGGTTGTGCGCCCCCGCCCACCCTCACTCGTAGAAGGCCAGCTCCCAGCTCGCGTCGAACAGCTCGAGCTGCACCGGCCCGATCCCCTGCGCGAACGCGTGCTCCCCGGGGACCCCCTCGGACACCGTCACCGACGCCACCATCGGGAACGTCCCGTACCAGACCTCGAGCTCCCCGAGCGCGGTCACCTCGACCCCCGAGGTCGTCTCGCCGACCGCGACGCGCGGCGGAAGCACCGGGTCGCCGGCCAGCGTGATGCCGTCGTCGGTAACCTCGACCGCGTACTCACCCATCTGGGTGGCCTCGCTCCAGCGCTGGCCATGCCGGAACGACCACGTCCCGTCCGAGGCATGCAGGTGCAGGACGTCGGTCGCCACCGCGGTGTCCTCGCCCGAGTCGTTCGACGTCATCGAGCCGGCCTCGATGAACTCCATCCGGAACTCGGACGGGCCCGCGAAGTCCTCGGCCAGCAGCCCGCCGGCGCCTGGACCGGAGTCGCCCCCGGAACAGGCCAGGAGCCAGATCGCGCCGATCATGGAGCCCACACCGGGATGTGGTTGTTGTCGCTCGTCGCTTGACCGGGGAGCCAGAAGGCCGGCCAGCTGGGGTCCTCGCCCGCTTGCGCCTTCGCGGGGTCGAAGCCCGCGACCCAGATCTGCGGCTGACCCGAGACCACGTCGCCGTACGCCCGCTTGCTGCTGAACGTCAGCCACAGGACATCGTCGTCCGGGAGCGGCCCCCAGCGCGGCCAGCTGTTGGTCAGGTTCAGGTCCATGTTCGCCGCGGCCAGCTCGATGGGGGGCGTGTCCCCGCTGGCGCGCATCACCATCAGCGTGGCGTCCGAGTCGTCGTAGCAGTCCTGGGTCGACTCGTTGAACGCGACCCACCGGCCGTCCGGGCTGAACTCCGGGTAGCAGATGTTGCCCATGGCGGGCGAGTAGATCGCGGTGACGTCCGAGAACGCGCCGTCTCCGTACACGTCGATGACGCCGAGCTGGCCGCCGCTGAAGGTCCAGTCCGAGCTGTGTCCTGGCGTGGTCACGACGAACACCTGGTCGCCGTTCGGAGACCACGTGGGCATCGTCACCGCCGCCGAGAGAGGCACCTCGCCCAGGTACTCGGCCGTGACGCCGTCGTAGATCAGCAGCGAGCCGGCCAGCGTCGTCAGCAGCCACTCGCCGTCCGGGGAGAACGCCTTGAAGTTTCCGTAGACCGTGTTGCTCGCTTCGATGTCGCTGAGATCATTGACGTCCTTGACGCCCAGCGGACCGTTGCCGCCGTCGTACGTGAACGCGATGCGGTCCTGGGACGACAGCACGTGGCAGCCCACGCAGCGCCCGGTCTGGTTCACCGTCAGGAACTCGCTGGCCTCGCCCCCGTACGGGATCGACATCAGGCCCGAGTTGGTCGTGGTCCAGTAGATGATCGAGCCTTCGGCATCGAGTCGGTTCACGCTCAGCGTGCGAGGTGGGGCCGCAATGATGGTCCCGGCGATGCTGGCCTCGAGCTCGATCTCGACCGAGCCGCCGGCGTTGGTCGCGACGATCTGCTGCCAGCTCTCGACGTCCGCGGTCCACGAGTTCGAGGTCGTGTAGACCGACAGGTCGGTCACGTCCGAGCGCAGGCGCAGGCGGTATGCGAACGCGCCCATGTCCTCCCACATGAAGCGGATGCTCGGGGTGTTCCGGGGGAAGTTCACGCCGTCTTCCGGGTACAGCCAGAACTCGCCTTCGGTCACCACCGTCGAGTCGAACAGCGCCGGGTCCAGGCCCTCTTCGTTGACCTGATCGACCCAGGTCATCGTGATCTCACCGTCGCCCTCGACGCCACCCAGCCGCGCCGTCACATACGAGATGCCGCCGTTGTCGGGGCTCGGCGTGAACAGGCCGAACTCGTCGAGCGTGCCCACCGAGCGGTTCGACAGGCTCCACTCGACCGTGTCGAGCGCAGCGATCTCGCCGTCCTCGTACTCGCCGGTGGCCACGAACTGGATGTCGTCCGGCGCGACGAGGCCGGTGCTCAGCTCGACGTGGTCGGGCTCGATCTCGATGGAGACGAGCGCGGGCGGCTCCACCTGTTCCGGTGCCGGGACGGTCTTGCAGGCGAGGGCGAATACGAACATGGGACCGCCGGTGCGGGGCGGGTTGTACCATGCGGCCTGCACCCCGGACCCGCGATGTTCCTCCTCCTCAGCCTGGCCTGCACCGACTACGAGTACGCCGAGTTGGGCTTCTCCGAGTGGTTCACGCAGCCCGAGGTCTCCGACCACGCCGACGTGCTGTTCGTAGTGGACGACTCGGCCTCGATGGCCGAGGAGCAGGGCCGCCTGACGTCCAACTTCGACGTCTTCGCGACCGCGCTGGCCGACTCGTACGCGGACTTCCAGATCGCGGTCACGACCACCGACCCCGACCGGCTCGGGCAGCTGTCCGGACCCATCCTCGACAGCGACACCTCGGGCCTCGAGGACGCGTTCTCCCAGGCCGTCACGGTCGGAACGGACGGCAGCAGGGACGAGCGGGGCTTCCGGGCGGCGCTCGCAGCCCTTGAGGACAACCCGGGCCTGGTGCGCAGCGACTCGCGCGTGCACGTCATCTTCCTCTCGGACGAGGACGACCACAGCCCCGAGCCCGTGGCCGACTTCGTGGACGACCTGACGTGGTTCGGCGAGGCCGACTTCCGCGCCCACGGCATCGTCGGGGACCTGCCGTACGGGTGCGCCTCGGGTCAGTCCGCGGCGTCGGCCGGGACCCGGTACGTCGAGGCCATCGAGCTGACCGAGGGCTTCCGCGACTCGATCTGTGTCGACGACTACAGCGAGATCCTGCAGCGAATCGCCCTGCAGGTCATCGGGTGGAACGACACCTTCGTCCTGGCCCGGCTGCCGGACCCGGCGACGCTGAAGGTCTGGGTCGACTCGGTCGTCATCCCGGAGCGGGCCGTGGATGGCTGGACGTATGCGCCCGGAGACAACGCCATCCTGTTCCACGGCCGCTCGGTGCCGCGGCCGGGCATGGAGGTCGTCGTCGAGTACCTCCCGCTGATGGGCTCCTGAGCCTTCTCCTCGTTCTGGGCTGCGTGCTCCGGGCGCCCGAGCTGGTCGGCATGGACGTCGCCAGCGCCGAGCTCGAGCTGACCCACAGCGCGCGAGGGGCCTACGTCGTCGGCGGGACCTCGGCGTCGGGCTGGCTGTACCTGACCGACGAGGCCGGAGCGGTCCATTCGGTCCCGATTCGGCTGGGCGGTCCATCACTGGGCTTCATGTGGGCCTTCGAGACCAACTACGAGGGCAGGCGCTGGCACACCCGTACGCAGGTGTGGGTCCCCGAGGGCACCCAGGGCCACGAGCTGGTCGGCTGGTACAGCGGGAACAGCGTCAGCCTGGCCACCATCGAGATCCTCGACGAGCCGCTGAGCGAGCTGGACGCGCATGTCCGGCTGGTGAACGAGTGGAGTCGCGTGCCGTTCGGGCAATTAGTCGAGGTTCGACCGATGTTTCCTGCCATCATGAGAGCGGCAGGCGAACAGGTCTGCCGGAGGACAAGATGTTCCTGCAAGTACACATGGCGTCTGGAGCCAGGAAGAGCTCCGGTGGACGCGTCGAGTTCATCGAGTCACGCCTGGTCAAGGTGATGCGGGCGGTGACGGTCTTCGACGAGAACGGCTGCGTTGTGGCCGGCACCGAGATCACGCTGACCTCGCCGATCCGCGGCGTCACGGACGGTGGCGGCCGGCTCTATGCGATCGGCGAGCCGGCGGATGTGGTGACGAACGCGGTCTAGTCAGGCCAGCTCGCCCGCTCCCCCGAGCTGAGCTCCTCGTTCAGCTCCAACAGCTCGATCACGTCCTGGGCGAACCCACCCCACAGCCGGGGATCCGGGTCGTCCTTCTCCCAGGCGGTGACCTTCCACGGCCCGGTGCTCATCAGCAGCCCGTTCTTCACGAGCAGGTCGAGCGTGTCCCCCTGGAGCATGTGGTGCCGCGCGTAGACCGGCCACCAGAGCCGAGCGACCCACGGCGAGTTCACCGGCGCGGTCAGCTCGTCCAGCATCTCGGGCGAGACCAGCGCGTCGTCGAGCAGGGCCTGGCCGATGGCGAGCAGCTCGTCGGCGGTGAGCCGCAGCCCGGCCAGGCTGGTGTCGGCCCGAAGTGCAGGCCCCAGCGCGCGCCGCGGATGCCGAGCGGGTCGAAGACGTTCTCGCCCAGGTGGCCCTCGAGCGACTGGCCGGTGGCGTGCTCGACCAGCCCGCTGAGCAGGTTCGTGGCGTTGTTGTTGTAGGCGTACTCGGCGCCCGGGTCGTGCTCCAGGTCGCTGTGCAATGCGTGCCGGAGCGGCCAGACCGGAATCGTCCCGCGCTCGGGCTCGAGCCCCGAGGTGTGCGTCATCACCTGGTCGAGCGTGATGTCGCCGCGCGGATCCGAGGACCACTCGGGGAACACCGAGCCCATCGTCATGTCCCACGCCAAGGCCTCGTCCTCGACCAGCTGGCCGACCGCGATCGACGCGACCGACTTCGTGATCGAGTGCACATTCATCCGGCGAGCGGGCCGCTTCTCCCAGCGGACGACCTCGGCGCCGTCGCGGACGACCAGGACCGCGTCGGTGTCGTTTCCCTGGGCCTTCTGGACGAACGCGTCCGAGCCCCAGGCGAGCCCGACCCAGAGGATCACTCGGCCCAGACCGTCTTGATGTTCACGAACTCGAGCAGCCCGTACCGGCCGAGCTCCCGGCCGTAGCCGGACTTCTTCACGCCGCCGAAGGGGATGCGCGGGTCGGAGAACGGGAAGCGGTTCACGAAGACGCCCCCGACATCGAGCCGGGGGGCCAGTGAGCGCCCTCGGGCCGACGAGGCCCACACGCTCGCGGCCAGCCCGTACGCAGACGCATTGGCCACAGCCACGGCCTCGTCTTCGTCGGCCACCTCGATCACCACGGCGACCGGCCCGAACAGCTCGTCTTCGTAGGCCGGCATCCCGGGCGCGACGTCTACCAGCACCGTCGGCGGGTAGAAGGAGCCGTCCCGCTCGCCTCCGCAGAGCACGCGCGCTCCGGCGGCGACGCTCGCGGCCACCTGGCGCTCCAGCTCCACCGCCAGGTCCGGACGAGCCAGGGGCCCCACGTCGCAGCCCGCGGGGTCGCCCACGGTCAGCGCCGACATGGCGGCCACGAACCGCGAGGTGAACTCCGCGGCGACGCCCTTCTCGACCAGGAACCGCTTGGCCGCGCAGCACGACTGCCCGTTGTTCTGGACTCGGGCCATGACGGCCGCGGGGATCACGGCGTCCAGGTCGGCGTCGTCGAGCACGATGAACGGGTCGCTGCCGCCCAGCTCGAGCACGCACTTCTTCAGGGCGGCTCCGGCCTGGCTCGCCACGGCAGCGCCCGCACGTTCGCTCCCGGTCACGGTCACCGCCGCGATGCGTGGGTCGTGGATCAGCCCGGGCACCCGGTCGACGTCGACCACGACCAGCGACAACAGCCCCTCGGGCAGGCCGGCCTCGCGGCAGAGCTCCACGATGGCCTTGCCGACTCCCAGCGTGTTGGGTGCGTGCTTCACGACCAGCCCGTTGCCCGCCATCAGGGCCGGCGCGGCGAACCGCATCACCTGCCAGAACGGGAAGTTCCACGGCATCACGGCCAGCACCAGCCCCAGCGGATCGAAGCGGACGTGGGACTCGGCGGTGGCGGCCTCGTCGGCCAGCATGTCCGCCGCCTCGTCGGCGTAGAAGTCGCAGACCAGCCCGCACTTGGCGGCCTCGGCCTCGGCCTGACGCAGGGGCTTTCCCATCTCGGCGGTGGCCAGCTCGCCCAGGACGCCGCTTCGCTCCCCGAACAGCTCGCCGATGCGACGCAGGACGCGGGCCCGCTCGTCGAACGACCGCCCCCGCCAGGCGGCCTGTGCCCGTGCCGCCGTCACCAGCAGGCTCTCGACCTGTTCGGCGGTGTGTTCGGGATGCTCGGCGAGCACCTGTCCGCTGAAGGGATTCACCGACTGCATGGGCATCTCCATTCGCCGCACGGCACAAGCGTGCGAAGCCTACAGTGCACGTTAGGGTTGAGGCAGGGCCTTGTACCCGCTTGGAGACCGCATGATCCGCTCGTTCCTGAAGAAGGGCCTCGGCAAGATCCTTGGTGGAGGCAGCACCTCGACCTCGTCGGAGCCGAAGGCGTACCCGTTCAAGTACGACAAGGCCGCCGCGCCGCCCGAGCCCGTTGCGGCTGCGCCGGAGCCTGTCGTTGCTGCGCCCGAGCCCGAGCCTGAGCCCGAGCCCGTCGTCGAGGCGATCGCACCCGCCGCCATGCCGTCCGAGGACGAGCTGGCCTTCACCTCGGTCCCCGAGCTGAAGAAGATGCTCGGCGCCTTTGGCATCAAGCCCCGCAGCAAGGCCAACAAGGCCGAGCTCATCGGGCTGCTGCGCGAGGCCCACGCGGGCGGTGGCTCGGCCAGTGTCGAAGAGGACGCGCCCTCGGCGGGCGGAATCAGCGCCGTCGAGGTGCAGGACCTCCTCGACGACATGGTCCGCCCGGCGCTCCAGGCCGACGGCGGGGACATCAACCTGGTCCGCGTCGATGGCATGGACGTGTACGTGAAGCTCGTCGGCGCCTGCACGACCTGCCCCTCGTCGGTGATGACGATGAAGATGGGCGTCGAGGCGCTCTTCAAGGAAGAGTTCCCCGGGTTCGGCGAGCTGATCCAGGTCGACTAGAACGTTCGCTGGACCGTTCGATAGACCCGGCGTTCGGCGTCTACCCTGGATGGGGTGGACAGCCTCGCCGACACCGCGGACACCGCTGGCGACTGCGATGCGGTCGTGGGTTCGGGCTGCGCCGCGCTGCGTGAGCCGGTCACCGACGCGGACTGCAGCAGCTCGAGCGGCGTGAGCGCCGACACCAGAGAGTCGCTGGTCGTCGAGGGTGGCGGCTGCCGCTGTGACACCGCGCACGCTCCCTCGATGCTGGCGCTCCTGTTCGCCGCGTTCGTGTTCCTGCGCCGACGCGCTCCGCTGTTCGCGCTGCTGCTGCTCTGTGACCCGGCGTGGGCCGGCGTGAACGCCCAGACGCTGAAGACCCGCGACGGGGGCGAGTGGCCTGCGCTTCACGAGGCCGTGGGGGCACCGCCCTGGTCGGCGAGCGCGGCTCTCGCCACCCACTACAGCCGGGGCCTGGTGGTCCTGGTCGACGGCGAGCGGGAGCGGGTCCTGCTCGAGCAGGTGCTCACGACCGAGCTCTCGGGCTCGGTGCAGCTGGGCCGCTACCTGAAGCTCGGGCTCGCCATCCCGCGGCACAACTGGGTGGTCTTCGACGGCGAGCTCACCGACGAGCCCCGTCGAGGCGACATCGCGCTGTGGACCACCATCCACATCATGGAGCCACAGACCCAGGGTCCCGCGCTGTCCTGGTCGGTCGTCACCGAGTTCAGCACGGGCGATCCGGACGTCTACCTGGGTGACCCCGGGGGCTCGGTCATGGGGCTGCTGGCCGGCGAGGCGCCCATCATCGGCCCCCTGCGCGGCGCCGCGAACCTGGGGCTGAAGCTGCGCTCGAACACACCCATCCCCGGCACGGTCTGGGGCAACCGGCTCGAGTACGGCGTCGGCCTGTCGAGTCGGGTCGCCGGCCCCGTGCACGCGACGGGAGAGATCTTCGGGTCCACCCCCATCCGCGGCACGTCGACGCCGGCGGCCTACCCGGTCGAGGCGCTCGGCTCGATGCGTGTCGAGCTGCCCCGCCAGATCTCGCTGGCGGCTGGCGGAGGGACCGGACTCACCCGCGGAGTGGGCTCGCCGAGCATGCGGTTCTTCGTGATGGTCGACCGCCGCCCCCGACCGAACAACGACCGGGACGGCGACGGCATCGACGATGGGCGCGACAGCTGCCCGGACGACCCCGAGGACCGGGACGGCTTCGAGGACCGCGATGGCTGTCCGGACGACGACAACGACGCCGACGGGTTCGTGGACCGGGAGGACACCTGTCCGAACGAGCCCGAGGTGTTCAACGACTACCGCGACATCGATGGCTGTCCCGACCGTCTGACCACGGTGAACCTAACGGTCGTCAGCAGCGATCCCGAGCTCGAGCAGGTCCGATTGCAGCTCGGCGAGTTCCCCGAGACCGGCCTCATCCCGAGCGAGACCGCGTCGTTCGAGTTGCCCCCCGCCGAGTACTCGATCCGGGTCACGGGCGACGGCCACCACGACCACGTCGGCATCCTCGAGGTGCCGCACGAGGAGTGGACCGACGTCGAGGTGGTCCTCTCCCCGATCCTCTTCGGCCAGCTGTCCGTTCGGCTCGAGAGTGGCGAGGGCGAGCCGCTCGCCGGCTTCGTGCGCTCGGTGGAGCACGGGCTGATCGACGTCGCCGCGACCGGCGTCACGCTCGAACTGGTCAACGGCGAGCACGAGCTCCTGGCGGTCAGCAACGGCTACACGCCCCAGCGCTTCACGGTGGTCATCGCCGACGACGTCGATCGGGTCGTCGTGCTCGAGCCCAGCGGGCTACTGCTCGAGGACAACCAGATCCTGCTCGAGGACACCATCGAGTTCGAGCTGGACCAGTCCGTGCTCCTGCCCGAGAGCCATGCGCTGCTCGACGAGGTCGCCGCGCTCCTGTTGGCGACGACGTCGATCGAGCTCCTGCGCGTCGAGGGTCACGCCGACGAGATGGGCAGCTCCCGCTACAACCACGAGCTGTCCAGCGCGCGCGCCGGGGCCGTCGTGGCCTACCTGGTCGACGCGGGCGTGGAGCGGGACCGGCTCGAGCCGCTGGGGACCGGCGAGGCCGAGCCGCTGGACGACGGTGCGAGGTCCCGCCGGGTCAGCTTCACGGTCATCGTCTGGGACGACCGCGAGCCGCCGCCCGAGATGCCCTGAGCGGTAGCCTTCGACCGTGACGCCCGCCCGCCACGGACTGCTCGCCGCCCTTGCGGTCGCCGCTGTGCTCCCCGCGTTGCTGCCGGACACCGCGCTGTACGTGGACAACGCGCCCCACCTCGCCGAGCTCGTGGTGCTGGCCGAGGCGTGGCCGCTTCCGGTCGCCTGGGCCGACCATCAGGCCGGGATGGCCATCGGGCAGCTCAGCGCCCAGGCGGCGTGGTGGCCGCTGGCTGGACTCGTGCGGCTCGGGCTCCCCGCCCTGCCGCTCTACCTGCTGGCCATCGTCCTCAGCAACATCGTCTTCGCGCTCGGCGTCGAGCGCCTGGGGCGGCGGCTCGTGAGCCCCGAGGCCGGCCTGTTCGCGGCGGTGCTGGCGGCCGCCAGTGCGTTCGATCTCTACGGCATCGCCGGGGCCGCAGGCGGGATGTGGCCGTTCCGTCTGGCCTGTGGCGTGCTGGCGTTCGGTATCGGCGCCCGGTGGCGGTCGGGGCTCTGGATCGCCGCGGTGTGTCTCCTGCACACCTTCGCCGCGGTCATCGTGGTGCTCGTGACGCTCGTCGAGGCGGTCAAGGACCGGCGGCGCCTCATCGACCTGGCGGTCGGGCTCGCGCTGTGCGCCGGCTGGTGGATCCCGCTCCTGGCCCCCGAGCTGCGGTCGTTCCCGGCGTTCTGGGACATGGGGCTCGCCGACGTCGGGCTCCTGTTGTTCTTCCCGGTGGACGTCATGTCGTGGCGTCTCGGGGGTGAGGTCGTCGCGGTCGGCGGTCCGGCCGGGCTCGCGTTCCACGTGTTGGCCATCCCGCTCGCGCTCCTGGGGCTCCGCTCGAAGCTCGCCGACCGGCGGCTCGGGCTCGAGCTCAGCGTGGTCCTGGCCCTCGTGCTGGTCGGGGTGGTGGTCGTCTACCCGCTGACCGGGTTCTCGCTCCTGGGGCCGAACCCATGGCGGCACCTGCTGTGGTGGCGCGTCGCGCTCGCCCTGTCGGCGGGGGCCGGGCTGGCGACGCTGCCTCGCGCGGCGTCGATGGCGGTCGGGGGCGCGGCCGTCCTCGCGGCGACGCTGGCCGGATTCCACGAGATCCCGGTCCCCAGCGACCTGCGCGAGGACCTCGAGGCCACGCACGCGCTGGTCGAGGGCCCTGGCCGTGTCTTCCACGAGGACACCTTCTTCCGACCCGGCGTCGAACGGCATCTCGCCCGAGGTCACGCCGGCGCGCTGCTCGGCCTGCGCGACACGACGGTCGTCAGCTCCTGGTACTCGGTGGCGTCGATCCCGACCCTGCGGCAGACCGCGTCCGAAGCGGGCGCGACGATGGGCACCCGCACCTCGGACCTCACCGCCGCCCAGCTTCGATCTCGGCTCAAGCTGTACTCGGTGGACCGAGCGGTCTCGACGACGCCCGAGGTCGCCGCGTTGCTGGCCGAGCTCGGCGCCGTCGAGCTGGGTCGCCACGGACCGTTCGTCGCCTGGCAGCTGAAGGCGCCGATGCTGTTCGGGGCACGCGGGGCCGGCGCGGTCATCTCGGTCGACGAGCCCCAGCGTGTGGTCGCGGAGCTCGATGGTCCCGCCGACTTCCTGTACCGGCGCAGCTGGCATGCGTGGTGGTCGGCGTCGCTGGACGGGGCGCCGCTCCTGGCCGACCACTCGGCGGAGACGGGCCTGATCGTGGGGTCGACCGAGAGCGCCGGAAGGCTCGAGGTGAGCTGGGCCCCGCGCGGCCTGGCGTGGTGGCTGCTGGCGCTTCCGGCCCTGGGTGCGGTCTGGTGGAGGCGGCGCGTAGACTCTCCGGAGTGATCCTCCTCGTCTCCGCCGTCTGGGCCAGCACCGCCACCGTCCCTGGCACGCACGCCAACGTCACTGCGGCCTGCCAGGACTCGAGCGTCGACGTCATCGAGGTCTCTACCGGAGCGACGCTCGGGAGCGGGCTCTGCTCGGTGACCCGGGACCTCGTCGTCACCTCGACCAGCGGCGCTCGCGTCCCGTCGATGTCGGTGTCGAGCGGAGCCAAGCTCGTGCTCGAGGGGGTCGAGATCCAGGTCTCGGGAACGGACCCGGGGGTCCAGGTCTCCGAGGCCTCGGTCACGCTGGACGACGTGCACCTGTTCTTCGCCTCGGGCACGGGCGACGGGATCTACGGCTGGGACGGCACGGTCATCGTGCGGGACTCGCTGCTCGAGGGGTTCTTCCAGTCCACCCCCATCCGCCTCTTCGCCTTCCAGGCGCCGCTGGCCCTCGAGGTGATCGACAGCGAGCTCAGCAGCAACACGTACAAGGGCGCGTACATCGCCGGGACCTACGACCACGCCATCACCGTCGACTGGCAGGGGGGCGAGTTCACGAGCAACGCCGCGGACGCCTACGGCCCCATCGAGCTCCAGGGCGACGTCACCATGACCATCGACGGCACGCTGTTCGACAACAACGTGGGGCAGACGGGCGGGGTCCTGCATGTCGGCGACGGCGGCTCGCTGAGCGTCCAGGACGCCGTGTTCGTCGGCAACACCGCTGGCAGTGACGGCGGCGCCATCTACGCGTACGGCTCGCCCGTCTCGGTGTCGGGGACCTGGTTCGAGGGCAACAGCTCCGAGGGGCACGGGGGCGCCATCAACGTCGAGTACGGCGCGACGCTGACCTCGTTCGCCTCGGTGTTCATCGCGAATGCGGCCAAGAAGGGTGGCGCGATCAAGTCCGAGGGCGATCTCTCGCTCGACGACGGCTACTTCTGCCAGAACACGGCGCTGACGGGCGTCGGGGCGGCCGTGTCGATGGAGACGGCCACCGCGGACCTGGGCTACTCGGTGTTCCAGGACCACGAGGACACGGCGCTCCACGGCTCGAGCATGGAGATCATCGAGGTCGAGCACCTCTCGCTCATCGGCAACGAGACCGGGATCGACCCCGGCAGCGGCGATCTGGACCTCGCGCACACGCTCTTCTGGGGCAACAACACGCCGCTCGTCAACTCGGCCACGGCCGTCCAGTACGAGACGAACGGCTTCGACACCCGACCCGACCACGTGCCGAGCAGCCAAGGCGAGTACGGCGACGCCGGGTTCGTCTCGGCGTTCACGATCTCGTGGGCGGCGGGCGAGTGTGGCGAGCTTCCGTACCTGAGGTCGGACTCGCCCCTGATCGCCCAGGCCTCGGACGGTCTGCAGATCGGCGCGCTCGGACCGGACGAGGGCGGAGGCGACTCGGGGGGGGACTCCGGCACGGGGCCGGACAGCAGCGTTCCGACCGACTCCGAGCCCGGTGAGAGCGGGCTCGAAGGGGACAGCGGGTCGATCGACTCGACCCCGCCCGAGGTGACCACACCGGTCTCGTACCTGAGCGGAGGCTGCCGAGGTCCGGCGAGCGCGTTCCTGCTGGCGGGGCTCCTCTTGGTCGCCCGCA
This sequence comes from Pseudomonadota bacterium, assembly GCA_024228935.1. Taxonomy (GTDB): domain Bacteria; phylum Myxococcota_A; class UBA796; order UBA796; family CAJQPC01; genus JAAESX01. The sequence goes on from JAAESX010000290.1 coordinate 30,889, forward strand.
CTTTCCGCGAACGCGCAGACTAGCTATGCTCGAACGCCCCGGGCCTCAGGCCTGAACTCTGTCCAGGAGCCCGCTCGTGTCCGAATACGAGAACGCCCCGCACCTGACGGCCGACAATCCGCCCCAGGGCGCGAACGGCCGCTACCACGTCGCGCTGATCACCATCTACAGCGTCGAGAACGCGGGCATCCGCTACATCTCGGCCGCGCTGCAGCGCATCGGCGTCGAGACGACGATCATCTTCCTGCGGGACTGGGTGAACAACCGCCTGGAGATGCCGAGCGAGAAGGAGTTCGGCATGTGCATGGACATCCTTCGCGAGAAGAAGGTGGACATGATCGGCGTGGGCTTCATGAGCTCGCTGTTGCCGATGGCCAAGGAGCTGACGCGTCGGCTCAAGCGCAGCTTCCCGAACAAGCCGCTGATCTGGGGTGGCATCCACCCGACCTCGGTCCCCGAGGACTGCATCGAGTTCGTCGACTACCTGTGCGTCGGCGAGGGCGAGGTCGCGACGTGTGACCTGGTCCGCGCGCTGAGCGACGGCGAGCCGACCGACGCCATCCCGAACATCTGGAAGAACGACGACGGCACGATCCACCAGAACAAGCCGCGCCCGCTCATCCAGGACCTCGACTGGCTTCCGTACCCGGACACGGCCGACGAGAACAAGCACTACATCGAGAAGGGCAAGGTCTCGATCGAGGAGCCGTGGAAGCGGGGCGCCGAGTACCGCATCTACTTCAGCCGCGGCTGCCCCTACAACTGCAGCTACTGCTACGTCTCCATCCTGCGTGACGTGTACGACGAGAAGGGCCGGAAGTTCTACCGGGCGCGCTCGGTCGAGCACATCCTGGGTGAGCTCGAGCACATGCAGAAGACCTTCCCGAAGATCGCTCGGATCAAGGTCGACGACGACACCAGCTTCGCCTTCGGGCAGGAGTGGATGGACGAGTTCCTGGAGAAGTACCCCAGCCGCATCGGGACGCCGTTCGAGTGTCTGCTCATCCCGCCGATGCTGCGCCAGGACATGCTCACGAAGCTGAAGGACGCCGGCCTGATCCGCGTCCAGACGGGCATCGAGTCCGGCTCGAGCAAGGAGTCGAAGGAGCTGCACAACCGCAGCCCGGGCAACAACGCCATCATGAAGTTCGCGGAGTTCAACAAGGAACTCAAGATGGACATCGTCTACGACGTGATCATCGACAACCCGCACGCGACCGAGGAGATGAAGCTCGAGACCGCCGAGTTCCTGCTGGAGCTGCCGCTGCCTTACTCGATCTTCTTCTACAGCCTGAACTACTTCCCCGGCACCGCGCTCACCAAGCAGGGTCTGGCGGACGGGTCGCTCAGCCCCGACCTGATCGAGGGCGCCAACAACAAGGCCTGGTACCAGTTCCGGGTCTCGATGGACTGGCCTCGGAGCGACGAGGACCGGTTCTACCTGGCGCTGTTCTGCCTGGCGTCCAAGTCGTTCGTGCCGCGCAGCTTCATCCGCAAGCTGATCGACAACCGCGAGTACTGGAAGCAGAACGTCGACCCGATCTTCTACCTGGCGTGGGCTGCGAACTACGTCCGGATGTTCAAGGTCGCCTGGGACTACTTCAAGCGCGGCGAGCTGACCTGGTTCAAGATCCGGCAGTACGGCGACATCCGCAAGCTGATCAGCCAGTAGGACAGGTACCGATGGGTCTTCGAGACATCGCCAGAAGGGTCAAGAACGCTGTGAAGGACCGGGTGCGCGACACGGGCATGCCCAGCTCGCCGCCGGACCCGCGCACGCTGCCCCCCGTGAAGCCCGCCGTCAGCTCGGCGCCGCGGACCGAGCCCAAATCGACGGACGAGGGCGGGGACGACGACACGCCCTGGTACCTGCAGGGCGACGAGGACATGGAAGGCTGGGAGAACACGGACGCGACGGACTGATCCTCACGGCGCGCCGTCGATCGACGTGACCAGCGCGTAGACCCCGAACTGGGGCACCCAGTGGCTGTAGGCATCGTAGTTCTCCTCCCAGTACTGGGGCCGATCCATGTGCCAGACGAGGTGGTCCATCGCCAGCTCGCCGTAGCGGTCGTCGGACTCGGCCAGGGTCAACAGCGCCCAGCTCCGTGAGAAGTTCAGGCCGCCCTCGTGTGCGTTGCCGGGACGGACGGGCTCCCAGTCGGGGACCTCGACGTCCAGGGCGTCGGGCGCGACGTGGGCCAGGAGCAGCGCACGCATCGCGCAGGGCGGGAAGAAGCCGTTGACGCTCTCGTCGTCGGAAAGGGGGCAGTCCAGCGGCACGATCTCGTCGCGGGTCAGGCGCTCGGCGGCCTCGGCCATCGCCTCGTCTTCGGTGTGCTGGGCCCACAGCCACAGGTTCAACAGCGCCCAGCTGCCGTTGTCGTACTCCGGGTCCATCCCGTCGACGCGGGCCTCCATCTGGTCCCAGAGCTTCGCGGCCACGTCGTCCGCCATCGCCCGCAGGTCGGTCTCGCCCTGCTTCTCGCGCTCGCGTGCCAGCACCAGGAACCAGGCGTAGCCGTAGGGGTTCTCGTGATCGAGGGCGCCCTGGACGAGGTCCTCGTGTTCCCGCTCGATGTAGGCCAGGTCCGCCTCGGCGCCGTAGCTCAGCTCGCCGGTCACGCGCGACAACGCCAGGAGCGCCCAGTTGCCGTGGACCGAGCTGTGCCAGTCGTAGCAGCCTCGGAAGACGGGATGCGACGAGTCGGTCCGGCCCACGCACTCGGCGATGGGGCGGGCCAGGTCGTCGAGCCAGATCCGGCGTCGAGCCTCGAGGTCAGCTCGCCAGGTGCTTGGCTCGCCGGTGTCGCCGCTGTCCGGGCCGGGGTCGGCGGTGTCGTACACGGGCTCTCCGGTGTCGTCCGAGGTGATGTCCAGGGTCGGCGGGCCGCACGCGAGGAGCCAGATCAAAGCTGCCTCGCCAGGGCGACCGCCGCGTCGACCAGCTCGTGCAGGTCCGCCACGCGCAGGCCGTAGGCGCGCAGGGTGACGCCCTCGCTGTCCACGACCGAGGCGGGGTGGGCGTGGACCACCGCCAGGACGGCGCCGAGGAAGGCCTCGTCCTGCAGCCGGTGGATCAGCTCGGGCTCACCGCCGACCGCGATCAGGCCGTCGGCGACGGGGTTGTCCAGGTCGAGGGGCTCGCGGATGCTACCGGCCCGCTCGATGTGCATCGCCTGGAGCGCGTGGGCTGGCGAGCACCGCGCGATGACCGAGGTCTGGCCGTTCTCGTACACGACCTCGACGTCGAGTCCCGACTTCGTGCCGACCAGCCAGGCGTCGTCGACCTGCAACCCGAGGCTGGGCGCCAGCTCGACCCACTCGGGCGGGCAGACCGGCTTCGGACCCATCCGGACGCCGAAGACCTTGCGCGAGCCCATGTCGCCCAGGATCCCGTTGGCGAGCACCCACCAGAACGCTCCGACGACCGCGATGACACCGCCAACAACGACCCAGATGGTCTGCGGATCCCCGGACCTGTTCTCCCCCGAGAACGCCCAGGTGATGTCCAGATCGTCGTACCAGTGCGCGTTCAGCAGCGTGCGCTGGCCCTCGGCGTCCTCCATCCACAGCAGAGGACCGCTGGAGTCGAGCACCGGTGAGCCGTTCCTCGTCGGGGCGGGGAGCGTCGTCTGGAAGTCCGTGCGGTCGCCGGTCACGAGCTCGCCATCGCGGACGGACCACACGTCGATGTCCCAGGTGTCCAGCATCGAGATGGGGACGCAGGGTCGGTCGGTCGCGGCGAGCTTCAACAGCACGCGCTCGCCGTCGGTCGCCACGACCCGCGCTGCGACCGAGGCATCCGAGAAGTGCACGGTGGTGTCGTCGCCGCGTAGCGCCGTCGAGGTCGTCACGGCGTACCCGTCCGGGCTGATGACAGTCGCCAGGCCCATGGGCTCGAGCTCGCCGATCACCTCGGCCGCGCGAGCGTGGTTCTGCAGGCCGTGCTCACAGAACCGCATCGTCTCTGCCTGGGTCGTCGAGAGAAGCGTCCACCACACCGTGCCATCATCGCCCAGTTGTTCCCGACCGCGCTCGTCCTGTCTGTCGCTGGCCTGCTGGGCGTCGTCGCGGCCCTTCCCGACAAGAAGCCGGTGCGCGCGGTGCTGTACGCACTGGTCCTCGCGCTGGCGGTCGTGGGCGTGATGGGCTCGACGTGGCCGTGGCCCTGGGGAGCGGTCGTGTTCGTCGGGCTGGCGCTGCTCCCCACCTCGCGTACGGCTCGGGTCCGGCTGGCTGCGCCGGCGGCCGCGGTTCTGCTGATCGCGAGCCTGGTCGTGAACCGCAAGGTCCACGAGACGTATGCGTGCTTGGACGCGTCGCTGCCGCCGGCCGTCGCTCCGGCCCACGCGCCGCCGCTGTTCGGCAAGCCCGGCGGGCTGGTCCGACTCCTCGATCAGACCCACACGACCTCGGGCGAGGTGGCGGCGAGCTCGGGGGTCCGCCTGACCGACCTCACCGACGTCGCCGGCGCGCTCCAGATGGCGGTCGACCAGCCCGAGGCCCGCGTCGTCCGGCTGGTGCTCGACCCCGGCTCGGCGACGGGCCTCGTCCTGACGCCCAGCCCCACCGGCACCTTCACGGAGTCCGATCGCAAGCTCCGAGCGGTGCAGCTCCCGCTCGAGTCGACCGAGGGCACCACCGTCGTCGAGGTCGACCTGTCCGAGACCCTCGAGGGAGGGTGGGACCAGGCCGACGCGCTGCGCGGGCTCGAGGTCGCGTGGACCGGGGGCGCAGGGACCCTCCACGAGGTCGTGCTCGAGGGAGCGGACGCGGTCTACCGGAGCGAGGCCGTCGGCGAGCACCGGGTCGAGCTGGACGGGGTCATCCATCCGTCCTGGACGCTCCTGGACGGGGCGACGGTCGAGCTCACCATCCAGGCTGACGAGGGCGACGTGCTGACGTGGTTCGACGGCGGGCTCGGCGTGGTCGAGCGGGTGGCCTCGGTGGACGGCGAGGAGGTCCACCGCACGGACGAGGCCGCCTGGTCGACCGTGCGCATCCCGCTGTCCGAGGGTCGGCATGCGCTGTCGTTCGCCGCAACGGGCACCGGAGTCGGCCTGATCGGCGAGCCCATCGTGGCCTCGCCGGCCGAGCGCGCGCCCAACGTGCTGGTGATCCTGGTGGACACGCTCCGCGCCGATCACGTCGACGACACCACGCCGAACTGGCTGGCGCTCCAGGACGAGGGCGTGCGGTTCGCGCTCACCAACAGCGCCAGCAGCTGGACCAAGCCCAGCATCCCGACGGTCATGAGCGGCGTGTGGCCGACGACGCACGGGGTCGGCGCGCAGACCGTCAGCGATCGGCTCCCCGAGTCGGTCCCGCTGATGCAGGAGCGCTTCCGGGACGCGGGCTGGGCGACCGCCTCGTTCTCGGCGAGCCCGCTCGGCAGCACGCTGTCGGGGCTCGACAGGGGCTTCGCCACGGCGCTTCCCCCTCGCGCCTGGGGCCACATGGAGCGCAGCCAGGGCGAGACGCCCCTGGACGCCGACGTCTTCGGCTCGCTGTTGGACTGGTGGGACGACCAGGATCGGCCCGTGTTCGCCTACGTCCAGCTCCTCGACCTGCACCAGTACTACCTGCTCGAGGGCCACGCGGACCGGCGCTGGTCCGCCTACCGGCACGCGGCCGTGACCGCTGACGCAGACTTCGGCCAGCTGATGGAAGACCTCGAGGAGCGTGGCCTGCTCGAGGACACGCTCATCGTGCTGACCAGCGACCACGGCGAGTCGTTCTGGGACCACGGCGTGCCCTCGCACGGGACCGGGCTGTGGCAGTCGCAGGTCCAGGTGCCGCTCGTGTTCTGGCATCCCGAGCTCGCGCCGGGCGTGATCACCGAGCCCACAGCGCTGGCCGACCTGGCGCCGACGCTGATCGACCTGTTCGGGCTCCCGTCGCTGCCGGATGCGGACGGGATCTCCCTGGTCCCGGCGCTCGGCAGCGAGTCCCTGCCCGCCCGCAGCATCCCGAGCGCGCTCATCCGCTACACCTGGAACCCCGACGGGCCCCAGTGGTTCGCGCTGACCCGCACGGATGGGCCGAAGGTCGTCCAGGTGGGCGACGACAAGCACGGCGTGGATCTGGCCGCGGACCTTTGCGAGTCGATCTCCACGCGTCCCGACCGTGAGCTGGCTCGCGAGCTGCAGACGTTCCGGTCGGGGCAGTCCGAGGCGGCAGCGGCGTTCCGGGCCGAGCACGGCGCAGGGGCCGAGGGGATCGGGGCCTCCGAGCTCGAGCTGCTTCGCTCGCTCGGGTACCTGGAGTGACCGCAACAGAGCGGTCCTCGCGGCGATAGACTTCCGCTCGACCAGACCCGGGAACTGAGACATGGCGTACGTCGTCGGCGAACCCTGCGTGAACTGCAAGTACGGAGACTGCGTCGATGCATGTCCCGTCGACTGCTTCTACCAGGACGACAAGCAGCTCTACATCAACCCCGCCGAGTGCATCGACTGCGACGCCTGCAAGCCAGAGTGCCCGGTCGACGCGATCTTCCCGGACGACGAGGACCCGTCCTACGACGAGGCCGGCGTCGTCCAGGTCGCCGCCTACTATGTGTGGGTCGGCCAGGAGTTCGACTACTCCGAGGACAAGCGCGTGACCTCCAAGGAAGAGGTCAATCAGGGCCCCGACTGGGACGAGTCGAAGGCCGTCGGGTAGGTAGGGGGAATCATGTTCGGACTCATCGCACTCATCGCGGCGCCCGCCTTTGCTCAGCAGAGGCCCGGCGTCATCCAGGTCAACAGTGGCAGCGCCGCCGGCGAGATCGTCCTCGACGGCTTCCCGACGGGGATCATGGCCCCCGGGAAGCTCGAATCGGTGCCTCCCGGCGAGCACATGATCGAGGTCGAGTACGGCTGCATGCTGGCCACCGGCACGGTCGTGGTCGTGCCCGAGGAGACCGTCGACGCGAACCTGGACGTCGAGAACCGTGGCGGCACCGGCACGATCCGCGTGAAGAACCTGCCGCGCGGCGCCGAGGTCCTGCTGGACGACGCTCCGGTCGCGAACGTCGCCGACGGGGTCGAGGCCAAGTGCGGCATCCGGCGCCTCGTGGTCGAGTCCCCCGGGTTCGAGCCCTACGAGGAGATGATCGTCGTCAGCACGGGCAAGTGGTCCACGGTCGAGCCGACGCTCATCGAGGCCGCGATGGTCGACGAGCCGATCGAGCGACGGGAAGACCGCGACTACGACGACTACGACGACTACGACGATCTGGACGACCTCGACAGCCTGGACGGCCCCGAGGACTACGAGGCCGCCGAGCGCCGCCGTGAGGACGAGGAGCGCCGCGCCGCCGAGCTCGCCGCCCGCGAAGAGGCCCGCCGCAAGGCCGAAGAGGAGGCCCGTCGCGCCGAGCAGGACCGCATGGATCGCTACGGCGACGTCGACAGCCTGGACGACGAAGAGCCCGTCGACGAGGGCCGGAAGGGCCGGAAGGGCCGCGACGACGACGACGAGTCGGATGCCTTCGGCGAGCTCGAGGACTTCGGGGACGACCCGGACTTCGACGACCCCGAGGACGAGGACGACTACGACGACTTCTACGACGACGACGGGTTCGAGGACCCGGACGCGATGGAGGACTTCCGGGACTACGACGACCTGGACGGCGGCGACGACGACGGCGGGCGGACCCCGCGCGAGAAGAAGCCGAAGAACTCCAACGCCAGGCAGTTCCCGACCCGCGGCGTCGCCACGGCCGGAGGCGTGATCGTCGGTGGTGTCGGTGTCGGCGTGGCTGCGGCTGGCAGCTCGACGATGAAGGAGCGCGAGGCCGAGTACACCCGCGTGGTGCTGGTGACGAGCACGAGCAGCCCCGCTGCGCTCCAGCTCGGGCAGGAGGTCGCGGCCGCCAAGGGCCAGCGCAACATCGGCATCGCGGTCGCCATCGTCGGCGTCGGCGCCGGGGCCGCCAGCTTTGCGCTGCTGCCGCCAGCCTGGAACACGTCGCTGGTCGTCGCGCCCACCGAGGACGGTGGTGGCATGGCGATGGTGACCATCGATTTCTGAGCTGGATCTCCCGGGCGTCCTGGGGCTCGGTTCCGCCTTCGCCGTCCTGACGGCTATCTTTGTAGGCGTGTGGCTCACGCTCCAGCGCAGGCGAGCGTTCGAGCGCCTCGTCGCCTACCTCGAGAAGCATCGGTCGGTCCAAGGGCTCCGGCGCTTCGGGTCCGACGAGGCCCGGTTCGAGACCCGACACGGCCCTGGCAGCATCCGGCTCGCGAGCGCCACCGATGGGAACATCGGGGGGCTGCGCGTGCTTCAGATCGAGGTGCTCTGCGGTCGGCAGTGGTCGCCCGTGCACCTGCACGCCTCGGGGGTGCTGCCATCGATGGTCCTGCCCCAGAAGGACATCCAGGTCGGCGATGCGCGCTTCGACGCCGACTGGACGATCCAGTCCTCGGACCCTCGGGCGGCCCGGCTCGCGCTGACCCCGGCGGTCCGCGATCTCGTCCAGAAGCTGAAGCTCCGTGAGCTGCGCCTGTCCGGTCGCCGGATCACGGTGACGCGCCAGGACGGGGCGCCTCCGGTGGCCCTCATCGCTGGAGCGCTGAAGCTCGCCGAGCTCCTGAGCGAAGGGGGCTGGGATCGCGTCGCCGAGAAGCTCGGCCTGACCCAGGACGAGGAGGGCACGCTGACCGGGCTGGTCCGCGGTGTGCCGCTGTCCGCGATGCTCGACGGCGAAGACACCGTGGTGAGCGCGCGGGTGACCGAGCACGGCATCCGCGCGGTCCACAAGGACCTGGGGGGCGGCGTGTCCATCGGCGATCCCGTGCTCGACGGCCTGGTCTCGCTGCGCGGCGACCGGGAGCACCTGCGCCAGGTCCTCGACCCGGACACGGCGGGCGCGCTCCTGGCGGTCGTCCATGCCTACCCGGGGTCCGAGGTCGGTCCGGCTGGCGTGCGGCTCGTGTTCCCCGGAATGGCCATCGACGAGCTCGAGGAGCTGGTCGAGCGGGTCGTCACGCTGGCCGAGGCGCTGTCACCGTAGGCAGTCGGCCAGCGCGTCGCCGACCAGGGCGTGCCCCTCGACCGACCAGTGCCCGTCGTACTTCAGGTAGGCCCCGGGGTGTCCCTCGAGGCTCGGGTGGAGGTCGCACGAGGCGATGCCCAGGCGCTCCAGGCGCTCCAGGACGCCCTGGCGAGGCGCGTCCAGGGCCAGGTCGCCCTCGAGCCCCAGCTCCTGGGCGGTGGCGGCCGCCCGCTCGGGGTCCATGGCCCAGGCCGGTGGAGCGACCGCGACCAGCAGCTCGTCGCCGCGCTCGTTCGTGACGGACTGGAAGTCGCGCAGCGCCGCCTCGAGTCGGTCGAGCAGGTCGTTCAGGTCGCCCTCGCCCTGGACCGTGAACGGCCGCAGCTCGCGCCGGAACCGCTGGGAGATCCGCTCGATGTTCTCGACGTCCTTCCGCTTCTGGGCCACATCGATCGCGGCCAGGAAGACGCTCCGGCTGCTGAGTCGGTCCCACGCGGTCGGCGGCGTGTAGGTGCCCATCGCGTCGAGCCGCTGCCCCGTCTGGCGGGTCGGCCGGTCGTAGCCACCATCGGGCCGCTGGGGCAGGCGGGTGAGCCGCGGGTAGACCTCGTTGTCGGTCAGGTCGTTGCCCAGGAACAGGACGTAGACGACCCCGTCCCCGTCGAGCTGCTCGTCGAGGTCCTGGTAGCGGAAGAGCGCCTGCCAGGTGGAGTAGCCGTCGACGCCGCCGTTCAGCATCGACACGCCCAGGGCGTCGCCCGCCGCCTGCTGGAAGCTGTCCTCCTCGGAGACCTGGACACCGAGCGTGAACGAGTCGCCGACCGCCCACCAGACCGGTTTGTCGGGGGCGGGGGGGCCCCCGCGGTACCCCTCGGGGGCGACGCGGACGCGGATGCTGCCGCCCGCGCTGGCCCACTCGCCGTCGTAGCCGGGGAGCGGCACGTGCTGGAGCACGGGGTCCTGGACGTAGAGCCCGGGTGTGGCGTCGCGAGTCGGCTCGGCGAGCAGCTCGGCGGCGGGTGACGGGGCGATGAGTCGAGCGCCGCCCTCGGCGAGCAGGACGCCGGCGACCAGCCCTCCGAGCACCAGGCCGCTCCGGGCGATCCAGGGATTCATCGGGGCCGACGCTATCACGCGGTAGGCTCGCGTCATGAAGGCGGTCCTGGACAGAGCACGTCCGATCCTGACGGCGCTCGCAGGGCATGTCGCGGTGGCACTCCTGGCGTCGTTTCCGTTGATCGCCTCGCCGTTCTCGCGGCTCGTGGGGCTCGACAACGGCGACGTGTGGAACCACGCCTGGGGCCCCTGGTGGTTCTGGACCAACCTGGCCGAGGGCACGGTGCCGCTGGCCACCGACCTGCTCGGCAGCCCCTCGGGGGGCCGGCTCTGGTTCGTCGACCCCATCGGAGCCAGCGTCGGCGCGCTGCTGGTGCCGGTCTTCGGCGCGGTGTTCGCCTACAACATGGCCGTCCTGTTCCATCTGGTGCTCGCCTCGGTGGGGGGCCGTCGCCTGTCCCGCATGCTGGGCGCGGGCGAGGCCTGGTCGTGGCTCGGCGCCGTCGCCACGGCCTGTTCGCCCTTCGTGGTGAGCGAGCTGCACAACGGCGTCTCCGAGGCCGTCGGCATCGGTCCGGCGGTCCTGACCCTGGCCGTGCTGCTCGAGGCCTGCCGGGACGGAGGGGTGCACCGATGGGTCCTGCTCGGGGTCCTGGCCGGACTGACGAGCATCACGCCGTACTTCGCGATGGGCTGCGCCGCGGTGGGGCTGACCTGGCTCCCATGGCTCCTGTGGAAGCACCGGACGCGCGCGGTGCCCATCGTGGTCGGCGGGCTCGGGGCGCTGGCCATCGCGGGCGGCATCCTGGGGCTGGCCCTGCAGGCCATCAGCTGGACGGTCGCCGAGATGCCCAAGGCGCTCGTGTTCCGGCCGCCCGACGCCACCCGCTTCGACATGCTCTGGCACCTGCAGCGGAACGCCGTCGACCCGCGCACGTTCCTGTGGCCCGGCGACTTCCAGTCGGTCGACGCCACCTTCGCGAGCGACCCGTTCTGGCACACCAGCTATCTGGGCTGGATCCTGCTCGGGCTCGCGATCTACTCGCGGCGTGCGGACGCCCTGATCGCCGCGGCGGTGAGCTTCGTGTTCTCGCTCGGGCCGTGGCTCTTCTACGACGGGGGCTTCGTCGGCGGCGACGTGAACTACGCGCTGCCGTACTCGTTGTTGTTCGAGTTCCTTCCCGCCGGCGGCCTCGGACACCCGCAGCGCCTGGGCATGCCGGGCATCGCGCTCGTGGCGTGTGCGGGGGCGGCCGGCCTGGCGCGCCTCCCCTGGCCTCGGGCCCGCATCGCGCTCGCCGGTGTCGCCGTCCTCGAGCTCCTGCTGATCTCGCCGGCTCCCTGGCCTCTCCCGCGGGCCGACGAGCTCGACACGCGGCTGCACGAACAGCTGGGCGAGGCCAGCCGCACGAACCCCCACGAGCAGGCCCAGAGCGTGCTCGACATCCCCGCGGACGTGGACGGCTCGTTCGTGACCAGTCGGTACCTGATGCTCCAGACGGCGCATGGGCTGCCGATCCCGTACAAGCCCGACGTGCGCTCTGCGACGGCCGGCGTCGGTGGCAGCGTCGCGTTCCAGAACCTGCTCGGAAACGGCGACGGCCAGGGCGATCTGGTCAAGAGCCGCGTCCGGTGGGTCGTGGTCCACCGCGAGCTGTACGAGGCCGACGAGCTGGCTCGGGTGACCGGGCTCCTGACGACCTGGTTCGGGCCCGCGACGTTCGACGAGGGCGATCACGTGGCCTGGGACACCTTGGCCCGACCATGATCATGCCGACCTGGATGGTCGTCGCGGTGCCGGCGATGTTCGTGGCGCTGGGGCTCCTGGCCCACAACCGGGATCGAGCGCGGAAGCGCGCCCTGAACGCGCAGGAGTCCATGCGGCTGTTGCGTGGAATCGGTCGGGTCGAGGACGCGCGCCGGGATGGCGAGGTGGTCCGCTTCAAGACCCGCACCGGCACCGGCGAGCTGGACCTTGCGGGCTCGCGGCTCCAGGTGACGCTGCGTCCCGGCTGCCCGCACCTCATCTGGGAGAACGGCGAGCTACGAGGGAGACATCTGGGCCTGGCGCAGCTCGCGTTCGACGACAACGTGCGCCACCGGGTCGCCGCGGTCGGCCCGATCCGGCTGTGGGTCGACGACGACAGGCTTCATCTGCACACCTTCAAGGCGCCCGAGGACGTGCTGGCCGAGTTCCTGGCGCTGGCCGAGGTGCTGCCGGGGGATGCCTGGGGGGAGCTGTCGCTCGCCCTGGGCCTGCCACGCCACGGAGCGCGGATGCGCGGTCACATCGACGGCGTGCCGGTGTCGGTCCTCGCCACCCCAGAAGGCGGCACGGAGATCGAGGCGACGGTGGACGCGGGGTTCCACGCCGCGCTGGAGGCGCCCTTCGTGATGCAGCCCCTGGGCCACCCCATCCTGGACGGTCTGATCGCGGTGTGGGCGGTTCGTGATCGGGAGCTGCTGGACGATGGGCGGGTGGTCGAGGCGCTGCTCGACGTCGTGCACGCGCACCCGGGCTCCGAGGTCACGGACCTGGCGATCCGGCTGGTCGACGAGACCTTCGATGTGGCGGAGTTGCCCGCTCGCGTCGACAAGGTCGTGCACCTCGCGCGGGTTCTCGGCGGTTAAGGCACGGCCTCGCCTGAGGTGACCGATGCTGATCCTTCTGTCCTCCCTTGCATCCGCCGACGAAGGAATGTGGCTCCCCGAGCAGCTCCCCGGCATGTCCGAGCAGCTCACGGTGATGGGCCTCGAGGTTCCGGCCGAGCAGCTCGCCGACACCTCGTCCGCCCCGCTGGGCGCCATCATCAGCCTGGGTGAGTACTGCTCGGCCAGCTTCCTGAGCGCCGAGGGCCTCGTCGGCACGAACCACCACTGCGTCTCGGGCCTGCTCCAGTACAACAGCGACGCCGAGAACAACCGGGCGATCGACGGCTACGTCGCCAGCGACCGGGCCAGCGAGCTGTCCGGCGGCCCGACCGCTCGGATGTACGTCGTCGACGGCATCGAGGACGTGACCGAGGTCGTGAACAAGAAGGTCCGGCGCTGGACCAAGGACGCCCAGCGGTACGAGCTGGTCGAGCAGGCGAAGAAGGAGCTCATCGCCGAGTGCGAGCAGCAGCCGAACCACCGCTGCCTGGTCAGCAGCTACTACGGCGGCCAGCAGTACCGGCTCATCAGCCGCCTCGAGATCAAGGACGTCCGCATCGTCTACGCGCCGGCCGACAGCGTCGGGAACTACGGCGACGAGATCGACAACTGGATGTGGCCTCGCCACTCGGGCGACTTCAGCCTGGTCCGCGCCTATGTCGCGCCCGACGGCAGCAGCGCCGAGTACAGCGAGGACAACGTCCCGTACAGCCCGCCGCACCACCTGGAGATCGCGGCTGAGGGCATCGACGACGGCGACTTCGTCATGGTCGCCGGGTACCCGGGCAGCACCTACCGCTACCGCACGGCCCGCAGCCTGCAGTTCGCCGCGGATGTGAGCTACCCGTTCGGCGTCGAGCTGGCCGAGGAGATCCTGGCCATCCTGCGCGCCGAGTCCGACAAGTCCGAGGACGCCGCGGCTCGCCTGCGCGCCCCCATCGGCTGGGTCGGGAACGGCCTGAAGTACCGCCAGGGCAACCTGGACGCGTTCACGGGCACGGATGTGGTCGCGGACAAGCAGGCCGGCTGGGACGAGCTGGTCGCCTGGGTCGAGGCGGACCCCATCGACACGAAGATCTACGGCCCGGTGCTCGACGAGCTCGACGCGATGCAGGCCGAGACCGAGAGCCGGTACCTGCAGGAGGTCACCCTCGGCTACGCCACGTGGCTCGCGACCGACCTGAGCAACGCCCACCGGATCTACCGCTGGACCCTCGAGCGGCAGAAGCCCGACCTCGAGCGCGACCGGGGCTACCAGGACCGGGACCGGGACCGCGTTGCCGCCAGGTTCGCCCAGCAGGAGCAGACCATCTGGCGCCCGGCGGACCGGGAACTCCTGGGCCTGATGCTGGGTCGCCTCGAGGCGCTGCCCGCCGACCAGCACATCGCGGCCCTGGACGCGTTCGTGGCGGACCTCGGAGGAATCGACGGGACGCTCGACGCGCTGTACGCCGACACCGCGCTGGTGGACTCCGCGGGCTGGACCGCCCTCATGGACGCCTCGCCGAGCGAGCTGCAGACCAGCGACAACCCCTGGATCCAGCTGGCGGTGGCGCTCGAGGACGGGTTCCTGGCCGAGAACCGGGCGCTCAAGGACGTCCAGGCCGGTGCCGGTCTGCGCCTGAACCCGCTGTACATGGAGGCGCTGCTGCAGTCGCAGGAGAGCGTCTACCCGGACGCCAACAACTCGCTGCGTGTCACCGTCGGCCACGTGAAGGGCTACTCGCCCGCTGACGCCATCCACTACGCGCCGAACACCACGCTCTCGGGCATGGTCGCGAAGGCTGGGGAGTGGCCCTACAACGCGCCGGAGAACCTGCTCGAGGCCGCCGCGGGCGACCGGACGAAGAGCGGCTGGTACGACGCGGACCTGGGCGATGTGCCGGTGAACTTCCTCTCGACCCTGGACAGCACGGGCGGCAACTCCGGCTCGGCGACGCTGAACGCCCAGGGCCAGATGGTCGGCTTCCTGTTCGACGGGAACTACGAGGCGATGAGCGCCGATTGGGTCTTCGACGACGCGCTGACCCGCTCGATCCACGTCGACATCCGGTACGCCCTGTGGGTCCTGGAGAACGACGGCGCCGGCCACATCCTGGACGAGATGAGCATCGTGGCGGGCACCGAGCGCTGATGGAGCTCGTGGCGCTGGCGGTGCTTCCTGGGGTCTCGCTGGAGCGCCCGGCGCTGCCCGACGCCGCGCCGCTGACCGAGGCGGAGGCGGCCGACTGGCTGAAGGAGCCCGAGCCCGCCTGGACCCACGTCTGGGAGACGACGGGCGAGGGTCGGACGCCGGGCACGGTCGAGCACGATCGCGACTTGGGCATCGAGAACCACTGGCTCGACGACGGCTGGGTCGTGCACGAGATGCGCGGGCAGCCCGTCAAGGTCGGCAAGGGCGGCGAGGCGCTGGAACCGGTGAGCAAGGGAGGTTGCGGTTGGCAGCCTCCGAACGCGGTGGGCGTGCTGCAGTCGCCGCCGGCCTTCGTCTACCGATGTGCGCTGCCGATCGAAGGGCAGGCGGCCTACCACTCCGTGCTGTGGACGCCCTACGACACCTACACCTGGGTGCAGCGGCCGCCGACCCGCACCATCCACGACGCCGGAGCGCTCGCGTTCCCGATCCTCCCGGAGACCGGGGAGGTCGAGAGTCCGAAGCAGTTCGGGGATCTCCCCGCGCTGGTCGACGAGTACCGGGTGTTCATCGACCTGGCGGCGGCGAAGCGCTGGACCACCCCGGTGGCGGTGGACCCGATCCACATGTCCATCCGGGGCATCCCGACGACGGGGCTGCTCGAGGGGGTCGACGACGGCGTGGTCTACCAGGTGGACTTCACCACGGGCACGCTGCTGCCGCTGACCGACTTTCCGAGCTGCGACGGGGCGATGGTCGAGCGGCGCCGCAAGGGGGACCGCGTGTTGCTGCACTGCCTGAACCAGCCCGAGCCGGGGCTGTTCCGCTTCGACATCGTGTGGGGGGCCGTCTACGACCTGGGCAGCCACGAGCTGTGGATGCTGGATGGGACGCCCGAGGCCTTCAGCGACGCCGGCATCGTCGTCAGCGAACGGGCGTCCTCGGCTGCGGAGTCGTCGACCTCGCGGGGGAGTCTGGGGCACGTGGTGCTGCCCTGATCAGCGCCGGGTCGCCTGGTAGTCGCCGATCCGCTTCTGCTCCATCTCGGTGAGCCCCAGGGCCTTGATGAGCCCCCGGGCCACGAGCCGGTTGCCCCACACCGGCATCAGCCGCTTGGCCCAGTCCATGAAGTAGGCCTCCTTGGTGATGCGCAGCCGCTTCTCGTCGTTCCGGATGGCGACGACGATCTGGCGGGCGGCCTCGCTCGCGGGGATGGCTTGCTTGGCGAAGCGCCGGAACAGCCTCTCCTCGTCGACACCATCGGGGTTCCGACCGTCGCGGACGATGTTGGTGTCGACGCCGCCGGGGTGCACGACGGTCACGCCGACGTGGGTGTGCTCGAGCTCCTCCCACAGCGACTCGGTCAGGCCGCGGACGGCGAACTTGCTCGCGCAGTAGCTCGACTGGGCCGGCAGTCCGACGATGCCGAACACGCTGGAGACGTTGACGATGTGGGCCTCGTCGACGGTCATGAGGTGGGGCAGGAACGCGTGGCACCCGTGCAGCACGCCGTACAGGTTGATGCCCAGGAGCCAGTCCCAGTCCTCGAGCGTGTGCTCGTCGAACATGCGGTTGCAGGACACGCCGGCGTTGTTGATGACGATGTGGACGGCCCCGTGGGCCTCGATGACGGCGTCGGGCAGGGCCAGCATCGCCGCCCGGTCGGAGACGTCGACCACGTGCATCGAGCTGTCGGCGCACGCCCCATGGACCTCGGCCAGTCGTTCCTGGTGCACGTCGACCAGCGCCACGCGGCAGCCGGCCTGGGTCAGCTGTTCAGCGAGGGAGCGGCCGATACCGCTGGCGGCACCGGTCACGACGGCGACGCGTCCGTTCAGGGTCTTCATTCCGGAGAGTTAAGCCGTTGTCGGTGGCCAAGGTCTGCATCATCGGCGCGGGATTCGGCGGGCTGGCCGCAGGGATCCTGCTGCGACGCGCCGGTCACACGGTCCAGCTGCTCGAGCGAGCGGCGACGGTCGGAGGGACCTGGCGCGACAACACCTACCCGGGGGTGGCCTGCGACGTCCGGAGCCACCTGTACTCACTCAGCTTCGCACCCAACCCGGAGTGGTCGTACCGGTACGCGAGCGGCCCGGAGATCCAGGCCTACATCAAGTCCATCCAGGCCCACGAGCAGCTGCCGATCCGGTTCGACAGCGAGGTTCGGCACCAGGAGTGGCTCGGGGATCGCTGGAGGGTGACCTGTGCAGACGAGCACGTCGAGGAGGCGCAGTTCGTCGTCAACGGCATCGGCGCCCTGCGGGACCCCCTCGTGCCGGACCTGCCCGGCGTCTTCGAGGGGCCTCAGTGGCACTCGGCGCGGTGGGACCACGGCGTCGACCTGGCCGGCAAACGGGTCGGCGTCATCGGCACGGGGGCCAGCGCCATCCAGGTGATTCCCGGCATCTGCGAGACGGCGGGACAGGTCCACGTCTTCCAGCGGACGCCAGCATGGGTCGTGCCGCGCGACGACCATCCCTACAGTGATCTCTCTCGCTGGTGTTTCCGCAACGTTCCCGGGTGGATGGCACTGCGGCGGCTGGTGATCTATCTCCAGCACGAGGTGCGCTACCCGCTGGCTTTCGGTCGGCTGGGCTGGGCCTCGAACGTGTTCCGCTGGGCGCTCGAGCGGCACATCCGGAGAGAAGCTCCGACGCTGCACCAGCAGCTGACTCCCGCCTACCAGCCCGGGTGCAAGCGCATCCTGATCAGCGACGACTACTACCCGGCGCTCGAGCGGTCGAACGTGCACCTGCACGGCCCGGTGGTCGAGCGGACGGCGTCGGGTGTGCGGACTGCGTCGGGTGAGGTCGAGCTGGACGCGCTGGTGTACTGCACCGGGTTTCGCGTCGACGAGCCGCTCGGATCCATGGAGGTGACGGGGGTGAACGGCCGGTCGCTGCGGCAGGTCTGGGGGAACCGGCCCCGGGCCTACCTCGGCGTGACGGTTCCAGACTTTCCGAACAGTTTTGGGCTGTTGGGTCCGAACACGGCGCTCGGGCACACCTCGGTGCTGGTGATGATCGAGGCGCAGATCCGATGGATCCTCCAGGCGATCGAGCTGGGGGGGGACGGCGTGCTCGAGACGAAGAGCGAGGCGCTGGCGGACTTCGTCGGCGAGGTGGACGGCAAGATCGGCGACCAGGTCTGGATGAGCGGCTGCCAGTCCTGGTACCTCTCCAAGGACGGCGAGAACTTCACGATCTGGCCGGGCTCGACGCTGTCGTATCTGTGGCGGATGCGGACGCTGGACCCGTCGGCGTTCGTGGTCAGCAGTTGTGCCGAAACGAGCACGAATCGAGGCTGATTCGGTGGACATGTTCCACGGAGAAGGAGATTCCATGTCCCCCATCCTCGACGCCTTCCGCCTCGGCTTCCCCTGGAAGACCCTGGATCCGTTCCTGTTCTGCGCCTACCACAAGGACGACTACCCCCAGGGCAACGACGTCATGGGGCCGGACCCTTCGACGCTCGCCGGCCGGAACATCGGCAGCGACTTCGTCATCAAGGACGGCTGGCGGATGTACCACGGAGATGTGGTCCCCGGGTTCCCCCAGCACCCGCATCGGGGCTTCGAGACCGTGACGCTCGCGCGCAGCGGCTTCATCGACCACTCGGACTCGCTCGGCGCCACCGCGCGGTTCGGCCACGGCGACATCCAGTGGATGACGGCCGGGTCCGGCATCGTGCACAGCGAGATGTTCCCGCTCATCAACCGAGAACAGGGCAACCCCTCAGAACTGTTCCAGTTGTGGCTCAACCTCCCCGCCAAGGACAAGATGGTCGACCCGGCGTTCAAGATGCTCTGGGCCGAGAACCAGCCGGTCATCCAGGTCATCGACGAGTCCGGTCCGACGACCGAGGTGCTGGTCGCCGCCGGCGAGCTGAGCGGCAAGCGAGGAGACACGCCGCCGCCGAACAGCTGGGCCGCGAACCCCGAGAACGAGGTCGCCATCTGGACGCTCCGCATGGAGCCCGGGGCCACCTTCACCATCCCCGCGGCGAGCGCCGGTCTGAACCGGGTGCTGTACTTCTTCCGGGGCAGCGCCCTGTTCGTCGCCGACAAGAAGTGCCCGGTCGACGTGGGCGTCCAGCTGAAGAGCGACGCGGCCGTGAAGTTGGTGAACGGCAGCGAGACTGCCGAGCTCCTGTTCCTGCAGGGCAAGCCCATCGGCGAGCCTGTGGCCCATCACGGTCCGATGGTGATGAACACGAACTCGGAGCTCCAGCAGGCCTTTGCCGACTACCGCCGCACCCGCTTCGGAGGGTGGCCGTGGGAGCGGAACGACCCGGTGCACGCGCGCGAGGAGGGGCGCTTCGCGATCCATGCGGATGGGCGGCTGGATCGGCCTGACGAGGGGAGCTGAGCCGCCGCGACGGGCCCGGACATTCCTTGGACAGCGCCTGGGTCGAGTCCCAGCGACGCTGTCGCCATGCTGCTTCTCTCGCTCGCCTGCGCCGACGACATCGGCACGGCCCCCGCCGACGTCCGGGTCACCTTCGACGCCATCGCCTGGACCTGTGACGACGCCGGGGACGACGGGACGTTCGACTACTGGGTCGGCGTCGAGCAGCTCTTCCTGGATGTCCAGCACGCGCCGGGCGAGCTGTTCCCGTACGAGCTCCCGGACGAGGGCTGCGAGGTCTGGACCTCGCCCTTCCCCGACGGAAACCACGTCACGGGCTCGGATCTGCCGGACCGGGACGGGCCGCTCACGTGGTCGATGCCGCTCATCGCCACGTTCGGCCAGCCGGGCGAGGGCGAGCTCGAGCAGGAGCTCGGCGGCTTCTGGCGAGCCGATCTGTTCAACGACTACAACACCTGCCACGAGGCCGCCGACGTTCTCGGCGCCGAGGTGTCGTTCGGCGGGAGCGAGCTGCTGGCCGCCACCACGCTGCCCGAGCCCGGGACGCTGGAGCAGGTGCTCGTCGACGTCGACATCGAGGACGGCGTCACCATCGGCGAGACGATCGAGCTGGGCTGGACGGCCGAGGGTTGGGATCAGGCGTTCGTCGGCTTCGAGCGCCGCCGCGACGGGGTGCCGGTCGAGGCCATCGTGTGCGACGCCGCCGGCCTGGACGCGTACACGCTGGATGCGGCGTTCTGGAGCCTGTCCGAGGTCGACCTGCCCGGGACCACAGCGCGCGTGATGGTCGGGTTCGCCAACCGCGAGTTCGAAGAGGGCGACCTGCGGATGGAGAAGGTCAGTCGGGCGGTGTGGCAGGTGTCGGCACACTGACCGTGGCCGCCAGACAGGCCCCGTCGGGCTGGGACCGCAGCCAGACCTCGACGTCCAAGCAAGCGCTCAGACCCTGGCTTCCGACGAGTGGCTCGGCCAGCGCGGGGTCGCCCTGCAGGCATGCTTCAGCCGCCGCCGAGTAGGGCGCACACTTCGGATCCGGGGGCATCTCGATGTGCACGTCCGGGTGCCCGGCGATGTCGCGGAGCTGCGCGGGGGTCAGGCTCTGCTGGGCATCGTCCAGCGGGAACAGCGTGAACCAGGCGACGAGTCCATTCCGCTGATCCGCCGCCATCCAGGCGTCTCGCAGGACGGTCGAGTGCGGGTTGTCCGGGTTCCCCTTCAGCCACGCGATCTGCTCCCAGATCCCCAGGTGCAGGGATGCTCGAGCGGCCTGGAGCTCGACCAGCACCAGGGGCGGATCCACGGTCGGATCGTCCTCGGCGTGGATCGCGCAGGCCTCGTCGAACCGTCCGAGGGCCCACAGCAGATCCGCCCGGACGTGGTCGTCTTCGGGGGACATCGCCAGGGCGTCCTCGTACCGGCCCAGCCATGTGAGCGCGTCGATGGCCTGCGCCTCGGCCTGCCCGTACCGTTCGTAGGTCGGGTAGTTCCTCAGGATCGACGTCGACAGCTTCAGGGACTTGTCGAACCAGGGCTCGCCGTCCGCCTCGGGGGCAACTTCGAGCTGGTGCTGGCCGAGCACGACAGCGTCGAGGACCGGACGTAAGAAGGGCGACCGATGCCTCGCAGCCCCCTGCGCAGCATTGTGGAGGAGCAACCCGAGAGGTCTCCGATGCTCCCACTCCTCGTCTCGCTCGCCTGCACCGGGTCCACAGCGGGTCCCGACTCCCAGGACTCCGGGGCCTCCACTGACACCGGCTCGTCGACGAGCGACTGCCCGGCCTTCCACGGCATTCGCTCGGCCAGCTCGAAGTGGGTCCACGTCAACGACACGGCCTCGTACACCCCCGAAAGCCTGTACACGCATCAGGTCGTCGCGTACGACCCGATCGCCGGGACCGCGAGCATCTCCACGCACGACTACCGCTTGTGGACCGACGGCAGCCAGTCCATGGACAACACCATCGTCGAGACGTACTCGTGCGACGAGGGAGGCCTGTACAGGCTGGGCAACGAGGCGGAGATCCACAGCATCTCCGGCGACTACGAGAACGAGTACAGCAGCACGTTGACGTACGACTCGCCGTTGCTGGTCCGACCGGGAGCCCTCGCCCTCGGCGACACCTGGCTCTCCACCACGACCTGGACGAACGCCCGGTCGGACGGGAACGACACGAGCGGTGAGCTCAGCCAGGACTGGGTGGTCGGCGAGGTCGACGTGACCGAGGGTGACTACACCGGCTTCCGGATCGACCAGATGCTGGATGGCGAGGCGTACTCCCACTACTTCGCGGCCGACGTCGGCATCTTCCTGAACGGCTATCGACGGCTCGACAGCTACACGCCCTAGGCGAAGAGGGTGCCCTCGAGCAGCCGCGTGTAGGCGCACATGGCCGAACTCCGCGGGGTCTGCTGGATGGCTGCGGCCCACATCGAGATGCCGATGTAGCAGGCGATGATCATCTCGATCGCATCACCGGGGTCCAGGTCCGGGGCCAGCGCTCCCTCCCGGGCGGCGCGCTCGACAGCGGCCGAGATCAACAGGCTCACGGGGTCCGGCTCGGCGGACATCGCCTCGGTGATCTCGGGGTGGCGGTTCATCTCGACCGGCAGCGAGGACAGGAAAGCGGCCAGTCCCGGGTTCTGCTCGTGCAGGACCGCGGCGGCCTCGGCCAGGGCGACCAGCTCGGCCCGACCGGACGGCTGGTTGAGCGTTGCCTCGGTCAGCACGGGGGCCAGCTCGGCGACCGCGGCGTCGACGGCAGCCATGTAGAGAGCCAGCTTGCTGTCGTGGTAGCGGTACAGCGCGGCGGGGGTCAGGTCGGCGGCGTCGGCCAGCTCGCGGTTCGTGGTCGCGCCGAAGCCACGGGCGCCGAAGCAGGAGCGCGCTCCCACCAGGATCCGCTGACGGGTCGCGTCGCCGCTGCTTCCTTTCGGGCGCCCGGCGCCACGCGTCTTGCGAGGAGTCGTCATTTAAGTAATTGGCCAGTCACTTACTTCGTGCGGATGAAGCAGTGGAGGTGTCTTGGACGCGCTCATCACCTGGCTGACGCTGGTCGGCATCTCGGTCGGGTTCACGGTCGTCACGTTCTGGGGACTCGGGGGACACTGGTGCATCACCACTACTACGCCCGGCGTCGACACGAGGCGCAGCAGTGGAAGCTCCAGCCCAAGCGCTGGCGGCGCTCGCGCTGGTCCACGCCATGCGAGCGGGCCGCGAGAACGTGCTCATCTGGTTCGCCGCGCTGGTCGCCGGCACCGCCAACGAC
This sequence comes from Pseudomonadota bacterium, assembly GCA_024228935.1. GTDB lineage: Bacteria > Myxococcota_A > UBA796 > UBA796 > CAJQPC01 > JAAESX01. The sequence goes on from JAAESX010000290.1 coordinate 53,347, forward strand.
TTCATCTTCATGGCGCTGCCGCTGGTCGACAACTTCTGGCAGGCCCAGGGCCTGGTGATGCTGACGCCGCGAATGCCGCTGTACATCCCGTGCGTCTACGTCTGCTTCATGTACCTGCCGACCGTCGCTGTCCGGCGGCTGGGCCTGTCCCGCTGGCGGACGATCGCGCTCACCGGGCTGGCGGCCATCGTGTTCTACGCGCCGCACGACGCCATCGGGGCGAACTTCCTGTGGTGGACCTGGCACGACACGGACGCGCCCATCGCGGCGCGGATCCTGGGCGCTCCGGTCAGCAGCAGCCTGTGGGTGCTCACGTTCGTCGGGGCCTTCGGGGGGCTCCTCGACCACACCCTGCGCGGGGTCGAGCGCGTCACGGCCCGGGTCGCTGTGGTCGGGTTCCTGAAGGTCGCCGGGCTGACCACGCTCTTGATGATGCTGCAGATGACCGTGCTCCAGCAGCTCGACGGGGGCACGCCCGGGTACGTCGCGTTCGGGGTAGGCATGGCCGTCTACGTCGTGGTCGCGGCCCGCGGCGGGTTCAAGGGGCTCTCGGCCGAGCGAGACCCGCTGCTCTGGCCCGTGGCGGTCTACTTCCTGACGCTGGTCGGGCTCGGGTTGGCCTTCGACCCGGCGAGCCACGTCTCCACCGCGTCCATCAGACCGTGGGCACCTGCTACGTCGAGCAGACCGACATCACGGGTCAGACCCGCTTCGAGTTCCTGTGCGCGAGCGACTTCGACGAGCCGTTCGCGCTGGTCGGCCAGGTGCCCGAGGGGACCAGTTGGTACACCGTGGCGGGGCGTCCGCAGACCGACCGGGTGGCCTGGTCGGGTGGCCTGGTCGGGCTGGCGCTGCTGGGGATGTTGCTGTTCGGCGGCCTGTTCTCGTTCAGCTCACCGCCGCGTTCAGCTCCTCGGCCAGCGCCCTCGCTCGGGCCGCCACCGTCGTGATCAGCTCGCCGTCCCGCTCGGAGTCGAGCTTGTCCCGCTCGGCCAGCGCCTGGGCCCTGTGCTGCCGTGTCTCGATGGCCAGCTCCAGCTCCCGGAGCCGGGTGATGGCGGCGCTCAGCGGCTTGCTCACCCCGCCCGAGGCGACCTCCTGCCAGTCCCGCAGCGCACGACCCGGCGGCTTCGCTTCCCAGGCCTGGGTCCACTCGCGCTCGACGGCGGCCTCGGCGGCGACCATCCAGTCCTTCTCGGGCCCCTGGAGCACCGAGCTCACGAACGCCATCAGGTTCTGGTTTCGGGTCCGCGTGAGGGGCTCGGTCACGGTGTCACTCGTCAGGCTTCGAGCCAGCGCCGCCCGCGGGGGGACCAGCGAGACGACCACGGATGACAGGTCCAGCGTCGGGAGCCCGTCGGTCAGCTCGCCGTCGACGATGCCCAGGTCCGCGTGCAGCGTCGAGGTCGTCGGCTCGCCCAGCGCCTGGGCGACGTGCTCGACGACGTGATCCGCGGCCAGGGCGACCCGCTCGAGCTGCGCAAGGCCGGGCAGCCAGGCCAGGGTGAGCTGCTCGGCGAGCGGCTGGAGCGCCCGGACCGAGCTGTCGATCAGGTCCTGCCAGATGAGGTCGGCGGCGTCCCGGCCCAGCGACTTGGCCATCGCGCCGTCCGTGGCCTTGGTCGCCGCGGCCTTCAGCTTGCCCAGGCGGTCCCGGGTGTGGTTCATCCCGTACGTCTTCGCGCGCTCGACGCCCGTGTCTGCCGGACCGCCCTGCTCGCGGACCAGGGCTCGCCAGTCGGTGAGCGCCTGCTCGACCTTCCGGTTGGTCGCCTCGACCAGCGAGCGCAGCGCCGCATGGTCGAACTCGGTCGCCGCTTCGCTGGGGGCTCGGGCCGCCCGCATGTCGTCGCAGAGCTGCGCGGTCTGCGTCAGTCGCCGAGCCAGGCCGACCCCGTCGCTCGTGGTGAGGAACTCCTCGAGGAACGCCTCGAACTCCAACAGCCCGCTGGCGGCCAGCGCCTCGTCGTCGCCCTCGAGCCGAGCGTCCAGCGCGTCGATGCCGGAGAGCCCGAAGACCTTGGGGTTCGGCAGCTTCTGGGCGATCCGCGCGGTGATGTCCGCGAGCACGCGCGGCCTGTCCTTGGCCTTGCGGATGCGGTCCATCGCGGTGACCACGAACAGGATGCGGCCGGGATCGTGCTCGAGCAGCTCGTCGAGGAAGGCCGCCTCGGTCTCCGAGAACGGCGAGTTGGCCATCACCACGAACAGGGCCGCGTCGACGTCGGGGAGGATCTCCCGCGTCACCCGCGACATGGCTTCCTCGTCCCCGAGCCCGGGCGTGTCGAGCAGGTCCACGTCGTTCCGGCAGAAGCGGATCGGCCAGGAGACGACGGCCTCCTTGACGGACGCGGCCTTCTCGGCGGCGGCCTCGGTCAGCTTCGTGATGGACTGGTCGAGCTGGTCGACCGGGATGTCCTCCTCGCGGCCGTCCTTGAACAGGAGCGTCGCCCGCGGGGTCAGCCCGTAGACCACGCGGTTGATGGTCGCGGTGGTGGGCGCGATGTCGCTGGGCAGGACCTCGGCGCCGAGCAGGGCGTTGATGAACGTCGACTTCCCGCGCTTGAACTCGCCGAGCACGGCGACGGTGAAGCGGCGCTCCTCGACCCGCTGGCGGAGCTCTCGGGCGCGCTGCTGCAGCTCGGGCGTGGGGGCTCGATCCTCGACTCGCTGGAGGTCGCTCGCCAGCCCGAACAGGACCTGTCGATAGCCACGGAACGTCGTGGGCAGGCCGCCGTCACGCGACATGGGAGACCTCGGACAGCGCGCTCTCGACAGCCAGGACCAGCGGCTGGGACGCCAGCGTCACGTGGGCCTGGATGACCCGACGAGGGGACCGGAGCTGCGCCAGGGCCAGCGGGGGAGCCAGCTCCAGTGCGGCAGCACAGACCTCGGTGAACCCCAGGGCGCCGAACAAGCGCACCGACGCGGTCGGGTCCGGCCTGTGGGCCAGGCCCGTGAGCGAGCTGCCCGCGAGCACGTCCACCGTGTTGGTGAAGCGTGTGAGCGTCCCGGCGTACGCCAACAGCCCCTGGGCCAGGTGCGCGTCCAGGCGGGCGCAAGCGTCGAGGCCGTCCGCGGCGAGGTCGGTCGAGGCCTTCAGCAGCACGGGCAGGCGCTCGGCTTCGCGCGTGAGCGTCTCGACCTCGCGCTCCTGGAGCTGGGCGAGGCGCACGCGCTCGACCTGCCACAGCTGGTTCAGTCCGCGGGCCAGGCTCATCCGATCTCCTTCATCCGATCTTCAGGCCCTGGATGCGCGGCAGGACCTGGTCCGTCTGGCCGATCAGCCGCCCGACCGAGGCCCGGGTCCGGCCCAGGTGCGTCGCCCCGCGACCGTGGGCCGCCAGCGCGTCCTCCGAGGCCGACAGCCAGCGCGACCGCTCCCCTTCGTTCGCCGCCACCAGGGCGTCGCGAGCGGCCTTCACCAGGTCGCCCGTCGCCTCGGAGTGGGCCTGGACCAGCGCCTCGCGCAGCTCGGGCAGCGCAGCGGTCAGGTGCTCCCGGTACTGGATGGCCCGCTGCTCGTCCCCGCCGGTCTTGTCCGCGACCCCGACGACCGCCCGCAGGAGCGTCGAGGGGATGACCAGGAAGCGTCCGGCCACCCCGAGCGCGACCAGGATCTGGGTGGTCCCGGTCAGCTGGGGCGGGTGGAACGCGGCGTCCGCGCTGGCCTGGCTCACGTCGGCCGGCGCGCTCGCCAGCTCGGCGGTCTGCAGGGCGTCGATCAGCGCGGCCTTCTGGGTCTCCATCACGGCCTGGAAGGCGGTCCGCAGGCGGTCGTTCAGGAAGAACGGCAGGTGCTTCTGGACGGTCTCGTGCTCCATGCCGTCGAGCGTCGGCAGGACCTCGGCCATCAGCCGATCGACGAACCCGACGAGCCAGGTGGCGCCTCGCTCCCGGCCCGCATCGGCCACCGCATCGAGCTCGGTGAGCATGGCTGCCAGCCGCTCGGCCAGCTCGCCCTCGCCCGCGCGCAGCTCATCGCGCTTGCTCTCCAGCTCGGCGACGTCTGTGTCCAGGCTCGCCGCCAGTGCGGCCAGATCGCCCCGGACACCCTGCACGGCGACCTCGGCGTCGCGGATTCCGTGCGCCAGGCGGACGCCGTCCTTGTTCAGCAGCACGGACTCGGCCAGGTGGGCGCGCAGCGTCTCGAACCGGGCGCTCAGTGCCTCGCTCCGATCGGGCACGGCCGGTCCCTCGTCCAGGGCCTTCATCAGCTCGTCCAGCGCGCTGACCGCGATGGTGGGCGAGTCCGGGAAGTGCTGCTTCACCTGCTGATCGATGCGGGCCTGGACCCGATCGACGGCGTCCTCGTCCGGCAGGTTGTCGGCCATGTTGACCACGAAGCAGACCTTCGAGAGCTGCATCGGGCCGAGCGTGAGCTGCAGGAACGACCGCTCGGACTCGGACAGCGGCGACAGCGCGGACACCGTGTAGATCACGGCGTCGGCCTGGGGCAGGTAGGCCTGGATCGTGGCGTCGAAGCGGGCGAGCAGGTCGCCGGTTCCGGGCGTGTCCGTCATCACCAGGCCGTCCAGGAACGCGCTGGGGGCGGTGATGTGGAGGTGGTGGATCGGCGAGGGGACCTGGTCGGCGAGCTTCGCCAGGTCCTCGCTGCGCAGGGCGCTCGCGTCGAGCGTGACGTGCCCGCCGTCCTCGAGGATCGCCCGGGCCGTCAGCGAGTCCCCGTGGTGGATCTCCTGCACGACGACCGTCTCGGGTGTGACGTCCGAGGAGACGATCTCCTCGCCGAGCAGGGCGTTCACGAGCGTGGACTTGCCGCGCTTGAACTCGCCGACGACGACCAGGTTGAACGGACGGCCCATCCGGCGTCGGAGCGCGGCGTGGCTCTCGCGGAAGCGCTGGCCCGGGCCGCTGCCGATGGCGGCGACCTCGGCGTCGAGCAGGACCTGGAGCGGATCCAGCACGCGAAGCAGCTGGTCCTGGCGGGCGGTGTGGTCGTACTGGACGTGGATCACAGGAACATCCCCTCGATCTCGGAGTCGACATCGTCCTTCGGTCGCATGGTCCCGGCGCGGAGCTCGGGGCGCCACTCGGGCAGGATGTCGCAGTCGAAGAAGGCCTCGACGGCCTGGACCCGCTGCGGGCCCAGGGGGTGGGTGTTGAAGAGCTCCATCGCCCGCGCGGCGGACTTGCTGTGCGTCTTCATCTGTTCGGCATAGGCGTCCGAGGAGAAGCCCTCCATGTCGCCCAGGTGCCCGGCCGCGAGCACGCCGTGCAGGCTGCGGCTGGCCTCGATGTCGCCGGCACAGATCAGCCCGGCGCGGTCACACGTGATCTCGGCGCAGCGGTGCCAGCGGCTCAGGAGCAACGAGGTCCCGGCGTTGAACAGCATCTCGATGATGGCGATGACCGTGCTCGAGCGCCCGATGATCCGCAGCATCTTGTGCAGCATCGTGCGGGCCAGTCCGTTGGTCAGGACCTCCCAGACGGTGTTGTAGATGACGTGCCGGTTGTGGATGTGGCCGCACTCGTGGCCGATGACCGTGTGGAGCTGGGACTCCGTGGTCGCCTCGACGAGCCCGCTCGTGAGCACGATGACCTGGTCGACCTCGCCGGTCGCGTACGTGAAGCCGTTGGTGATCGGGTCCTGCACGATGAAGATCTGCGGGATGCCGATGCCCAGTCGCTCGGCGCAGGACACACCCATCGCGTGGACCTGGGGGAACTGGCCAGGACCGACGGCGACCGCTCGGGACTCCTGCAGCGCCCGCTGGTAGGGCACGACGCTGGCGGCGAGCGCCTCGGCGAGCCATCGCAGCGGAGCGACCTTGTCGAGCTGACGGCGGATGGTCCAGTCGAGGCTGAACGCGTAGCTGGGCACGCCTCCCTCGACGCGGGTGGCGAAGTCGCCTTGGCGGCCCTCGACGTACGAGGTGAAGTCGAGGTCGATGCCGGCGGTCGGGTCGAGGCTCATGCGTTCTCCTTCAGGGCACACAGCAGGTCGCGGTTCGCGGTCTCGATGGTCCGGAGGCGGTCTTCGAGCCGCGTCAGGTCCGCCAGGTCGCGGGTCTGCTCGGCCTCGGACCGGGTGCGCTGGGTGTGCAGCTGTTCCAGGGTCGCCTTGGTCGTGCGGATGGCCGCACCCAGCTCGCCTTCGACGTGCTCGCGCAGCGTGATGAAGGCGGTCTCGACCTGCTCGTCGATCCCGGCTGCCAGGGCCCGGGCGCGCGCCGGTCCCTGGGTCTCCAGGGCGCGCAGCGTGCCGTCCTTCATCGCCTCGCGGAACTTGTCGACCCGGCGACCCGAGAACACGCTCTCGACCACCTTCTTGCCGCCGAAGGTCGCGGTCAGGCCCGCGACGGCCAGGATCGGCAGGGCCACGGGCCAGGTGATCGGGAGCCCGATCGTGGTGGCCAGGATGACCAGGCCGAGCGTGGTCCCGGCGCCTACCGCGACCCCCGTGACGCCACCGACAGCTGCGCCCTCGAGCCCCGCGACGCGGTACCCGACGAACGCGCCGCCCAGGCCGCCTCCCGCGAACATGCCGGACAGGCCGAACAGGCCACCGGCCAGCACGTCCATGTCGTTCTGTTCGTCCCGTTCGACCTCGGGCTGGAAGTCGACCTCGATGGCCCGCAGGCTCTCAGTCAGCTTCTGGCTGAAGCCCTGAAGGCGCTCGATCTCGGCGACCATGCCCTTCTGGATCTGCTCGTTCAGCCGCTCGGCTTCGATGCGACCCAGCGCCTGCAGCCGCTGGCTGATGGCGGCCATCATCTTCTTCTGGGTGTCCTCGACCCGGTCCTTGTCGATGGCCTCGGCGTCCAGCGGGTAGGCGTCGATGACCTCGCCGGCCTCGCTCACCATCCGGTCGCCCAGGCGTCGGGCCATCGGGCGCAGCGTGTCGGCCAGCTCAGCGGCGGCGCGGTCCATCCGGCGCAGCTCGGCCTGGTAGTCGCTGTTCAGCTCGGTCAGTCGCATCTGGTTCTCGGCCCAGACCGACTCGAACTTCGTCGCCTCGAGCTGGATGGCTCCCCGACGGATCGCCAGCATCGAGTGGACCTTCGATGCGCTGGAGGCCGTCGTGTCGGCCAGGAGCGTCAGCGCGACCAGGCCTCGCTCCATCGTCAGGAAGCGCTCCAGGGCTTCCTCGAACTCGGGGAAGCCGGATCGGGCGAGCAGGTCGGGGTCGTCCTCGAGCTTGCCGTCCAGTGCGTCGGCGCCCGACACCCCGAAGATACGGGGCTCGCCGAGCTGGGCGACGAGCGCGGCCGCTTCGGCGGACCCTTCGCCGTGGAGCTCCGCGGCTCGTGTCGCGACAGCTTTCTTGATGCGCCCGCGGATGACGTCCAGGACACGGACCTTGTCCTTGGCCCGGCGGATCTCGTCCATCCGGTTCACGACGAACAGCACGCGGCCCATGTCGTGGGTCATCAGCCGGTTCAGGAAGTCGGCCTCGTAGTTGGAGAACGGCGACTGGGCGAGGATGACCAGGACGGCGGCGTCGACGGTCGGCAGGACCGCCATCGTGACGTCGGTCATGTTCGCGTCGTCGTTCAGGCCGGGCGTGTCGATGATGTCGGCTTTGTCCCGGCAGTAGCGGACCGGGTAGCTGACGACGGCCTCGCGCACGTCGGCGGCCTGCTGCTCGGACTCGGGTGTGAGCTTCGTGACCCAGGCCTCGAGCTCGTCGATGCCGATGGTCTCCTCGCGCTCGTTTCCGTCCGCGTCCGGCTTGAACCGCAGCTTCACGCTCGGCTTCAGGCCGTAGGTCACGCGGTTGAGCGTCGCGCTGCACGGAAGCACGTCCGCCGGCAGGACCTCGCGCCCCAGCAGGGCGTTGATCAGCGTGCTCTTTCCGCGCTTGAACTCGCCGACGACAGCGATGCGGAAGACCTGCTCCTGGGTGCGGCGGAGCAGCTCGGTCGTTCGCTCGGTCACCTCGTCGAGACCCAGCTCGGACGCGGCGTCTCGCACGATGCCCAGGTCGCGAGCCACCTGGGTGGTCAGCTTGCGGTGGTCGTCGAGCGTCTCGAGTGTGTAGTCGCCGGTCGTTTCGTGCACTGGACCCCCCTCGGAGCCGAGTGTGTACCACACGTTCTGGCGTGTAGGCTGGGCCGATGTGGTGGCTCCTGGCATGTGTCGATCCGGTCGTCGAGGACACCGCCTGGGAGCGTGGCCCGAACCCGCACGGGCTGGACGATCAGCTGCGCCTGAACCACGTGCAAGCCGAGGGGTCGCACAACTCGACGCACATCGAGCCCGACGCCCCGGTCGACGACAGCCACCGGTACACGCACGCGCCGCTGGGGGACCAGCTGGACCAGCAGGGCGTCCGCCAGGTCGAGCTGGACCTGCACCTGACCGAGGACGGCACCTGGCAGATCTTCCACCTGCCGGTGGTGGACGCGGAGACCACGTGTCTCGAGCTGGTCGACTGTCTGCAGGACCTGAAGGACTGGTCGAACGCCGCCGAGTGGGGGCTCCCGATCATGGTCTGGATGGAGCCCAAGGACGACGTCGACCACATGGTCGAGGGCCTGCAGGCCATCGAGGAGTACGACACGCTCGAGGAGACCATCCTGTCGGTCTGGCCGCGCGAGCGGATCCTGACGCCGGACGACGTGCGCGGGGATCATGCGGATCTCCCCACCGCCCTGGCCGAGGATGGCTGGCCCACGCTCGGCGAGGTCCGCGGGAAGGTGGTGTTCGCGATGCTCGACGCTGGAGCCCACCGCGAGGCGTACATCGAGGGGGCCCCGGCGCTCGAGGGGCGGCTGCTGTTCGTGGACAGCTCATCGATGGAGGACCCGTACGCCGCGACGTTCAAGGATGGGGGCCACGAGGACACCCGGACCTGGTCCGCGGCGGGGTTCCTGGTGACGGTCAACGCGGGCTCGCTCAAGAACACGCCCGAGCAGAACTCGGCCGAGGTCGAGGCCGCTTTCGACGCAGGCGCGCACTTCGTCGCGACCGACTTCCCCGACAACATCGAGATCCCCGGCGGCACTCCAGCCCGCTGCCACGTGCTGACCGCGCCGACGGAGTGCACGTCCCAGGACATCGAGGGCCTGTGACGTGGGATGATTGTCCCCGGGAGGCCCCATGCCCAAGGTCGCGCTGAACGATGCCCTCGGAGCTCTCGAACAGGCTCTGGACGGGGCGGATGAGCTGTCGCTGCAGGACCGCGAGCGGCTCTACGACCTGAAGGGGGAGATCGAGCTCGTCTTGGAACGGACGGACGAGATCCAGGGCGACGGAGGCAAGAAGGTCCAGGCCACGACGCTGTCGGCGGTCGAGGAACTCGAGGGTCGCCACCCCGCTCTGACGGCGGTGCTCAACCGCTTGGCGAACGTGCTGACGTCGCTGGGGATCTGACCTACTCGCCGTAGCGACGGCGGGCGTTCGGGCCGAAGTCGAGCCGCGACCGCTCCTGGGCGTCGTAGGTGAGCCCCCTGAAGTCGAGCACGTCGGTGTCGACGCCCATCTCCAGCTCGAAGCAGCTGCGCAGGCCCATGCCCTGCAGCGCGGTCAGCGCCCTGGGCGTCTCGCCGGGCAGGCTGAGGCACAGGTCGCGCCCGCCGTTGTCGAGGTGGATGGTGCGGAGCGACTCCCTTGCCAGGTCACGCACTCGGAACGACGAGCCCACGAGCGCGTCCACATCGAAGGCCCCGGGCGACCACCTGCCGCTGCTGGACAGCGCCCACTCCGGGATCTGGGCGGTGGGCGCGAAGCTGCGCCGCCATCCGGCCATCGGGATGGGATGCCAGGGGCTCGTCCCGCGCAGCAGCGAGGCCACCAGTCGCAGCGGACCGAGCATCGAGCCGCGCACGCTCGCGCGCAGGGGCTCTCGGGGACCCCAGGCCACGTGGCGTTTCCACTCCAGGTCGCGCTCGAGGCTCTGGTTCCTGCTCAGCAGCGTGTCGTACGGCATGCCCGCGGCGGAGAACAGGCGCGCCACGTCGCGCAGCGGACGAGGGCCGACGAGGTCCCGCAGCTGGTACGGCACGTCCAGCGCAGTCTGCCCGTCGACCCGCAGAAGCAGCCGGTCCTGCTCGATCCGGGTGTTCGCATACCGCTTGGGGTACCCGTAGAGCTCGCGCCCCACGAACGACGCCATGATGTTGCTCGGGAACAGCCAGGGGAAGTAGGCGCGGAACTCGAGCTTGTTGTCGACCTCGACCTGCGTCGGCACGAAGAGGCCGGTCTCGGTGTAGGAGATGCCTGGCGAGTCGGGAGCCCAGGTCGGACGGAACCCCGTGAACCGGGTGACCAGCAACACGCAGAGCGGCAGCCCCTCGTGCCAGCGCATTCGCGGCGGCATGCGCATCTCGATGTGGCCGTCGGGCGAGCAGCACGACGCCCAGCTCCCCGCCCATGTCCAACGCGTCGCGGAGACGGACGGCCGGGATGGGCAAGACGGTGCAGTCGTCGACCACCGAAATCTCGTCCGCGCGGTGTCCGCGCAGCGCCGCAGCGCCACCGACCAGGCTGCCGCGCCGATACGAGCCCGTCCGCGCGTTCCCCGACCAGCTCTCCACCTGGCCGGCGAGCACCAGCCAGGCGGTGTCGGCCGGTCCAGGGACCGCGAGCGCGGTGCCCTGGCTGTACTCGAGGACCACGGGCTCGGGCGCGAGGACGCGCAGGTTCTCCTCTGTGGCCCAGGTCGCTGCCGAGCCGAGGTTCCGGCAGATCTCTGTGTGACTCATCGGCCCCTCGTCGAGGATGGACCACACGTCCATCCCGGGTCGCATCGCGCGATCGAGCCCGTCGAACCTGCCGTTGACGTCCGGTGACATCCCGTCGCTCAGAAGAGACAAATGTAAGCGGGCGTCACATCAAGTCCGGTGGGGTCTGGACCGAAGAGTTCACCAATAAGGTGTCCTCATGGCTCACGATCCCGGCGTCCTCTACCTCCTCTCCTCGGCGATTCTCTCCTCGGCGTGGTTTGGTCTGGTGGGTGTCGTGTGGCTCGTCGTCAGCTGGCAGCTCCGCCAGATGCGGGCATCCCACGGAGAGCTTCCCGCGGCCTCCGGTTGGGGTGCCCGTTTCGACTACCTGCTCGCGTTCATGTTGCTCCCCGCCGCGTTCGTGCTGGGTGTGAGCAACCTGCGCAAGCCCGAGACCGCGCTGTTCGGCCGCAACTGCCTGGCCATCGGCATCGCGAACATCACGCTCATCCTCGTCGTGACCTGTGCCGGCATGACGATGACCGGCTTCTTCCGGCCCGAGCTGCTCGTCTGAGCGTCTGAGCCTCGCCGGGACTCAGTGCCCGGCGCACTCCGGGTCCTCGAACCGGGCGTCCGGCAGGTCGGCGAGCAGCTGCACGCCGGCCGGGGGTCCTCCGAGCTCCGGCAGCCTCTCCAGCACCGGGAGCACGACGTCGAGCTGCGAGCGTGCCGTCGCCGCATCGGTGCAGTAGCAGAGGAGGCCTCCGACCTTTGCGCACTCAGCCACTCAGCCGCAGCCGCTGCTCCACCGGCAGCTCGGCCACCCGAACGTTCCAGACCAGCCCCATCCGCGCCAGCAGCGAGATGAACCACCACCCCGGGTCCCACTCACCGTCCCGCAGCCCGAGCTTCGCGGACCAGCTGTAGGCGTGGTGGTTGTTGTGCCAGCCCTCACCGAAGGACAGGAACCCGAGCACCGGCAGGTTGTGCCCCTGGACGCTGTGGACCATCTGCTCGTGATGGACGTGGCCGCGGTTGTGCGCGAGCCACCCGACGACCTGGTGCATCACGACGCTGACGAAGACGCGCATGCCGACGATCCAGGCGACCGCCTCCCAGCCACCGATGGCCCAGGCGACCAGGCCGATCGGGACCTGCAGCAGAGGCCAGCCGGCATCCATCGCCCGGTAGAACAGGTCGAACTCACGACCTCGCTCCAGCACCACGCGCGGCGGGTGAGCCAGCTCGATGCGGCACATCACCTGCTTGGGCACATCGATGAGGAACCGCTGGCCGTGTCGCAGCCAGGGATGGGACCGCGACTGCCGCTGAGCCCAGTCTCGAATCTCGTGGTGGCGGATCAGCGAGAGCGGCCCACCCATCCCCGCAGACGCGGCGAGCAGGATGAGCACACGCTCGAGCCAGATCGGGACCCGCCCGGCGTCGTGGATGACGAAGCGGTGCAGGCCGACGCTGTGCCCGCAGCACAGCGAGATGGCGCAGAACGCCGCAGCCAGTCCGATGTGGACGGGGTTCCAGCTCGATACGACCACGGCGGCGAGCGCCATGCCTCCCATCGCGATGACCCAGGCCGACTTCCTCGCATCCAACACGACTTCTCCGTCGTAGGCGTCTGCTTCGATTCGGGGGTCGATGCGTTTCACAGGGTCCTCCAGGACTCAGGTCAACTCAGCACGCGCGCCAGCCCTCCCAGCACGCTCTCGTCACTCCGGATCAGGCTGCGAGCGACAGCCCGCGCCCTCTTCAGGAACCGAGCCAGCCCGCCGACGACGCGGCGGAACTCCTCGGCCTCTTCGCCCTCGACGCCGTCGCTCATCTCGGCGACCTCTTCGAGCGTCTGCATCGCCGGGTCGATCTCGCGGCGAAGTCGCTCGCGCATGATCGTGACGAAGATCCGCCAGGGCTCCTTCTCAGCGACGAAGAACTGCCGCCGCTCTCCGCGGACCGCGACCTGGCGGACCAGCCCCCAGCCGACCAGCTCGCGCAGGTTCGAGCTCGTGTTGCCACGGCTGAGCTCGAGCTCCTCCATCAGGTCGTCCTGCGACAGCGGCCGGGCCGCCACCAGCAAGCGGGCATGCAGCGAAGCCATGCTCCGATTGATGCCCCACGCGCTGCCGAGAGCACCCCACTCGTTCACGAAGCGGGCCCGAGCCTGGGAGAGTCGTTCCTGGTCGGCTTGTTCCTGGGAAGGGGCGGGGTTGCTTTCCATACTTTCAGTATATTCCGAAAGTTCAGGAATGCAAGAAAGTCACACTCCACGATCCCTGGCGTATGGGAAGGCATGCCCCTGATCTGGCCCCTTGCCTGCCCCACCCCGCCGTCGACCACCGACACGTCACCGTCGACCTCCCCCAGCCTGGTCGCTGAAGACACCCGGATCGGTGAGTCCACGCGCCAGAGCGTGCGCGTCTGGAACCACGGCGACGCTGACCATCGGAAGCGAGACCTCGACAGCGAGCGTCGTGCTGGCTGGCAGCGGCACGGCGGTCTGGCACACGGACAGCTGGACCCAGACGGCGGCAGCCCGCGACATCCTGGTCGCGATGGGCGGGTCGAGCGGCATGATCCACCGCTCTCCCGGGGCCTTCAGCGAGCTCGAGCTGCTCCTCGCCACGGTCCTCGAGGCGGGCACCGACGTGCGGCTGTCCATGGTCACCGAGGACGACGGCTGCATCCCCGAGCCCGTCTACATCGACGCCGCGACCACGAACCCGGACGAGGTGCTGGCGTCGTTCTGTGGAGAGCTCGACGGCGACCGTTGCACCGGGACCGGCAGCGACCAGGAGCGCGGGTTCACGCTGCTCGAGTCGGCACTCATGGCCCCGTGCAACGGCGACTGGCTCCGCGAGGACGCCGACCTGGCCCTGGTGTCCATCAGCGACGAGGGCGAACACTCGGTCAACCCGTACACCTACTACGTCGCGCTCTTCCAGAGCCTGAAGGACGAGCCCGAGTACGTGCGGCTCCACGCCGTGGGCGGCGACTACCCGACCGGGTGCAGCGACATCGCCGGCTATGTCCGGATGTACGAGGCGACCATCGCCACCGGTGGCACCTTCCACTCCATGTGCGAGGAATGGGGCGAGACCCTGGGCGCCGAGCTGGCCGACGTGTCGCCCCGGACCCTGGTCGCGCTGTCCCACGAGCCCGTGCCGGACTCGGTCTCCGTCATCGTCGACGGCACCGCGAGCACGGACTGGAGCAGGCAAGACGACTGGACGATCGAGCTCGACACCCCCCCGGACCCCGGCGTAGAGGTCCTCGTGACCTACCGTGAGCTCCCGGAATGCCCCTGATCCTGCTGGCGTGCATCTCGACGGCCCCATCGGACACCGGAGATGCCCCCAACTCGGGCCTGTACGCGACGCCAAGCCCGCTCTTGTTCGAGGACACCGCGCTCGGCGAGAGCGTCATCGCCGAGACCCGACTCCACAACGACGGCGAGACCACCGTCCGCATCATGGACATCTTCTACGAGGGTCCGTACGACAACGTCGAGCTCTCCGGACTGGACCTGGAGCCCACCCGCGGCCTGCTCTTCGGCGTCGCGTTCGAGCCCACGGTCTGGGGCGAGCAGAACGGCAGCGCGACCTTCGTCTTCGACGATGGGACCGAGCTGGAGCTGCCGCTGGAAGGGACCGGCCTGGGCGCCGCGGCCGTCCTCGACCCGACCGAGCTGGACTTCGGCGAGGTCCCCGTCGGGTCCACCGGCTACGGCTCGCTGGAGCTGTCGAACGAAGGCAACGTGGCGCTGTCGGTCACCGGGGTCGACGTCGGAGCCCCGTTCTCCTCGCTCGTCCAGACGCTCGAGCTCGAGCCCGGTGACACCGCCGAGCTGCACCTGGCGTTCGGCCCGGTCGAGCCCTCTCAGGCCAGCGAGACCCTGCGCGTCGAGAGCAATGGCATCGACGCGACCGCGCGGCTGACCGGCCTGGGGGCCGGCGAGTGACTACTCGCAGCCGTCCTCGCACCAGAACGTGACGTCGTCCCCTTCGTCGAAGTAGCCGCCGGGGATGCCGTAGATGTCGTGGGCCTCATTGTCGTTGGCGCCTTCGCCCAGGTCGAGCACCACGCCCTCGATCCAGGAGTTGGTCGGCATGTAGATGGCCGCGCCCGCGTCGTCGGTGCTGTTCCGCAGGGCTCCGCTCTCCGTCGTCGTCGAGCCGGACCACACCAGCTCGCACTGGTTGCAGGACAGGGCGCCGATCGCGCCCCCGGCGTGGTTGTCCGCCAATAGCACCTCGTCCCAGGTCCCCGCGCTGTTGGTCAGGATCATCGCCCCGACGTCGTCGCTGGCCGTGTTGAACGTGGCCGAGCTGTCCGTCAGGTCCAGGTCCGCGTTCTGCATCAGGACCGCGGGCGCCCAGTCGCCGGTGTTCTCGGTGAAGGACACGCGCTCGCCGGTCACGTCACAGGTGTCTCCTGTCAGCCCGGCGCCGCGGCGGGCTGAGTTGGCCCGGAACACGACGTCGGTCAGCTTCAGCGTCCCCGTGGTCCCGCACCAGATCCCGCCGCCGTCTCCCGCATCGTGCCGCCCCCCTTCGATGGTGACGCCGGACACCACGACGTCGTGGCCCGAGACCTGAAGGACGATGCGGTCGTCCTCGCCGTCCAAGACCACATCCGCGGGGTCGCCGCTCTCGTTGACGATCGACAGATCGCCGGTGGCCACGATGTACGCCGGCCACGTCCCGGACTCGCAGAACGCCAACGTGCCCGTGCCCAACCGGAGCTCCGAGCCGTCCAACGTCGCCTCGGTCACGACCCCCGACGAGTCCGTGAAGGCCACCCCGGACGCTGTGGTGGACGGATCGCAGTCGTTGTCGAGTCCGTCACACAGCTCGATGGCGTCCGGGTGGACCGCCGCGTCGGTGTCGTCGCAGTCGTCGACGTTGTCGACCACCTCCGTCACGTCGCAGCCCGACAGATACGCGCCCGCCCCGAACCCGTCCTCGTCCGCATCCGCCCAGCCGGCCGTGACAGCGAGCCCATCGTCGATCTGATCGTCGCAGTCCTGGTCGACGCCGTCGCACAGCTCCTCGGCCTCGGGGTGGATCGAGGGGTCGTCGTCGTCGCAGTCGCCGTCCAGTTCGACGCCGTCGGGGTCCTCGCCGGCGCCACCCCAGCCGTCCCCGTCGCCGTCCAGCCAGAGCATCACTGGTGGGTCGCTGTCCTGGCCGGAGTCGCCGGGGTCCGGCTCGTCCGAGTCCACGGGCTCGACGTCCAGGCAGTCCTCGCCCCCCTGACAGCCCGGGTCCCGGCAGTCGAAGAGCCCGTTGCCGTCGTTGTCGGCCCCGTCCGTGCATTCACCCGGGTCGTCGCCTTCGATGCCGCCGCACGCGAACAGGAACCACCACATCGTCTCGATACTCGTTCAGGCACGGCGAGCATCGCACGACGCCGTGCGGACCCCCATCATTGTTGACAGCGCCGAGGCCGCGCGTCAGCCTCGGAACAGGCAGGACCTTCGCACCACCAACGCGAGCCGCGGTCTGGAGCCGCGCGAATCGGAGACGGGGGAGCCGAGCTTGATCGCCTTCGCCGCCCTGTTCGCCTGCAGTCCGGAGCCCCCGAACGCCGACTGCTCGGACCTCGACTCCGAGTTCGCCAACCTCCTCATCGATGGCGGGGTGGAGCGGGTCCGGAACCCAGACAGCCCGAGCCTGGTCCATTGCGACGGCGCCGCCGCCTTCGCCACCAGCCTTCTCGACGGCGACTTGCGCCCCGAGGAGCGCGTCCTGGCCCTGCACGTCTACGCGGTCACCCAACCCGACACGATGGATCCCACCTATGCAGTCGACGCGCTCGAACACCCTTCCCCGCGAGTTCGTCGAGCTGCCGCCCTGGTCCTCTCATCGCCCGAGACGTCCTGGCTGAAGCACCGGGACCGACTGGCAGGAGCGATCGAGAGAGAGACCGACGCCCAGACCCTCGTGGTGTTGGTCGAGCGAACCAAGGTCACCCAGGATCTCATCTACCTGCCTGTGCTGGAGGCGCGCTTCCGAACCCTGGATCCCCCGCTGGCCACCGAGAACACCGAGCTCGGCACGCCTCTCGAGTCCCTGACCCGCTCGATGGAGTACCTGCGGTGGGTGCGGGGCCAACGGCCCGAACCCATCGTCGTCGGGCTGTACACGTTCCGCCGCCACGAGGAAGTCCTCACCGACATCGTCGGCTTCTCCAAGAGCGGGGCCGAACGATACGGCACCGTGCCATCACCTGAAGTCCCGAGCCGGTTCCGCTGGATGCCCGACATGGCCGTCGCGCTCGACACCGAGACAGGCTGGGCTCGCTCCGTCGGCCCCGAACTCCCTGCGCTCCCCGCCGACTGGCAGGAGAGCCCGCGCACGTGTCACGACGAGCTGGGCTTCGCGCTCGACCATGTCCTGGCCACACCCGACCTGGCTGAGAAAGCGCGCGCCCGACTCGAGCCAGGCATGGAGCTGCTCGACACCTCCTGGGACGCCTCGATCCTGCTCGCCCGGAGGTCGGATGGCCTCGTGATGTGGAGCCGCAGCGGTTCGTCGTGGGATCTCGCCATCGGGAAGGACGAGACCTACGAGCCCATCGCGCTTTTTGTCTCTGCGCCGGCGTCCGAGTGACGTGGCGCGGAGGCATACTCCAAGACGCTGCCATGCTCGAGCTGATCATCAGACGCCACGGTCGCTGCCGCATCTGGCGGTCCAGCCGCGGGCTCGCCATCTCGAAACCAGCCGGTCGCCTGACCGCCCGGCGACGGGTGGACATCGCACCGCTCGACGAGCCGGTCTCCGTCGGAGTCGAATGCACGATCCCGAACGGAGGCCGCATCGAGTAAGGCTTGCTCGAGCTTCGACTCCAGCCCCACGCCCAAAGCGACGAGCTCTCGGTCGTGGTCCCGTTCTGCGAGGCGGAGGAGGCACTCCCCAGCGATCGGCTCCTCCGCCCCGCAGCGAGGACCGGCCTCACGCGAGAGTTCGCGGAGCCCGTCCTGGGTGCACTCATGGCCTTCACCGAGGCTCCGGCCGGCCAGGTCGTCATCACGGCTGGCGCGTGGACTGCGGTGGGCTCCTCGCCGTCGCTGTTCGGTCGACTCACCCGAACCGCGATGCGGTTGGCCTTGGCCGACCCCTGGCCCGCGCGCGAACAGCTCCAGCGCATCGTCGACGACCTGGCTTGGAGACCCCCGCCTGAGTGAGACAGCTCGAGCGCGACCCCATGTCGCGAAACCCCAGACTGACCCCGTGAGACCGCAGAAACGCGACACCGAGTCGCGATCCGCCGACCTGACGGAAGCCGGGCCCCAACTGCACCCCGCCACACCGCACCCCCCCCCCCACATCAGCTACAACCCGATCATGTGGTTCCTGCTGGCCTGTACGGGCACGACTCCCCCAGACTCCCCCACGCCCGACTCCGAAGACACCTCGACCGAGTTCGCTCCGCCCACGGGCAATCCCGCTACCGTCGAGCTCACCGGCACCTGCCCCATGGAGGGCGACCACGGCGGCTTCGTGGTCGAGGCCTACACCGACTACTCGATCGTCGACGGCCGCGTCCGCGACGGCGTCATCCCGAACACGGTGCTCACCGAGGAGCTCGTCGACGGCGACTGCACGCTCCTTCGCCGCGAGAACCCGCACTGCGAGCCCGCCTGCGCCGGTGACGAGGCCTGCTCGCTCGACGAGGAGTGCGTCCCGTACCCCCAGGACATTCCGCTCGGCATCGTCGAGGTCGCCGGCCTGTCCGCCAACGTCGTCATGGAAGCCAAGACCCCCGGCTACCGCTACTTCGACACCCAGCTCCCACACCCTGCCTACGTCGGCGGCGAGCTGGTCGAGCTGCGCTTCGAGGCCGTCACGCTCCACGGCGTCGGCCCCCAGACGCTCGTCCCCACCAGCGACGTGCTCGTCCAGGACGAGACCCCCCTCACGGTCACCTGGGACCCGCCGACCGGCGACGTGCGCACGAGCGTCTCGCTGGACCTCAACATCGACCAGCACGGCACCAGCCCGCTGCGCATCCAGTGCGAGTTCGCCGACACCGGCTCCGGAACGGTCAGCGCCGATATGGTCAGCGCGCTCCTGAACTCCGGCGTCTCCGGCTACCCCAACGCCATCCTGTCCCGGCACACCGCCGACCAGGGCACCCACGACGACGCCTGCGTCGACTTCGTGGTGGCATCCCCCTCTCCCCTCGACGTCGACGTCGAGGGCTTCATCCCCTGCTCGGACGACAACGACTGTCCCGACGGCATGGACTGCAACGAGGCCATCGAGCTGTGTCAGTGATCCTCTTCCTCCTCGCCTGCAACGGCAACGCCGTCGACAACCCCGACGACAGCGACCCCCAGACGACCGACTCAGGCGACACCGGCGACACCGGTGACCCCTACAGCATCTGCGACGACCTGCCCCAGGCGCCCTACGACACCGACCTCATCAAGGGGTACACGGCCAGCGAGGACTTCGCGTTCGACGGCGAAGGCAACGTCCTCTCGGTCGAGTGGAACGGGAACCTGGTCAGCCAGAACTACGACGGCGACACGACCGTCATCGTCCCGCGCTTCGGCGAGGCCGCCGGCATGGAGATCGACGCCGAAGGCCGCGTCGTCGTCTGCAACGTGGAGAACGGGACCATCGAGCGCGTCTCGATGGACGGCAGCGCCGAGGTCATCAACTCGGGCATCCCGTACCCCAACGGCCTGACCATCGATCACGAAGGCTTCATCTACGTGAGCGAGCACAGCGTCGGCAAGATCCGCCGCATCGACCCCGAGACCTTCGAGTACGAGCGCATCGCCGAGGACCTGTACGCTCCCAACGGCATGGCGTTCTCGCCCGACTGGCAGACGCTGTACGTCAACAGCTTCGGCGAGGGAACCGTCCACGCGCTGCACCGCGAGGGAGACGGCTGGAGCGACCCGGTGCTCCTGGGCAGCGTGCTCGGCGAGCCCGAGGACCCCTGTGGCGGCCGCGACGACGGAGCCGTCTGCGTCTTCGGCGACGGCATCGGCAGCTGCGAGACCGAGGTCTGCGTGGTGCCAGGCAAGGACCGCGCCGCGTGCGAAGGCCTGGCCGAGGCCGACCCCTGCGTCACCGAGTTCGACGAGCAGTCCATCGAGTCCATCTGCACCGCCGACGACACCGGCCTGTTCTGCCCGCTCGCGACCGAGGCCGAGCTGGACATCTGCGACGGCAAGACCCAGTGGGAGAACTGCGGCGGCGGCAACAAGTACTGCATGGAGACGTCCGAGGACCTGATGGCCTGCGTGAACTACAACGCGTGGACCACCGAGGCGAAGGAGGGCTGCGCAGACCTGGGCGTCGGCGACGCGTGCACCGTGACGTCCCGCCTGACGCCGTACGAAGGAAGCTGCATCGACTACGGCGACAACCGCCCGTACTGCATCGGCGACGACATGAACGCCGGCGGGCTCGACGGCCTGGACGTCGATGAGTGCGGCAACGTCTACGTGACCGAGTACATCGCCGGCAAGGTCTACCGCTTCGCGCCCGAGGGCGGCGAGCCCGAAGAGATCCTCGATGTCTCCTCGAGCTGGATCCCGAACCTCCACTGGGGCCGAGGTGTGGGAGGCTTCGAGTCCAACGTGCTCTACATGATGGACCGGGACACCAACGGCATCTTCACCATCGACGTCGGCTTCGAAGGCCGGCCCACCGCGGCGGACCCATGATCCTTCTCACCGCTCTCCTCGCCTGCGACGGCGACTCGGGCGACAGCGCGGCTCCCACCTGGGAGTGCGTGATCACCGAGGAAGACCCCGACTTCTCCACACAGCTGGGCTGCATCGAGGACTTCCAGAAGCTGGCGAGCGAGCCGCTCGACGCCTCGATCCCAGGCGCACGCTCCGTGAAGACGGTCGTGGATCGCTCGGACGACCACAACCTCTACTTCCAGAACAGCAAGCGCTACATGATCCACTGGGAGTTCGCGAGCGAGCACCTCTCGGGCGACGGACTGCCTCCGGTGCTGGACCTCGCGACCTTCAACGGCATCGAGTACACGAGCCCGGACCGCCGGTTCATCCTGGGCGCGCTCACCTACTACGAGGAGCCCGCGATCTGGGCTTGGGAGCTGTCGCCGTATGACACGGCCAGCGCCGAGATGATCGAGACCGCGTACGACCAGATCCGCGAGAACTCGTTCATCGGCGACGACCTGTGCTTCCACCCGACCAGCGTCGCCATCGACAAGGTCGCGGCCGAGCTGCCCGATGACGTCTGCATCGTCACCACCGACGAGCTGTTCGCCGGCATCACCTACCAGCCGCTGAACCTGGGCACGTCGATGGGCATGCTGCGCTTCTACAGCGCCGACGAGCTGCACACGACCATCCCCAACTTCCGCGAGATCGTGGTCCTGGACGCCGTCCCCAACGACATCTCGGTCGTCATGGGCATCATCACCGACCAGTTCCAGACGCCGCTCGCGCACATCAACGTGCTGAGCCAGAACCGCGGCACGCCGAACATGGCCTACCGCGGCGCGTGGACCAGCCCCGAGATGCACGACCTCGAGGGCAAGTGGGTGAAGCTCACCGTCGAGGCCCAGGACTGGTCGATCGAGGAGGTCACCCAGGCCGAGGCCGACGAGTGGTGGGCGGAGAACGCCCCCGACCCGATCGACGTGGGCCCGATGGACACCTCGGTCACGGCGCTCACGCCCACCGAGGACATCATCGACCCCGAGACCGAGGACCTGGGCGAAGCCATCAGCGCCAAGGTGCCCATCTTCGGCGGCAAGGCGACGCACTTCGGCTCGATGTCGACCGACGACAGCATCCCGATGCCCGGCGGCTTCGCGGTGCCCGTCTACTGGTACGACAAGTTCATGCGGGACAACGGCTTCTGGGACGAGGTCGAGGCCCTGCACCAGGACGACGAGTTCCTGGGCGATGCGGTCGTTCGCGACGGAGCCCTGCGGCGCCTTCGAAGCGACATGCGGCGCGCCCCGATGGACCCCGAGTTCGTCGAGATGGTCACCGACCACCTGAACGAGAACTACCCGGGCATCCGCATGCGGTTCCGGTCCAGCACGAACGCCGAGGACGTCAGCGACTTCAACGGCGCCGGTCTGTACACCAGCCAGTCGGCCGACCCGAACGACCCCGAGCGCACCATCGAGGACGCTGTCCGCGAGGTCTGGGCCAGCTGCTGGAGCTTCCGCGCGTACGAGGAGCGCAGCTACTACAGCATCGACCACATGAACATCGGCATGGCGATGCTGGTGCACCGGAGCTTCCCCGACGAGGAGGCCAACGGGGTCGCCATCACCGCCAACATCTTCGACACCACGGGGATGGAGCCGGCGTTCTACGTGAACGTCCAGGTCGGCGACAACTCGGTCGTGCTCCCCGACCCGGGCGTCACCACCGACCGGTACCTGCACTACTACACCCAGGCCGGCAGCCCGGTGGTCTACCTGGGCTCGAGCAGTTTGGTCGAGGACGGCGAGACCGTGCTGACCGCCGCCGAGATCCACGAACTGGGCACGGCACTGCAGGCCATCCACGACCACTTCTTCGAGGTCTACGGCACCCGCTCGTTCTACGGAATGGACGTGGAGTTCAAGTTCGACGAGGGCGAGCTGTTCATCAAGCAGGCGCGGCCCTACCCGGGATGGAATGGATGAGCCCATTCAGCAAGCTGGGGATCACTCTATGGATCACCCTGGGGATGACTGGCTGCAACGGCCCCGGCGACGGGACCGACAGCGGAAACGACACTGAACAGACGGACAGTGATCCACAGGTTGTGGACAGTGTTGTGGAAGAACCCGAAGACCTGGCGCGACTCGTCGTGAACGAGGTCTCGCTGGTGTCCGACCAGATCGAGCTGTTCAACGGCGGCACCGAGACCATCGATCTGTTCGAGTACGAGATCACCGACCACGCCGACGAGGACGTGCTGGCCTGGCGCCTGCCCCAGGTCGAACTGGCCCCCGGCGAGTACCTGGTCATCGAGGCCGACGGCACCGGCGACGGGCTGCACACCGACTTCATGCTGAGCGCCGACGAGACCGTCACGCTCTGGACGAACAAGGGGGTCTTCGCGGACTCTCTCGAGGTCTACGACACGGACGAGGCCTGGGCTCGCGTGCCCGACGGCTGGACCTCGATGAAGGAGCAGCCCGGGACGTTCGGCGAGACGAACGGGGAGTAGGCTCTCCGGACGAGGAGGACCGCGCTTGGGCTGGTGGACCGAAGACGACTGGAGACGACAGAAGCTCGAGCTCTGGGTCTACGCCATCATCGTCGTCCCCACGATCATCTGCCTGGGGCTGTTGCAGGTCTACGCCGAGGCGCGCCTGACCTGGGATCTCATCAGCGTCGAGCCCATCGACACCGTCGTCAAGCTCCAGTACCGCTTCCCCGCCGTGGCCGTGGCGCTCGTGCTGGCCGTGTTCGGGCCGCCGATCGGCTGGGTCGCCCGCGTGTTCTGGTGGCAGCGCCGGCGCCAACAGCCCTGGGTGCAGCCGACCCTGAAGGCGCTGACGGCGGGTGGCTTCGAGCCCCACCTGCTGGAGACCGGCGACATCGCGTTCACACAGGGCGTCTTCGAGCGCGGCGAAGCCACCCTGCGGGTCGAGCTGGTCGCGCCGGACCTTCCCGAGGGCCACCTGTCTCGCGCGACGGTGCTGCCCGGTGGGAACATCGAGCTGGGTGTGCCCGCGTTCGACGAGCTCTGGCGCATCCGCAGCGAGAAGCCGGTCGAGCTGGCGCTGGCCCTGGGTCCGCGAGCCCAGGAGCTGCTCGACCGACTGGACAGCATGGCCATCCGTGATGGGCACCTGGAGGTCGTGGCCAGCCGCGGTCACCCGACCACGTTCATCCGATCGGCCCTGGACCTGCGCGACGCGCTCCTGGCGGGAGCCTGGCAGGGCCTGGAGCTCGACGACCTGCACCGCACCCCGACCGGCTTCGAGGGCGCCCGCCGGCTGTACGGCGTCGAGGTCGAGTTGGTCCGCCACGGCCCCCCCATCCACACCCGCATCTCGGTGCGAAGCGACCTGCCGATCTCGGCCTCGCTCCAGCCACGAGGCCGGGCGTCGACCGGGAACATCGTCGTCGATCAGCTGATCGGCGTGCGCGGCCACGTGCCCGAGGACGCCGTCGAGCCCCTGCTGGAGCTCGTCCACGGCAAGGGGGCCCGGATCGACAACGGGCACCTCGTGATCGAGGTGCCCGGCGTGCTGGTCGACGAACTCGATGAGCTCGTCGACCGGTGCATCGATCTGCTCGACCGACTCAGTCGATCGACGTCGTGACCTGGATCGCCAGCAGCGAGGGGTAGGTCGTGTAGTGGGCGTCGAGCGTCTCGGTCGAGCCGAACGACGTGTAGTTCTGGCTGTACAGGTAGCCGTACCCGTCACCGAAGCCGACGTCCGTCGTGCTCGAGGTGGTGTCGTAGTAGTAGTAGGTCGTCGAGCAGTCCTGGGCGAAGACCAGCGCGTAGTACGTGCCGCTCGTCACCTGGAAGTCGACGTCCTCGGCCGTGTGGTAGCCGGCGCTCGTCAACAGCGGGTTCCCGGTGCTGCTCCACTCGACCGTCCAGCTCGTGCTGCTGGTCGGCACCGAGGTCGACGACAGCACGTGGTAGTCGATGCTGCAGCCCGAGTCGCCGGCCTGCGTGTACACCGAGAACTCCTGGATCGTCTTGTCGGTGTCCGCCAGGTACGTCATGCCCCAGGTGTCGTAGTTGGTGCCGGCCGTGCCGTACCCGCCGGTCGAGTACTCAGCGCGGCAGCCGTCGTCGTCGCAGAAGAAGGTCTCGTCGTCGCCCAGGCCCTCGTGGGTTTCACCCGACCAGTAGATGTCGGAGTCGGCGTCGAAGTCGCAGTCCGTCGCCGTGAACTCGGCGCCGCTGTAGGACGCGTAGATGCCGCCGTAGTTTGGCGTCACCGTGGCCAGTGAACCCGAGCCCGCTCGACGCCGTGTCGC
Source organism: Pseudomonadota bacterium (assembly GCA_024228935.1). Lineage (GTDB taxonomy): Bacteria > Myxococcota_A > UBA796 > UBA796 > CAJQPC01 > JAAESX01. The sequence continues at coordinate 77,941 of JAAESX010000290.1, forward strand.
CGACGCAGTCCACCGTCGAGTCATTGTGGATCAGGCCCACGTCGATCCCCGAGCTGGCGGTGTTGTCCGTGACCTCGGTGTCCTCGAAGTAGAGATCGGATCCGGTGGCGGAGTAGACGACGTAGAACGCGCCGCCATACAAGCCTGCCGAGTTGCCCTCGATGAAGCTGTCGTAGAACTCGGCCGACGCATCCGTCAGCGCGATCGCGCCCGCAGAACTGTCGGAGCTGTTGTTGCTGACGGTGACGTTCGTGAACGTCCCGGCGCACTCCTCGAGCCCGATGGCACCGCCGACCTCGGCGCTGTTGCTGTCCAACACGACGTTCTCAGCAGACACGGTGCTGGCGCCGACACACGCGATCGCGCCCCCGCTCTCGGTGCTGCTGAAGTAGGCCAGCACGTCGGCGTCGCCGTCCTGGATCGTGAGATCCGAGAGCGACACCGCCACGCCCGCCGTCTCGATCGCCACGACCGTACCGGTCGCGGCACCGTCGAGGATGACCGCGGTCTCGTCGCCGCTGACGCCCGCGAAGTCCACATCGGCCTCGACGTCGAAGTTCACGTAGTAGGTGCCGTCGCACAGCGACATCGTGCCGTCCGTCGACAGCGTGACGTCCGCGGGGGTCGAGGCCGTGCCCGCACCGAGCGTGCTCGTGTAGTCGGTGACCGTGCTGCCGTCGTCGAACGCCGCGAAGCCATCCTCCGAAGTGCCCGCGTCGCAGTCGTCGTCCAGGCCGTTGCAGACCTCGGTCGCGCCCGGGTTCACGTCGCTG
>JAAESX010000291.1 GCA_024228935.1 Pseudomonadota bacterium
ACGAGGGCATCGAGGCCTAGCGGAGATTCGAAGTAGTGGCCGAGGATCCCAGCGGTGAACGCCCAGATCCCGACGGTTCGCCAACGGAGTGGCACGGCCACCCCGGCCAGTCCGAGGACCAAACCCAGAATGGTCGGAATGGTCAGGACCTCGATGGCCACTGCCCAGACGCCCTGTGCTTCATGTCCTTCGAGATTCGACAACGTCGTGTAGCCGTCAAACTGACCGAGGATCGGGTAGGCGAACACGGCGGCAAATACGCCGACCGCCGCCGCGGCCAGGCCACCGGGGCCACGGAGGCGCCCGATGCCCCCCGTCCAGGTCAGGCAAGAACCGGCAGCCATGACCGAGAAGAAGCCCAAGAACAGGACGACCATGCCTGACCAACTACCACCGGAGGCCTGGTAGCCGTTGAATGACTGGCCGGCAAGGTCGATGTCGACCTCCCGTGAGTGACTGGAGAACAGTCCCGCACCGCTACCCCAGGTCATGAGGGTGGAGAGAACGGCCACTGCCCCGGCCAAGCCCACGACGGCCATGCCGAGACGCTCGCGGGCGCCGGCGACAACCTCGTGCTCCACGTGGACGACCTTGGCCGCTTTCTGGTCATCAGTCTCGGCGGCCTCGATCTTCTTGAGAAGTTCCTCGGGATCCCGACGGTCGGCCATGGCGCCACGGATCCGGGTCAGCAGGTTGTCACCGCCGCCTTCCTCGGGCTGGGACATCCGGTCAAGGACGACAGCCACGGTCCACAGGGCCAGGCCGGATGAGATACCGAGGCCCACGTCGAGGTTCTGAACGGCCCGGAAGACCAGAAGGCCGAGGCCCGAAGCTCCCATGATGGCTGCGATACCCACCATGGCGATGGCCAGCATCAGGGTCTGATTGAGGCCCGCCATGATCGACGGCTTGGCCAGCGGCAGCTGTACGTCGGTGAGCACCCGGAGTTCGGTGGCGCCGTAGGCCCGACTGGCCTCCACCACGTCCTCCGGGACGTGCCGGATACCCAGGTTCACCATGCGAACCAGCGGCGGCAGGGCGTAGATCATCGTCACCATGGTCGCCGGGACGACTCCGATGCTGAAGAAGAACACGAACGGCACCATGTAGACGAACGTGTGGACCGTCTGCATGGCGTCCAGAACCGGTCTGGTCACGTTCCATATCGAGTCCACACGCGCGCAGATCACGCCCAGTGGAATACCGATCAGAGCACACAATCCGACGGCGATGAGCACCATGCCGATGGTCCGCATGGTCTCGACCCAGTACATGGCTCCCAGCAGGCCGCACATCGTCAGCCCGGCGCCGGCCATGATGCCGATCTTTGGGGTCCGGATCAGTGATCCGAGGATCACCGTGAAGATGACCACCTGGTACCAGGGCAGCGTCAGAAGGAAGTCGTTGACGACGTTTTCCAGGAGGAACTCGAACGGCCACTTGACGGCCTGGAGGAACCAGTCAGCGTTGACGTCCATCCAGTCGACCATCTGGTCGAACCAGTGGCCGATCGGCAGCTGGAACTGGTCGAGGACCCTGGTCTCGGACAACCCGACGCCCTCGACCCGGCCCGTCCAGTCGCCCGTCTCGCCGGCGACGATCCAACTCGCGGCGCTCACAGGAACACCTCCCGCTCGAAGCCATCTACCAACTGTTCGACGCGTCCCATCTCTTCCATGATCTCCCGGGGTTCGAGCTCGCCGACGATCCGACCCGTTTCATCCAGGACGGCGATCGGGAGCCCCCGACCAGCCGCCGCATAGTTGTCGTTGAACCGTGCCTCAGCGGTCGTGGTGTCGAAGTCCGATCGCAGGACGGACGCCAGGTCGGTCGTTCCATGGGCCAGTGCGGTGGCCGCATCGGTCATGGCCAGCAAGGCAGTGGGCCGACCGTCTGCATCGCAGCAGAAGCCACCCCGTCGGTCGCCCATGGCGTCCACGCATTCGGTGAGGGTGCGGGACGGATCCAGGATGACCGGCTGGTTCATGACCTTGCCCACGTCGATGACCCGGCCCTGGTCGACGTCCTGCACGAACTCGGCCACGTAGCCGTCGGCCGGCTGGGTCAGGATCTCCTCGGGGGTGCCGATCTGGATGACCTTGCCGTCACGCAGGATGCACACCCGGTTGCCGATCCGCAGGGCCTCGTTCAGATCGTGGGTGATGAACAGGATCGTCTTGTGGAGTTTGGACTGGATGGCCATCAATTCGTCCTGCATCTGGCGACGAATCAGCGGATCCAGGGCGCTGAACGCCTCGTCCATGAGCAGGATGTCCGGGTTGGAGCACAGAGCGCGGGCCAAGCCGACGCGCTGTTGCATGCCGCCCGAGAGCTGACGGGTGGAGTTGAAGGCGTAGGCCTCGAGACCGACCATGGCCAGGGCCTCAATGGCCGCCTCGTGGCGTTCCCGCTTCTCCACGCCCTGGACCTTGAGCCCATAGGCGGTGTTGTCGATCACGTTGCGATGGGGGAACAAGGCGAAGTGCTGGAACACCATGGCGAGCTTCTCGCGACGGAAGGACTGCAAGGCCGCCCCAGTCAACTCCTGGACGTCGATGCCCTCCACCATGACCCGTCCGTGGGTGATGTCGTGGAGCTTGTTGACCGTCCGGATGGCTGTGGACTTGCCGGAACCCGAAAGGCCCATGACCACGAAGATTTCACCCCTGTTGACCGAGAAGGAGATGTCGTGCATGCCGACCACGTGGCCGGTCTGGCGCTGAACCTCGTCCTTTCCGACGTCTGACGAGCAGAGGTCGAAGGCCCGACCCCGCGGGTTCGGGCCGAAGATCTTGTAGACGTGTTCCAGTGCGATGATCGGCTCTTCGTCCGACATGCGTCCCCCTCAATGGCTGGTTGTCTTCAAGCGTTGCGTCTTCGGCTTCTCTGAGCGGCC
>JAAESX010000292.1 GCA_024228935.1 Pseudomonadota bacterium
CACGTGGCTGCCGGTGGCCATTCGGCCGTCGTCGCAGTGCACCGAGACCCGGTCGCCGTCGCGTTCGACGGACTGGGCCCGGGCCCCCTTGAAGAGTTTGACGTTCCGACGTAGGAAGTCGGCTTCGAGGGCGGCGGCGACTTCAGGGTCCTTGGCCGGGAGGACCTGTTGGCGGCTGACCACCAGGGTGACGTCGCAGCCAAACGATGCGAACATGTGGACGAACTCCACGCCGGTGACGCCGGAGCCGATGATGATCGCGTGCTCGGGCATCTCATCGGGTGGGTAGGCGTCGCGGGTGGTGAGGACGCGTTCGCCGTCGACGGGTGCCCAGTCGGGGATGCGTGGACGGCTGCCAGTCGATAGAACGACTACGTCGGCTTCGATTTCCTCGATGCCGTCGGCTGTTTCGGCCACCACCTGGTGGGGGCCCTTGAGCGAGCCGGTGCCCTCGATCAGGCGGACGTTCTGGCTTTCGAGCAGCGAGGTCGTGGACCGGTGCAGGCGTTGTTCGATGGTGGCCAGGCGGGTAGCGAGGTTGTCTACGTCGATGCGGGGGTTGACGTCGCCGAGACCCATTCCCTCGGCTCGGGCCAGGAACGACATGGCACCGCCGGTGGCGATCATGGCCTTGGACGGGATGCAGTCC
>JAAESX010000293.1 GCA_024228935.1 Pseudomonadota bacterium
GTCGGCGAGCTTCCTGGACAACAAGATCGCGTGGTACGAGAACCAGGGCGGGGGCGTCTTTGGTGTCCAGCAGGTGATCACGACGAGCGCGAACGGTGCGGATTCGGTCTACGCCACCGACCTGGACGGAGACGGGGACGCGGACGTGCTGTCTGCCAGCTTGTTCGACGGCAAGATCGCGTGGTACGAGAACCAGGGCGGGGGCGCCTTCGGTCTCCAGCGGGTGGTCACGACGAGCGCGATCGGTGCGACCTCGGTCTACGCCACGGACCTGGACGGGGACGGTAGCCCGGAGGTGCTGTCGGCGAGCTATGCGGACAACAAGATCGCGTGGTACGAAGACCTCATCCTCGACTGCAACGGCAACGGCGTTGCGGACAACCTCGACATCACGAACGGCACCAGCCCCGACTGCAACGGCAACGGCATTCCCGACGAGTGCGACCTCGCCTCCGGTCGCTCGAGGGACTGCAACGCGAACGGGACGCCGGACGGGTGCGAGATCGCGGCCGGCTCCGCGCTCGACTGCAACGCGAACGGAGTTCCAGACGACTGCGACATCAGCAACGGGAGCGAGTCGGACGTCAACGGCAACGGCGTCCCGGACAGCTGCGATCCCATCATCGGGACGCGCTACTGCACGGCCTCGGCGAACTCGTCCGGCCTCCCCGGAGAGCTGACGATCATCGGGTCGAACCTGATCTCCCAGAACGACGTGACGCTCACAGCGGAGCAGCTCCCGCTCCAGTCCTTCGGCTACTTCATCACCTCACGGACCCTCGCGTCGATCCACCCGGTGCCTGGCAGCCAGGGGACGCTGTGCGTGACGGGATCCATCGGGCGCTTCGTGGGACCTGGGCAGATCGTGGACTCTGGCAGTACCGGCGCGGTCGCGCTCTCGATCGACCTCTCGGCACTCCCCACGCCAACCGGGCTCGTGAGCGCGGGCACGTTCTCCACCTGGTACTTCCAGCTCTGGCACCGCGACGCGAACCCGACGCTGACGTCCAACTTCACCGACGCGGTGGCGGTGACGTTCTTCTGAGCCGCTCCGGTCACTGAGGCCGCTGGTGCTCCACGCCGTGCTCTCGGTGCTCGTGGAGGGTACCCACCCTCACACCGTCGAGCCCCGGTAGGGGGCCCCGGGCCGCCACGGATCGAGCCGCTCATGGGTGGGCGGCATCCGCACCCGGATCATGGTGGGGGTGCGTGGATGCCTGATAGGCTGACCGCATGCTTGACCTTGACCTCGATGACCTCCGCCAGCGCTTCGGGCGGGACGGGTTCGTGCGGATCCCGAGGCTCCTGGACGAGGACCAGCTCGAGGAGCTGACGGCGACCTACATGCGGTTCGTGCGGCGGGAGATCGCCGTGCCCGGCCGGGACTACTGCGACATGGCGGGGGACTACGGGGCCGCGCCAGAGGACTTCGACGTGGTCAACGTGATGCTGCCCCGTCGGCATCACCCCGCGTTCGCGGAGAACGCCTGGGAGAAGCTGGCGGCCGAGGTGGCCGCCGGGCTGCTCCCCGACGCGACGACCCTCGACTACGACCAGCTGGTGGCGAAGCCGCCGGGGCACCCCAAGGCGATCTTCCACTGGCACCAGGACCTGGCCTACTGGCCGGCGACGCCGTCCCCGGAGACGGTCACCCTCTGGCTGGCCCTCGACGACGTGGACGCCAGCAACGGGTGCCTGCGCTTCGTGAAGGGGAGCCACCTCGAACCCGAGCTGCGGCCGCACCGGCCCCTCACCGGGGACCGGGACGAGTCGCACACCCTCGTGGCCGACGTGGACGACGGGGACCCCGCCGTCGTCGAGGCGCCGCTGCGGCGAGGGGAGGCCCTCGCCTTCCGGGAGCGCGTCGTCCACGGCTCCGGCGGGAACGTCAGCGAGCGCTGGCGACGCGCCTACGTCATCGCCTTTCGGACGGCGGAGACGGTGGCGGCCGAGCGCGCCATGGGCTTCACCCACAGCCACGAGGACGACCTCGACGTCCTGCGCGGCGTGAGCGGCCTCGAGGGCGACGGGCCCGCCTGAGCGAACCGGCCGCCCTGGGCGCGGACGCTAGTCCTGGTTGAGCTCGACCATGGCGCGGCCCATGGCCTCGCCGACGTTCATGTAGGTCTCGGCGTTCCCGCCGTAGTGCCCGTTCGACGCGCCGCCCTTGGAGAGGGCCACCACCAGCTCGATCTCATGATGCAGATCCGAGGTCGCCGGGGGATAGTCGATATTGTTGCCGTCCATGGTGACCGCATCCGCCGGCTTCATGAAGAAAAACGGCGGCTCCCGGTCCGGATCATGGCCCATCTCGCGGGCATGGGCGGCGTAGTTGCGGCCAACGCAGTAGACACGGCGCACGGGGA
>JAAESX010000294.1 GCA_024228935.1 Pseudomonadota bacterium
AGGGCAGGCGGGCAAGGCCTCGGCAGACGGCCAGAGCGGACGCCCTACTGGGCCACAGGACGAGCCAAAGGACCGCCTAGCGCGCCACCTTGCGGCGTCCGGCAGCAGATGGGCCGACGGTGTGGCGGACTCAGAGACGGAGGAGCATGCGCTACGCGCGACCCTGCTGTCGTGCGGTATGTCGAGGGAGGCCGCCGCGTCCCGCGCTGCGCTCGAGGTGCGGCATCAGGCGCGCGCGTCGATGATTGCGATGAGCGCCGGCCGTCCGGTGCAGAGCATCCGCGTGTTCAGTGCGGTGCGTGCGGCGGAACTGCTGGCGGGTTGACACTGTCGCCCCGTTAGCGTATTGCATTGTCGTGGGGGTTCGGTGGAGTTCTACCGGCGAGACGACGGCAGCTATACGGCATTCGGCACGGTGGCTGTGATCGGCGACGATTCCGAGCGCCGGAGCGACGGCGACAAGGACGAGATCGAGGTCGTCGCATCGACCGAGGCGATCGCGGATGATGGCGACATCATTGAGGCGCGTTCGTGGGACCTTCGGTGGTTCCGGGGGTTGCTCGGCAAGGGGTCGGGGGGCCCGGTGCTTGCCGACCACAACCCCTCCCGCCTGATCGGCATGGCGCACCGCGTCAAGGTCGACAAGGACGCCAAGGTCTTGCGGGCATGGTACCGCCACCTCCCCGAGGGTGTGACCGAGGACGGCGACCGCGCGCGCAGGCTCGCGGCTGCTGGGATCCGTATGCCGGTCTCGGTGCGCTGGCGTCCACGCAAGCTGGTGCCCGTCAACGAGTTGCCCAAGGGGCACGCGCACTACAGCGAGACGCCGATCACGGTGACGACGCCATGGGGCTCCTACGAGCGCTTTCCCAACCTGCACACCGGCGCGCAGCTCCGAGAGTTCTCGGAGGTCGTCATGCCTGCAGACCGTGGCGCCGTGCAGCCGGGGCGCGCATCCGGCGGCGCTGTTCTGTCCGCGGACCAGATCCGCGATACGTTGCAGGCCATGGCGCGCGACCGGGATCCGGTCTTGTGTGAGGTCCTCGCCGAAATGGTGGAGGCCC
>JAAESX010000295.1 GCA_024228935.1 Pseudomonadota bacterium
ACTGGGAGGACAAGGCCACCAGCTGCCGGCGCATCGCGTCAGAGCTCAATGTCGGGCTCGACAGCCTGGTGTTCTTCGACGACAACCCGGTCGAGCGGGCCTGGGTCGCCGAGGCCTGCCCCGAAGTCCTGGTCGTCGACGTGCCAGCGGACGCCGCGCGCTACGTCCAGACCCTCCAGGCACTCCACTGCTTCGAGACCGCGACGCTCTCCCGAGAAGACACCGAGCGCACGTCCCTGTACCGAGCCAACGCGGCTCGCAGCGCCGTGCGAGCCGAGGCGCCCTCCCTCGAGGACTACCTGGCCTCCCTCGGGACCGAGCTGGAACTCGGCGAGGCCGACGCCACGACCCTGCCGCGGATCGCGCAACTCGTCGGCAAGAGCAATCAGCTGAACATGACCACGCGTCGAAGGACCGAGTCGGAGCTCGCCGACCTGGTGGCCTCCGCCACCCACCGAGTGTTCTGGGCCCGCGTCCGGGATCGCTTCGGAGACTCGGGTCTGGTGGGGGTGGCGATCGCCCGCTGCGAAGACCAGACCTGGGAGCTCGACACCTTCCTGCTGTCCTGCCGGGTCATCAAGCGC
>JAAESX010000296.1 GCA_024228935.1 Pseudomonadota bacterium
GAACACGGCTACCCGATCGCCATCAAGGCGGCCTACGGCGGCGGCGGCCGGGGCATGAAGGTGGTGACCGACGAGTCGGCCATCGCCGATGCCATCGAATCAGCCCAGCGCGAGGCGCTGGCCTACTTCGCCCGCGACGAGATCTACATGGAGCGGTACCTGACCGCCCCCCGTCACATCGAGATTCAGGTACTGGCCGACACCCACGGCAACGCCGTCTACCTCGGCGAACGTGACTGCTCGGCCCAGCGCCGCCACCAGAAGCTCATCGAGGAGGCGCCCGCTCCCGATCTTCCCGACGACGTGCGGACAGCCATGGGCGAGGCAGCCGTCGCCGTGGCGCTGGGCTGCGGCTACACCAACGCCGGAACGGTCGAGTTCCTCTACGAGGACGGGACCTTCCACTACCTCGAAATGAACACCCGCCTCCAGGTCGAGCATCCGGTGACCGAGTTGGTGACCGGTCTGGACCTCGTCGAACAACAACTCCGGATCGCCTCGGGCGAACCACTGGACTTCGGCCAGGACGACGTCACCATCACCGGTCACGCCATCGAGGTGCGGATCAACGCCGAAGACCCGGCCGGCGGGGCGTTCCTGCCCAGTCCGGGCCGGATCGACGCTCTCCGGGTGCCTGACGGCTTCGGCGTTCGGTTCGACGGCGGCTACGAGGCGGGTGACGAGGTCAGCCAGTACTACGACAATCTGGTCGGCAAGCTCGTGGTCTGGGGTCGGA
>JAAESX010000297.1 GCA_024228935.1 Pseudomonadota bacterium
GAACGGTTCTCCGGCCTCGTGTCGACGACGGACCTCCGCCGCGTGGCGCCCGAGGTCGACGGTCCGGACCACGGTGGGATCGCGGACCGTTCCCGTGTGGGTGACGAAGCGTTCACCGTCCCAGCGGTGGAGTTGGAAATCCGGCGGTTAGTCAAGAGACGCTCGGCGGACACGATGCATCTCGAGTGTAATCGCGTTTGCGGTGCACGGGCAGTGGCACACGAGGGGCTACGCGGTGTTCGTCTGGATGGGACGGTGGAGGTGCCCTGTCACCAGGAGGCGAACATGCGGGTGGCGCTCGATGGTGGCACGGAGGCGATCGGCATTGGAGACGCCGGCCTGGTCCATGAACACCAGTCCCGTATCGAACGGCGGGAAGTGGGTGAACACGAGGGTGGGTCGATCGTCGGCCGACAGCGCCTCCTCAAGCCAGGCCTCCCGGTCGGCGTCGAACAGGCCATCGTGGCGACCGGGCAAACTCGTGTCCAGCCCGACGAGCCGCACCGGGTGCCGGTCGACCACGTAGCTGCAGTGGTCGACAGCCGTGTCAGCGGGAAGCAGGTCGGCGAAGGCCAGACGGAAGAAAGGCCCCTCGTCGTGATTGCCGGGGAGCGGGACGATCCGTTCGGCGATGGGAGCCAACACATCACGGAGGATGGCGTACTGGGCTGGCGTACCGTCATCGGTCAGGTCACCGGTGGCCAGGATCACATCGGGTGCAGGTTCGAGGGCCAACAGGTGTTCGACCACCAGGCCGAGTGTCTCGGTGGTGTCGACGAGCCGGCCAAACCAACCCTCGTGGTCCCGAATGTGGCAGTCCGATATCTGGGCGATCAGCACGACACGAGGCTACGGGACGAGCGGGTCGAGCTGGTTGCTGGAAGGATCGAGTGATGACAGCGGGGGCACGGAACTGGCTGGCGGCAGGCCAGGCCCTGAGGAGGCACTGAACGGGCTGCATCTCGGGCCTGAGGAAGGGAGCGGGTGGAGGGAATCGAACCCTCATCTTCAGTTTGGAAAACTGAGGTTCTAACCGTTGAACTACACCCGCGGACCGCCGTGGCGGACCCGGTGAACCTATCGGCCTCCGCTCCGGC
>JAAESX010000298.1 GCA_024228935.1 Pseudomonadota bacterium
CTCGACTTCGGTCGGGGGCTTTTTTTCGCTGCTGCGTTAGTTCTCGTGGATGGAGCAACGCACCCGCAGCCAGCTCGAGAAGATGATCAACACGGTCCTCTGGATCGTCCTGATCGCCTTCGTGGGCTTCGCCGGCAAGGACTACTTCGACAAGACCCTGGCGCCGACGGAGTTCGACCAGCCTACCGACCACGCTCCCCCGCTGTTCAAGGTCGAGGCCAAGGCCCCGAACTTCGAAGCGGAGGACATCGCCTGGTACCGGGACCACTTCGGAAACCCCGTGCCCCCGCAGGGCGAGGCCCCCGAGGACTGGACCGAGATCGAGGCGAGCTCGGACCCCAAGGACTGCGGCGTCTGCCACCCCCAGCAGCTCACCGACTGGGCCGAGTCCTGGCACGCGACCGGCATGGGCCCGGGCGTCATGGGACAGCTCGTCGACTGGGACGGCGAGAACGACGGCATGGTCAAGGCCTGCCAGTCCTGCCACGCGCCGAACATCGAGCAGTATCCCCGCATCGGCGGCGAGGAGAACCCGCACTACGACGAGGAGCTCCGCGCCGCGGGCCTCACGTGTGTCGGCTGCCACGTCCGCGAGCACGAGCGACTCGGTCCTCCGACCGCGGACAACCCGGTCCAGTCCGACACCGATCTCGGCGAGGACACCGACGAGCTCGTCGAGGACACCGAAGACGAGACACGCCAGCCGCACGACGGCTTCACGGCGAAGGCCGAGTTCCAGGACGGCCTGTTCTGCGAGCAGTGCCACGACTTCCGGCCCGGCCAGCTGTCCCTCGAGGACAAGCTCCTGCAGGAGACGTGGCAGGAGTGGCGCCGCACCGAGTACGCCGAGAAGGGCATCTCCTGTCAGGACTGCCACATGCCGGAAGGGCGTCACCTCTGGAAGGGCATCCACGACGCGGACATGACCCGCGCCGCGTTCAGCGCCGAGCCGGCCCTCCTCCGCTCGGGCCTGGGCTTCCTCGAGCCGCTCGAGGCCTCGCTGAAGGTCACGAACGTCGGCGCTGGACACCGGTTCCCGACGTACACGACGCCCGCCGTCGTGCTGGTCTTCGAGCAGCTCGACGCCTCGGGTGCAGTCATCGAGAACACCCGGCAGGAAGGCTTCATCAGCCGCCGCGTGACCCCGAACCTGAAAGAGGAGCTGTGGGACACCCGCCTGCTCCCCGACGAGGAGTTCACGATGGTCTACCGGGCCGAGCGCTCGGAAGACGCCGTTCGCCTGGCCTGTCGGGTCGAGATCTGGCCGGACGACGCGTACCGCCGGTTCTACGAGATCAACCTGGGCAAGCCGGACAACTACCCGACCGGTCGCGCCCAGATCGAGGAGGCGCTGCAGGCCAGCATCGACTCCCAGTACATCGCCTGGGAAGGCGAAGTGGATCTGACGGCGGCCGAGTAGGTGGAGGCCCGCGCCTGGTGGGACGCCCGAGCGGCGGACTACGACGCCACCGACGACGCCGCGCGGATGTGGCGACACACCGCCACGAACGTGGTGTGCCAGCGCAGCGAGGTCCGGGCGACCGACCGGGTCGTGGATCTGGGCTGTGGCACCGGCAACGTCGCTCGTACGCTCGCGCCACACGTCGAGCGGGTCATCGCCGTCGACTGCTCGCCGAACATGCTGCGACGGGCCCAGGAGGGCCCGGACCTGGACATCACCTGGGTCGAGGGCGACCTGCGAACGGTGGCCATCCCGCGCGGGACCCACGTCGTCACGGCCTGCTTCGCGCTCAACGAGCTGAGCGACCGGGATCGCCTGGCCCTGTTCGAGCGCGTGCACGACAAACTCGTCGACGGCGGGCTCCTGGTCATCGCGGACTGGTACTGGAACGTGCCGTTCGAGGACACCGAAGGCATCGAGGGCTGGTTCGCCCCCGACCGCGTCGTCTCCGTCAGCGGCATGCAGGTGATGCGCGAGCTCGAAGAGAGGGGGTACCGTGCGGTGCACGAGCCGCTGCACCCAGCGGTCTCGGTGCTGACCGCGATGCGCATGTGAAACGCCCCCCGTACCTGCTCCTCGTCGCGTTGGCGCTGTACGCGCTCCTGGCCGCCGCGACGGTGAACGGCATCGGGGTGGTCGGCGAGGTCGCCGCCACCTGGGGTCTGCCGGTTCCCCCGAACGTCCTCGTCGACTTCGACGGTCCGGCGCCCGGCGTGAAGGACGACGGCCTGCTCCGCTCGAGCCACGTCCGGCCGATGGAGCGCATCCAGCTCGGCGACGTGGCCATCCCCCTGGCGGTCAACCAGTACACCGGAGGGCCCCCGGACTGGCCCGCTCGCATGGTGCACGCCGCGACGGGGAGCCGCACCGCAGTGACCGCCACCCACATCGCGCTCGGAGCGCTCCTGCTGGTGCTGGTTCATCGGTTCCTGCGCTTCCACGGCAGCCCGGGGTCGGCAGGACTCGCCGCGCTGGTGCTGGCCGCCGACTGGAGCTTTGTCTTTTTCCGCAAGGTGCTGGGCGGGACCGAGATCCTGTTGCAGGCCTCTGCGCTCCTGGTGCTGTGGGCGTTCTGGAGCCGCCGCTGGGCCGGAGGACGACTGGGGAGCCTCGCCATCGCGGTCGGGATCGGGCTGGGGCTGCTCGCCAAGGCGACGTTCGCAGTCACGCTCGTCGCCTTCGCCATCGCCGCCCTGGCGACCCGATGGGACAAGCCGGCGCTGAAGCCCCCTCCCCCCCTTCCGCTCTGGAAGATGGGGCTGACCGTGCTCGCGCTGGTCTCGCCCCTGCTCATCACGCTCGTGGATCACATCGGCCTCGAGCCCACCGTCCCGTCGCACGACCTGCTCAGCCTGCAGTTCGAGCGCCTGGGCCAGGGCCTGGAGCGCCTGGTGTCCGGGGACGCCATGCCGGAGCGCGAGTCGAACGCGTCGATGTCCTGGTTCCTGACGAACCCCTTGCCCTGGGTCGCGACGGCGTGGCGGGGCGAGGCGCCGACGGGTCCCTCGATCCTTCGGCTCATCGGCTGGGGCGTGGTGCTGGGCGGCAGTTTCCTGGCCTGGGCGCGCCGACGCAGCGAACGCAGCGACGCGCTCCTGCGGTTCGTGTCGGTGTTCGTGCCCCTCCAGCTGCTGGGGCTCTGGCTGGCGAACCGCGACCTCCACCACCTGGCCCAGGCGTCACCACTCGTCGCGATCTGGTTCGCCCTCGCCGCGAACCGACTCATCGCGCTGCGGTTCAACGTGCGCTCGCGTGGGCGGGCCTGGATCGGCCTCGCGCTGGCGCTGCCGTGGGTGCTCTCCGGGGCGAACCACCTCCGGCAGACGGACACCGTCGTCGAGACGCTCTCGGTCCGGCACTTCACCGAGCAGGGCCAGGCCTCGCTCGACTGGCTGCTGGCCGACGTCGATCGGCTCGTGGTCTGCGACTACGACCTGTACGGGATGCTCGAGCTCCGCAACCCGCACGTCCGGGTGACCAACGGCTGGGCGGTCAACGCCCGGCGCTTCAGCGAGCGCGACCAGGTCCTCGTCCAGCTCCTGGAGTACGGCTCTGGAGGCCACTACCTGCAGGTCCGGCCGTCGGCGCCGATGATCTACAACAACAACCCCAGCGACGCCGCCCTGCTCGAGGCCGCCGAGCTCGCCGGGGTCACACTGGTCGAGGTCGGCGCCCTCGAGGACGCCGATGGGGCCTGGGCCCGCCTCTACTCACTTCAGCCGAAGCGGTAGCCCGGCGGCGGTCAGGTAGACCTCGTCACAGACCTTGGCGACCGCCTGGGCCAGCCAGCCAGCCTCGTCCCGGAACCGCCGGGCCAGCGCGTTGGCCGGCACGATGCCCAGCCCGACCTCGTTCGTCACCAGGACCACGTCGCGGGCCTCGGACACCGCCGCGACCAGACGCGCCCGCTCCTCGACGACGTCGCGCTCCGCGAGCAGCACGTTCGTGAGCCACAGCGTGAGGCAGTCGACGAGCATCGGCTCGGGCCGGCTCAAGAGCGGCGCGATGTCGAGCGGCTCCTCGAGCGTCGTCCAGCTCGCGTCCCGGTCCGACTGGTGACGCCGCACGCGGTCGGCCATCTCATCGTCGAGCACCTGCGACGTCGCGAGGTAGAGCCGCTCGGGCCCCATCGCACGGACCCTGGACTCCGCGAACCGGCTCTTGCCCGAGCGCACGCCGCCCGTGACGAGGATCCGGCTCAGAAGAGCGCCTTCCGCTTGCTCGAGCTCAGGATGCCCATGCCTTCGCGGTACTTGGCGACCGTGCGGCGTGCGCAGTCGACGTTGTACTTGCGCAGCTCCTTCACGATGGCCGCGTCGCTCATCGGCTTGCGCGGGTTCTCGGCGCCGATGATCTGCTTGATTCGGGCCTTCACGCTGGCTGCGGCGACGTCCTCGCCGTGGACCTGCGAGATGGCCGCGTTGAAGAAGTACTTGAGCTCGAAGATGCCCTGCGGGCACTGCAGATACTTGTTCGACGTGACGCGGCTGACGGTGGACTCATGCACGCCGATCTCGTCGGCGATGTCACGGAGGATCATGGGCTTGAGGTGCTCGACGCCGCCGTCGAAGAAGTCCCGCTGCTTGTCCATGATGGACTTCACGACCTTGTAGATGGTCGCCTGGCGCTTGTAGATGGACTTGATGAGGAAGTCGGCGCTCTCGAGCTTGCCCTTGATGTACTTCTTCTCTTCGGCGCTGCCGTCGGACTGCAGCACGCGCTGGTAGTACGAGCTGATCCGCAGCTTGGGCAGCCCGTCCTCGTTCTGGACGATCTGCCACTCGTCGCCGACCTTGAAGACGTAGACATCGGGCGTGATGTACCGGGCGTCGTCACCGCTGTAGGCCCGCCCGGGCCACGGCTCGAAGTCCTGCAGCATCTTGTGGTACTCGATGGCGTCTTCCTGATCCATGTCCATGGCGCGCGCCACAGCCTGGTAGTTCCGCCGCTCGAAGTCCCCGAGATGATTGGTGATGATCTCCGCGAAGAACGGGTCCTCGGGGTGCTTGACCTTGGCCTGGACGCAGAGGCACTCCTCGAGCGACAGGCTCCCGCAGCCGATGGGCTCCAGCGACTGGATGATCATCTGGGCGCCTTCGGCGTCGTCCATCTCGCAGTCGGCTTCCTCGCACACCACCTCGAGCGGGATGGTGAGGTAGCCGCGGTCGTCGAGGTTCATCACGATGACGTTGGCGGCGCGACGCTCGGCATCCGTGCAGAGCTGCATCTGGACCTGCCAGGCCAGGTGCTCGATGAGCGTCGTGCTGGTCGAGAGCGTGTTCTCGATCGGCGGCAGGTCTTCGTTGCGGTTGACGGTCGACTTGGTCGAACTGCCTTGGGAGTAGGTCTCGAGGAGCTTGTTCCAGTCCTCCTCGGTCATCTTCTCCTTGGTGTCGCCCTCCTGGACACCCGGCTCGGTCGTGGCGGGAGCGGTCGCATCCTTGAAGATGTCGACGTCCATCGACTCGGCGCCGTTGTTCTGCTCGACGATGTCCGCCTGGTCCTTGCGGTTCTCGTTGTCGAGGTGCGCGAGCGTCTCGGCCAGGGTCTCGTCGTGCGTGGCGCCGGGAATCTCCTCCAGAGCGGGGTTGTCGACGAGCTCCTGCTGGATCTGGTCGACCAGGTCCATGTGGGAGAGCTGAAGGAGCTTGATGGCCTGCTGCAGCTGCGGCGTGATGACGAGCTGCTGGCTGAGCTTCAGGTTCTGTTTGAGTTCGAGCGCCATGGTCCTCGTCAGTCTGGCACGAACCTTGCTTAGTCACCAGAGTCCGGGGCCCAAGCCGGCCCGAGCCAGCGCTCCCTCGCCACGGGATCCGCCGCGATATCGCTCGGCGTCCCCTGGGCCACGATCCGCCCGCGATCGAGCAGAACCACCTCGTCACAGCACGCCATCGCCTCGCGGGCCGCGTGATCTGTCAGGAGGATCCCGAGTCCGCGATCGGCGAGCGCTCGGATGCGACGCACGAGCGCGTCGACCGAAACGGGGTCCACGCCCGCGAACGGCTCGTCCAGGAGCAGCACCCGGGGGGCGGTCGCGAGGCAGCGCGCGATCTCGAGCCGCCGACGCTCTCCACCGGACAGCGTCTCCGCACGGGCCGAGGCCAGCTCGGTGAGCCCGGCCTCGGCGAGCAGCGCGTCCGCCTCGGTCTCGGGGGCCCCACGGACCTCGATGGGGACGAGCAGATGGGCCCGCACCGACATGCCCTCGAACAGCGCCGGGTGCTGGGGCAGGTAGCCGAGCCCCGCGCGAACGCGCCGATGGAGCGGACCGTCCAGCTCGCGTCCATCGAGCTCGACCGTGCCCGCGTCCGGGTCGAGCAGGCCCGAGATCATGCGGAACGTGGTGGTCTTGCCGGCCCCGTTCGGCCCCAGCAGACCGACGACGCGCCCCGGCTCGACCGAGAACGAGACGTCCTCGACCACCCGCCGGCCACCGAGGTCCTTCTCGAGCCCCTGAACGCGGAGCGTCACTCGACAGCCAGGCTCAGCTGGCAGGTCGAGCAGCGGATCTCCTCGGCGTCGAACAGGAGCTCGATCTCCTGGCCGACGAGGCGATTCCGCCCGTCCTCCACGAACGGGCTGCCCGTCATGACCACGCGGGCCTCGTCGGGGTGCAGCTCGGCTCGCGCTCCCTTGGCGACGTACGGCTCGCGGGTGACCTCGACGGCGCCCTCGGCCACAACGCTGTCCACGCGGCCCTCGGCGTCGTGCTCGACGACGACGGTCTCCGAGGTCATCGTGAACTCGCCGTACACCACGGTCACGCCGCCCTCGAGCACCGCACGACGGGTCTGGAGGTCCCACGTGGAGCGTGGCGCCGTGATCTCCAGCGGCACGCCCTCGCTCTGGATCCGGACGCCCTCGGCTTCGAGGGGTCCGGCGAGCGCGCTGGCGACGAGAAGGATCAGGCCTGCGCTCCGCCCTGGAGCGTGCCGACCTCGGCGTCCGACCGACCCTTGGACTTCTTGAAGTCCACGGCCGCCTTCACGAGCGCGCTGAACAGCGGGTGCGGCGTCAGCGGACCGGACTGGAACTCCGGGTGGAACTGGCAGCCGATGAAGTGCGGGTGCTCGGGGAGCTCGATCATCTCGACCAGCCGGCCGTTCGGGCTCATGCCGGACAGCCGCATGCCGTGGTCGCGGAGAAGCTGGTGGTACTCGGGGTTCACCTCGTACCGGTGCCGGTGCCGCTCGCTGATGGACTTCTTGCCGTACAGCCGCGCGGCCGTCGAGCCGTCCTCGAGCTCACAGGGGTAGGCCCCGAGGCGCATGGTGCCGCCCTTGTCGGTGACGTTCTGCTGCTCGTCCATCAGCTCGATGACCGTGTGCTCGGCGCCCGCGTTGAACTCGCGGCTGTTCACGTCGTGCAGCCCGATGACGTTGCGCGCGAACTCGATGGTCGCGACCTGCATGCCCAGGCAGATGCCGAAGTACGGCACATCGTTCTCGCGGGCGTAGCGGGCCGCCGCGATCTTGCCCTCGATGCCGCGGTCGCCGAAGCCTCCAGGGACGAGGATGCCGTCGAGGTGCTCGAGCTCGGGTCCGGCGTTCGTGGTGTCGAGCTGTTCGCTGTCCACGTACACGAGCTCGACCTTGGTGCGGCGAGCGACGCCGCCGTGAGCGAGCGACTCGTTGAGCGACTTGTAGGCGTCCGTCAGGTGCGTGTACTTGCCGATCATCCCGATGCGGACGGTGTGATCGGGGTTGTCGAACCGAGCGATGAGGTCCTCCCACGGCGTCAGGTCCGGAGCGGCAGCCCAGATGCCGAGGTTCTCGAGGATGCGGTCGTCGAGGCCCTCCTCGTGCAGGGTCAGCGGCAGCATGTACGTGTTCGGCACGTCCGGAGCGGCGATGACCGAGTCGACGCCGACGTTGCAGAAGTGCGCGATCTTCTGGCGGATCTCCTTCGGCAGCTCCCGGTCCGACCGGCAGATGAGGATGTCCGGCTGGATTCCGAGCGACAGGAGCTCCTTCACGGAGTGCTGCGTGGGCTTGGTCTTCAGCTCGCCGGCGGTCTTGATGTGCGGGACCAGGGTCAGGTGCACGAACAGGACGTTCTGCGGCCCGGCGTCGCTGCGGAACTGCCGGATGGCCTCGAGGAACGGCAGCCCCTCGATGTCACCGACCGTCCCACCGACCTCGATGATGCCCAGGTCGACGTCCTCGACGGCCTCCCAGATCTGCCGCTTGATCTCGTCGGTGACGTGCGGGATGACCTGCACCGTGCGGCCCAGGTACTCGCCCTTCCGCTCACGCTCGATGACGTTCTTGTAGACGCGACCGGCCGAGAAGCTGTTCTTGCTCGAGAGCACGTTCGCGGTGAACCGCTCGTAGTGGCCGAGGTCGAGATCGGTCTCGGCGCCGTCGTTGGTGACGTAGACCTCGCCGTGCTGGTAGGGGCTCATCGTGCCGGGGTCGACGTTGATGTACGGGTCCATCTTCACGTTGGTGACCCGGATGTTCCGCGCCTCCAGGAGCGCGCCGATGGCCGCGGACGAGAGGCCCTTTCCAAGAGCGGACAGCACGCCGCCGGTGACGAAGATGAACTTCTTTCTCATGTGAGCTCCTCGAAGTGCGCCCGGACACGGGCGAGATCGGCAGGGGTGTCGACAGAAGGGTGGGCCTGCTCGGTGAGGACGACGCGAATGCGGCCCCCGCTCTCGAGCACTCGTAGCTGTTCCAGGCGCTCCGCGCGCTCGAGCACGCCGGGCGATGTGGTGACGAACCGGTCCAGCGCAGCGCGACGGTATGCGTACACGCCGATGTGCTGCAGGTAGGGGCCGCCATGCGGGACGGCCGACCGGGAGAAGTAGAGCGCGTCGCCCCGATCGTCACAGACGACCTTCACCACGTGAGGGGACGTCGGGTCGGCCAGCGGAGCCGCGGCGGTCACGACGTCCACCCCGTCGGCGAAAGCCTCGACGAGGCGGTCGAGCAGGCTCGTGTCCAGAAGGGGCTCGTCGCCCTGGACGTTGACCACGATGTCCGCATCCGAGCCCGTGGCGGCCTCGTGCACGCGGTCCGTGCCGCTCCGGTGCTCGGGCGACGTCATCACGACCTCGCCGCCGAACGCGCGAACGGCGGCGTGGATGCGGGCGTCGTCGGTGGCCACGAGCACACGGTCCGCGCGGCTGGCCGAGGCCCGGTCCCAGACGTGCTGGATCATCGGGCGGCCAGCGATCTCGACCAGCGGCTTCCCGGGGAGCCGGTTGGCGGCGTAGCGGCTGGGGATGACGGCGAGCACGATCATTGGTGCCACGCTCGATCCAGTCGTGGCAAGGAAAGACAAAGGCCCGAGGTGGTTGCCTCGGGCCTTCGTGCTCGCATGGGTCGGTTCAGCGCTTGCTGAACTGGAACCGCTTGCGGGCGCCGGGCTGGCCGTACTTCTTGCGCTCGACCTTGCGGGCGTCACGCGTCAGCAGGCCCGCGCTCTTGAGCACGGGACGGTTGCCGATGTTGTTCTCACACAGCACGCGGGCGATGCCGTGGCGAATCGCGCCGGCCTGGCCGCTCTTCCCGCCACCACGAACCGTGATGTAGAGGTCGAAGTCGGCCACCGTGTCGGTGATCTGGAGGGGCTGGCGAAGGACCATCTTCAACGTGTCACGGACGAAGTACTCGTCGAGATCGGACTTGTTGACGACGATGCGGCCGGAGCCGGGGCGGAGGAAGACGCGCGCTGTGGCTTCCTTCCGACGGCCGGTGGCGTACCACTGGGTGGTGGACATGTGCGTCTCCTCAGACGTAGGTGGGGAAGGGCTTCGGCGACTGGGCGGCGTGCGGGTGTTCCGCGCCTCCGTACACCTTGAGCTTCGAGAGCATCTGACGGCCGAGTCGGTTCTTCGGCAGCATGCCCTTGATGGCGCTCTGGAACATCCGCTCCGGGTTGTTCTCGCGAACATCCCCGGCGTTCGTGGACTTGAGGCCCCCGAAGTAGCCGCTGTAGCGGTGGTAGTGCTTGTCGGCCAGCTTGTTGCCAGTGAGCTTCACCTTGTGCGCGTTGATGACGATGACGAAGTCACCGGTGTCCACGTGCGGGGTGAAGGTCACCTTGTGCTTGCCGCGCAAGACGGTGGCGATGCGGGTGGCCATGCGGCCGAGCACCACGTCCTCGGCGTCGATGACGTACCAATCCCGAACGACTTCGGCGGGCTTGGTGGAGGGGGTGCTCTTCGTGAGGGAGCTCATGGAGATGCCTGACTGCTAAAGGGGGTCGGACCCGTCGGAGGATCGATCCGATCGTTCGTGCCTGAACGCGGAAACCACCGGCGTCTATCCGTTCTGATCGACAGATGTCAAGGCGTTCCGGACGGCCTGCCACCCAGGATGCTCGAACAACACGACCGCGGCGGCGGTTCGAGCAGCCTCGCCGTCCCCCCGAGCGACCAGCAGGAGCACCAGCAAGCCCCTCAGCGCGGGCTCGTCGTCGTCCAGCCCACCGACGAGCTCGGCCTGCGCATCGGTCAGGCGCTGCGACGCGATGAGGGCTGCGACGCGAGCGGTCCGGCCCTGGGGAGAGTCCCCCCGGGCGAACCGCAGCGCTTCGGCTCCCCGGCCCAGCTCGGACAGCGCCGCCGAGCGGACCAGGTCGGGCCCGCCACGCACGCTCTCCGGTCGGCCGGCCCACAGAAGGACGAGATCGCGGTCGGACTCCGGCACCCGCTCGAGCACGTCTTCCCACAGCGCGGGCACCAGCACCGAGCCGGGGGCGTCGCGATCGGCCGATCCCCGCCCGAGCACCGCGCGCTGGGGATCCACCCGGGCGAGGTCCGCCAGGACGGCGGACAGCTGCGCCGGCTCCGCTGCGGCGAGTCGTCCACGCCAGGCGTGCGGATCGTCGGGAGCTCGACGGGTGACTTCGGCCCAGGCTTCGGCGGCCTCGGCGCTGCCAGCGAGCGCTCGGGCGCGCACGATGAGCCAGCGTGGGTCCGCCGGGTGTTCCTGGGCAATGGCCAGCGCCTCGTTGGCTCGGCCGTCCAGGAGGCCCGCGAGCGCGGAAGTGAGCTCGTCGCCTCCGGTCGGCGCCTCGCCGTAGGCCAAGGCCCGCCAGGCCTGCTCACGGGGCGCT
The DNA here is from genome assembly GCA_024228935.1 of Pseudomonadota bacterium. Taxonomy (GTDB): domain Bacteria; phylum Myxococcota_A; class UBA796; order UBA796; family CAJQPC01; genus JAAESX01. The sequence continues at coordinate 11,030 of JAAESX010000298.1, forward strand.
CCAGCCAACAGCTGGTCCACCCGGTCGGAGTCGCGCCCGGTCTGCCACAGCAGGGCTCCCAGCTCGGCGCGCGCATCCGCGGCGACGTAGCGCGACTCGGCGACGTCCCGCCTCCCTGTCTCGTCGGCGATCCGGCCCGAGAGCGTGATGAGCGGCCGCGGCGCGGCCCCGGCCTCGACGCAGGTGGACACGACCTCTTCAGCGGCCCGCCAGTCCGCCCTGCCCCACTCGGCCCGAGCCAGCGCGAGGCAGGCGTGGTCGTCCGAGGGGTCCTGCTCCAGGAAGACGGCGGCGGCGGCGCGAGCGTCCGAGAACTCCCGCAGCTCGAGCCACGCGTCGAGCTCCAGTCGGCGCGCTCGGGCGGCAGGGCTGCGCGTCAGGACGCCGATGGCCGCGACGCCGTACCCACAGGCCACGTCATGGGCGGCCGAAGCCATGTCGGCGCGCGGATGCCCCGGATGGAACTGGTCGACCGCGTCGAGGAGTGTCCTGCGGTCCGAGCGGCCCAGGCCTGACCCGGTCGTCGCGTCGAGCTCGACGAGCGCAAGCCAGGCGGTCGGGTCGTCCGGCTCGTCGTCCAGCCGTGCGACGAGGCAAGCCCGCGCCGACTCCAGCCCGGTCCGACTCGCGAGCGCGGCGTCCACCTGGGCGACCGGCTCGTCGCATGGGATCCCCTCGCCCAGCGACGACCGGATCGCGGCGACGCCAGCGACCTGGGGCACGCCCTGCGGCAGGTCTTCGCTCGGAACCTGGAGCACGAGCCACGACACGCCGCAGATTCCGGCGAGGCCCACGGACAGGAAGCCCAGAACGGCCAGGAGGCCGGGAGTACGGGGACGACCACCGACCCGGCGGGGACGACTGGGCTCCATCGTTCCTCCTGTCCGCGTGAGCCTAACCCTTTGCCCATGGTCCCCGAGGCGTTAGGACCGGCCACCATCCGGAGTGAAGGAAACTCGATGCCCCTCGACAAGGCTGCTCTCGGCGCTCGCTACGCCTGCTTCTCGTGTGACGCGAAGTTCTACGACCTCAACCGTGAGGCACCCACGTGCCCGAGCTGCGGGGCCGACCAGCGGGACAATCCGGATCCGGACCCGCGCGAGGCGCTCATGGAGCGCTTCAGCAAGCGTCGCCGGCGGAAGAAGAAGGTCGAAGAGCCGACCGCTGCGGAGAAGACCTCCGAGAAGACGGCGCCCGCCGCCACCACCTCGGCGTCGACCGCCGAAGCCGCTCCGGCGATGGAGCTGTCGATGGCGGACGACGACGACGACGACGACGACGACGACGCGAAGCCCGCGGCGAAGAAGTAGTCACGAGCCTGCTCTCCGAGGCCACTCAGCCCAGGCTGAGCAGCTCGGAGGGGTAGTCGACGCGGACGAGGAAGAGGCCACAGCCCGGCGCTGTGCGCCCGCCGAGTCCCCGATCGCGCGCATCGCGGAGTTCGGCCATCCAGGTGGCCGGCTTGCGACCACGCCCGACCTCGAGCGTGCTGCCGACGATGTTGCGGACCATGTGCCGCAGGAAGCCGGCCCCGTAGAACTCGAACCGCATCTCGTCCCCCAGGACGTGGACGTCGGCCCGCCGCAGCTCTCGCACCGGGGACCGCGCTGAGCAGCCCGCCGCCCGGAAGCTGGTGAAGTCGTGCTCTCCCGTCAGGTGCACGAGCGCCTCGTTCATCGCGTCGAGGTCGAGCGGCCAGCGGACTCCCCAGTAGCGACCGGCCCGGAGCGCCGACGGGACGGGCCCGATCCTCAGGACGTACCGGTAGAGCTTCCCCGTCGCGGACCGCTGGGCGTGGAACTCGGGCTGCGCCGGAGCCGCGACCAGGCACGCGATGTCGTCGGGCAGCTTGCTGTTGAGCCCGTCCCGGATGGACGTCGGCTTCCGATCCACGGTCGTCCGGAAGCTGCACAGCTGGCCGAAGGCGTGCACGCCGGCGTCGGTGCGACCCGATGCGATGAGCGGCACGCGCTGCCCGCCCAGGACCTCGCAGAGAGCGTCCTCGACGGTGCCCTGGACGCTCCGGACGTTCGGCTGACGCTGCCACCCGCTGTAGGCCGAGCCGTCGTACTCGAAGACGACCCGCCAGGTCGTCACGCTACTTCCGGTCGATCTTCAGGCCGACCGTGAGGGTGTCGCCCGCGAAGGAGAGGCCGCCGACGCCGTCGCGGTAGATGGTCGTGCGGTCCGCGTACTCGATCGTCAGGTAGGTGTCCGTGATTCCCCAACGGGCCTCGGCCACGGACGCGCGCCGCGGGTCCATCCAGTCGAGCAGGATGTCCGCGCCCGCGTGCCAGTACCAGCTGGGCAGGCCGCCGCTGTAGGTGCTGTTCGTGAACGGGTCCGCCGGGTCGATGTCGCCGAGGCGTTCCCGCCACAGCGTGTACTCGAGACCCGCGCCGACGTACGGGACGACCGGCATTCCGCGCCACTCGTCCTTGATCCGCGCGGTCGGGTCGAGCCGGACCGTGAGACCCGCCGAGATCGGGATGGCCGTGATCTTGGACCCCTCGGCAGAGGCCTCGCCCGCATCGGTGACGGTGTTGCCGCTCTTGCGCAGCAGTCCGATTCCGCCGTCGAGCTCGACCACCCGGTAGAACTGACGTCCACCGTCGAACCGCAGGTAGGTCAGCCCGGTCTGGCCGTAGGTGTCCGCCCAGGCCTCGTTGCTGGTGGTGTTCTGCGCGTCTTCCATCGACGCGGGCCCGACGTGCAGCTCATTCGTGCGGCTCTTGGACTGCCAGCCGCCCTCGTCCGCCGCCTGGGCGGGAGACGAGACGACCAGGCCGAGCCCGATGGCCAGGCCCGCCGCCCACTTGCGTCGACGGAGGAGGAGCGCGCCGGCCAGGCCGAGCAGCGCGATGGGGGCCGCAGCGCCGGTGGAGGAGCACTCGCTCTCACCCGCCAGGTACGCCACGCCGTAGGTCTCTTCAGGGGTCACCAAATGCACCTTGCTCATCTCTCCTTCCGTACCCGCCTCGTCGATCACGCGCACGGCGACATGGTAGGTCACGCCATTGGTCAGCTCGTCGATGGTGACGCTGACGTCTTCGTCGGGGTCCTCGCTCGTCACCTCGATGGGTGACTCCGGGTCGGTGCCCTCAGGTCCGCCACTCTCGTAGTCGGACCTCGCGAACTCCTCGCTCGAGATGTAGATCTCGTAGCGATCCAGGTCCGCCACGCCGGCCGCCGTGATGTCCACGACGACCTTGCTGTCGCCGAACCCGACCGAGATCACCGGCTTGGGCGGCGGGTTGTCCACGACGACGTCGATGGCGTCGTAGCCCTCGTCCAGGGTCACCCAGACGCGGTTGCCACCTTCGGTCCAGGTCTCGTCCGCCGTGAAGTCCACGGACGCCGTCGCATCCGCCTCGATCGTGCCGCTGGCCAGCTCGGTCCCGGTCGGACCGTCGAGATTCATCGTCCAGTCCCCCTCGGTGTCGGACGAGAACGCCAGCGTGAACTCGTCTCCGGTCACGAGGTCGCCCGGCGCGGAGTCGAACTCCAGCCACGGGTACTCGGTCATCACCAGCAAGCGCCCGCCGTCCGTCGCCGCGAACAGGTAGCCGCTGGTCGCGACGAGGTCGGTGGCCACCGCGCCGTCGAGCGAGAACTCGGCGAAGGGCTCGGTGTCGACGCCGCCGTTGTCGTACTCGTGGAGCTGGACCTGCGTCCCGTCGCCGAGCGCGATCCACTCGGCCCCCGGGTCGATGACGACCGAGCTGGTGCCGGTCAGGCCATCATCGTCGTCGACCACGATGCTGAGCTCGTCGCTGCCCGACTGGTACGTCAGCAGCCCACCGTTGGCGTCCGCCAGGAACAGGTTCGAGTCGTTCCCGATCTGCGGCGTGGCGCGCACGAAGTCCCGGCTGCCCAGGTTCTCGTTGCTGGCGGTGGTCCCGCCGCTGGTGCTGTGGAACCTGGAGATGTCGTCGTCCCCATGGACCACGAAGACGTACGAGGTACCGCCGACGATGTCGTTGAAGCCCGAGCGTGCAAGCGTGGACGTGTAGTCGGACAGCGCGTAGTCGGCGGTGGCGATGCCCTCGACCGTCAGGTCCTCAGCGTCGACGACCGCCCAGAGCGTGTCGGCGCTGACGGCCAGACCGAGGATGGCCGACGTGCTGAGCGACGCGGTCGACTCGATGGCCGGGTCGCGGTCGTCGAACGTGACGATGTCGACGTCGCCGCTGGCGCAGCCGACGGCCAGGCGGAGCACCCCCGAGTCGTCCGACCAGGAGGCCAGGCCGGCAGGCCCGTCACAGACCGCGACCGAGTGGGTGCCCCAGGTCTGCAGGTCGACGACGCGCAGCTGGGAGCTCCCCTCCTCGATCAGGGCGACGATCTGGTTGTCGTCGTCCGCGAGCATCCAGGAGAGCGTGGTCCCGCCGGCATCGGCGAGGTCGGTGGCGATGCGGTCGGGAGCGGCGAGCGCGGTGAGCGTGAGCGCGAACAACAAGCGGGAGTCCTCCAGGAGATCGCTGTAGCGAAAACCGTGCCAGCCCGAATCGAGGTCTCAGGGCACCCCGGGCTGACATCGTGTCAACCGGGGCTCCGCCGACCCGCCGGAGCGGACAACGTGTCAGCGCTCAGATGAGCTCGCCGTCGACCAGGTCCACGAGCGATGCGACGGCGTTGACCGCGGTCAGGCGAAGCGGGTCCGCAGCGGCCCAGACGTGCAGCCCGAGGCCCATGTGATCGGTCCGGATGCGTCCCACCGAGATGCCGGGCTCGCCCGTGCGCGTCCGCGGCTGCAGCCCCCGGCCTCGCTCCAGGGTCACACCGCGGCCCCCTTCGTAGGCGGCCTTGGCGGCGTCGGCCGTGACCGGGCGCTCGGTGACCAGGTGGGCGGAGACGCCGAGGCCGAGGAACAGCGGCGCCAGGACCTGGGTCACATCGACGCGGCGGGCGTCGAGGCCGAGAACCCGTCCTGTCGTGGCGGCGGTCTGCAGCTCCTGGGTCGTCCAGTCGTCCCCACCCGGCACGAGGTCGAAGGCGAGCCCTTCCTCGAACACCGCGCGCGGCGGAGTCACGCTGTTGAAGAGCGCGGCGACCTGGCCCGAGAGCTCGCGGATGCCCTTCTGGCCGTACGCCGAGGCGCCGATCATGGCCGTGCCGCGGATGCCGACGACGCCGAGCTCGTAGAGCGGGACGGCGAGCGCGGCGAGCGCCAGGGTGACGGGCCCTGGAGCGATGAACGCGCCCGCCTCGCGGACCGCCTCCATCTCGATGGGGTTGAGTCCGAGCGCCAGCACGGGGACGCGTGGGTCCGCCCGGAACACGCCGGCGAGGTCCACCACCAGGCAGCCGGCCTCGGCCAGCTCGGCGTACAGCTCCGCGCCGACCCCGGGGGGGGTGCAGGCGAAGACGACGTCCGCGCTCTCGAGCGCATCCGCACTGAGCTCGCGCAGGGTGAAGAGCTTCCCGCGGAAGCTGACCTCGACCTCGGTCGTGGCCGCGCTGGCGACCGGGATCAGCTCCGCGACGGCCAGCGGCGAGGCGGCGAGCGCCTCGACGACGTCCTTTCCAAGAGCTCCAGTGGCACCCGCCACAGCGATGTTCAACGACATTCGGCCTCCGAGCCCGGCCGAGTAACTCGCCGAAGCCGGAAGCTACGCGCGGTGGGCGCGCAAGATGGACTCGATGCGGTCACGGCCGCGAAGCTTGGCGCGCTTGAGCGCCTTCACGCGGGCGTGTTCGTCAGGGCTGAGCACGCGGATGCGTTCGAACGCCGTCAGCTCCTTCTCGAACTGGGCGTGCTCGGTCATGAGACTGACGAGCTCGGGGTTCTGGGACGAGAGCGACGCGATGAGCGAGAGATCTCGATTGTTCATCCACAGGCCTCCAGGTTGACCCCAGCGTACCCAGTGGTTCGAGGGGCGATCAACGAGAAACGGGCAGCTTGGCGTCCGCGTCCCGCAGGTAGCTGAGCCGAACCGCCTCGGGGGCGATGGCCGCATCGAGTCGGCCCGCTGCCAGTCGAGCCAGCGCAGCCACCGGAGATCGGGCGGCGTCGGCCTGGACCACGCCTCCGGCGGCCTCGACCAGCTCGCGCCAGACGACCGCGCCCTCGCCCACAGCCACGAACGGGCCCTCGGCAAGACCGATGGCCTCGACGGGCGGCAGATCACGCTCGCCCGACAGGCAGACACCGTCCACGTAGAAGCCCGCGTAGGCCTTCTGCTTGCGCCCATCGAGCAGCGAGAGCACCCGCCCGTCGGCGAGCGCGGCGCGTGCCTCGAGGCTCGAGACCGGCACGACGGGGACACCCCGAGCGGTGGCGATGCCCAGCGCATGTGCGACGCCGACCCGGAGCGAAGTGAACCCACCGGGGCCGACGCTGACGGCCACTCCGGTGAGCTCGACGTCGGCGATGAGCTCGCCGATCGCCGGGGTGAGCACCGCGTCCGCTCCGCGAACGACCCGCTGCTGGAAGAGCCGGTCGCCCAGCGCGACCCCGATGACGGGGCCCGCCGTGTCGATCGCGAGGATCATCCGCCGCCGAGGATGCCGTTGATGTCCATCACGAAGACGATGAACATCAGGCCGACCAGCAGGAGCACGCCGATCTGCTGGGCCCGCTCGCGCACGGCGAGGGACAGCGGGCGTCCTCGGATGCCCTCGATCAGGTAGAAGAGGAACTGTCCGCCATCCAGCACGGGGACCGGCAGGAAGTTCACGATGGCGAGGCTGACGGACAGCCCCGCCATGAGCCCCGCCCACTCGAAGAGCCCGCTCTCAGCGGCGTCCTTGGCCGCCTTGACGATCCGCACCGGTCCGCCGACCGTCTTGCTCGGGTCGGCCTCGCCCGTGAAGATCTTGCCCACCGTCTCGACGATCATCACGGACGTCGTCCACGTCGTGTCGACCGCCTTGGGGAACGCCTCGGTGAAGCCGTAGTACTTGCGCTCGAGTCGGCTGGGCGTGAGCGCGCCGCTGCCGGTGAAGCCGATGACCGGGCGGATCTGGTAGTTGCCGTAGACGTCGCTGTCCTCGACCATCTCGGGCACGACGCGGACGTCGACCTTGCGGCCCTCTCGGACCAGGGTCAGCCCGACGGGGCGCGTATCGGCGTCCATCTCCTGGGCGGTGGCGGACTCGCGCACCCGCTCGACGATCTCCGCGAACGTGGCGACGGGGTGGCCGTCGACCTCGAAGACGCGGTCTCCGGGGAGCAGGTTCGCCCGCTCGGCTGGGGAGTCAGGGCTGATATCGTTCACGAACAGCGTGGCCGGGACCAGGCCGTAGACGTTGCCGTAGGGATCGTCCGAGAGCGGCGTCCACACCGACGGCGTCAGCGTCGCGGTCTGGGTGACGGGCTCGTCGTCGACAAAGCGCTCGTAGGTGACCTCGCCGCCCGAGCCGCCGAGCGCGACGAGGACATCGCGGTAGCTCTCGACCTCGGCCCCATCGACGTGCGTGATCTGGTCGTCGAGCTGCAGGCCCGAGACACCCGCCGGGCTGTTCGGGTCGTCGTAGGCCACAGTGGCGTCGACCTGGTTGAACGACAGCCCGTAGCTCCACGGTCCGCGCTGGCCCTCGTAGATGGGCAGGTCGTCGGTGACGTCGAAGGTGAGCTGGTAGGTCGAGCCATCGTCGCGCGCGAAGTCGAGCGTGAACGACGTGTCGACCGCGGCGATCCGCTCGGACATGTCGCCCCAGAGCGCGACCGGGACGCCGTCGACCGCGGTGATCGAGTCGCCGGCGCGGACTCCCTGGTCCCAGGCCGGGCTGTCGAAGTCGACCCGGCCGACCTCGCTCGCCGCCTGGGGCTGGCCGCCCATGAACAGCATCGTGAAGACGACGATCGGCAGGACCAGGTTCATCGCCGGGCCCGCGGTCACGATGAGCAGGCGCTGCCACACGGGCTTGGCCATGAAGCTGGTCGGCGAGGACCGATCGGCCCCCTCGCCCCCGTCCTGAAACGGGTCAGCGCCCTCCATCCGGACGTAGCCACCGAACGGCAGCAGCGACACGCGGTAGTCCGTTCCCCGCCACGTCACTCCGAACAGCCGCCGACCGAACCCGATCGAGAAGACGGGCACGCCGACGCCGCACGCCTTCGCCACGATGAAGTGGCCGAACTCGTGGATGCTGATCAGGATGGCGACGAGCGCCACGGCAGCGAAGATGGTGATGCGGACTCCTACCGGGGAAGCTTAGGCGCGGAGCGGTCGCTCGGCCATCTCAGAGCCCGCGGAAGACGGTCAGGTAGACGTACAGGACCGGCGCCGTGAACAGCAGCGCGTCGATGCGGTCGAGGATTCCACCGTGTCCGCCCAGGATCCAGCCCGAGTCCTTCACGCCGAAGCTCCTCTTGAACATCGACTCGACCAGATCGCCGACGACGCCGAACGCGTCGACGACCACGCCGAGCAGGATGCAGTCGAGGATGGTCAGCTGGGGCAGCGCGACGGCTCGGATGACGAAGACACCGATGGTCGCCAGGACGGCGCCACCGACGGCACACGGTCGTGGGGCTCGAGCGCGTTCCTCGTGTCGGTGGGGGCCTGATCTGCGTCAACCACTCGCTGGCGACCTACGA
>JAAESX010000299.1 GCA_024228935.1 Pseudomonadota bacterium
CTGGATGAGTGCGATATCGCCGCCGGGACCTCCGAAGATTGCAACGGGAACGGCATCTCCGACGAGTGCGAGGTTGCTAGCGGTATCGAGTCGGACTGCAACACCAACGGCATCCTGGATAGCTGCGAGCTCGCCGCCGGGACAGCCGCCGATTGCAACGGCAACGGCGTTCTCGATGAGTGCGACCTCACAGCCGGCACCTCCGAAGATTGCAACGGGAACGGCGTCCCCGACGAGTGCGAGATTGCCAACGGCGCCGAGACGGACTGCAACGCCAACGGCATCCCGGATAGCTGCGAGCTCGCCGCCGGGACGGCCGCCGACTGCAACGGCAACGGCGTTCTCGATGAGTGCGACCTCGCCGCCGGGACCCTGGCGGACTGTGACGCGAACGGCATTCCTGACGCCTGCGAGATCAGCAGCGGCTCAGCCAACGACTGCAATGGCAACGGCATCCCGGATCGCTGCGATATCTCCGCCGGGGTCGAGGTGGACTGCAACATGAACCTGATCCCCGACAGCTGCGAGCTCGCGTCGGGGTTGAGCTTCGACTGCAACGGCAACGGTACCCTGGACCAGTGCGATCTCGCCGCAGGCTCCTCACTGGACATCAACGGGAACGGGGTCCCGGACGAGTGTGAGCTCCCCCTCTTCGGAGGCGAGCGCGTGGTGACCCTCCTGGTGGACGCGCCGAGCTCGATCGGCTCCCTCGACGTGGACGGCGACGGCGACCTCGACCTCGTCTCGTCCTCCAGCGGGGACAGCAAGATCGCCTGGTACGAGAATCACGGGACCGGGACGTTCGGTCCCCAACAGATCCTCACCTCAAACGCGCTCTTGGCCTGGTCGGTGCAGGTGGCGGACGTGGACGACGACGGGGACGCCGACGTGGTGTCGGTGTCCGGGGGTGACAACAAGGTTGCCTGGTTTGAGAACCTCGGCGGCAGCTTCACAGCGGAGCAAGTGATCTCGACCTCCATCACCGGCCCCTTCTCGCTGGCGGCGGCGGACCTGAACGGGAACACCCGGGTTGATCTGGTAGTGAGCGCGCCAGGCAGCGACTCGGTCTTCGAGCTCCGCAACCAGGGCGGAGGCTCCTTCACGCCGCCCAACCTGGTGACCGGCGCGATCGACTTCCCCCGGTCAGTGGACGCGGCGGATCTCGACGGCGACGGCGACCCCGACATCCTGGCGGCCTCGTTCCTCGACGACCGCATCACGTGGTTCGAGAACCTCCCAGGCAACTCCTGGGGCAACGGGACAATCCTCTCCGGCAGCGCGGGCGGCGCACAGTACGTCCGCGGAGTGGACCTGAACGGAGACAACCAGGTCGACGTCCTGGCGGCCCTCGGTGACGACGACGAGGTCGCCTGGTTCGAGAACCTCGGGGCCGGCATCTTCGGGCCTCAGACCTCCATCGGGATGGACGTCGAGGCCGCCTTCGCCGCGGAGGCCGCGGACCTCGACGGCGACGGCGATGCAGACGTCGTCGCCACGTCCTTCCTGCTGGATCAAGTCCTCTGGTTCGAGAACCTGGGCGGCGGCACCTTCGGCGCCGCGGCGGTGATCGCCGACGACCTGGACGGCGCCACCGCCATCGAGCTCGCTGACCTCGACGGTGACGGGGACCTCGACGTGGTCGCCGCCGCTTTCACCGGCGGTCGAATCGTCTGGTACGAGAACCGATCTGGCAGCGTCGACTGCAACGGCAACGGGCTCGCGGACGCCTTCGACATTGCCGTTGGCACCAGCGCGGACTGCGACCTCGACGGGGTACCCGACGAGTGCCAGATCGCGGGGGGAGCCCCGGACTGCAACGGGAACGCCGTCCTGGACGCCTGCGAGATCGCTGCCGACCCCGGCCTCGACGCCAACGGGAACGGAGCGCTGGACACCTGCGAGGAGGTTGGCGTCCGCTATTGCTCACCCGCCGTCCCAAACTCGACGGGGAGCCCCGGAATCGTCCGGGCGGTCGGGAGCACCACTCGCTCGAGGAATGACCTGTCGATGACGGCCTCCTCGATCCCGAGTGGCTCCTTCGGGTTCTTCCTGACGTCGCAGAACCCGGGCTTCACGTTCCCGGTCCCTGCCACCCAGGGCGCGCTCTGCCTCGGGGGCGCGATCGGGCGATTCGTGGCCCCGGGGGAGATCCAGTTCTCGGGGAGCACCGGCACGTTCAACCTCCCGCTCGACCTCGGCGCGCTCCCGACGCCGACCGGGTTCGTCTCCGCCGCCCCTGGTGAGACCTGGTACTTCCAGGCCTGGTACCGAGACGCAAATCCGAACATCACGTCGAACCTGACCGACGGGGTCTCCGTGACCTTCCAGTGAACGCTCCCCCGCGACGGGGAAGCGGGAGTGAAGGCGACGCGACGGACCTGGAGGAAGAGGTGCGGACCCGTGGTGGCCAAACCCACCGTCGCGCTCCGCAATGACGTGGCCAAGGGCCGCACCGGCTGAGCCCGTGAAGTTGATCGAGATCCGATCGGTTCCAGCTTTCTTCCCGTGAACTGGAGCCGGTCTGCCGATGAAGTCAGCCGAGACGGAGGGGATTCGTCCCCATAATGCAACTTCGCACCCGCCGTCCTCCTCAAGCGTCACCTGTCCCGCACGACTATGACCTGTAGTGAAATCATGACCTCGGACCCCGTGACGGTCCGTGAAGATCAACCCGTCGCCGCGGCGACCGCGCTCCTCCGTGACAACCACTTCCGCAGCGTCCCCGTGGTCAACGCGGACGGGAAGATGGTCGGCCAGTTCGGGATCCAGGCCCTGCTTGGCCTGATCCTCCCCATGGCAGCGGTGGCTGACGACCATCTCTCCAACCTTCGCTACCTCAACGATGACCTCGCCGACCTCCAGCGGCGCCTC
>JAAESX010000300.1 GCA_024228935.1 Pseudomonadota bacterium
AGGCCTCTGGGCATGAATCCGAACGTCGTACACGGAAACGACTGGCGGTCGCTCACCCCCGGCGATATCGGCCACTGGGAGCCCACCCAACAGGTCACCGTGGTGGTGCCCTGCTACAACGGCCAGGAACCCCTCGCCCTCACCTTCGCCGCCCTAGCCAACCAGACCTACCCGATGGACCTGCTCGAGGTGGTCATCGCCGACGACGGATCCGACCCGCCCATCACCGTGCCAACCGGCGCCCCGTTTGCGGCCCGCGTGGTGGCCCAAGAACGTGCCGGTTTCGGGTTGGCCCGTGCCCGCAACACCGGCGCAGCGGCCGCTACCGGCTCCATCCTGGTTTTCTTGGACTGCGACATGGTCCCCGAATCCACCCAGGTGGAGGCCCACGCCCGTTGGCACCACCTCGACGACCGCATCCTCACGCTCGGATTTCGCCACCATGCCGACTTTGACGGGGTGACCGCCGACGACATACGTCAAGCGTCGGGCATCGGTGACGTCGTGGACGGTCGCAGCGTCTCGGCGCCGCAGTGGATCGAGTTCCACATGGCCCGTACGAAAGACCTCACCTCGACTGACACCGACCTGTTCCGTATCGTCACGGGCGGAAACCTCGGCATCTCCAAGGCCTTCTACAGCCATCTGGGAGGCAGCGACGAGTCGTTCACCCAGTGGGGGGCCGAGGACACAGAGTTGGGCTACCGGGCGTTCAACGCCGGTGGCGTGCTGGTGCCCGAGCGTCGTGCTCTGGCCTGGCACCAGGGTGAGGGGGCGGCCGGCCCCGACCCCGACGAGCAGCGTTCCCAGGTTGAGCAGCGCCACAAGCTCTCCCACCTGATCGCCGAGAAGGGCTTCCGCCGGTCAGTGGCTGGGCGTACCTTCACCGTTCCGTTGGTGACCATCGCCGTCGATACGGCTGGCTGCACCTACGACGACGTGCTCGAGCGGGTCGAAAACCTGCTGGCGTCCGGGTACCACGACCTGGTCGTCGGCATCTCGGTGCCGGACGACCACCCCGAGGCAGTCCGCATCCGGCGCGAGTTCGGATCCGACCCCCGGGTAGTGCTCACAGACGACCTACTGGCTGATGTGCCGCATGCCGCCGTGCGTGTCGACGTGCCGCCCCGGGTGCGGCTCTGGCCCACTGACCTGGCTTCGATGCTGAAGGGCCTCGAGGGCCTGGGCCTGGTCTGCGCCGAGGTGGAGTTGCCGAAGGAGACCGAGGAACCGGACAGGCCGGCAGGTCCCGACAACCTGGTGGTGGATCGGCCGAATCTGGTGGTGCGCATGGTTCGCACCCGAGCTTTGCAACGTGCCATGCACGTAGGAGCCGACGACCCGTGGGTGGAGGCCGGCGAGTTGTTCGGATCACGGATCATGGGCCCAGACGCCCTGGGCCTCAAGGCCGTGAAGTTGGCGAAGGGTCCGAGGGCCGTGTCGACCCGGCTGGCCAGCGCTTTCAAGCCGGTTGACAACCCGCCGGTTGTCGTGCTGGCCGGCAAGGTGTTCCGCAAGTTCGGGTCGATCCGGTCACCGCGGGACGTTTCGGCGGTTGCCAGGTGGGTGGTACGCGGCTTCGGCAACGTTGTCCGACGTGGACGCCTGAAGCTGAAGAG
>JAAESX010000301.1 GCA_024228935.1 Pseudomonadota bacterium
CTCCGTTGAGGGCCCGACCACGTGCTCCAGGTGGTCGAGGATCAGCAGGCAACGCCCCCGACCCGCCAGCGCGGCGCCGATGTCTCCATCCCCACCCAGCCCCATCGCGCGACCGACCGCCGCCCGAAGCCCCTCTGCGTCCCGCGCCTCGGCCAGCTCGCAGACCCAGGCGGCCTCGCCCCGCTCGTTCGCCTCCCGCCCGAGCTCGAGCGCCAGGTGGGTCTTGCCGACGCCGCCCATGCCCAGCAGCGTCACCACGCGACCCGCTTCGAGTCCCCCGCGACGGCGCCCTACGACGGCGACTACCAGATCATGGTGCACGACTACAGCGGAAGCACGACGGACACGACCGGCCCGAACCCCGCGACGGTCCTGGTCTACGTCGACGGTCTGCTCGTCAGCACGCTGGACTTCACGATGGACGGCGAAGACACCGACTACTACGTGGCGACCGTGCACTGGCCCACGGGGCTCGTGACGCCGTGCAGCGGTTTGGGCGGCTGCCCCTGAGGGGGGGGACTCCCCACCGTTGAGCAAGGTCAGGATCGGATGATCTCGACTCACGGTCGCGACCGCGGCAACGGGCACGGTTCAGGGGAGCGGGAGCGACCACGAAGCAGGGGCACGGGCACGTGATCGCGGCCACGTGATCGCGGTGGCTGTCAAATGAGTTGTCGCCTCAATTGGCCATCTCGCCTCACGCAGCCACCCGTCGGCCGTTGAGGACGACGTCGCCGACCGGTGTCCAGTCCCTCGTCGCGCCAGTCCATCGGCGGGGATGTCGCTTTCGAGCCCATCCGGAGTAGACAGATAGGACGTTGCGCGGTAACCGTCCGAGTTCCGACGTAGCGCGCCGTGAGCCCCCGTGAGTTACGCGCCCGCGCCCGTCCACCGATGCGGCAACAGCTCCCCGATCCGGCTCGCCGGATGCGTCTGGACCCGCAGCAACACGTCGGCCAGGTACGCCTCGGGGTTGACCCCGTTCGCTTCGCAGGACGCCACGAGCGAGTACAGCATCGCCGTGTTTTGCCCGGCCTCGGCATGACCGACGAACAGGAAGTTCTTCCTGCCCAGGGCGACCACGCGCAGCGCCCTCTCCGAGGCGTTGTTGTCGACGGGGACCTGCGCGTCGCCGAGGCAGACCGTGAGCGCCTGCCACTGCTTGAGCGGGTAGCGGATGGCGACGCCGAGCTTGCTCTTCGGCGGCCACTTCGGCTCTTGCTCCAGCAGCCACTCGTGCAGCGCGTCCATCGCGTCGCGGCTGCGGGACTGCCTCAGCGCCAGGTGCTTCCTGGTGCCGACGATGCCGGCTTCGCGCGCGTCGTGCTCGACGCGGTAGACATCCAGGATGAGCCCCAGCGCGACGTCGACGTCCTCGGGCGCCAGCTTGCGGGCGTCGAAGAGCTTGCGGCGCACGTGCGCGAGGCAGCCAGCGCGCTCGCGACCCTGCGGCGTGCACACGGTGTTGTAACCGGTGTACGCATCCACCACGAGGGTGCCCGAGGTACCGCCCAGCACCTCGGTCGGCGTCTGCCCCGACCGGCTCTCGGCGAAGCGGTAGCCGATGGCGTCGGGCGCCAGGAAGGTCCAGAGCCAGCCCTTGCTGCTCTTCTTCTGCATCTTGAGCGTGGTCTCGTCCGCCTGGACGACCTGCTGGGCAGCGATGTGCGCCATCAAGGCGTCGTACAGCGGCTCCACCTCGCCGGCCGCCCGGTGAAACAGGTCCACCATCGTGCTCCGTGACAGCGGCATGCCTGCCCGCTTGCACGCCTTCTCCAGCCGGTAGAAAGGCGTCGAGTCGGCGCACTTGCTGACCACCAGGTGCGCGACGAGCCCCGCCCCGTACGACGTCTGCTCCGCCACCCGACGAGGCCCAGGCGCCGTGACGACGTACTCGCCGCACCGACAAGCCAGCTTCTGCAGGACGTGGACGTGGCGCACGAAGTGCTCGGGCACCCGCTCGTAGATGACCCGTTCTTCGCCCTCGCCCAGCGGCGACAGCTCCGGCGAGCCGCACTTCGGGCACACGCACTGCTCCGGCGGCACCGGGTGCTCGAATCGCTCACTCGGGAGCTCGGCCTTCTGACGACGTCGCTCGGCGCGGGTGGCCTGTGTCTTCGCCGGGTCCGCCTTGCGACCCTGCTGGCGGAGCTGCTGGTCGGGCGTCGGCAGCTTCTCGGACTTGCGGCCGAAGACCGCCCGTCGGAGCTCGTCCAACTGAGCCTGCTGCGCGGCGGAGACCGCCTCCATCTCGGCCACCCGAGCCTGTTGCGTGGAGGAGATCGCCTCCATCTCCGCTACTCGAGCCTGCAGCCGAAGAGCCTCGTCACGCCACGCGCACTCGTGATCCTCGGGGACGTCGGCCATCCCGTGCTTTGATCACACCAACGCCGGCTTGTCGATCCCCTGAGGCGGCATCCAGATCCGCGGGCGTCGCACGCGGCTGAAGTCGATGCCGTCGAGCAGCATGGCGAGCTGCGTGGCGTCGAGGCGGAGCTTGGTCGCTCCGGGCTTGGGCAGGGGGACGCGAAAGCTGCCGGCCTCGAGGCGCTTGTACGTCAACACGAAGCCCCCGTGGTCCCAATGCAGGACCTTGACTCGGGTGCGATTGCGGCTGACGAAGACGAAGAGGTCGCCGGTGAACGGGTCGAAGCCCCAGGCCCGGACGATGGTCATGAGGCCGTCGAAGCCCTTGCGCATATCGACGGGCTGGGCGGCGAGGTGGATGCGGACCGACGGTGGGAGGCTCAGCACGCGCCGCGCTCGCGCAGGGCGACCACGAAGTCGGCGACGTAGGCCGGCTCGGTGGCGGTGTCGAAGACGAGGGCGAGGTCGCCGCCGAGCGCCAACCGCAGGTCCCGTGGCGGCGGGGCTGCCGGCATGCTGCCAATCACGACCTCGACGACTGCGGGCAACGAGGCCGCCTCCGCCTCATCGCGAAAGCGCTTGCGCCACCGGTGCAGGCCCTTGACCGGGATGCCACGCGCCGCCGCGAACGCCACCTGCGTCAGCCCGCTCGCGGCGTGTTCGTCCACCATTCGACGCCAGTACAGCTGGCGCTTGCTCCGCTTCATCACGTGCTCCTCGTGTGGGCGAGAAGCGTGCAGCGGGCGGGGATCGGCGGGAAGACGGGGGAACTCGGACGGTTAC
>JAAESX010000302.1 GCA_024228935.1 Pseudomonadota bacterium
GAGGACCTTGCCGCAGGCCTCGGCGATGGAGTCCGCGTCGAGGTGCTGGTACTTGAAGACCTCGGCCGGGCGGCCGCACTTGGAGAACTTGCGCACCGCGAGGGTCTCCTGACGGACGCCGACGATGGAGCCGATGTTGTCCAGGAGGCCCGCCTCGCCGTCGCACACCGCGACGATGGGGACCCGGCGGCCGGCGAGGCCCGCGAGGCCCGCGGCGTCGGTCTCGCCCGAGGGGACGAGGTGCAGGTTGCCGTCGATGCTGAGCCCCTCCTAGAGGTGGCGGTAGTCGGACTCGTGGCTGAGGATGCAGAACAGCAGCTCGGGCGAGCTGACGTGGATCACGTTGGCGTAGATGCCGCGCTCGAGCAGGGCCTTGGAGGCCTCCACCGCGCCGTCGGCGAGGGAGCCCATGGCGAAGATGTGCACGACGTTATCGCCCGGCTCGTAGCCCGCGTAGCCGCGGTAGTCGACCAGGTAGTACCCGCCTTCCATCACGTCGGCGCGCACGCCGGCGAGGATCTCATCGGCGGGCATCGTGGCGACGGTGGACTCGTCGGTGGCGCCGTCCCAGCTCGCGCCCTTGGGGGCGAGGAGGCCGGCGTCGTGGCCCTTGTAGCGCGCCTGGGTCTTCATGAGCTCGAGGAGCTCCTTCTGCTTGGCGGCCCGCGTCACGGCGCGGATCAGCACGCCGCGGCGGCCGTCGTTGTCGTCCTCCATGTGGCGCCGGATGGCGTCGGAGAGGATCCAGTCGACCTCGATCGCGTAGAGCGGCTCCCAGGTGATCAGGTTCGGGATCTGGATGTCGCTCTTCCAGGAGTGCTGCGCGCCCTCCGGCGAGAGCGTCACGCCCGAGGGCGTGCCCATGACGACGAACTCGGCGCCCCAGTAGAGGTTGTAGTAGAGCTGGTCGAGGGCCCGCTTGATGAAGAAGTCATAGACCGTCATGATCGGGAAGAAGGGGATCCCGACGTAGTGGGCCATCTTCCCGAAGGAGCCGACCGCGGTCATCGCGTTGGCCTCGGCGATCTCGAAGCGGATGTGGCGCGTCCAGGCGTCCTGGGTCGCCACCAGCTCGGGGTGCTTGTACTTGACCTCGAGCTCCTTGCCGATGGTCCCGTCCTCGCGGTCGGGGCCATAGATGCGCTCGTTGAGCACCGACGAGATGTTGGTCGA
>JAAESX010000303.1 GCA_024228935.1 Pseudomonadota bacterium
CGCGGTCGACCGCTCGGGCCACTTCGGGGTCGAGAACAGCCACCCCCAGCACCTCCGGGCCCTCGACGACGACCTGGCAGGCTTCTGGAGCTGGCTCCAGGACCACCCGAGCTACGCCGACCACACCACCCTCGTCATCGTCAGCGACCACGGCCGCCACGACACCGGGGAAGGCAAGAACCCCTGGCGCGAGCACGGCGACAGCTGCGCGGGGTGTCGACACGTGCCCCTCCTGGTGCTCGGCCCCGACGTGGTGGTCGGGCCCAGCGCCGAGCGCGTGACCCTGGAAGACCTCGGGGTGACCCTCGCCGCGCTCTTCGACGTCGACCTGCCCTGGGCCCGCGGCCGGGTCGCGACAGAGCTCTTCACGCGCGAGCTGCCGGTCCCGGAGCGCGGGGTGGCGGAGCTCGGACTCGCGGGCGGTCTCGAAGGGGACCTGGAGCTCCTCGACGCCACCGAGCAGCGCGCACGCGTCGTCGTGGACGGGGTCGAGCTGTCGAGCCCCGAGGCCTTCGACGTCGAGGGTCTGGCGATGGTGCACGGCACGCTGGCGACCTGGGCGTGCTTCCGCGAGCTCCACCTGCAGGAGGAAGGCTCCAGCCCCTGGGTGCCGCGCTGCTTCCAGTTCCGGGACGAGGCGTGGAGCGAGACCCTCGCCTTCCAGCCCGAGGTCGGCCCGACCTGGGAGGTCGCGCTGGGCGAGCGACCAGGCGGTGGCATCCGGGCGGCCTGGGTCGAGAACATCAACGGTGTCGTGGGCAACGACGAGGACGACTACGACGACGAGCGCGTGCGGCTGAGGGTCGCCACGGGCGATGGCGCGTCCTGGGAGGTGGTCGACCTGGGCGTGCTCACCGGCTTCCCGACCGGCACCACCGTGAGCGTCGGCCCCACCGACTTCTTCGTCGCCTGGTCCGCCGCCGAAGAGGGCAAGGAAGCGCGCCACAAGCGACGCATCCAAGTGGCCGAGATGGTGGCCGGCGAAGCGTCCGACATCGCGAGCATCGACCTCGCACCGCTGGTCGGCGAAGCCTACCGGGCCGAGCGTCCAGCCCTGGCACGCGGCGGGGTGCGACGGCTCGCGGCCATCGTCACAACGGCCGACGACCTCGTGTTGGCCCTCGCCGAGGGCGACGAGGCCG
>JAAESX010000304.1 GCA_024228935.1 Pseudomonadota bacterium
AACAGGGCGCTGCCTGGGACCTGGACGGTGATCGGGTGGGTAGAGCTCATGGTGCCTCGGAGCCGGAGTCGCCTTGCCCACAGCCTCCCAGGTTCGCGGTCACGCCGCGGTCACATCTCGCAGCTCGTACACCGAGAACACGTACCCGGCGCAGCTCACCGTGTGGCGGTGGGGGAAGCGCGCCGATAGCTCGGCCCGGAAGTCGCCCCGGTAGAAGGTGAAGGGTCCGCAGCGCTCGTCGACGGCCGGCTTGTCCTCGTAGCAGACGAGCAGGAAGGCCCCGACCCGCGCCAGCTCGTCGTAGAAGGCGGGCCGGTCTTCGTGGCGGATGTGCTTCAGCACCGCGGAGACCACGACCGCGTCGAAGTGGGCGTCCGGGTAGGGCACGGTCACGCCGTCGCCGACCACCAGGGTGAGGTCCCCGAAGAGCTGGCGCCCGCGCTCGATCGAGCGGCGGTTGAGGTCCACGCCGTGGCGGTCCCAGCCTTCGATCCGGCTCAAGAGGATGCCGTTGTCGCAGCCGACCTCGACCTCGACCTCGATGGCTCGACCTCGATGGCTCGACCTCGATGGCTCGACCTCGATGGCTCGACCTCGACCTCGTGCCCGAGCCGAGGCCGAGCCGAACAAGCGCCGCTTTCACGGCGTGCTCGGCAGGATGGCGTGTGGTGCACCGGCGAGAGTGGCACTCACCTGGCCCGTCTGGGCCAGGTGAGGCCCCCGCGCGCCCTGAGGCACCGCGAAGCGGGGCCAACCAACCCCACCCTCGGCGTCAGGGTCCACCCAACTGGCCCCGTCCGGGCCAGCCAAGCGCTCGCGGGGCCAACCAACCCCACCCTCGGCGTCAGGGTCCGCCCAACTGGCCCCGTCGGGGCCAGGTAGCGGCACCCTCGGCGTCAGGGTCGCCCTATGTGGCCCCGGCGCCCGCTGGGCGTACCCGTTCACTCCCACCGCGTTCGACATCCTGTCGATGTCGGTGTCGATGTCACCTTCGACGTCTTCGCGGGCCATGTCGGACACGCCGCGCCTTCTCCAGCGGACTGCCTCTGAGTCGGCCCATACGGTACCGGCGAATGGCCCCCGATGAGCTGGTACGCGGAGCCGGTGGTTCGTGCCCGACCCTGGGCGGCGAAGTGTAGAATACGGTCGTCGCTGGAGTCGAGAATGCGCGCCGGCCGGGGAATGACTGGACTCTGCCTCCTGGCGTGCTCGTGCTCGGACTATGGGTTGGGCCCGCACCCAACGGAGGAGGCCGCGAGCGGTCCGCTCTCTGACCCCGTTGATGTGCCTGCCCCAAGCGACGGTAGCTGTCCAGACGACACCTGGCAGCAGCGCAGCTCCGCAGTACACGGCGACTGTCAGCTGCCGATGGGTGAGGCCGCCTGGGATCTGCGAATCGCCTCCTCGGTGGGCCTGCCGGAAGACTGGAATGTCATCGGTGGCGGGATTGCGACGGCTCGCTTCGTCGACACGGACGGCGATCTTCAGGTCAC
Source organism: Pseudomonadota bacterium (assembly GCA_024228935.1). Lineage (GTDB taxonomy): Bacteria > Myxococcota_A > UBA796 > UBA796 > CAJQPC01 > JAAESX01. Next base: position 1,494 of record JAAESX010000304.1, read on the forward strand.
TCTTGCAGACCGGCCCCAGGTCGCAGTTGACGGTGACCCCGGATTGGATCTCGCCACCGGCTCCATCGCCCTGGTGGATGTCTCCACGGGCAGCGTGGAGTCTCTCTACTTCAGGGGGAGCCCGCACGTCACGGCCGCCAGGACCGAGACGGGGGTGGGCACGGCGCTCGTCGTCAGCCACATCGAGTCATGGGGAAACGCCCTCTCGCTCGTGGAGCACGGCACGGAGCCCTCTTCCTACGGGGCTTTCTCGACAGGTGCCGCCCCCAACACCGACCAAGCGTGGGTGACAGATCTGGAGGGCGACGGTGCGCCAGAGGTCCTTTATCGAGGCTGGAGTATTGGCCTCGCATCGGACGAAGCCGCCAGGCAGGTGCTCGCGTTCGAGATGCACGGAAAGGGCACCTTCATTTCCGCCGATCTCGACCTGGACGGCCAACAGGAGATGCTCGTTAGTGACAGCGGCCAGGAGCTCGTGTTGGTGCTCGACGCAGTCGGCGAGGTGCTGGCCGAGTCCAGCCCAGCGGCGCTGTTCTCACATGGGTCCGGCGACCTTCCCATGGCCGTAGCGAACCTGGACGACGACGTAGAGGGCGAATTCGTCGTAGGCGGCCTCACCAGGGGAGCGATCCGCCCGAGTCGAACGTGAGGGACGCGTCGGCGAGAATGGAGGAAGCAGGATCGGTTTCGGGCGCCGGCTTGCGCAAGCTGGTGAGTCGTGATCTGGTCTCGGCATGGACCGAGACGCCCGACTCCTCGATGACGCCGTCGCCGCCTTCCGAGGCCGGCTGACGGATGCGGTCGGTGAGCTGCGCCAGGCTTCCGATGCGCTCGGGTTCTGCGACGCGGAGCGGAGGGTGCAGGCTCTCGCACTGGCGCTTGCCGCGGAGATGACCCAGCGTGCGCTCCAGGCCGTCTCAGACGACCAGACACGCGCCCGGGAGGCGCTGGAGCGGGTCCGCGAGCGTGCTCGAGAGCGGGGTATCCAGGTACGGAGCGAGGGGCGTCGCAAGACCCTGGTGAGGACGCTGAGCGGCCAGGAGGTCGAGGTGACGACGCCGTACGCCATCGGGGCACCTCGGGGCCGAGGCCCGAAGTCCCGCAAGCGTGGAGCCCAGGGAACCGGCGTGTATCCGGTACTGGACCAGCTCGGCATTGTCGGGCGCGCGACGCCCGCCCTTCGGCTCCTCATTGCTCGGTCCGTCAGTGAAGCGAATTCGGTGTCCGCAGCACGCGAGCTGTTGGCCATGGGCGGCGTTGAGATCGACCACAAGGCCGCCCTGCGGCTGACCTACGAGGTCACCGACGACGCCCTTCGCGCCCGTGCTGAGGCGGTCGCGAAGCTGGACAAGGGGAACGACGACGGCCCGTTCGCTGGTCGGCGTGTCGTGGCCGCCGTCGATGGCGGGCGCGTACAGATCCGGAAGCGCGTGGGAGGTCGGCCGAAGAAGGGCGGCCGGAAGCGCTTCGTGACTGAGTGGCGAGAACCCAAGGTGCTCACGCTCTACGTCCTGGGCGAAGACGGCCGGCGAGACCGGAAGGTGCGGTCGGTGATCGATGGCACCCTGGGAGACGCGGACGCCGTGTTCGAGCTGCTCCTCTACCACCTGCGTCGCATGGGAGCTCACAAGGCGATGGAGCTGACCTTCGTGGCCGACGCAGCACCGTGGATCTGGAAGCGCGCTCCAGGACTCCGCAAGACGCTGGGCATTGAGGCCGAGCGCTTCCACGAGGTCGTGGACTACTTCCACGTCGTCCAGCGGTTGAGCGAGTTCTCGAAGAGCCAGGGATGGACCGAGGAGTACCGCCTGGGCTGGTACGCGACCCAGAAGCGTCGCCTGAAGGCCGGTGACATCGAGGCCATCGAGGCCGTGTTCCGCCAGATCTCCAAGCGGGACCCGGAGGAGCTGAAGAAGCAGGTCGAGTACTTCTCGGCCCACCGCGAACGCCTACGCTACGCTCCCTTCCGCCAGCGAGGGCTGCCCATCGGCAGCGGCGCTGTGGAGTCCTCTGTGCGTCGTGTCATCAACCTCCGGCTCAAGGGCAGCAGCGTCTCCTGGACCGAGGAGCACGCCGAAGGCGTCCTCCACCTACGCGCACAGGCCAAGTGCGGACGATGGCGTGAGCTTGAGCAGGCAGTTCTCGGCATCACGGGCTGGCGACCCACTGCCCGCTTGCGCAAGGCCCCCAGGGACGCTGCGTGACCGACTTTGGATCATCGCGCCCCGAGGCCA
>JAAESX010000305.1 GCA_024228935.1 Pseudomonadota bacterium
GCAGTAGTTCGTGCCGATCTCCGGGAAGCCGTACACGCAGACGGCGCCCTCGGTGAGGGGGGATCCGAAGAAGAGTCCGCCGGTCAGGCTCGCGAGGTCCTGCGCCCCGTTGGTCGCCACGTCGTAGCCGAACCAGTCGGACGTTGCGGGCGTCGATGGGACGAGCTTCTGGAGCTCCTGGCCGGTGCTGGCGTCGAAGGTGTAGGCCGCGCCCGAGCGAAAGAGCGGCGCGTCGGCGAGGTAGGCCCCGACGATGGCCCGGTCGCCGACCAGGTCCACGGAGGCCCCAAAGACCGCCTCCGCGGCGCCGTCGGACGCGGTGAGCTTGTGGAGCTCTTGCCCGGTGGTCCAGTCGAAGAGGTAGGCCGCGCCCGCGAAGGTGCCGCCCGCGTTCTCGTCCCAGTAGGCGCCGACGAGCGCGCGGTCGCCGCTGATGGCGACGGAGACCCCGAAGAAGTCCTCCGGCTCGCCATCGGACGCCACGATCTTCCGGATCAGGTTGCCCGTGGGCAGGTCGTAGAGGTAAGCGGCCCCACGGTTGGAGTCGTCGCCGCTGGCGCCGACCAGCAGCGTGTCCCCCTCGAGCGCGACGTCCGAACCGAAGTAGTCCAGCAGCTCCCCGTCGAAGGCGGTGAGCTTGTAGAGCTCCTGACGGGTGGCGGCGTCATAGACGTAGACGGCGCCCTGTTGGCTTCCCGGTGAGTCCTGGAGCTGCGCGGCGAGGATGATGTAGTCGTCGTTGACGGCCACGGCGTTCCCGGCGCGGTCCCCCGAGAACGCGTCCGAACCCTGAATGAAGTCGAGGACCGCGCCGGTCGCCGCATCGAAGACCCATGCCCCGCCCCAGTTGGAGCCGAAGAGAGGCCCGTTCCCGTCGACGTTGGTCGCCCCGACGACGGCGAGGTCACCGGAGAGGGCCACGGAGGCCCCGAAGTTGTCGTCCGGTTCACCCTGGGCGGCGAGCTCGAGGAGCTCCGTGTTGGAGCCCACCGCGAAGATGACAGCGGCCCGGCCGGGGTCGGAGACGATCGCGCGATCCCCGTCCATCTCGA
>JAAESX010000306.1 GCA_024228935.1 Pseudomonadota bacterium
CTCGGCCTCCCCTCTCTGCCAACGTGAGTGGGACACAGGGTCTTTGACAATTTAACGTAGAGGGCGGCAGGAGATGGTTGATGGAGCCCGTGTCGGAATCGACGACCGCGAACGCGGAGAGGCCTGACCCGGAAGTCCCGGCGAAGGCAAAGAGGCGGCGGTTCACCGCCGAGTACAAGTTGGACATCCTGGACCAGGTCGAGGAGCTCAGGCGGCAGGGGCAGGGCCCTGGCGCGCTGCTTCGACGCGAGGGCCTCTACTCCTCGCACCTGTGCGACTGGAGGAGCGCAGCGGCGAAGGGGTCCCTTCAGGCGCTGGCGCAGAAGCGCGGTCGCAAGCGCGACCCGGACGCCGCGGCGAAGAAGGAGAGGCGCCGCCTCGAGCGCGAGAACGCGCGTCTGCGTCGGAAGCTGGAGCAGGCCGAGCTGATCATCGAGGTGCAGAAAAAAGTCTCACGGCTGCTGGAGCTGCAGGACTCGACCGAGGAGAGCTGAGCGACGTCGTGGAGAGCCTGGCTGGCGTCGTGGGCGTCGCCCAGGCCTGCTCCGCGCTCAGCTTCCCGCGCTCGACTTTCTATCGGTGGCGCAAGGCCGCCGAGGCTCCCCAGCAGCCTGACGTCTCCCCGACGACCCGCTCGCCTCGCCGGCTGAGCGAGCCAGAAGAGCAGAAGGTGCTGGACCTCCTGCATTCGGAGCGCTTCGTCGATGCCGCCCCTGCCCAGGTGTGGGCCACCCTCCTGGATGAGGGCATCTACCTCTGCTCCGAGCGCACCATGTACCGCCTGCTGGAGCGGTCCGGAGAGAATCGTGAGCGGCGCGCTCAGCTCGAGCACCCGCCCTACGAGAAGCCAGAGCTGCTGGCGAGCGGGCCCAACCAGGTCTGGAGCTGGGACGTCACCAAGCTGCTCGGCCCTAAGAAGTGGACCTACTTCTACCTCTTCGTCGTGCTCGACATCTTCA